>NZ_MVIF01000042.1 GCF_002086675.1 Mycobacterium persicum
TCAGACCCAAAACACCCAAAACCATCAAAACCCCACGTCAAAGCCCAAATCACCTATCCAGACGGTCGCAACTTCGGGCTAGGAACGCCGTGACTATCGCCGGCGCACCGCTTGCCGCTCGTCGACCGCCGGGTCAGGTGTCACCGCGAAATCGGTGACAACAGTTCATAGTTGACGCCCAGAACGCGATATGTCAGTTCGGCCCGGCGGTCGCAAGTTATCAGTGGCAGCTTGTGCTTGCGCGCGGCAGCGCCGACCAGACCGTCGTAAACCGCGCCGCCGGCCAAGCCCAGTTCGGCAAACTCTCGCAACAGGTCTTTTGTATCCGTCGCCGACAGGAAGCGGGACTCCGGAAAATTCGTCTCCGCTAGGCGCAGTGCCGCTGCAGATTTGAGGCGGTGTGGCGGCGGCAACCGGGTGAGGACCGATAGCAGCTCCACCGCGGCATGCCCCGACATTCCACGCCGACATGCCAGGAGCCGCGCTCGGGAGGCCAGATGAAACGGATTCTCACGCTGCGCCAGCGCAAGCGCTGCGCTGGTGTCGACCAGGACGTGTTCAGCGTTGGTCGGCAAGGCGCAACTTTCTGACCGCCTCGGCGTCGATCTCTGGCCCACCACTGGGCAGCAGCAGAAGTCCGTCCTCTTCGACGAGGTCGTCGGTCGCCACGCTTTCGATCCGGATCGCAGCACCGTCGACGAAAATTTCCACCTCACCAGAGGTAATGCCCGCCTGTTCACGAAGCGACTTCGGAATTACCAAGCGTCCGGCGTTATCGATGGTAGTACGCATCCCATTAGGATGCCATCATTTTGGTAGTGAAGCGATGCGTGGCCTCGATCGCCAAGTCATCGCGGCCGGCGGCGTTACCGTACGGGGACATACGCTGACCCCATGACGAAACTCGCAGTCATCTACTACTCAGCTACCGGCCATGGAACGACGATGGCCACACGGGTCGCCGCGGCGGGCGAGGCCTCCGGCGCCGAAGTCCGCATTCGCCACGTGACCGAGACCCGCGACCCTACCTCGTTTGCGCACAACCCGGCCTGGACGGCGAATTACGAAGCAACGAAAGGTCTTCCGGCCGCCACCGGTGACGACATCGTGTGGGCCGACGCGGTGATCTTCGGCTCCCCCACCCGCTTCGGTTCGGTCGCCTCCCAGCTGCGTGATTTCCTGGACGGACTCGGTGGTCTGTGGGCTGAGGGCAAGCTCGCCGACAAGGTGTATGCGGGCTTCACCTCGTCTAACACCCTGCACGGCGGTCAGGAGAGCACGCTGCTGACCCTGTATGTCACGCTGATGCATTTCGGCGGCATCATCGTGGCACCCGGATACACTCACCCGCTGAAGTTCGTCGACGGCAATCCCTATGGGGCAAGCCTGGTCTCGACTCACGACAATATCAACGAGTTCGACGGGGCGACCGGTGACGCGTTGGAGCACCTGGCGCGCCGGGTAGTCCAGGTCGCCGACCGGCTCACGTCGTTGGGCTCCTGATCATCGCCCCTCAGGAAGCAGTGATGCGCGAAAGCGAATTGATCGGCACAGCGCGGTTAATCGGATCCGTGCCGAACACCGTGGCACCGGTGTTCGGCACAGGCGACATTGAGCTGTACGAAGTGGACCCGCCGCTGTGCGGTTTCCGAGTAATCGCGGCCTCACAAACGCTTTGGGCGATCCGTATTCATACGCCGCCGACGCCACCCGAGGATCCGGTCTCGACGGCGCTGTACGGGGTGACCGGTGGCGAGGGCCTGAACATCCTCGCGGAGCAAAACCTACCGGGAAGTGCCGATGGCAGATCACCAGCCCGAGCTCTCGCCGGGATCGGATACCGGGTGTTGTGATCGCCGACTTACCGGACGTGGACTCAGGACGAAAGATGGGCCGCGCGAATTTGGTCTCGACCCACCAGACAGCAAGGAATTCGACAACGCGACCAGCGACCCACTTGTCCTGTCGTAAACATCGACCCACTCCGGCGCAGTGCCCGAATTCGGCGGCCCCATCCCGCCCACGCCGGCGCTGTAAGGCATATGGCGCTTATCGCCAGGTTTTCACTTAGTCTTAGTTGACGAATCTAACGGCGCCGCCGGCGGGGAGTCCTTGGCGCCACCCGCAAGTGCTTGGTACCCGGCCGCGGTTTGCCGCAAGGTCGCCGACGCAGCCCGGTACTGGGTCTCAGTCGTTTGCAGCTGGCCCTGCATCGCTGAAAGGTGTTGATCCATCGCCGCCATGATCAGATGCGCCCCCGCCGGTGAGCAGCCCAACGCCGCAGTCGAAGCCGCCACCGCGCGGGCCTGATCCCGGATCACCCCCGAAGCCAGCCGGCCCTGCGCGGCGGCTTCCCGCAGCTCCTCGTCCAGACCCGCAGCACCCGCACGGGCCTGCTGATACGAGCCCGCCGCCCTCGTCACACCCGCCTGCAACCCGCCGACAGCTTCAGGTGACCCCGGCACCGACCCACCACCCGAGGCCGGCAACGACTCACCCGCGCCACCAGCCGGATACAGCTCATGCGCACGCGACAAAATGCGGTCCACCCGCCACAAACGCCGCAATACTCACCCAATGAACTAACCCGACCAACCCAGGCCGGGCCACACCCAAAGCACGGTAAGGCGCCACCGGGTCGTCAGCGATGCCCCAGCTGGCCCAGGTCGTAGCGCAGCTCCTTGTCGCCGACCGATGACGACCAGCTCCGCTTGCGCGCCGGGGGCGTGGATGTAGCTCGCGAGCGTCATCCTCCGAAGCCAAGGTAGGCGGTGACGACTTCGCGTACTTTTGCGAGCACGGTTGGGGTTACGTATCCACATCGTTGTTGCAAATTGCGTCGGAGGACTGTGACGATCGTGTCTGCCTGGATCATGGACGGTTCGGTGAGTCCCGTCTGTTGGCTTGCCGGGATGGGGATGCGAGTAAATCCCTCGGTGTGGTCTGTCGTTATTAGCAGTACCGTCACGAAGTCGAAGTCGGAGAAGACGTCACTTGTGATAATGAGTGCGGGCCGCGGTTTGGTGGTCAGCTTGCCGCCGCCTCCGGCGAGCGTCCAGAGGTCACCCCGTTTTGGCTCGACCTTCATTGCTCGGTGATCCTCTCGGCTTGGATGTCGTCAAGGAACTTCGCCGCGTCTTCGCGCTGGTCGGCCTCATTTAGCGCCGCTGCCTCATTGTGAATTCGCTGGATGAATTCAGGGCTGGTGACATCCGGCACCCAGTACCGGACCTCCTTGTATCCGCGCTGCCTCATCCGCGCCCGGTGCTCTGCTACTCGGTTCCTCACACCACGATGTTACACGTAACACTACTGCGTTGCGCGTAACAACTGCGCACAGGAAGGCCGGCCGTCAGCCAAATCATCTGATGTCGAACGGGTTTCGCTCATTAATGGACTGGTAGCCTCAGCGGTGCCCGTATGCCGGCGACCCACGCGGCGTACACCACATTGAGAAGGTCGGCGCCGTGGCGCTCCCAGCACAGCAGCACCTCCAACTGCCGACACCCCACGAATTCCCTTGTGCAGCTGATCGTTTGGTTGGGATTCTCCGGCCCGCTCAACCCCGGCCGCTGACATGCCATCATCACCAGCGCGTCCTCGTGTTCCTCCCCGAGCACTGCCCACTCCTGGGCAGTCCGGCCAACGTTGGGCCACCAACGCCTGCGCAACCGACTGCACAGCCGGCGACAAACCCTTCCCCCGCAACGCCAAACGCCAACTGGCAGAACAACTCACGGCAGTAATCACGCACCACCGATTCATCCGATCCCACCAAATCTGAATACAGCGCCGCATCCACGGCCTGCAGACGGTGCGCCCGTGCCGTCGACAACGTCGCCGCCGCGTTATCAGGCCGTCATTCGGTTTCACACCGGTCGCTACTTCCGGCACCGGCTGCTCGGCTAAATACTCAGACGGCATCGGCCACGACGTCGCCACGGCGCTCACCGTATCCCCGAACTCCCGGGCCGCCCGCACCGCCTTAGCGGCCGGATTCACCCACCCGAACCAACGGGCATCAAACTCCTCACTATGCCCGCCAGCCACCGACATCGTCTTACGCAGAAACACCCCGGCGGAATGTAGGCAGCACCATCATTAGTCGCCACCCAATACGTTAATGCGGGGGCCGGCCGGGCCGCCTCCGGCGTTCGGGTGGTCCAGACCGCCGACCGCCTGCGCCGACACTGAACCTACGCACGCGACACGCCGACGCGCGTGTGCGCAGATTCAGTCTCGACGCGCCGAAAGCTACGCCGTCTCGGTGATCGGCCGGTCCACCCAGCTCATCAGGTCGCGCAGTTTTTTGCCGGTGACCTCGATGGGATGCTCAGCATTCTCCTTGCGCAGCTGCTCGAGCTCCTTGTTGCCGCCCTCGACGTTGGCGACCAGCTTCTTGACGAAGGTGCCGTCCTGGATCTCGCGCAGGATCTCGCGCATCCGCTCCTTGGTGCTCGCGTCGATGACGCGCGGGCCCGACAGGTAGCCGCCGAATTCCGCGGTGTCGGACACCGAGTAGTTCATCCGCGCGATCCCGCCTTCATACATCAGGTCGACGATCAGCTTGAGCTCGTGCAGCACCTCGAAGTACGCCATTTCCGGCGGGTAGCCCGCCTCGACCATCACGTCGAACCCGGCCTTCACCAATTCCTCAGTGCCGCCACACAATACGGCCTGTTCACCGAACAGGTCGGTCTCGGTCTCGTCCTTGAAGGTGGTCTTGATGACGCCGGCGCGGGTGCCGCCGATGGCCTTGGCGTAGGACAGCGCCAGCGCCTCACCGTTTCCGGTCGGGTCCTGGTCGACGGCGATCAGGCAGGGCACACCCTTGCCGTCGACGAATTGGCGGCGCACCAGGTGGCCCGGGCCCTTAGGGGCGACCATCGCGACGGTGACGTCGGCGGGCGGCTTGATCAGGTTGAAGTGAATGTTGAGGCCGTGGCCGAAGAACAACGCGTCGCCGGGCTTCACGTTGGGCTCGATGTCGGCTGCGAAGATCTCCGCCTGGGCGGTGTCGGGGGCCAACAGCATGATCACATCGGCCCACTTGGCAACCTCGGCCGGTATGTCGACCTCCAGGCCTTGCTCTTCGACCTTGGCCCGCGACTTAGAGCCCTCCTTCAGCCCGACGCGCACTTGCACGCCAGAGTCGCGCAGGCTCAACGAGTGCGCATGGCCTTGGCTGCCATAGCCGATGACGCCGACCTTGCGGCCCTGGATGATCGACAGGTCTGCGTCGTCGTCGTAGAACATCTCTAATGCCACTGTTGCGTTTCTCCTTGTTGGTTATTTAACAGTGCCGATACACCGCGGGCCGCGGGACAACGACACCATTCCGGATTGAGCGATTTCGCGGATACCGAAGGGCTCCAATACTCGCAGCAGCGCCTCAAGCTTGCCGCGGTTACCGGTGGCCTCCACGGTCAGGGATTCCGGCGATACGTCAATCACGTTGGCGCGGAAGAGGTTTACCGCTTCGATCACTTGGCTGCGGGTACCGGCGTCGGCACGGACCTTGATCAGCGCCAATTCCCGGGACACCGAATGATCCTCGTCCTGTTCGATGATCTTGATGACGTTGATCAGCTTGTTCAGCTGCTTGGTGACCTGTTCGAGTGGGGTCTCCTCGCAGGCGACCACGATGGTCATCCGCGACATGTCCTTCTGCTCGGTCGCGCCCACCGCCAGCGATTCGATGTTGAAACCGCGCCGGGAGAACAGCGCCGCGACGCGCGCCAGCACGCCGGGTTTGTCTTCGACCAGGACCGAGAGCGTGTGCGTCTTAGGCGACCCGTTCACCATTAGGCGTGCCCTTCACTTTCGTCGTCGAACAGCGGACGGATGCCGCGGGCGGCCTGGATCTCGTCGTTGCTGGTGCCCGCGGCCACCATCGGCCACACCTGTGCGTCGGCGCCCACGATGAAGTCGATCACCACCGGGCAGTCGTTGATCGCCCGAGCCTGGTTGATCACGTCGACAACGTCTTCCTCACGCTCGCAACGCAATCCGACGCAACCCAAGGCCTCGGCCAGCTTGACGAAGTCGGGGATGCGGTGCGAGTGGGTGGCCAGGTCGGTCTGGGAGTAGCGCTCCTCGTAGAACAGGCTCTGCCACTGCCGCACCATGCCCAGGTTGCCGTTGTTGATCAACGCCACCTTGATCGGTATGCCCTCGATCGCGCAGGTGGCCAGTTCCTGGTTGGTCATCTGGAAGCAGCCGTCGCCGTCGATCGCCCACACCTCGGTGTCGGGCAACGCCATCTTGGCTCCCATGGCCGCCGGGATGGCGAACCCCATGGTGCCCAGCCCGCCGGAGTTCAGCCAGGTCCGCGGCTTTTCGTACTTGATGAACTGCGCCGCCCACATCTGGTGCTGGCCGACGCCGGCGACATAGACGGCGTCCGGGCCGGCGATCTCGCCCAGCTTCTCGATCACGTACTCCGGACTGAGGCTGCCATCGCTTTGCGGTCCGTAGCTCAGCGGATAGGTCTTTCGAACCCCGTCGAGATACGCCCACCAATCGCTTAGCTCGAGGGTCCCGGGAATGTCATAGTGGCGCAGCATCGCGATCAGCTCGGCGATGACGGCCTTGACGCAGGCCACGATGGGGACATCGGCGTGCCGGTTCTTGCCGATCTCGGCCGGGTCGATGTCGGCATGGATGACCTTGGCCTCCGGGGCGAAGGAGTCGAGCTTTCCGGTGACCCGGTCGTCGAAACGGGTGCCCAGCGCGATCAGCAGGTCGCTACGCTGCAGTGCTGCCACGGCGGCCACCGTGCCGTGCATGCCCGGCATGCCCAGGTTCTGCCGATGGCTGTCCGGAAACGCTCCGCGGGCCATCAGTGTGGTGACCACCGGGATGCCGGTCAGCTCGGCCAGTTCGCGGAGCTGCTCGGTCGCCTCGCCGCGGATGACACCGCCGCCGACATACAGCACCGGCTTACGCGCGGCGGCGATCAGCTTGGCGGCCGCGCGGATCTGGCGGTTGTGCGGTTTGGTGTTGGGCTTATAGCCGGGCAGATCCATCCGCGGCGGCCAGCTGAACGTGCACTGGCCCTGCAGCACGTCCTTGGGGATGTCGACGAGCACGGCTCCGGGACGACCAGATGCCGCGATGTGGAATGCCTCGGCGATCACCCGGGGAATTTCGTCGCCGGTGCGGACCAGGAAGTTGTGCTTGGTGATCGGCATGGTGATGCCGGAGATGTCGGCCTCCTGGAAGGCGTCGGTGCCGATCAGCCCGCGGCCGACCTGACCGGTGATGGCGACCACCGGGATCGAGTCCATCTGCGCGTCGGCCAGCGGCGTCACCAGGTTGGTCGCACCCGGGCCCGACGTCGCCATGCACACCCCGACCCGGCCAGTGGCGTGCGCGTAGCCGCTGGCGGCGTGGCCCGCGCCCTGCTCGTGGCGGACCAGCACATGGCGCAGCTTCTGGGAGTCGAACAGCGGGTCATACACCGGCAGGACGGCGCCGCCCGGAATCCCGAAGATGACGTCGACGTCGAGTTCCTCCAGGGCCCGGATGACCGCCTGCGCCCCGGTAAGTTGCTGCGGCGCAACATGTCTGGGTTGGGGCACCGACGGTTTGGCGCCGTTTTCCCCGCCTTGCGATGTCGGTGAGTGTGGCTTCGCTGGTGCGCTCACTGTCGTGTTAATCCTTTATTGCGGTGGCGGTCTCGTTGGTGGGCAAGAAAAAACCCCCGCCAGCTCAGCTGCTGCACGAGGGTTGCGCGTTGGTGCTCGGTCGACCTAGTCAGGCACCAACGCGCCGACCAAGTACTACAAGCATTGTGGGGAGCATTCCGGGCTCTCCGGCGGTGTCCATAGCGTCTGACGGTAGCCTTCGCACAGCTCAACCGTCAAATCCGGTGCCATAACACGCCCGCATGGGCGGGCGGGACCGCGCGGCCGCGGCACAGCGCGCGCACGGTGGAATGATACGAGGGTGGTTACTGGCTCACCGGTGGTGATCAAGGTGTCACCGATCGCGCACCTGGCCGTGGGATTTGCGACCCTGGGACTACTCATACCCGTGCTGGCGTGGCCGCCGAGTGCGCTGCTGCTGCTCATCCCGGTGTTGTTGTCGGCATTGATCGTCAGGCTGCGCACCGTCGCCGACGACGACGGGGTGACGGTGCGGACGCTGCTGGGTAGCAGGACAGTGCGCTGGGACGACATCGACGGCCTGCGGTTCCACCGGGGTTCGTGGGCGCGGGCCCGACTCAAGGACGGTACCGACCTGCGATTGCCCGCGGTCACGTTCTCGACCCTGCCGCAATTGACCGAGGCCAGCTCGGGGCGGGTTCCCAACCCCTACCGGTAAGGATGCTCAGGCCAGCGGGTTCACCCCGTTGAGGAACACCCACACGGCGATCCCGGCGGCAATGCCGGCCAGTAACGCCACGAATGACCCGATGAAGGGGCGTTGTGCCCAGCCGCGGCCCGCGTCGAGGCCGTAGCGGCCGGGGCCGCTCAAGATGACCGCAACAGCCATCACCACCAGCGAGATCTGGTATTCGTTCCCGTCGGGCAGGAAGTAGGTGAAGTGCGACTGCGGCCGGGCCGAGACCATCGCGAGCAAACCATTGATCAGGAACGCCAGTGCTCCCGCCGCCGCTAGCGGGGTGAACAGGCCCAGCACCAACAGCACTCCGGCGACGATCTCGCCGCCGGCACCCACATAGGCGAGGATGTCGGCGTGCTGATAGCCGACGTCGGACAGTGAGTTCTTGAATCCGGTGACCCCGGAGCCACCCCACCAGCCGAACAGCTTCTGCAATCCGTGGGCGATCAGGACCGCGCCCAGCCCGACGCGCAACACCAGCAGACCCAGATGCTGCGTGCCGCGCCGGCCGGCGGCGCGTACTCGCTCGTCGTCCTCGTCGATGTCGATCGCGGGTGCTGATGTCATCGGCCGCACGGGCGGCTGCGGCTGGGCGTATGGAAGTGGCTCCTGCGCCTCGACCAGGTGGTATCCCGAGTTGACGACACCGGAATTGGCGGGGTCATAGGGCGGGATGACCGTGGTGGTACCGGTATTTCCAAAGTCGCCCGAGTAGCTGCCGGGGCTCAAATCGTCTTCGGGGTCGACCAGGCTTGCCGAAACGGGGCGTCCCGCGGTTGGCCCCGGGGAACCGTCCGGCCGCTGCCAATGTGAATCATTCGAACTGGTCACTCGTGCCAGGGTAAGGGCATTTAGTCCTGAATTTGGGATTTGAGCGGCGCTTTCGCCTGTTGAGTCGGCAGTTCGTGCGCCGTGAGCCCCGCCGCAGGCCCCAAATCGGGCTCCGGCAGACCACCCATGGTTGATTGAGCCTGCGATGCGGCGGTGGCAGGTGGCGGGGGCGCAGCCAAAGTCCGTAGCCTGTCGGTCATGCGGATACGGCGGTCGGTTCGGTGCGCACTCACCGCGTTGTGTGCGGTGATGCTGGTCGCGAGCGGCTGCGCGCGGTTCAACGATGCCCAGTCGCAGCCTTTCACCACGGATCCCGAACTTCGGCCTCAGCCCAGCTCTACGCCTCCCCCGCCGCCGCCGCTGCCTCCCACGCCATTCCCGAAGGCATGTCCGGCGCCAGGCGTCATGCAGGGCTGTCTGGAGAGCACCAGCGGCCTGATCATGGGGATCGACAGCAAGACCGCCCTGGTCGCCGAACGCATCACCGGCGCCGTCAAGGAAATCTCGATCAGCGCCGAGCCCAAGGTGAAGATGGTCATCCCGGTCGACCCGGCCGGTGACGGCGGCTTGATGGATATCGTGCTGTCGCCCACATACTCGCAGGACCGGCTGATGTATGCCTATATCAGCACGCCTAGCGACAATCGCGTCATCCGGATAGCCGACGGCGACGTCCCGAAGGACATCCTGACCGGCATCCCCAAAGGTGCTACCGGTAACACCGGGGCGCTGATTTTCACCAGTCCCACCACGCTCGTTGTCATGACCGGCGATGCGGGCAACCCGGCGTTGGCCGCCGATCCCAGTTCGTTGGCCGGCAAGGTGCTGCGCATCGAACAGCCCACGACCATCGGGCAGGCGCCGCCGACTACGGCGCTGACCGGGATCGGCTCGGGCGGCGGCATGTGCATCGATCCCGTCGACGGCTCGCTCTACGTCGTCGATCGCACGCCCGGGGCCGACCGGCTACAGCGGATCACCAAGAAGTCGGAGGTCTCGACGGTGTGGACCTGGCCGGACAAGCCCGGTGTGGCCGGGTGTGCGGCCATGGACGGCACCGTGCTGGTCAACCTGATCAATACCAAGCTGACGGTCGCGGTCCGGCTCGCGCCGTCGACCGGCGCGGTGACGGGCGAACCCGATGTGGTCCGTAAGGACACCCACGCACATGCCTGGGCCCTGCGAATGTCGCCGGACGGCAACGTCTGGGGTGCGACGGTCAACAAGACCGCCGGTGACGCGGAGAAGCTCGACGATGTGGTGTTTCCGTTGTTCCCGCAGGGCGGCGGATTCCCACGCAACAACGACGACAAGACCTAGCCCGGTCGGCACAAACTCACGCCTGTCACAGCAACCACACGAGCCTCCAGGAGCCTCTGACGGTGCTGGTGCGCGTCGCACCCGACTATCAGCGACAAATCCCTACCGCCGCAACGTGGCGCGCGACGGCGCTGATGTGATGATGCGCTCAGCAGGTGCTCATGGCACGTCGAGGGTGAACCGCACGCCGTACCGGCGGGACACCTCGGTGGGTCCATAGAACCGCCCTGTGGGTTCCTCGTGGCCGGGGTCGAGGTCGTCGATGTCGGAGAGGTAAAGCAGTTCGTCGGAGCACTCGGGAGCCCAGACGCTCACCGGCTCCAGCAGGTAGCACACGTGGTCTCCGACATCGCTGCGACTCACTGTCCTGCCGACGAACCACGCCACCGCGTCATCGAGAATCGGCATCCCAAACGGGCCGGCGCGCCATGAGCAGCGAGCGAATTTGTCGGTGTCGTCCGCCGTTTGAGTGGCGAACAGTTCGGCCAGTGCTCGATGGTGCTGCGCCAACAAATGCACCGCCACATGGTCAGATCGGCCGGCTACCTCGGCGGTGCGATTACTCCTGGGCATGCCGATCATGAAACTCGGCGGCTGCACGCTCGTTTGCGTGGCGAAGCCGACCAGACAACCCGACGGATGACCATCGGCCTGGGTTGTCACCACGAATACCGGGGAATCCAGCATCGTCATCAGGTCGTCGAACGATTCATCGATCACCCCAACATCATGAATCGCGGCGACCTCTTTCGACACCTTTCGTAGCGAACTCGTAGAGACCAGTCAGCGAACCGGCTAACCCTGACCGCAGGCCGCCAACACCAACTCGCGCACCCGGGCCGCGTCGGCCTGCCCGCGGGTGGCCTTCATCACCGCGCCGACGATCGCTCCCGCCGCAGCCACCTTGCCGCCCCGAATCTTTTCGGCCACATCGGGATTGGCGGCCAGCGCCTGGTCAACAGCGGCCTGGGTCACCGAGTCGTCTCGGACCAGCTCCAAGCCTCGGGCGGTCATCACCTGCTCGGGTTCGCCTTCGCCGGCCAGCACACCTTCGACGACCTCGCGGGCGAGCTTGTTGGACAGCTTGCCGTCCTCGACCAACCGCACGACGGCCGCGACCTGGGCAGGCGTGATGGCCAGTTCGTCCAGCCCGATACCGGCCTCATTGGCCTTCTGCACCAGGAAGTTCCCCCACCACGAGCGCGCCTCCTTGCTGGAGGCTCCGTGCTTGACGGTCTCAGCGACCAATTCGACCGCGCCGGCGTTCACCAAATCCCGCATCACCTCGTCGGAAATGCCCCATTCCTGCTGAATTCGCTTGCGGCTCAGCCACGGTAACTCAGGAATGGTGTGGCGCAGTTGCTCGACCAGCTCACGGCTGGGTGCGACCGGCTCCAGATCGGGCTCAGGAAAATACCGATAGTCCTCTGCGGTCTCCTTGGTACGGCCGGGGCTGGTGTAGCCGGCCTCGTGGAAGTGCCTGGTCTCTTGGGTGATCTGGCCGCCGGCCACCAAGATCGCGGCCTGACGCTGCATCTCGTAGCGCACCGCGACCTCGACGCTCTTGAGCGAGTTGACGTTCTTTGTTTCCGTTCGAGTACCGAATTCCGTTGTACCCCTAGGCTTTAGCGACACATTGGCGTCGCAGCGCATCGATCCCTGGTCCATCCGCACGTCGGATACGTCCAGTGCCCGCAACAAGTCTCGCAACGCGGTCACATAGCCGCGGGCGACGTGCGGCGAACGTGCTCCGGCTCCCTCGATGGGTTTGGTCACGATCTCGATCAGCGGCACACCGGCGCGGTTGTAGTCGATGAGCGACGTCGTCGCCCCGTGGATGCGGCCCGTCTGGCTGCCGATGTGGGTCAGCTTGCCGGTGTCTTCCTCCATGTGAGCGCGCTCGATCTCGTCCCGCCAGGTGGTGCCGTCTTCCAGCGGCGCTTCGAGGTAACCGTTGATGGCGATCGGCTCGTCATACTGCGAAATCTGGTAATTCTTCGGCATGTCCGGGTAGAAGTAGTTTTTCCGGGCGAAGCGGCACCAGGGAACGATCTCGCAGTTCAGCGCCAAGCCGATACGGATCGCCGACTCGACCGCGGCCCGGTTGAGCACGGGCAACGAACCGGGCAGCCCCAGGCACACCGGACATACCTGGGTATTCGGCTCTGCACCGAACGCCGTCGCGCAGCCGCAGAACATCTTGGTCGCGGTGGACAGCTCAACGTGAACTTCCAGTCCGAGAACCGGATCGAAGCGGGCGACGACGTCGTCGAAGTCCAGCAGGTCGGCCCCTGAAGCCCGGGCGGCAGCAGTCATGGGCTCGATCCTAGTGCCGACCGGGAACCCCCCGGAGCCGGACATCTGCCACTACACCCGCTTTGGGACCCGCTTTGGGAACATGTCCGCCAACGCGGCCGCCAGCTCGAGGTAGGCGCGCCGGCTTTCCTTGCTCAACCGGTCCAGACCGATTTCTTTGCCCGCATGGATGTGCCGATCGAACGGCAGGACCACGGTGGCCGCCACGTCGGCCGACAACTGCTCGAGTTCCTTACCGGCCACAGTGCTCGGCCGGCCCGGTTCGGTGTGGTTGATCGCTAACACCGCCGTCGCGAGCATCGTGTGATACCCGTTGTTACGCAACCATTCCAACGTGATTCTGGTCTTTCGTATCGCGTCGATGGAAGTGCTGGTAACGACCACCAGGGCCTGCGATTCCGGCAACACCGCTTCCATTGCGCTGGACTCGAGCGCCTTGACGCAGTCCACGAGTACCACCGAGTAGTGCTTGCGCAGAATGGAAAACACTTTGACGACGTCGCTGCGCTCCACTCGCCAATTGCTCTTCGCATATTCGGGCAGGCCGAGCACTTCCAGCCCGCAGCTGTTCATATAGGTATGCGCCCGCACATCCGGATATCTGGTGACCGAATCGTCCATGAGCAGGTCCACCATATTCAGCCGGCTGCGACGGCCATGCCGATCGGACAAATCGCCGCCGTCGATGTCGACGGCAACCACCCGGTCGTTGCGCACCTGCGCGAAAGTCGAGCCGAGTGCCTCGACCACGGCGGTCTTGCCGACCCCGCCTTTGAGGTTGAGCACCGCAATGGGAAACGCGCTGCCGACCGGGGCGCGGACGCGGTCGCGCAGCTCACGTTCGTAAGCCGGGCCTTTGCCGGGGCCGAAGTCTCCGCGGCTGATGCGCCAGATCAGGTCTCGCCAGCTGAAACCGCTCGTGTCGTCGGTGTGCTGCTCGTCAAGAACGTCAAGTGCCATCCCACCGGGGGCCCGCTCACGAGGAGGCGGCGGGGCGATCGGTGTCGCTGCGGGGGTCCGAGCCGTCGACCAGGGCGCAGACGAACGGTAGGCAGGGGCTTGGCGGCGGTAGACCCGCGGGTCCGTGGTGGACGCCCACTCGGCCGGAGGGCGGCGGCAGGGCGGGGCGGTGTGCCAATTCGGCGCCGATCGCGGCGTCGGTGGGGTGGCCTGAGGCAGGTCTCCGCGAGCGGGATCGCGGTTGCTCATACCCCACGGTATAGCCGGGCTGATTTGCCCGAAAACCGTAAATAAGGGGGATCCTGGAAATGCAAGCAGCAGTCAAGCAAGAATTATCCTGGCGTTCAGCCCGCGCTACCGGATGTTCGACGAATTTCGAGCGATCGGTGCGAAACGCCGGCGTCAGCCGAAGAAAGCGGCGGCGTCGTCGTAGCGGCTCTGCGGCACCAGCTTGAGTTGGCGAACCGCGTCCGCCAGGGGAACACGGCCGATGTCTTGTCCGCGCAGCGACACCATCTGGCCGTATTCGCCCGCGTGTGCCGCGTCGGCGGCGTTGACACCGAAGCGGGTGGCCAACACCCGGTCGTAGGCCGTCGGGGTGCCACCTCGCTGGACGTGCCCGAGCACGGTCACCCGGACATCCTTGTTAATCCGCTTCTCCACCTCGGCGCCCAGCTGCGCGGCGACCCCGGTGAAACGCTCATGGCCGAACTCGTCAATCCCGCCTTCGCGTAACTGGATGGAGCCGGCGACCGGTTTGGCGCCCTCGGCGACCACACAGATGAAGTGCGAATCGCCGCGCTGGAAGCGCTGTTTGACGAGCCGGCACACCTCCTCGACGTCGAAGGGCTGTTCGGGGATCAGCGTCATGTGAGCGCCGGAGGCTAGACCGGAGTTGAGCGCGATCCAGCCGGCGTGGCGGCCCATCACCTCCACCAGCATCACCCGCTGATGGGATTCGGCGGTGCTATGCAGGCGGTCGATGGCTTCGGTCGCGACCGTCAACGCCGTGTCGTGGCCGAAAGTCACGTCGGTGCAGTCGATGTCGTTGTCGATGGTCTTCGGCACGCCGACCACCGGCACGTTCTCCTCCGACAGCCAGTGCGCCGCGGTCAAGGTGCCTTCCCCGCCGATCGGGATCAGCACGTCGATGCCGTTGTCGTCCAGGGTCTGCATGATCTGGTTAAGGCCGGCGCGCAGTTTGTCCGGGTGCACGCGCGCGGTGCCCAGCATCGTTCCGCCTTTGGCCAGCAGCCGGTCGTTGCGGTCGTCGTTGCGCAATTGCATGCGCCGGTTTTCCAGCAATCCGCGCCACCCGTCCTGGAACCCGACCACCGACGAGCCGTACCGGGCATCGCAGGTGCGCACCACGGCTCGGATGACGGCGTTGAGGCCTGGGCAGTCGCCGCCTCCCGTGAGAAGTCCAATCCGCATGCCATCATCTTGCACCGCGGCTGGCTCGGGCCGCGAGCAGACGCAGAATCGCATGCGCGGGGCCCGCGCAGTGCGATTCCGCGTCTGCTCGCGCCTAAATCGGTGAGGGCAGCGGGCCGCGGGCTGCCTCGTAGGCGGCTCCTACTCGGTAGAGCCGGTCATCGGCCAAGGCGGGCGCCATGATCTGCAACCCGACCGGCAGCCCGTCGTCCGGGGACAGCCCCGACGGCACCGACATGCCACAATGTCCCGCCAAATTCAGCGGCAATGTGCACAGGTCGAACAGGTACATCGCCAGCGGGTCGTCGACCTTCTCCCCCAGCGGGAACGCGGTGGTGGGAGTCGCGGGCGAGACCAGCACGTCGACCGATCGATAGGCCTCGTCGAGATCGCGGGCGATCAGCGTGCGCACCTTCTGGGCCTGGTTGTAGTAGGCGTCGTAGTAACCGGCCGACAGCGCGTAGGTACCGATCATGATGCGCCGCTTGACTTCCGGGCCGAAGCCGGCGGCGCGGGTCATGGCCATCACTTCCTCGGCGCTGCGGCTGCCGTCGTCGCCGACCCGCAGTCCGTAGCGCATCGCGTCGAAGCGGGCCAGGTTGCTCGACACCTCCGACGGCAGGATCAGGTAGTAGGCGGCCAGCGCATGATCGAAGTGCGGGCAGTCGACCTCGCTGACCTCGGCGCCCAAAGCGGTCAACTGCTCGACAGCGGCCTGGAACGACGCCAGCACTCCCGGCTGGTAGCCCTCACCGCGGAGTTGCTTGACCACCCCGATGCGCACTCCGCTCAGGTCGCCTTTAGCGCCGGCCTTCGCGGCACCGACCACATCGGGCACCGCCGCATCGACGGAAGTGGAGTCGCGGGGGTCGTGCCCGGCGATCACCTGGTGCAGCAGCGCGGTGTCCAGCACTGTGCGTGCGCAGGGGCCGCCCTGATCCAGCGACGACGCGCAGGCCACCAGCCCGTAGCGCGACACCGTGCCGTAGGTGGGTTTGACACCGACGGTCGCGGTCAGCGCGGCCGGCTGGCGGATCGAGCCCCCGGTGTCGGACCCGATGGCCAGCGGCGCCTGGAATGCGGCCAGCGCCGCGGCGCTGCCACCACCCGAGCCACCGGGCACCCGGTCGACGTTCCATGGGTTGCGGGTGGGGCCGTAGGCGGAGTTCTCGGTCGAGCTGCCCATCGCGCACTCGTCCATGTTGGTCTTGCCCAGGATCGGGATCCCGGCCGCGCGCAACCGCAGCGTCAAGGTGGCGTCGTAGGGCGACCGCCAGCCCTGCAGGATCTTCGAACCGCAGGTGGTGGGCATGTCGACGGTGGTGAACACGTCTTTGAGCGCCAGTGGCACGCCGGCCAGCGCAGATGGCAGCTGTTCGCCGGCGGCCAGCGTCTGGTCGACGGCGGCTGCCGCGCTCAAAGCCTGGTCGGCGGCCACGTACAGGAATGCGTGGTACCGGTCGTCGGTTGCCGCGATCTGGTCCAGGCAGGCCTGAGTGAGTTCGGTGGACGACAGCTCCTTGGCGGCGATCTTGGCACCCAGCGTGGCGGCGTCGGAGCGGATGAGGTCGCTCACTCGGCGTCCCCCAGGATCTGCGGGACGGCGAAGCGGCCGTCCACGGCCTGCGGCGCCGCGGCCAGCGCCTGCTCCTGCGTCAGGCACGGCGCGATCTCGTCGGGGCGCGTGACGTTGACGTCCTTGAGCGGATTGCCGGTGGCTTGCACGCCGGTGACGTCGACGGCCTGGATCTGGCTGACGTGCGCCAAGATGGCGTCGAGTTGACCGGCGAAGTGGTCGAGCTCATAGTCGGTCAGCGCCAGACGGGCCAGCCGGGCCAGGTGGGCCACCTCGTTGCGGGAGATCTGGGACACGAGCGAAAAGCCTAATGGGGAGCGTGCGGCTGGTTCACTCGAGTCGCTCTGCTCTTGCCGACATGCCGCGGGCGCGTGGCTGTGTAACAGTGTTGGCCGTGCCGTCGTATCTGTTGCGCATCGAGCTGGTCGACCGTCCAGGCAGCCTGGGGTCGCTGGCGGTTGCGCTCGGGTCGGTGGGCGCCGACATCTTGTCGCTGGACGTCGTCGAGCGCAGCGCCGGGTACGCGATCGACGACCTGGTGGTCGAGATGCCGCCGGGCGCGATGCCGGATCGGCTGATTACCGCCGCCGAGTCGTTGCCCGGCGTCCGGGTGGACAGTCTGCGTCCCCACACCGGGCTGCTGGAGGCGCACCGCGAGCTGGAGCTGCTCGACCACGTCGCCGCGGCCCGTGACAATGCGTCCCGATTGCAGGTGCTTGCCAACGAGGCGCCCAGGGTGCTGCGGGTGAGCTGGTGCACCGTGTTGCACAGCTCCCAGGGCGCGTTGCACCGGCTTGCCGGGAGCCCGGGCGCCCCGGAAACCCGGGCCGATTCGGCACCGTGGCTGCCGATCGAGCGCGCCGCACCGCTCGACGGTGGCGCCGACTGGGTGCCGCAGGCCTGGCGTGACATGGACACCACGATGGTGGCCGCACCGCTGGGCGACCCGCACATGGCGGTGGTGCTGGGGCGGCCGGGCCCGGAATTTCGGCCCTCGGAGGTGGCCCGACTGGGCTATCTGGCCGGAATCGTGGCCACCATGCTGCGCTGACCCATTGCGGCGTATCAGCCGCCGGGTGCAGGGTCGCCTCGCCGGCTGGTCAGCGAACGGGCGACACGCATGGTGGCCCAGAGCCCGTAGCGAGCCGCACGCCGGGACACCAGACCGGATACGGGTGCCAGAACCACGTGGCGCATCCCCGCGTCGCCGAAGGCCCGCAGCTTGGCCAGCACCTGCCGCGGAGTTCCCCACAGCAACGGCCCCTCGGTCATCACGGCGTCCGGCACCGCGGCGATGGCATGCTCGACCGCCCGGCGACCGTGGCGGTCGGGCACGAAGTCGACGAAGGTGTCGAAGTGCGCCCCGAGCGGGTGTACGGCCCCGGCCTGCCGCCACATATCGGCGGGCGCAACAAGCCCAAGCATCCGGACGGCCCTTGTGTCCAGCATCGCCCGCGCCTCCCGTTCGGTCGCGCCGATCACCGCGAAGCGATGCAGCGCCGGTGTGATCGACTCTGCGTCTCGCCCAGCCTCGGCGGCGGCCGCGCGCACCGCCGCCAACTTGGCCGCGTACTCCTGGGGCGAGACCACCGAGACGGGATACCACCCGTCGCCGTAGCGTCCCGTCAGCCGCAGCATCCGCGGACCATGCCCGCCGACCCAGATCTGCGGTACCCGCCCGGGCGGAGCCTCCAGGTCCATGGTCGCCCGGTCGAGCCGAAAGTGCTTGCCGGAGAACGTGATAGGACCGCGTGCCGACAGGCACAGCCGGATTACCTGCAGGGCCTCCTCCAGTCGGGTGACCGGCTCGGAGAAGTCGAGTCCATACGGGTCGACATTCATCCGCTCGCCCGCGCCGATACCCAGGATGGGCGCGCGGCGGGTGAGATGAGACAGCGTCAGCATCGCCTGGGCGATGAGGACGGGGTGCCGCCGGATCGCCTCGGTCACCCCGACGCCCAAGCGCACTCGCCCGGCCCGGGACGCGAGATATCCCAGCAGAACCTGGTAGTCATAAAACTCGTGTGGGCTCTGATCTTGCGCCGCAAGCCAGGTGAGGTCTTTGTTCCAGATGGCGCGGGGCACACCGCTCTGGAAGTGGTCGATGAGCATCACCGACTCCAGCCGCGCCACCCGCGCCGCAAGCAATAACGCCCGAGCGCCGCTCATTGGCGGCTGCGTCCCGATCTGCAGCCCCACCGAGATCGCCGAGTTTGTCATGATCCTTCGCGCCTCAGGTCAACCCGTGCGCCGCTCACTGCGTTGCAGCTTCGGGGTCGGGAGGGCCTTCGGCCAACAGCTTGCGAAAGCCGTCTTCGTCGAGGATCGGCACGCCGAGTTCGATGGCCTTGTCGTACTTCGATCCCGGCGAGTCGCCGGCGACGACGAACGAGGTCTTCTTCGACACCGAACCGGCAGCCTTGCCGCCGCGCGCGACGATCGCCTCCTTGGCCTCGTCGCGGGAAAAGCCGGCCAGCGAGCCGGTGACGACGACGGTCAACCCGGCCAGCGTGCGCGGCACATTCTCGTCGCGCTCGTCGGCCATCCGCACCCCGGCGGCCCGCCACTTGTCGACGATCTCGCGATGCCAGTCGACGGTAAACCATTCCGCGACCGCCGCGGCGATGGTTGGTCCCACACCCTCGACGGCGGCCAGCTCCTCGGCGGATGCCGCGGCGATCGCATCGAGCGTGCCGAATTCGGTGGCCAGCGCGCGGGCCGCCGTCGGGCCGACATGGCGGATCGACAACGCCACCAGCACTCGCCACAGCGGTGCGGCCTTGGACTTGTCGAGGTTGGCCAGCAGGCGTTTGCCGTTGGCCGAAAGCCCGCCGGCCTTGGTGCGGAACAGCTCGGTGCGCAACAGGTCGTCTTCGGTCAGCGCGAACAGGTCGCCCTCGCTGGTGATCACACCGGATTGCAGCAACGCGACGGCCGCCTCGTAGCCCAGCACCTCGATATCCAGAGCACTGCGGCTGGCGACGTGAAACACCCGCTCCCGCAGTTGCGCCGGGCAACGCTGGGAGTTGGGGCAGCGGATGTCGGCGTCGCCCTCCTTCTCCGGGGCCAGCGGGGTGCCGCATTCGGGACATGTTGTGGGCATGACGAATTCGCGTTCGGACCCGTCGCGCAAATCGACGACGGGCCCGAGCACCTCGGGGATCACGTCGCCGGCTTTGCGGATCACTACCGTGTCGCCGATCAGCACCCCCTTGCGTTTGACTTCCGAGGCGTTGTGCAACGTGGCCTGCGCGACCGTCGACCCGGCGACCTTCACCGGCGTCATGAACGCGAACGGGGTGACCCGCCCGGTGCGCCCGACGTTGACGCGAATGTCGAGCAGTTTGGTCTGCGCCTCCTCGGGCGGGTACTTGTAGGCGATCGCCCAGCGCGGGGCCCGCGACGTGGAGCCCAGCCTGCGCTGCAGCGCCACCTCGTCGACTTTGATCACCACACCGTCGATTTCGTGGTCCACCTCGTGGCGGTGCTCACCCCAGTAGTCGATGCGCTCCCGGACCCCGGCCATGTCGTCGACCAGCGTGGTGTGCTCGGACACCGGCAACCCCCAGGCTTGTAACGCCAGGTACGCCTGGTGCAGGGTGGCCGGGCGGAAACCTTCGGTGTGGCCCAGCCCGTGGCAAATCATCCGCAGGCGCCGCCGGGCCGTGACGGACGGGTCTTTCTGGCGCAGTGAGCCCGCCGCGCTGTTGCGGGGGTTGGCGAACGGCGCCTTGCCCTCCTCGACCAGGCTGGCGTTGAGCGCCTGGAAATCAGCGACCCGGAAGAACACCTCGCCGCGGACTTCGAGGACGTCGGGAATCGGGTAGTCGTCGGTGGTGCGCAGCCGTTCCGGAACGTCGTCGATGGTGCGGGCGTTGAGCGTGACGTCCTCGCCGGTGCGGCCGTCACCTCGCGTCGAGGCACGCGTCAGGCGCCCTCCTTGGTAAACCAACGACAGTGCCACGCCGTCGATCTTGAGCTCAGTGAGGTAGCTGGCGGCGTCACCGATTTCGGCGTGGATGCGGGTGGCCCAGGCGCCGAGTTCCTCGGCACTGAACGCGTTGTCGAGGCTGAGCATTCTTTCCAGGTGGTCAACCGGCTCGAACTCCGTCGCAAAACCGGCGCCGCCGACCAGCTGCGTGGGCGAATCGGGCGTACGCAGCTCCGGATACTGTTCTTCGAGCGCTTCCAGCCGGCGCAGCAGCTCGTCGAATTCGGCGTCGGTGATGATCGGCGCGTCGCGCACGTAGTAGCGGAACTGGTGTTCGCGGACCTCCTCAGCCAGCTCCTGCCATCGATGCAACACGTCGGGCGGCGTGGTGTCGGCTTCGGACGAACTCACCCTGGCAGGCTAGCTGAGGGGTCTGACCCGCCGAGATTGCCGTGATGGTCGGGCTAAGCCGGCCATGCGCGACCGTGACGGCAATCTCGCGAAGGTCAGCCGAAATCAGATGGCGTCCGGGTCCTCGGCGAACGCCTCGGCAGCCCTGCGGGCCAGCTCGATGGCGGCGCGCGCCCAGCCAGGCGTCGCGCTCGCCAGGCCGCAGGCCGGGGACACCCCGACGCGGTCGCGCAGCGCCGAACGACCGAAGCCGAGCCGATCGGTCACCGCGACAACCTCGGCGGCGACTTCCTCGACCGCCGGTCGCCGCTGCGGCGCGCTGGCGGGGACGACGCCCAGTACCACGGTGCGGCCCGACTCGACGAAGGCCGCGATGCCGTCCAGGTCCGCCGCGCGCAGCGTGCCCGCATCCACCGACACCGCACCAATAGCGCTGCGCGCCAACAGCTCCCACGGCAGCTCCGGCGCACAGCTGTGCACCATGACGTCCGCGCCGGCCGCCGCGGCGCAGCTGTCGAGCAACGCGCCGGCCACCGCCTCGTCGAGGGGGGCCACCGGGTTCAGTGCGGTCACGCCGGTCAGCCGGCCGCCCAGGGCCGCCGGCAATGACGGCTCGTCGAACTGCACCACCACCGACGTGTCCAGCCGGCGGGCCAGCATCGCCCGGTGCGCGGCGACGCCTTCGGCCAGCGAGGCGGCCAGGTCACGCACCGCACCCGGGTCGGTGATCGCCCGGTGGCCGTTGGCCAGCTCCAGCCCCGCGCTCAGCGTGATCGGTCCGGGCGCCTGCACCTTGACCACGCGCCCGCCGCCCCGCAGACCGGCGCTCTCCCAGGCCTCTTCGAGGGCGTCCATGTCCTCGTTGAGCATGCTGACGGCTCGGCGGGTCACCGCGCCGGGCCGGGCGACGATGCGGTAGCCGCGCGGCACGGTGTCCACCGCCAAATCGAGCAGCAGGGCGCCGGCCCGGCCGAGCATATCGGCGCCCACTCCCCTGGCGGGCAGCTCGACGAGATGCGCCAGGGCATCGGCCAGCTCGCCGACGACGACCTCGGCGGCCGGCCGCGCCGCCGTGCCGGGCCAGGATCCGATGCCGGTGGCCCTTGCGAACGGCGGCGCGAAAGGCGGCGCGAAATCACTCACTTGTCAACCGTATTCGAGGGCTGTTTAGCGGCCGGGCGCACGGGTAGGTTGCAAACACAGAAGGGTGGCTGATGGCAAGACGGATCCGGCCGCTGCTGTGGTGCTGCGCGATGGCGCTGACGGCGGCGTGCACACGCGTGGTGGATGGCGAAGCACTGCCCCCGTATGGCGCTTACCCGCTGGATGTGCTCAACGTCGACACCGTGCTGTTGGACCAATCGAGGATGCGCGCGATCACCGGTGCCGGTGACGACCTGACGATCGTGCCGTCGACGGACGGCAAACACCCGATCGACATCGACGCCCTCGCAGACACCCTGCCCCGGGAATGCCGGTTCATCTACGCCGAGACGGCAATCTTCGGGCCCGACATCGCAGGTTTCCACAAAATCACCTTCCAGGACCCGCCCGAAGGTGCCCTGATCTCCGAGGGCGCCGCGGTGTATCGGGCGCCCGACATCGCCCGGCACGCCTTCGAGTCGCTGGTGGCGGCCGTGGGGAGTTGCGCAAACAGTTCCAGTGGCGCGCTGCTGGTCAGTACGTGGCATGTCGACGGCGACTCGCTGCACATCCGGCCCGGCGACTGCGGCCGCGACTACCGCGTGCTCTCGGTGACGCTGCTGGAAGTCACCTTCTGCGGTTTTCCGGAGTCGGTGCCCGACATCGTGATGACGAACATGGCCGCCAACGTGCCGCATTAGAGTAGCCGATCACTCTTTTGAGTGGCGCTTCGGAGCGATAGGCTCGTCGCTAATCGCGCGTCATACGTAAACGAGTCGGGTCCGTGGCAGCAGCATCCATACCTCTGGGCCGACGCGCCCGATTTGTTGATCTCAGTGACCGCGCGATAGGTGGTCAATGGCCTTGCCGCTCAAGCGATTACGTGGGATCATCGGCGGGCCGAGGATTTTCTGCTCTGAATCGGTAAGGGACGGGCAGGCAACGATGGTGACGATCGGGGACGACCTTTCCGGCGCCGATTTCCTCGGCACCAGACACCGGGTTGACGGTGGACGCATGGTCGACGGAGACGGCAAGAGGCAGTTTCGGCCCGGAGCCGACCTTTGCAGGCCCCCGGGTGGCGGTGAAATGAAGCGGGATGAATACCACCCGGACACCATCGAACTGCCTTGTGCCGTATCGGAAGCCCCGTGTCGCAGCCGCTGACCGAGCACGGGACCGGCGCCGCGGCGCCGCTGGCGCTTCCCAAGGGCGGCGGGGCGATCCGCGGCATCGGTGAAAAATTCGGGGCCAATCCCGTCACCGGAACCGGCAGTCTATCCATTCCGATCCCCGCCAGCCCTGGGCGCGACGGCTTCGGGCCCAGCTTGACCCTGACCTACGACAGCGGTTCGGGCAACGGCCCGTTCGGCTTCGGCTGGACGCTGCGCCTTGCCTCGATCACCCGGCGCACCGATCGCGGGCTGCCTCGATACCGGGACGCCGAGGAGTCCGACGTGTTCGTCCTGGCCGACACCGAAGACCTTGTTCCGGTGCTCACCGACGCCGGTGCGCGCTGGGAGGACCGCGCCAGCGCCCCCGGCTACGTCATCCATCGCTACCGGCCCCGGTTGGAGGGCCTGTTCGCGCGGATCGAACGCTGGACTCACCGCAGTGACGGCGACGTGCATTGGCGCTCGTTTTCCCGAGACAACGTCCTGACAATCTACGGCCGCGACGACCGGTCACGGATCCGCGACCCGGCCGACAGGCGCCGCATCTTCTCCTGGCTGGTGAGCGAGACCCGCGACGACAGGGGTAACGGCATCCTGTTCGACTACGTCGCCGAGAACGGCGCCGGGGTCCCACTCGAGCGGGTGCACGAGCGCAACCGCGGCGACCGCGCCGACGCGGCCCGCGGCGCCAACCGCTACCTCAAGCGGGTACGGTACGCCAACCGCACGACGCTGCTCGACGAAAATGGCGACCGCCCAACCGATCTCACCCAAGCTGTGATCGATACGACGGTGTGGATGATGGAGGTGGTCTTCGACTACGACGAGGGTCACTTCGAAACGCTGCCGCCCGCCCCCGGCGTACCGGTACGCGAGCAGCACGCCCTGGTTCGCGCCAGCCCGCAGCCGGCGCACGCGTGGGCGCCGCGGCCGGACCCGTTCTCGACGTTTCGGCCCGGATTCGAAATCCGCACCGTCCGGCGCTGCCGGCGCGCACTGGTGTTCCACCACATTCCCGACGTGGCCGGCATGGCCGAACCCGTGCAGCCCGGTTACGACGGCCTCGTCGCCGCCACCCACTTCGACTACAACGACCTGAACCTGCCCGCCTCCGTCGCCGTGGAACACGCGCACGAAGGAAGCACCCGCTACGGCTCCTTTCTGTGCGCGGTCACCCAGTCGGGATATCGCCACGCCGACGCGCCCGGCACCGAACTCGAGCAGTCGCTGCCACCGGTGCAGCTGCGCTACAGCCGCCCGGCGATCCAGGAGGCCGTCCGCCAGCTCGACGCCGCCGACATCGCCGACCTCCCCGCCGGCCTCGACGCGCGGCGCCGACTCGTCGATCTCGACGGGGAAGGACTGCCCGGCATCCTCGCCGACGAGGCGGGCTGGTGGTATTACAAAGCCAACCTCGGCGGGGGCCAATTCGATGCCGCCGCAGCGGTTTCCAGCCAGCCGCGGTCGGGGCGCGACCGGTTGATCGATCTCGACGGGGACGGGCGCCCAGCCCTGGTCTGCCTCGACGGCCCGGTGCCCGGCTACTACGAACGGGCACCGGGTGTCGGCTGGGAAAACCTGCGTGCCTTCGAACAGCTTCCCGCTCTGATGTGGGACGACCCGGCGCTGCGCTTCGTCGACGTGGACGGCGACGGCCGACCTGACGTCCTGGTCACCGAAGACGAAGCGCTGGCATGGTATCCGTTCCTGGGCGACGAAGGATTCGGCGAACGGGTGCGGGTGCCCGCGGCACTGGACGAGGAGCTGGGCCCACGCGTCGTCCTCGCCGATGCGCTGGAATCCATCCAGCTCGCCGACATGAGCGGCGACGGGCTGGCCGACATCGTCCGGATCCGCAACGGCGATGTCTGCTACTGGCCGAACCTGGGTTACGGCCGCTTCGGCGCCAAGATCACCCTCGACGACGTCGCACCCTTCGACGACGCCGAGGCGTTCGATCAGCGTCGCATCCGGCTGGCCGATATCGACGGATCCGGCACCACCGACCTCATCTACCTCGCCGACGACGGTATTCGCCTGTACTTCAACCGCTCCGGCAACAGCCTCAGCGAAGCGCGCCCGCTCCCCCCGCTCCCGCACCTCGACGACGTGGTGAACGTGCTGGCCGCCGACCTGCTCGGCAACGGAACCGCGTGCCTGGTGTGGTCGTCAGCGCTGCCGGCAGACGCCGCCGCACCCATTCGCTACCTCGACCTGATGGGCGGCGCCAAACCGCATCTGCTGGTCGCAACGACCAACAACATGGGCGCCGAAACCCGCGTCGAATACGCGGCGTCGACCCAGTTCTACCTCGCCGACAAGCGGGCCGGCGTGCCGTGGCCGCTCCCGCTGCCGTTCCCCGTACACGTCGTGGAGCGGATCGTCGTCGTCGATCACATCAGCGGCAACCGATACGGCACCCGATTCGCCTACCACTACGGGTATTTCGACGTCGCCGAGCGCGAATTTCGCGGCTTCGCCAAGGTCGAACAATGGGACAGCGAGGCGTTCGCCGCGCTCGATCCCGCCGGCGCGGGCCCAGGCATCACCAACCTCGAGGCGTCCTCGCAGGTGCCGCCGGCACACACCGTGACCTGGTTTCACACCGGCCAGTGGGAGCGACGCGCGGAGTTCGACGCCGCGCTGGCCCGCGACTACTACGGCGATCCGCAGTTGGGTGAGCCGGTGCTGCCGGCCGGGCTTTCCGTTGACGAGGAGCGCGAGGCCCGCAGGGCGCTCAAGGGTTCGCTGCTGCGGCGCGAGGTCTACGGCCTGGACGGAACCCGCCGCCAGCCGCACCCCTATTCGGTGACGGAAAGCATCAGCACCGTGCGCTGTCTGCAGCGCCGGGCCGGCAACCGGCACGCCGTCTTCCATACCACGCAACGTGAGACGGTCACGCTGCACTACGAACGTGAGCCGGACGACCCGCGGGTGCAACACGACCTGACCTTGGAAGTCGATGACCACGGCAATGTCGTGCGCGCGGCGCAGGTGGTGTATGGGCGGGCAATACCCGACGGTGCGTTGCCACCCGAGGAGCAGGCCGCACAGGCCGCGGTGCATGTGCTGCTCGCCGAAAACCGGATGACCGACCCCCTCGACGAGCCGAGCACGTACCGCGAGCCGGTGCCCTGCGAGCAGCGTCGATTCGAGGTGACCGGGATCCCGCCGCCGGCCGCTGCGACCCGATACGGGTTCGACGACCTGGCCCGCCGGACCGCGCAGGCGGCCGAGATCCCGTTCGAGGCAACGCCGACCGGCGCCACGGCGCAGAAGCGTGTGGTCGACCACCGCCGCGCCTACTTCCGCCGCGACGACCTCAACGGCCCCGCCCCGTTGGGCAGTACCGGTCGCCGCGCGCTGCTGCACCAGCGCTACGCGCTGGCGTTGACGCCCGGTCTGGTCGACCAGGTATACGGGACCAAGGTGACCGCCGCGCTGCTCGACGGCACCGGCCGCTATGCGCACCCCGACGGCCACGCCGGCTTCTGGACCTCGTCGACCCGCGAGCTGCTGTCGCCCGGCGCAACCGACAGCCCGGCACAGGAATTCGCTTACGCCCGTGCGCATTTCTTCCGTCCGCTGCGCCTTCGGGACCCGTTCCACACCGCCGTCACCAGCACCGAGTCGTTCACCGTGCTCGACGCGCACGACCTGCTGGTCTTCGAAACCCGCGATGCGCTGGGCAACACCACCCGTGCTGTCGGTCTGGACTACCGGGTGCTCCGCCCGTCGCGCCTGGCCGACCCGAACGGCAACGTCAGCGCCGTGGCCTACGACGCGTTCGGCGTGGTCGCGGGCAGCGCCGTCATGGGCAAACCCGCGCCCGCCCCCGCCGAGGGGGACACTTTGGACGGCTTCGTCGCCGACCCGACACCGGCGCAGGTGCAGGACTTGCTGGCCGATCCGCGCGGGCCGCTGGCGGCCACCCTGCTGGCGGGCGCGACGACACGAACCATCGTGGACCGCAATGCTTTTCTCCGGACACCGGCGGGTCCGCCGGTCACCGTGACCATCGTCAGGGAAGTCCACGTGTCCGAGCTGCCCGCCGGGGCGGCCAGTCCACTGCAGGTCCGCCTGGCCTACTCCGACGGCCTGGGCCGGCAGGTGCAAACCAAGGCGCAGGCACGGGCTGGGCCGGTTGCGCAGCGCGACGCCGCGGGCGCGGTGATCGTCGGCGCCGACGGGCAGCCGGTGCTCACCGCGGCCGACGCGGACCCGAGGTGGGTCGCCAGCGGCTGGACGGTGTACAACAACAAAGGTTTTGCCGTCCGCCAGTACCAACCCTTCTACACCGACCGCCATCAGTTCGAATTCGATGTCCGGGTGGGGGTCAGCCCCATCACGTTCTACGATCCGCTCGGCCGCACGGTCGGGGTGCTGCATCCCGACCACACCTGGCAGAAGACCGTCGTCGGCGCGTGGCGTTCGGAATCCTGGGACGCCAACGACACGGTGGCGCTGGTGGGCGCCGCCGACGACGACGTCGGTGGGTTCTTCGAACGCCTGCCCGCGGCGGCGCACGTCCCGACCTGGGCCGCGCTGCGCACCGATCCCGCGCTGTCGGCCGCGCGCTGGCCGGATCCCGGTGACCGGGCGGCGCACCGCCGCGCCGCCGAGCAGGCGATGGTACACGCCGCGACACCGACTGTCGCGCATAGCGATTCGCTCGGACGCGCGGTTCTGACGGTGGTGACCAACCGCTACAAATACTCCGACGCCACACCGGCCGACCCGCCGACCGAGCGCAGCTACCGCAACCGGGACGTGCTCGACATCCTCGGCCGGCGCCGCGCGGTGATCGACGCGCGCGGGCGGACCGTGCTGCGCGCCGCATTCGACCTGCAGGGCAACCGGATCCACGAAGCCAGCATGGAAGCCGGGGCCCGCTGGAGTCTGACCGACGCCATCGGCGGCGCGCTGGTCTCCTGGGACGACAAGGGGCGGCGCTTCACCACACGCTACGACGTGCTGCGCCGGCCCACCGGCACCGTGCTGACCGACGGCGGCGCCGACATCCTGGTCGCCGACACCATCTACGGCGAATCGCGGCCCGACCCGCAGGCGGCCAACCTGCGTGGGCGTGCCGTCGAACTGCGGGACCAGTCCGGCTCGGTGACCACCGACCGCTTCGACTTCACCGGCAATCCGCTGCGGGTGCAACGCGCGTTGGTGGCCGACTACCGCAGCGTCATCGACTGGTCCGGTCCGGTCGACCTGGAAAACGAGCGCTACCTCAGCGCCACCCGGTTCGACGCGCTGAACCGGCCGATTCAGGTCATCGCGCCGCACAGCAGCCAGCCCGGCGCCGCGGTCAAGGTGCTGCAGCAGCAGTACGACCAGGGCTCGCTGCTGCGCCGCCTCGACGTGTGGATCGACGAATCCGATGAGCCCACAACGCTTCTCGACCCGGCCAGCGCCGACGTCCCCGCACTGGCCGACGTCCGCTACGACGCCCAGGGGCGCCGTATCCAGGTCGACTGCGGCAACGGTGTGCGCACCACCGCCCGCTACCACCCGCTGACCCAGCGGCTCGCCGAGCTACAGACCCGTCGCACCTCAGCAGCTTTCGCCGACTGCCCGGACCCGCCGCCGGCGGGATGGCCCGGATGCCAGGTGCAGAACCAGCGGTTCGTCCATGATCCCAGCGGCAACATCGCCGCGGTGCGCGACCTCGCCCAGCAGGCCATCTTCTTCCGCAACAGGCGCGTCACCGCGGACAGCGACTACACCTACGATGCCTTTTACCGGCTGATCGAGGCGACCGGCCGCGAGCACATCGGCCAGGCGGCGCCCTCCCCGGCCACGTACAACGATGTTGCGCGCCTTCGTATCCCGCACCCAGCCGACGGCAACGCGATGGCACGCTACCTCGAGCGCTACACCTACGACGACGTCGGCAACCTCCAAGCGGTGGCGCATGTCGGCACCGATCCCGCCAATCCGGGATGGACCCGTACCTATGCTTACGCCGAGGCCAGCCTGCTGGAGCCGGCCCAGCACAGCAACCGGCTCACCAGCACGACAGCGGACGCCGTGACCGACGTCTACGAATACGACGAGCACGGCAACACGCTGAAAATGCCGCAGCTGCAAGCGATTCAGTGGGACTTCGCCGACCGGATGCGGATGACGCGGCGTCAGGCAGTGAACGCCGGCGACGCCGACGGCACCGCCCACGCCGGCGAGCGGACCTATTACGTCTACGGCGCCGGCGGCGAACGGCTGCGCAAGGTCACCGTGACGGCCGCCGGCGTCGTCGTCCAGGACCGCATCCAGCTCGGCGGCGTGGAGATCCTGCGCCGCGCCGGCCCGTCACCGCTGACCCAGGAGATCCTGCACATCCCCGACGGTTCGGCCACCCTGGCCATCGTCGAGACGACGCTGTCCGGCGGGCCGCCAGGGGCGCCGAAACACCTTGTGCGACATCAGGTCCGCGACCAACTCGGTTCGGCGGCGGTCGAGCTCGACGACCAGGCGCGGATCCTCAGCTTCGAGGAATACACACCCTACGGCGCCACCACCTACCAGGCGGTGCGCAGCCAGACCGAGACACCCAAGCGATTCCGCTTCCTGGGCGCCGAGCGCGACGAGGAATCGGGCCTGCAGCACCTGGGCGCCCGTTACTACGCGCCCTGGCTGGGCCGGTTCGTCTCGTGCGATCCGATGGGCATCGAGGGCGGCACCTGTCTGTACGCATACAGCCGCGCCAATCCGGTTACCCGCAAAGACCCGGGCGGCATGGGCGACGAGCCGACGGCCGCCGGCGGTATCACGATCACCAGCGGCGGCAAGGTCAGCGCGGGACCCTTTGTGGTCAACCGGGATCCGTCAAAATACGTCGTCGCGTTCGGACCGGGAATGGGCTACATGGATCGCGCCGAGCACAACACCGGGCTCATTCCGCTCAACATTCAAGACAAATACAACTGGGGGCGGCCGGGCACGGGACCGCCGGCGTTCTTCCCGTCCGGTCCGGAGCTGGAGAAGCAATTTCAGGTACCCAACTCCCAGGGCCAGCGACGCGACCTCTACCCCATGTTCTCGGCGCTGATGACCGAGGAGGCGCTCGAGGGCAAAGTCGCCAGCACGGTCCACTTCGACATGCGCAAGGTCAACCCGACACCGAAGATGCCGCCGCTGGTGCCCGGTGACCCGGAGGCTTCCACGCCCGGGTACTCGTGGGCCGACTTTCACTCTTCCGCCGAAGCTCGCCGGGTGCTGGCGCACCTGGCCGACACCGCCCCCGGCGACCGCAAGGTCGACATCTTCATCGAACACGAAGACGGAATCTCGATCATTCGCAAGGGCTCCGGCGCGGTCGAAGGCGCGCCGCTGCCGCAGCGGCTGGCCAAATTCGTGCCCAACCTCAACAACGGCGGCACCCGCGGCAGCGGCGGCGGAACAGGGACGGCGCCGACCGGCGGCGGTGCGCCGGGCGGGGGCTCCAAGGGCGGCGGTTCGCGCGGCGGGCCCAGCCTGGGTCAGCGGGTCGGCGGTGCGGTCGCCGGTGCGGCCAAGGTGGCGATCCCGGGCGTCGTCGAAACGGAGGCCATCGTGGGCAGTAGCGCCCTGCTGGCCTACGGCCTCGGATATCACACCGCGGCCGCGACATTGCTGACCGTGGCCGAGGCGGTACCCGTGGTGGCGGCTGCGGGCGCGGGCGGCGCGCTCGCCGGACTGGCGGCACGCAACGCCGCCAAGGAATACCTGGGCGCCACCCAGCAAGAGGCCGACACGATCGGCTTGCTGGCCGCGGTCGGCGTGGGCGCCGCCATCGGATCCGTCATTCCCGGCGTGGGCACCGCCGTCGGCGCGGCAATCGGCGCCGCGGTGGCGGGCATCGCCTACCTGTTCAGCATCTGGTGACCGAAGGGACCCGGACATGCCGCTCGACAGCAAACTCAAACTCGACGACATCGCGCGCCTGCAGACCCCGGGGGCCGCGCCGACCAAACACCGCGTCGAACTGTTGCATCAAGCGCTCGGCACGCTCGGCTTGCCGGTCGACCCCGGCGAGGTGGACGAGGCCAAGCTGGGGAAAACCACCACCGCCGCGGTCAAGGTGCTGCAGGAGCGCGCCGGCCTCGACCAGACAGGCAAGTTCAATAAGTCCACCGTCGACGCGCTCAAGGTCCACGTCGAAGACCAGCTGCTGACCGCAACCAGCTACCGCGCCGGCCGAATCCAGCAGCTGTTGACCGACGCCGGGGTGACGGTCGAGGCGGGCGAGCTGAAAACGCGTACCTTCGGCCCCTCGACCCGCGACCAGCTGAAGGAGTTCGCCACCCAGGCGGGGCTGCGCGATGACGGCCTGGTGACCCAGGACGTCATCACCGCGCTGCGCGCGCACGCGTTGACCCGCAAGCTCAGCAGCAAGACGCAGACCAGCAAGCTGCAGAAGACGATGCTGCGCGCCGCCCGGGCCCGCAACATCGACCTGCACATCGACGGCACCGAGATGCGGACCAAGGAATTGGGGCCGTCGACGCAGGCCGCGATCCGCACCCTGCAAGCGCGGTTCGGCCTACCGGCCACCGGCACCATGGACCCCGAAACCTTCGACCGGGTGCACGCCGCCGCCGCCAGCAAACCGCGCAAGCCGGTGCTGGTGTCCGCGCCGGACCCGACCGCGCTGAAGCCGATCCCGCGGGCGTTGCGCCTCAACGCGACCAACAAGGACGTGCCGGTGCTGCAGCGCACGCTTGCATTCCTCGGCCACGGCGTCAACGAGACCGAGTTCAAAGAGACCCGCTTCGGGGCGTCCACCCGCGGCGCGGTGCTCGCCTTCCAGAAGTCGGCGGGCCTGCCGGAGACCGGCCACGTCGACAAGGTCACCCTCGCCGCGCTCAACCAGGCGGTCATCCGCGCCAATCCCGCCGCCGCAGCCACCACGGCCCGCATCCGCGGAACCGTCCGCGACACCGCGTGGGCCGGCATCAAAGGCGCGAGCGTCGAACTGCGCACCCGCGCCATCGGTGACGCCGGCGTCGTTCTGGGGCAACGCACCACGCTGGCCAATGGCTTCTTCGATCTGCCGTACACCCCACCGGTCGACGCCGCCACCGGCAAGTCGGTTTCCCCGCTGTTGCTGACGGTCATCTACCGCGACCCCGCCGGCGCCGAGATCGGGCGTAAGAACTTGGTGAACCCCTCGCCCATGGCGTGGGCCAACTTCACTCAGGGCGACCGGCCGTACGCCGGGCCGTCCGATTACGAGGTGCGGCTCGCGGCCATCAGCGCCGCGGCCAAGGGCGCCCCGCTGATCCTGCTCACCGAAACCGCCGATCATCCCGATATCAGCCACGTCGCGCTGGCCTGTGGCCTGGCGCAGGACGACGTGATGCGGATGGTGCTGGCCGCCCGGGTGTCGTCCAAGCTCGCCGGCGGTGCGCTGGACATCGCGGTGGTGTACGCCTTTCTCGAGCAGAGCCTGCCGCCGAGCCTGCCCGCCGAGCTGTTGGCCAGCACCAACGAGTGGGAGCTCATCGACCAACTGGTGGAAAACACCGCCAACGGCATCGTGTTCATGGAAAGCCCGTTGCAGGAGGCGGCGCTGGACAGCGCGCTGGCGGAAAACCTCATCCCCGTCACCGTCGGCGCCCGCCGCGCCGCCATCACCGCGGCGCTGGCCGCCAACCGCACCGCCTTCGCGCTGCACAAGCCGTTGCTCGTCGGCAACGGCAACTTGGCGTCGGTGCTGGGGACCAGCAGCATCCCCGCGGACCAGTTCGACACGGTCGCCGAGGTGTTCGTGACCTCCCGCGGTTTCGGCGCCCAGTTCTGGGCCGACGTGAACGCCGCACTGCCGGGCCTGGACACCCAGGTCCAGGACTTCAAGCAATCCGTGGACGTCGGGTTGGTCGTCAAGAACCACCTGCCGACGATGACCTTCATGAAAGAAAAGATCGCCGATCCAGCCGACACCCGGGTCAACTCGGCGCGTGACCTGGCCAAGCTCACCCCCCAGGAATGGAGCGACTACATCTCGGCCAACGGGAACGCGATCCCGGACGGCACCGACGGTGCCTCGCTGCCGGCGCGGCGCGAGACGTTCGCGCGCACCCTGGCCGCCCAGAGTGAGCGCATCTTCCCCACGGTCGCGTTCGTCGCCGAGGTCGGCCGCAGCACTCAGACCGCGCTGACCAAGGTCGACCAGGTCGCGGCGTTGGTGGACGCACACGAGGAGCTGAACCTTCGCACCGACAACGTGGACGGGTTCGTGGCCAGCAACGCTATCGCCGTCGACGACGACGTACGGGCCGATCTGCGCGTCCTGCAGCGCGCCCACCGGCTGGCGCCCACCGCGGCCACCGGCCGGGCACTGCTGGACAACCACCTGCACAGCTCGATGCAGATCCTGTCGGTGGGTAAGGCCGAACTGGTGACCAAGCTGGGCGCCAGCGGCGTCGACCAGCCGACCGCCCTGTCGATCCACGGCTACGCCATGTTCCAGTACGCCAACGTCCTACAGCGCCTCGGCGACTTCCGCGCCGAGATCCACCAGAGCGATCCGGCCGCGGTGGTTCCGCAGGCGGTCACCGCCGCGGAACGTGCCGATCTGCTGGGCCAAATCCCGGACCTGGAGCTGCTTTTCGGCCCGCTCGACGTGTGCGATTGTGCGCACTGCGCCTCGGTGTACGGCCCGGCCGCCTACCTCGCCGACCTGTTGCGTTTCCTGGACGCGCATCCGTCGCAGGTCGCGGGGCGCACCGTACGCGAAATCCTCACCGATCGCCGTCCCGACCTGGTGACGACAAAGCTCAACTGCCCCAACACCGAGACCGCGGTGCCCTACATCGACCTGGTCTGCGAAATCCTCGAGGCCGCCGTAACCGGAGCGGACCCGGACGGGCAGACCACCCGCCCGGCCGAGGAGCTGCGCGCGGTCCCCGAGCATCAACGGGACGGCGCCTACGACACGCTGCGCACCGCCGACTTCCCGATGACGGGTGTCTTCGATCTGTGGCAGGAAGACACCCGCATGCTGCTCGAGCACCTGGGTGTCCCGCGCTGGCGGTTGATGGGGGTGTTCGGCGACCCCGACGCCGACGCCGCGTCGATCGCGGCCGAGCAGCTCGGCATCTCCTCGCACGAGACGTCGATCATCACCACCGCCGCGGCCACATCGGTTGCCCAGCAGAAGTTCTGGGGCCTGGACCCCGACCGGGCAGAGATCCCGGTCCTGGATGTGATGGGCCACGCCCACCTGCGCTACCAGCAGATCCTGGTATTGCGGACGCTGACCTGGATCAACCCGCCGGGGGCGCCGGCGCCCCGGCAACTCGCGCGTCCGGTCGGCAGCGCATCCCTCGACGACCAGCGGTTGACCGGGATCACCGTCGACACGCTGGACCGCATCCACCGGCTGCTGCGGCTATGGCGCCACGTGCCGTGGGATCTGTGGGAACTCGACCTGCTGGTGCGCACCGCACGCATCGGCGGCGGCGCCGTCAACGGACCGGCGCTGGTCGCATTGCGCGACGCCGCGCAACTGCAGAGCCACCTCAATGTGCCCGTCGAGACGCTGGTCAGCTGGTTCGGCGATTTGCCCCGGCAAGGGCGTCCCGACCCCGCCGACCCCACGGAAGCGGCGATGTCGGCCTACGCCGCGCTGTTCTGCAACCCCGCGGTGCTCAACCCGCCGGACCCCGCCTTCGCGGCGCCGGGGGGCGGCGCGCTCGCCGCCGATCGTCACCCGGCCCTGCTGGCGGCGCTGTCGGTGACCGAAAGCGAGCTCACCCAACTGCTGGCCAAGGTGGGCGCGACCTTCGATGTCGAGCACCTGAGCGCACTGGTGCGCTGGAGCACGCTGGCCCGCGGCCTGGGCATGCGGGTGACCGAGCTGCTGGCGCTGGCCACGCTCGTCGAGTCCGTGGTCGCGGACCCGTTCGCCGCCCCCGCGGCGCTGCTGGAATTCCTCGACGTCCGCGACGTCATCCGAACGGTCGGCATCGCGCCCGCCGAACTCGACGCGCTGCTGCACGCCCGGCCGGACTCGCCGTATCTGCCCGGTGACGACGCCACCACCGACGCGGTGCGCACCCTGCGGGAAAGCCTGCGCACCGCGGCGCCGGACAGCCGCGCCGGAGCGGCCATCAGCCACGTCGCCACCACCTTCGGGGTGCCCGCCGAGCACGCCGCGCTGCTGATGAACGGCCTCACCGTGACCGGCGAGCCGCTGGCCACCCGGTTCACCGACGCGGCGATCGACGCGCACGACGACGCCGGCAACTATGTCACCGAGCTGAGCGCCGCGGCCCAGCCCGCGTTGTATACCTCATATGCGTTGCTGCACAAGGTGGTTCGTCTGATGCACGTGCATGGCGTCACCGCGCTGGACGACCTGCGGTGGCTGCTCGACAACGCCGCCGACGTCGGTGTGCTGGCGTTCGGCGATCTGCCGGTATCCGCCGAGCCACCGGCCGATCGCTTCGGCGACTGGCTTGCCCTGGCGCGGCTGCGGCTGCTGCGCGCGACGGTGCCGTCGGCGCCCGAGGTGCTGCGCCTGGGCAGCAAGCCCGCCTCGACACTGGCACAGTTGCGCACGGCCGCCGCCGGCTTCGGCCTCAGCGCGGACGATCTCGCCAAGCTCGATGGCGGTCGCCGCGCGCCCTACCGCGACCTGAGCTTCCTCAACCGGCTGTGCGCGGCCGCGGCACAGATCAAACGCCTCGGTGTCTCTGCCACAACATGTTTCGCCTGGGCGGACCGCGACACCGACGCCGTCCAGGCGGACATCGCGCGGCAGGTACGTCAGGCGGCCAAGTCGAAATACGAAGCCGCCGCGTGGCTTTCGACCGTGACGCCGATGCAGGACAACCTTCGTGAGCGCAAACGCGACGGCCTGCTGGCCCATCTGATCGAGAAGTCGCTGCGCGCCGAATCCCCGTCGGTCACCGTCGACGGCAAGGTGTACGTCAACCGCAAGTACTGGCGCAACTCCGAGGATGTCTTCAACTACTTCCTGATCGACGTCGACATGTCGGCCTGCCAACTGACGTCGCGCATTCAGGAGGCCATCAGCGCGGTGCAGACGTTCGTGCAGCGCTGCTTGCTCAACGTGGAGAAGCCCGAGGTGCTGATCTCCGGGGCCGAGCGGGCCGATCAGGTCTCGCTGGACGCCTGGAGCCAGTGGAAGTGGATGAAGAACTACCGGATCTGGGAAGCCAACCGCAAGATCTTCCTCTACCCGGAGAACTGGATCGAACCCGCACTGCGCGACGACAAGTCGCCGTTCTTCGTCGAACTGGAAAACGAACTGCTGCAAGGCGACATCACCGACGCCCGCGCCGAGACCGCGCTGCGCCACTACCTGGAGAAGGTGCACGAGGTGCACGACCTCGAGGTGGTTGGCATGTACCACGACGTCGACGACGACTCGCCGTTCGACAACCTGCCGCCGTCGATTAACCGGGTACATGTCGTCGGGCGCACCAGAACCGATACCCCGTCGTACTTCTACCGAAGCTTCGACCTCAACACCGGGGCGTGGGCGGCCTGGGAGCGCATCGACCTCGATATCACCGGCGAGCACGTCGTGCCGGTGGTGTATAACCGTGCGCTGCACCTGTTTTGGCTGGTGATCACCGACAAGCCGCAGAAGGTGCGGCGCCAGCCCGCCGCGCAGCAGACCACGTCGACCAGTGACGCCCCCGAGCCGCCCAAGCAACTCGAGATCAAACTCGCCTGGTCGGTGCGCCGCGAAGACGGATGGAGCCCGCGGCGGGTCACGCCGAACCCGCTGGTGCATCCGTGGCAGCGGCCCGCCGGCAGCTACACGCTCAAACCGCGCTACAAGAGCCGCGAAAACCAGCTGTGGCTGGACCTTTACGTGTCCACCAGCCTCGAATTCAACAACACCAAGTTCTACGACCCCTACACCGGTCAGTTCGCCTACCTGACCGGGACACGGTTCGACGAGACGGCACGGCCGTGGCACTCGTCGTCATTCGTGTTCGACGGCAATGTCGTTGCGACCAAGCTGAAACCGCTGCGCGGCCACTACCACGTGCTGGACGCCGCCGGGCTGGCCTCGCCGACCCTCACCCAGACGACGTCGTATCAGTACGTCCACGACGCCGCCGACGACCGCGGCCGCATGGTGCTTGCCCTCACCGGCGGCTATGAGATCGCGCCGCGGATGGCCCTGCCCGAGGGCATGCACTTCCAGACCAACCGTCTGGTCAACAACACCTACAAGATGAACAGCGGCCGGTTGTCGGTGCTCGAGTCCGGGGCCTCGGTCGCGCTGCTCAACGCCGCACGCACGCCGTTCTCGCTGTCGTTTTCGACGCATCACGTGCAGCTGGACACCGCCGCCTACGAACGCAGCCCGTTCTTCTACTCCGACACCGGCCGAACATATTTCGTGGAATCGGAGTGGGTGACGGTCCAGCAAAGCTCCACCGAGGCGGTGCAGCGGCTGCGCTACCGGTTCGCGCCGTTCTCGCACCAGTACACCGCGCTGTTTCTGCGTGAGTTGAACCGCGGCGGCGTCCCCGGCCTGCTGAGGCGGGCCATCCAGCGCTTCCCGCAGACGTTCTACCCCACCAATTCCTTCAACTTCGGGAGCTACCAGCCCACCAGCGCCGCCATCGCCGAACCGACCGCCCAAACCGACATCGTGGATTTCAGCCCGCGCGGGGCGACGTCAATCTACAACTGGGAGCTGTTCTTTCACGCGCCGTTCCTGATCGCCTGCAAGCTCACGGCCAACCAGCGCTTCGAAGAGGCCATGAAGTGGTTCCACTACGTGTTCGACCCGACCGACACCGAGCAGCTGTCCGCGCCGCAGCGTTTCTGGGTGACCAAGCCGTTCTTCGACATGGGCGACGCCGAGATACGCAAGCAACGGATCCAAAGCATCTTGGACAACGTCGAAAGTCATGCCCCGGAGGTACGGGCCTGGAAGAACGATCCGTTCAAGCCGTTCCTGGTGGCGCGGACCCGGCCCGTCGCCTTCCAGAAGGCGGTCGTCATGAAGTACATCGACAACCTGATCGCCTGGGGTGACCAGCTCTACCGGATGGACACGCTGGAGTCGATCAACGAGGCGCGAATGCTGTACGTGCTGGCCCACGAGCTGCTCGGCCGCCGGCCCGAACACGTCCCGGCCGCGCCGCGCGCCGACCAGTCCTATGCCGAGCTCACGGCGAGCTCGCCGCTGGATCCGTTCGGGAACAAGCGGGTGGACGTGCTGCTGGAGAACTTCGTGGCGCGCCCGGCCACCGTGGTCGATGCTCCGCCGGGGACACCGCCGCTGCCCGAGCTGCCGCTGCTGTATTTCGGCATCCCGGCCAATGATCAGCTCGAGCAGTACTGGACGACGGTCGAGGGCAGGCTGTTCCAGATTCGCCATTGCATGAATCTGGCCGGCCAGGTGCGTCAGCTGCCGCCGTTCGCGCCGCCGATCGACCCGGCGGTGCTGGTGCGCGCGGTGGCGGCCGGCGTCGACCTGGACAGCGTGCTGGCCCCGTCCGGGGCCGCCGCCAGCCCGTACCGCTTCCGCACGCTGGTGGGTAAGGCGCTCGAAGTCTGCGCCGAGGTGCGGGTGCTGGGCCAACAGATGATCGGCGCCCTGGAGAAGCGTGATGCCGAGGCGTTGGCCTTGCTGACCGCGGGAAACGACGTTGCCTTGCAGGACGCGATCACCCTGATCCGCAAACAGCAGATCACCGAGGCCAACCTGGCGGCCGCCGCGATGGAGAAAGGGTTCGACGCGATCGACGAACGCATCGCCTACTTCGGCGGCATACCGCGGATGAACGACTGGGAGACGGCCGGTGTGGTGGTGCACGGCCTGGGCCTCATCTCGGAAATCCTGGCCACCGTGCTCAGCGCGGTCGCCGGACCCTCCCACCTGATTCCGCAGATCGAAGCCGGCGCAGCGGGTTTCGGCGGCTCCCCGACGCTGACGGTGAAGTTCGGCGGCACCAACGTCGGCAGCGCGGCCAGCAGCTTCGCGGCATTGTTCAACGGCCTGGCCGGCATCCTGCACCAGGGCGGCCACATGCTGGAAACGCAAGGCATGTACACCCGTCAACACGACCGCAACCAGCACGAATTCACCGTGGCCCAGAAGGATCGCGCGCACCTGAGCGCGCAGCTGGAGGCGTCGAAGGTGCGCATCACCATCGCCGAGAAGGAGCTGGAAGCTCACGAGCTGCACATCGACCATGTCGGCGCCACCGCCGAATACCTCAAGTCGAAATACACCAATCAGCAGCTCTACGACTGGATGGTCGGGCAGCTGGCCACCGTGTACTTCCGTGCCTACCAACTTGCCTTTGACCTGGGCAAGCAGGCCGAACGAGCGTTCGAGTACGAGCTGGGCGCCGACCCTTCCCGGCCCACGTTCGTCCAGTTCGGGTACTGGGACAGCCTGAAGAAGGGTCTGCTGGCCGGTGAGCGCCTGACCGCCGACCTGCGCCGGATGGAGGCCGCCTATTTAGACACCAACCGGCGCCGGTTGGAGCTGACCCGGTCCTTCTCGCTGGCGGCGATCGACCCGATGGCCCTGGTTGCGCTGCGCAGCAGCGGCAGCTGCAACGTCACTTTCGGCGAGTGGCTCTACGACCTCGACCATCCCGGCCACTTCCAGCGTCGGCTGCGTTCGGTCGCGATATCGGTGCCGTGTGTGACCGGGCCCTACACCAATGTCAACGCGACGCTGACGCTGACCGGCAACGGTGTCCGGCTGATCGACGATCCCGGCGGGGACTACGGCGATCCGTTGGTGACCGAGGACGCCCGGCGATTTGCCGCGGAGAACGTGCCGGTGACGATGATCGCCACCAGCCATGGGCGCGCGGACAGCGGCATGTTCGACGTCCGTGGCGACGACGACCGCTACCTGCCCTTTGAAGGTGCCGGCGCGGTGAGCAAGTGGGCCATCGCGTTGAAGAAGGAGCACAACCAGTTCGACCTCGCGACGGTCACCGACGTCATCCTGCATATCGAGTACACCGCACTGCCGGGAAGCGCCGCGCTGGCGGCCGCGGCCACCACCGCGTTGAATACGAAATTGCCCAAGAATGGCGCCCGGCTGCTTGCTCTTGACGCTGAATTCGCCGGCGCATGGTACCGATTCGAACACCCCGATGCCGGTGCGGAGCAGATCTTTGCCATTGACGTCGGCATGCAGCAGGTGCCATTTGCCATTCGGCGCGCGGCGGGATCAACCGGCCTGGTCGTCACGCGGGCCGACCTGGTGGTGGAAAGCGCCGCTACCCAGCCGTTCGACGTTCGCGTCGCCGGGCCGGGAAACGATTTGGGTGACAGCGTGCCGCTGACCGTCGACGGTAGCTTCGGTGACTTGTTCCATGCGGTGGTCACCCCCGGCCCCGGCACCCCGGTGCTGGGCGCCTGGCAACTGTCGATCAAACGTCAGGCCGACGACGACTTCACCTCTCTGCCCGCCGGCCTGGTCACTCACGCCTATCTCGTCCTGCAGTTCGGTACGCCATGATCCGCGCGGCAGCCGCGATGGCCGAACTCATTGTCCGAGCGTGCGATCCGGAGGAAGTCCTGCTCTTCGGATCGTTCGCGAAAGGCCGGCAGCGCGAGCACAGCGACATCGATCTGCTCGTCATCACCGCCAAGCGCGCCTCCGACGCGCTGCGCCACGAGTTGCGGGATCTGCTGCTGTCCTTCCCGGTCTCGGTGGACGTGCGGTTGCTAACCCCGGACGAGGCCCGGGCCGCATGGGCCGACCGCGGGTGTTTCCTACAGTCGATCCTGTCCAGCGCGGTGCCACTGTACGTGCGCGGTGAGCGATCAATCGTGCGGGAATTGGCCGCGAATCCTTGACCCGATGACTTTCCGCGTTGTACTTTGAAGGTCCGGAGGAACTTAAAGTCATTGTATTGGGGTGTTGAATTAGTCGCAGGACAAATTGCACTGTCATAAAAAGCCTTCGTTACTAGATTGAGACCTCGCTCGCCGGGGCTCTTTCGCTTTTAGGGCCAAAATCGAGCGCGGCCCGCGGCTCTTCGGCACCCGAAACGGCGCTCGGCGCCTAGTTCAGCTTGCGGTTTGCCGCCGACGTTGCCGTGATGGTGGCGCTGCCGAGCACCTCGTCACCGGCGGGATCCGGCCGATAGAGCACCACCGTCTGGCCGCGGGCCACGCCGCGCAGCGGCGCATGCAATCGCACCATCAGCTCATCACCAACCAATTCGACTGTCGCACTTACCGTTTCACCGTGGGCACGCACCTGCACCGCGCACTCGAGCGGACCTGTCGGTGCGGCTCCGGCGGTGAACACCGGCGCTCGTCCGCTCAGCGCGTGCACGTCGAGCTCGGACACGTCCCCCACGCGAACGGTCGCGGTGTCGGCGTCGATCGCGGTGACGTAGCGCGGGCGGCCATCGGGACCGGGTCCCGGAATACCGAGGCCTTTGCGCTGGCCGATGGTGAACCCGTGCACTCCGTCATGGGTGGCCAGCACGGAGCCGTCCGCATCGACGACGACGCCGCGGCGAACGCCGATGCGCGCACCGAGGAACGCCCGGGTGTCGCCGGAGGGAATGAAGCAGATGTCGTGGCTGTCGGGTTTGTCGGCTACCGCCAGGCCGCGGCGGGCCGCCTCCGCCCGAATCTGCGACTTGGGAGTGTCCCCGATCGGGAACAGCGCATGGCGCAGCTGCCGCGCGGTCAGCACGGCCAGCACATAGGACTGGTCCTTGTCGCGGTCGACGGCGCGCCGCAGCCGCCCATCCGACAGCCGGGCATAGTGGCCGGTGGCCACCGCATCGAAGCCCAGCGCCAGCGCCCGGGTCAGCAGTGCCGAGAACTTGATCCGCTGATTGCATCGGACGCAGGGATTGGGTGTTTCGCCGCGGGCGTAGGACGACACGAAGTCGTCGATCACGTCTGCGCTGAACTTCTCGGCGAAATCCCAGACATAGAACGGTATTCCGAGTACATCGGCGACCCGGCGGGCGTCCGCTGCGTCCTCTTTGGAGCAACAGCCCCGCGATCCGGTGCGCAGCGTTCCGGGCGCCGTCGACAGCGCCAGGTGCACACCGACCACGTCGTGTCCGGCATCGACCATGCGGGCGGTGGCGACCGACGAGTCGACACCGCCGCTCATCGCGGCGAGAACCTTCACCACGAGGCTCCCGCGGCTGCCAGGGCGGCGCCGCGAGCGCGGGCCACCGCACCGGGCAGGACCCGCAATGCCGCATCGACATCCGCGTCGACACTGGTGTGCCCCAGGGAGAGACGCAGCGACCCACGAGCACTGGCGGGATCGGCGCCCATCGCGACCAACACGTGCGAGGGCTGGGCCACACCGGCGGTGCAAGCCGAACCGGTCGAACACTCGATCCCGTTGGCGTCCAACAACATCAGCAGCGCATCACCCTCACATCCGCCAAAGGTGAAGTGCGCGTTGCCCGGAAGCCGCAACGGGTCGCGAGCACCGTTGAGACACACGTCGTCGATTTGGGCGAGCACCCCCTCGACCAGGCGGTCGCGCAGCAGCCGCAGCCGCGCGCTGTTGGCCTCCAGGCCGTCCACGGCGAGTTGCGCGGCGGTGGCCATTCCCGCCGCTCCGGCGACGTCGGGAGTGCCGGAGCGGATATCGCGTTCCTGGCCCCCGCCGTGCAGCAACGGCACACAGGCGACGTTGCGGCGCAGCAACAGCGCGCCGACGCCGGGCGGACCGCCGAACTTGTGCGCCGCCACACTCATCGCCGACAATGTGCTCGCACCGAAGTCGACCGATACCTGTCCCACGGCCTGAATCGCGTCGCTGTGCATGGGCACGCCGAACTCGGCGGCGACGGCGGCCAGTTCGGCCGTCGGCATGATGGTGCCGACCTCGTTGTTGGCCCACATCACCGACACCAGCGCGACGTCGTCATGGCTACGCAGCACCTCACGCAGCGCGGATGCCGACACCGAGCCGTCGTGCGCGGTAGGCAGCCAGGTCACGTCGGCGCCCTCGTGCTCGACGAGCCAGTCCACCGCGTCGAGTACGGCGTGGTGCTCCACCCGCGAGGTGACGATGCGCCGACGGCCCGGCTGCTCGTCACGGCGCGCCCAATAGATCCCCTTGACGGCCAGGTTGTCGCTCTCGGTACCGCCGGCGGTGAAGATCACCTCCGAGGGGCGGGCGCCGAGCTTGTCCGCGATCAGCTCCCGGGATTCCTCGATCCGCCGGCGCGCCGTCCGCCCCGTGGTGTGCAGCGACGAAGCATTGCCGACGGTGCCGAGCGCGGCCGTCATCGCCTCGATGGCGGCGGGGTGCATCGG
>NZ_MVIF01000043.1 GCF_002086675.1 Mycobacterium persicum
CAACCTCGGCAGCGGCAATCTCGGTGGTGGCAACATCGGATTCGGAAACCTCGGCACCGGCAATATCGGGTTCGGCAACAAGGGTAACGACAACATCGGCTTCGGGCTTACCGGCAACGGTCAAATTGGCTTCGGCGCGTTGAACTCCGGCAGTAACAACATCGGTTTATTCAATTCCGGTGACAACAATATCGGCTTCTTCAACTCCGGCAACAATAACATCGGCTGGATAAACTCCGGCAACGGAAATACCGGTTTCGGTAATGCTGGCGACTTCAATACCGGTTTCTGGAACGCGGGTAGCTCAAATACCGGCTTCGGCAGTGCGGGTAGCGGCAACTTCGGTATTTTTGACGCGGGGAACGGAAACTTCGGCAGCTTCAACGTAGGCACCCATAACACTGGCTTCGGAAATTCTGGTGCGGGAAATACCGGCTTTATGAACGCGGGCAACTCGAACACCGGTGCCTGGAACGCGGGTAATGTCAACACCGGCTCTTTCAACGGCGGCAACACCAACACCGGCGGCTTCAACGGCGGCAACCTCAACACCGGCTTCGCCAGCGCGGTAGACCAGCCGGTCTTGAACTCCGGATTCGGCAACCAAGGCGCCGGAAACTCGGGCAGCAACAACACCGGGGCAACCTTCGGAAGCTCGGGCAGCACCAATGCCGCGGCCGGGGGAAGTTCAGGCACCGGCAACAACGGCAGCGCCGGCAACTCCGGCTTCAACAACAATGGCAGCGGCGGGCAGTCCGGCACCGGAAACAACGGTGGCGCAGGGACTTCCGGCTCCAACAACAACGCCTCCGGCGGCAGCTCCGGCTCGGGCAATAACGGAACCGCCGGCAATTCGGGCCGGGACAACAACGGCAGCGGCGGTAACTCGGGCTTCAACAATAATGGCAGCGCGGGCAACTCGGGCACCGGCAACAATGCGGTGACCTTCGGGAGCTCGGGGACCGGCAACATCGCGGCGCAGGGCAGCTCGGGTTCGGGCAACTCGGGCACCGGCGGGGACTCGGGCAAGGACAACGCGGGAAGCGCGGGAAGTTCGGGCTTCAACAACAACGGATCAGCCGGCAGCTCGGGCCGCAGCAACATCGGCGGCGGCAATGCCGGCACCGGCAACATCGGCTTCGGCAGCTCCGGCACGACCAACATCGGGGCCGGCAGTTCGGGCACCAACAACCCGGGTGCCGGTAACGCGGGCACCGGCAACATCGGCGCCGGCAGCTCGGGCACCGACAACCCGGGCGCGGGCAGCTCCGGCAACCAGAACCTGGGCTTCGGCAGTTCCGGGAGCTACAACCCCGGCGCCGGAAACTCTGGGACGCTGAACCCGGGCGCGGGCAGCTCGGGGCTGCTCAACATCTACGCCGGGGACTCCGGCTACCTGGCGTTCGGCCTGGGCAACTCGGGGTTGCTGACGCCGGGTGCGGGCAACTCGGGCCTGTTGACACCGGGTGCGGGAAACTCGGGTGGCCTGCTGGCCGGTTTCGGGAACTCCGGAGCGCTGAGCCTGGGCGCAGGGGTTTCGGGCTTGCTGGACTTCGGTGCGACCAATTCCGGCCTGCTCAACTTCGGCACCTTGTTGTCCGGCGTCAAGAACCTCGGGATCTACACCTCGGGTACCGCGGACATCGGTTATGTGCCCCGCGCCCTCTACGTCGCCAACCTCATCTTCGGTACGCTGACGGGTCTGTGAATAAGCCGCACAACCGGTGCGCAGCCAGCCCAATTCCCTGTACTTTGGCGTAAGTGTCCGCGATGATGACCACGCTCGACGGATTTCCGGTTCCGGTAGCGGTATCGGGTCCGGCAACGGGCGTCGTCGTCACCATTCTGGGCGACGAACAGCGTGCGGTCGCGGCCTACGGCGCCATTTGTGAGCGCCTGCACACCGCATCGCTTCGGACCGTCGTTATCGGCGCTGACCCGCGGCTGACCGCCAAGTCCGTGATCGGCATCCTCGACGTCCTGGCTATCGGCTGGGCGGTGGTGGTCGGTGACCGGGCCGGCGGTGAGCTCGCTTGGGAACTGGCGGCGACCAGGCTGGGGCGGTTCGCCGGTCTGGTGGCCATCGATCGGGGGCATCCACGGGTGGCCGATGTCAACGGCGTGGTCCGTGACGACCACTGCCCACCGGTGGAGATCAGCACCACCGTGCTGGTGAGTTCTCCAGCCGCGCGCAAAGTTGCTCGCGACAGCCAGCGACTGGTCTACGCCGATTACCGCGTCGTGGACCTTCCGGCGAGGCGCAACGCACAAGACTCGACCGCGCAATTGGCCACCGAGATCGTGCTGCGCACCAGCGGCTGGTAGCGCGGCGTCGACCAGCGTGCCGTGACGCCGAGTTCGGCGCAAATGGTCGAGGTGCCCGGTGCAGCGGTCCGCCGGCGGTCCGGTTAGCATGTCCCACAATGCTTTCCGCTGACGTGCTCGCCACCGGCAGCCGAGCGGGCGGTTGTGTGGGTGTCTGCGGTGCCTGCCCCCGGGCTACACGGTAGGCCGGCAAGGATCCGTCGTGCACCACAATGCTCGGATGAAGCTCGCCGCATTTCACCGCGGCGGTGATCGATTGGGGAGCCAGCGTGGTTTCGAACAGCTCGTGGGGCCGGCGGCCGGTGATCGGACTAACGATGTATCGGGAACAGGTGCAGGCCGGAATCTGGGACGTACCCGCGAGCTACCTGCCCGCCGACTACTCCGACGCCATCATCATGGCCGGTGGTAACGCGGTACTGCTGCCGCCGCAGCCGGTGGACCCGGAGAATGCCGACCGAGTGCTCGATGGCCTGCATGCTTTGGTGATCACCGGCGGCTACGACATCGATCCCGCCACATACGGCCAGGACCCGCATCCGGCCACCGACCGGCCGCGAGCCGACCGCGACGCCTGGGAATTCGCGCTGTTGAAGGGTGCACTGGCCCGCGAGCTGCCGGTGTTGGGGATCTGTCGTGGCGTGCAGCTGCTCAACGTAGCGCTCGGCGGCACGCTGCATCAGCACCTTCCCGACGTCATCGGCCACGGCGGGCATTGCGCGGGCAACGCCGTTTTCACGCCGTTGCCGGTCCGCACCGTGCCGGGCACTCGGCTGGCCGGGCTGATCGGCGAGTCCGCCGACGTGCCGTGCTATCACCACCAGGCGGTCGGCGAAGTCGCTGCGGGCCTGGTGGTCAGTGCGACGGACGCCGACGGCGTGGTCGAAGCGCTGGAATTGCCGGGAAACGGATTTGTGCTTGCGGTGCAATGGCATCCGGAGAAGTCTCTGGACGACTTGCGGTTGTTCGCCGGACTGGTGGCGGCGGCCCGCGGGTACGCGGACCGGTAGCTGCCGGGACCGGTTTTCGCCCGCTGTCCGGGCTGCTATCCGGCGGCCGGGGGATGCACCATCACGGTTGGCCGGAACCCGTAGCGTGGGGCTTCGGCAAAGCTGCGCGCGCCCAGGCCGCTCAACGGCATCCCACCCAGCATGCTGGGCGTTGCTCCGGCAATTCCCGGTGCGGTGGCGGCGGCGTTCGGCAACGCCGACGCAGCGGCACCGAGCGACGACGTCGCGGTCCAGGTCGGCGGCACTGACAGCGGGCCGATCGTCGCCGCATTCCCCACTGTCGCCGACACGGCGCCACCGACTCCGCCCGCGGCGGCGCCGAGCTCGCTCGCGGCGGCTTCGGCGACGCCGGTAGCCGCCTCCTCGACCGCCTCGGCGCCTTGCAATCCGACAGCGTCGGCCAGCGTCCCCAAGAAGTTGCCGGGCGTATAGAAACCGGAAGACAGGGCGTTGAAGTAGACGCTGCTGAGCGCGACGCCAAGTGGCGACCCATCGGTTCCCGACAAGAAAGCGAGAATTCCCGCTGGGCTGGATAGGTCGGCTCCGCTGAGGCCGATCCAATCCTGGACGCCGGACCCCAGCAATCCGAACAGATCGGCACCGGTGGTGCTCGCCCCGGCGGGGGCGGCCAGGCCCTGCAGTGCGGTGGGGACGGTGTGCATGACTTGCGACAGCCCACCCTGGCTCGCCGCGCCGGTAGCCGAGCCGGCCTGGACCAGGGCGCCCGCGCCGGCGCTGGTGGTCATGGGTGCATCGGCGAACGGGTCCAATTGTGATGCCGCGGCCGAGGAGGCGGCGTAGCCGTACATGGCTGCGGCATCTTGGGCCCACATCTGGCCGTAGAGCGCCTCGGTGGCAGCGATCGCCGGGGTGTTTTGGCCGAGCAGATTGGTTGCGACTAGGGATGCCAACTGGGCGCGGTTGGCCGCGATCACCGCCGGGGGCACCGTCATGGCGAACGCAGCTTCGTATGCCGCCGCGGCGGCTGTGGCTTGGCCCGAGGCCTGAAGTGCCTGCGAAGCGGTGGTCGCCAGCCACCCGATATAGGGTTCGACGGCCGCGGCCATGGCGAAGGATGCCGGACCCCGCCACGGCCCGCTTGTCATGCCGGCGATAACTATTCCGTATTCCTTTGCAGCCGAGCTTAATTCACTGGACAAGCTGTCCCAGGCCCGGGCGGCGGCCAGCATCGGGCCGCCGCCCGGACCGGTGTACATGCGTGCCGAGTTGACTTCCGGTGGCAGCGCTGCGTAATCCATTGCGACACCTCCTCATGCGGCGGCGGCCGCGGTAACCCCGAGTGATTGCGTTGCTGCGGGCGGTGTTTCGGGTATCATGTGGGCGAATGGCATGGGTTGCTTCCTTCGAATGTGGTTCCGGTTCTTAGGGTGCCGGCGTCTGTGCGGACGGCTGGAGCGCACGGCTGTACGCACGACGATGACAGGTCGACGCGCGTGAAACATGACGCACTGAAAGATTTTTCAGCTCAGCAGGCAGTTGAGGCCAATTCATCCCGCGGCGGGGCGACGTGTCCGTTCAGCGGGTTTCTGCCTGAAAGTCCCTGGTGTGCAACGGTTGCCAGGCCAACCTGTCGTCAAACCGGCGACAGCGCGGTGGTGATCGCGGCTTGAGGCAGACCCAAGCCGTTTGGTCGACACCGCTCAGCCGGGGCGTCGGGACCAACCGGCGCGGTGGCTTACCCGTCGGCCCGCTCAAGCATCGGCATGGGCGCGGCGGGCGCCGGCGAAACGGAGCACCGGCCATGGCTTCACCTCAAGTGTCGGAAGCATGCTCTTAGAAAATACATAACTACAGTCGCCGTCCAGATGCAATCGGTTCGCAGGACAAATTTGCCAATGGTTGTCGCCAGGCGGTCAGACCCCGAAGGCGATCAGCGGGATGGCCGTCTCCGCGTCTGTCGCCGCACCGTGAAAACCGATGAGCCGAGCCGTTTCCGGAGGCTCGTGGGCGGTTGCCAGCACGGCCGTTTCGCCGCGGCAGATGACCACGATGTCGCCGATCCGCGGCAGGTGCCGCGGGGTCACCGGGCCGAACAGTCCCGTCGCCACCGCCTCCTGGCGGCTGTGCACGTCCGCCAGGCCGGCTAGTAATTCTCTCCAGGTGGCCAGCACATCGGCGGTGGCGCCGGGTTGGGTGTGCAGGTAGCGCACCCGCGGTTCGCCGGCCACCACCCGGATTCCCGCCGTCAGCCGCGGGTCGGCATCGAGGTCGAGCCGCGCACCCGCGGGCACGTTGAGCCCGCCATGGTCGGCGGTCACCAGCAGCGCCGCATCCGTGGGCAGCGCCTCGACCAGGCGGGTCAGCAGCTTGTCGACGTTGCTCGCCGCGGCGTGCCATTGCGTCGAACCGATGCCGAATAGGTGCGCCGCGGTATCGAGTTCGGCGGTGTAGCCGTAGACCAGCCCGGGCGCCGCGGCCAACTCACCGACAACCTGCTCGACGTAGTCGTGGTCCTGATGCGCGGCGCGAAGTTGCGCCCCCCGATACGCCGCGGCGGTCAGCCCGCTGCCGACAAACCACTGCGGCAACACGGCGCGCACCTCGACGCCGGCCCCGGTGAGTCGCTCGAACCAGGTCGGCAGCGGTTGCCATTGGGTGTGCGGCGGATCGTCGCGCCACCGGATGTGATTGAGCACCGTGCCGGTGCCCGGGATGTTGAGCGTGAAGCCCAGGATGCCATGTTCGCCGGGCTGGGCTCCGGTGGTCAAAGAGACCAGGTTGGTGGGTGTGGTGGACGGGAACGCGCAGTCGAGCCGGTGGAGCCGCCCGGCGGAACCGGCCAGGACGGCGGCCAGAAGTGGTGCGTCGCCGGCCAATTCGGGCAGCAGGTGCCAGCCCAACCCGTCGACGAGGATCACCAGGACGCGATCGACACGGCCGGCGCGGTCCACCAACCCCAGCTCGTCGATCGCCCCGGGGATCCCGAGCAGCGTGCCCGCGGCGGGCAGCACGTCGCAGATCGAACCGGTCGCCACGCTACACCGGCGCCAGGCGCCGGCTGGTCACCCGCAGTTGTCGGTCGGTGCTGTCGGCCAGCGCGCGCACCTGGTGCGGCCGCAGTCGCCCGCACAGCCGACCCCAGTGCACGGCGACGTCGTCACCGGCGGCGACGTCGGGCACCGCGCTGTACCCGTCCGCCCAGACGTCCAGCACCCGTGGCGAGGGTTCGGACAAACCCAGCGTCGCGCCGTCCCAAACCAGCTTTCGGCAGTGGATTTCGACGGCATCGCCGGTGTGGGAAAGGACTGTGCCCCAGGTGATCCGGCAGTTGTCCAAGACACTCACCGGGTGCTCGTCCATGCCCCGGCCCAGAAACCGGGTCCACGGATAGACGCCGAACACATGAAAGCAGTGATTGGCGGCGGCCTCGTCGGCCAGCTGCGGTGTGAGGTGCGACCAGTAGCGTCCCGCCTGCGGCCCGATGATGGCCAGCAGTTCCGCGAAGAACCGGGCGGGATCGAGTTCCGCGCCGACGCCGCCGCCGAGCCAATACGATTCAACCAGCCGGTAGTCCAGCGGGTCGGTGATGCCGGTCAGACGTGACAGCACCCGCAGGTACGGCCAAGCCCCGGAGAACTTCGTCGCCGCAACGCGCACGTCGTCGGCCGAGCCGTCTCGCAGGGTGGCTCCCAGAGGGGGACCGCAATAGCCCAGTGCGTTGGGGGCATAGGCGTACCGGGCGAACATCTCGGTGCCCGACTCGAGATCGCGGCTGATCGCGTCGGCCACCGTCACCCCCGCCCCGACGACCCCACCAGCTTGACGGCGTCACGGTGCATGCGACCGAAGTTGTAGTAGGCCGCACATGCTCCCTCCGGGGACACCATGCAGGTGCCGATCGGTGTCTCCGGGGTGCACGCGGTGCCGAAAACCTTGCATTCCCAAGGTTTGAGCACACCCTTGAGCACCTCACCGCACTGGCACGCCTTCGGGTCGGCCACCCGCACCCCGGGCATCGCGAACCGCAGCTCGGCGTCGAAGTCGGCGAAATCGTCGTGCAGCCGCAGCGCGCTTTGGGAGATGAAACCCAGCCCGCGCCATTCGAAGTGCGGACGCAATGCGAACACCTTGCCCATCAGCGCCAGTGCGGCCGGGTTGCCCTGCTCAGGCACCACCCGCTTGTACTGGTTTTCCACCTCACAACGGCCCTCACGGATCTGGCGCAGCAGCATCGCGACCGACGCCAGGATGTCCAACGGCTCAAACCCGGAGACCACCAACGGCTTTCCGTACACCTGCGGCACAAACCGGTATGGTCGGTTGCCGACGACGGTCGAAACATGGCCGGGGCCAATGAAACCCGACAGTCGCAGGTCCGGTGATTCCAGGATGGCCTTGATCGGCGGCACGATTGTCACATGGTTGCAGAACACAGTGAAGTTGGGCAACCCGAGGTCGCGGGCCCGCACCAGGGTGACCGCCGTCGACGGCGCCGTGGTCTCGAAGCCGATCGCGAAGAACACCACCTGCTTGTCCGGGTTGTCGACCGCGATCTTGAGCGCGTCCAACGGCGAATAGACGAAACGCACGTCGGCGCCACGAGCCTTGGCGTCCAGCAAGCTGCCGGCCGAGCCGGGCACTCGCATCATGTCGCCGAAGCAGGTGAAGACGACGTCGGGCTGGCCGGCCAGCCACATGGCGTCGTCGATACGGCCCATCGGGATCACGCACACCGGGCAGCCGGGGCCGTGCACCAGTTCGACGTTGTCGGGCAGCAGATGTTCGATCCCGTGCCGGTAGATGGTGTGGGTGTGCCCGCCGCACACCTCCATGAACTTGAAGTGTTCGGGGCCGGAGCCGGCCAGATGCTCGATCACCGTCAGCAGTTTGCGCGCCGCGGCCGGGTCGCGGAATTCGTCAACGAATTTCATGGTGTGGCACCCCTGTTCAGATGATCGCCGACGAATCGAAGGCTTCCATTTCGGTGGTGTAGGCGTCGCCCAGCTTCTGGATCGCGTCCAGGGTGAGCAGCGCCTCGGTCTCGTCGATCTTGGCCATCGCGAAACCGACGTGGATGAGCACCCAGTCGTCGGGTTCGGGCAGGTCGTCGTCGAGTAGTCGCACGCTGATCGTCCGCTGCACTCCGCTGACGTCGACTTTCGCCAGATAGTTTGCCGGGTCGGTGATCTCGACGATCCGCCCCGGAATGCCCAAGCACATATCGGCTCCTTCAGGTCAGCAGATTCGCGGCAACGGATCGCCGACCAGCATGTCGACAATCCGGGTACCGCCGAATCCGGTACGCAGTACTACGGTTTCGGCCGGTTCGGCGACGATTTCGCCTACTTCGGCCGCATCGGCGCCCAGCGGATGCGAGCGCACCGCGGCCAGCGCGGCTTCGGCTTCCGCCGGTGCGACGACGGCGACGAACTTGCCTTCGTTGGCGACGTAGAGCGGGTCAATGCCGAGCAGCTCGCACGCGCCGTTGACCATCGGCGCCACCGGAATCCGTTGTTCTTCCAGCAGCACCCCCAGCCCGCAGCCCTGGGCCAGTTCATTGCAGACGGTGCCCACTCCGCCGCGGGTGGCATCGCGCAGCCAGCGGGTCGACGGCGCGGCCGCCAGCAGCAATTCCACCAACGGGCTGAGCGAGGCGGTGTCGGAACGGATGTCGGCCTCGATCGCCAGATCGCCGCGGGCCAGCATGACGGCCATGCCGTGATCGCCCATCGACCCCGACAGCAACACCTTGTCGCCGGCGCGCACCGCGTCCGCGGACAGCCGCCGCCCGGCGGGAATGATCCCGGCTCCGGTGGTGGTGACGAACAGGCCGTCGGCGGCGCCCCTGGGCACCACCTTGGTGTCGCCGGTGACGATCTGCACCCCGGCCTTTGCGGCGGCGGCCGCCATGTCGGCGACGATTTCTTTGAGCTCGGCAATAGGGAAGCCCTCTTCGAGCACGAAGGCCACCGAGATCCAGGACGGCACGGCACCGGCCATCGCCAGGTCGTTGCAGGTTCCGTGCACGGCCAGCGCGCCGACCGAGCCACCGGGAAAACGCCTGGGCGCCACCACGAATGAATCGGTGGACATGGCAACCCGTTCGCCGCTAGGCAGCGGGAGCACCGCGGCGTCGCCCAGCGACTCCAGTGCCGGGTTGCGGAACGCCTCCACGAACACCGCATCGACCAGCGCCGCCGAGGCCTTGCCTCCGGCTCCGTGGGCCAGGGTGATGTGCTCGTCGAGCAGCCGGGGCCGTCGCCGGCGGAACGACTCGATGCGCTCGATGACCTCGCCCTCGGCGAAACGCGGCCCCGACGAACGGTATTCGCTTGCTGACGTGCTCATGCGGCCCCTCGATCCCGGCCGCCCCGTTCGTGGACCGCCACCCACAGTTGATAGCCCAGCAGCGCCTGCGATTCCTGGATCCGGTGCACGCTTTGGGACCGAACGATGAAGCAGGTATCCACATTGGGGTTGTCGGCGAAGGCGCCGCCGTCATATCCGGCGAAGCCGATGGTGTATAGGCCCCGTTGGCGCGCCTCGGCGAGCGCGGCCAGCAGGTTGGGCGAATTGCCGCTGGTCGACATGGCGATCGCGATGTCGCCGGCCTTCGCGCGGGCGATCAGCTGGCGGGCGAACACCAGGTCGAATCCGACGTCGTTGCCCAGGGCGGTCAGGATCGCCTGGTCGGCGGTCAACGACCAGGCCGGTAGCGGGGTGCCGATTGGCGGCCGGGCGAACAGCCGCGCCAGGGTGGTGGAATCGGTGCAGCTGCCGCCGTTTCCGAAGGTGAACAGTCGCCCGCCCGCCGCGAATCGGCGCGCCATTTCGGTGGCGGCCGCCGTCAGCAGGTCGGCGTTGGCGTCCAGGGTGGCGCGGCGCAGGGCCAGGCTTTCGGCGGCCTTCGCCCGCGCCGACGCGGCCAGGTCGGCCAGCAGCGATTCGGGGTTTTCCTCCTGTGCGTCGATGAACGGATACAGGAAGTTGGTCGGCTCGTCGCTCATCAGATGTGCTCCTCGAGCCGGCTGAGGGCCGTGCCGGCGTGCACCAGCACCAGATCGCCGGCCGCGACCGGGCCGACCAGCGTGGTCACCACATGCTCAACGCCGCGGGCGGTGCGCACGGCGGCCAGCCCCTCAGCCGAAGCGGTCACCACCTCGCCCAGGCGTCCCTCGTCGCTACAGGTGACGCAAACCTCTTCTGCGCATTCAGGTTTGAGTAGCCCTGGATGCTCGAAACATACATGGGTCAGTTCCCACAACACGTGGTAGAAGAGCACGAAGCCACCGGTTGCGGGCACCCGCGGGTCGGGGTCGTCAAGCCACAACACGTGATCGGCCGCACCGGCTTTCGGGCGCTCACCGCTACCGATCCACAGCGTGGTGGCACCCCAGGCCGGACTGCGTCGCATGATCGAGAGTACGTCGGGCTGGTCGGCGCCGGCGACCCCGACGACGATGTCGCCGGGCCGCACCGATACCCGCACCAGATCCACCAGGTCGGGTCCGGTCAGGGCCACCGCGGGCAGGGCGCGTTTGCCCATGATCACCGGATGGACGAACTCGACCGCGATGTGCAGGGCATGCGGTTCCCACGACGGCGCGATCGACCACAGGGTGGCTCCCGCGGCGAACCGCTTGGCCAGCGTGAACGCGGCGGCTGCCAGGTCGGCGGCCAACTCGGCAGTGAGTCCACGATCGATGCCGGTGGGAATGGTCATTGCTCGGCCGCCTCCGCTCCTATCAGCATCGAAATCACGGCCTGACCGAGCGCCAACCCACCGTCGTTCGGCGGCACTGTGTGGTGGGTCAGCACCTCGAAACCCTTGCGCTGCAACCGTTCCCGGCACGCACGCAGCAGCAGGACGTTCTGGAACACCCCACCGGTCAGGCCGACCAGGCGAACGCCGCCGGCCACTTGGGCGACCACCGTGGCGACGGCGTCGGCGACCGCCTGGTGGAAACATGCGGCCAGCAGCGCCGGTTGGGTGCCGGCACGCAGGGCCGACACCAGGGTTTGCACCATGGTGGCCGGATCGATGACCCCGTCGGCCCGTACCGTCAAGGGCAGCGAGGGCCCGGGCCGGTCACCGGCCGTCTCGGCCAGCGCTTCCAGTTCGATGGCGGCCTGGCCTTCGTAGTCGATCCGGTGACGCACCCCGAGTATCGACGCGACGGCGTCGAACAACCGGCCCATGCTCGAACACGGCACACAGCCGGTGCCGCTCTCCAATTGCGAACGGATGAGCCGCAATTCGTCGGGTGTCGCGGCGGCGACCGGCGCCAGATCCGGGGTCCAGTCGAGGTCGGCCAGCCACAGCTGCGACAGCGCCATCCGCCAGGGATTGCGCACCGCGGCGTCGCCTCCGGGCAGCGGCGCCGGCAACAGGTGCCCGGCCCGGACGAAGCGGTGGCTGTCGCGGCCGAGGACCAGGATCTCCCCGCCCCAGATGGTGGCATCGCAGCCGTAACCGGTGCCGTCGAAGGAGACTCCGACGACGGGTTCGCCGAGGCGCCGGTGGTCGGCCAGCAGCGACACCACGTGCGCATGGTGGTGCTGGATCAGATCGAGCGGCCGATCGCCGGCGTGCCGCTCCGCCCAACCCCGGGTGTGATACCCAGGATGCAGATCGGCGGCCAAACGCCTTGGCGCACCACGTATTTCGCTGAGCTGGCGCACCGCGCGCTCGAACGCGCACAGCGTCTCCCAGGTGCCCATGTCGCCGATGTGAGCGGACAGGTACGCGCGCCGGCCATCGGTGAGGCAGAACGTGTTCTTCAGTTCCCCGCCCACCGCCAGGACGGCCGGGCCGTCGCAGCGGAGCTCGACCGGCAGCGGCGCGTAGCCGCGGGAGCGGCGGATCGGCAGCTCGCGCCCGGACCCTCCCTCGCTGACCACCCGCACCACCGAGTCGTCACAGGGCACCTGGATGGGACGGTCATGGTCGAGCACCGCATCGCAGAGCGGCGAAAGTCGCTGTGCCGCATCGGTGTCGGTGAAACAGATGGGCTCGTCGGAGCGGTTGGCGCTGGTCAGCACCAGCGCGGTGGGCACCGGGCCGCCGCCACCGGGCACCGGCGCCAGCAGCAGGTGATGGATGGGGGAGTAGGGCAACATCAGCCCCAGCAGCGGACTGCCGGGCGCAACGGAATCGGCGACCGCGGCGGTGTCACGCCGGCGCAGCAACACGATGGGCCGGGCCGGGCCGGACAACACCGCCGCCTCGGTGTCGTCGACGTAGGCGTAGCGGCGGGCCACCTCCAGATCGCGCACCAGCATGGCAAACGGCTTGGCGCCCCGCGCCTTTCGTGACCGCAGCGAGCGCACCACCGCGTCGTCGTCGACCGCGCAGGCCAGGTGGTAGCCGCCGATCCCCTTGATGGCGACCACCGCTCCAGCTGCCAGCGCCTCGTGGGTGGCCGCCAGCGCCGCGTCGGAGCCGGTGACCCGCCCGGCCGCTGACCGGAACCACAGCGACGGCCCGCAGTCCGGGCAGGCGATCGGCTGTGCGTGGAACCGGCGATCGGAGGGGTCGTGATATTCGGCGGCGCAGCGCTCGCACATGGCGAACCCCGCCATGGTGGTACCCGGGCGGTCATAGGGCAGCGTGCGGATGACGGTGAACCGTGGCCCGCAGTTGGTGCAGGTGATGAACGGGTGCCGGTAGCGGCGGTCGTGCGGGTCGAACAATTCGGCGATGCAGTCGTCGCACACCGCGACATCGGGCGGAATCGGTGTCGTGGCACCGCCGACCGTCCGGCTGGCCACGATCCGAAATCCGGATGCGCTTGTCTCGGTTGCGATCTCGGTCACCGAGACCGAGCTGATCCGAGCCAGCGGCGGCGCCTGCGCACCCAACCGGCGGGCGAACTCGTCGAGCTGGGCGCGCCCACCCTGCACCTCCACGAAGACCGCGCCGGAATCGTTGCCGACGAACCCGGCCAGGCCGAGCTCGGTGGCCAGCACGTGGACGAACGGACGAAAACCGACCCCTTGGACCACACCGGTGACGGTGATGCGCCGCCGAAGGTCGTCGGAGCGCTGCAACAAGGGCGTGTCGGTCATGTCAATCGCCATCGGGATCGCGGCCCCGCCCCATCAGCTCCAGGCCGGCCATCGCCTGCTCGGCTCCGGCCCGGTCGGTCTTCTCGACCACGAAGCCCATGTGAATGATCACCCAGTCACCGGGTGCGAACGTCTCCTCCGGAAGCATGCCCACGTTGACTTTGCGCTGCTCGCCGGCGACATCGATCAGTGCCAGCTGCCCTTCATACCCGTCGAGCATCCTGATCACCTGACCGGGTATGCCCAGACACATGATCAGCACTCCTCTCGGATCGCTTCCGGGGCCGAGGTCGTTCGCAACGCCGCGACAATCTCCTCGACCGCGCGGGCGGCGCGGGGGACGGCCTTGGCGACGGGTTCGCTGAGCCCCATGCCTTCTTCGACGCTACCCGCCTCGCACCCGACGACGACGGTGTAGGGCGGCGTGCCCCCCAGCGCCCGCAGGTTGGCGAAGACGGTGGCCGGGTCCATGTTGTGCGCGTCCAGGCTCGTCGGGTCGGACCACCAGTCATGATCGGCCTGGAAGACGTGCAGGGCGCCCGGATTGCCGCGGCTGGGCACCGCGTCGACCAGCACCAGGGTGTCCCAGCCCTCGAGCAGGTCGTAGGCCAGATGCATGCCGCGGATGCCGTAGTCGACAACACGCACCTGCGAACCGTGCTGCGGAATCTCGGCGTGGCGCAGCACCTCGGAGCCGAAACCGTCGTCCCCCAGGAAGATGTTGCCGATTCCGGCGACCAGGATGCGCGCTGTCATGGGTTGACCGGGCCGGCTACATCCGCCGCAGCTTCAAGTAGCGGCGGGCATCTGGTAGTGATGTCACACCCAACGCCACCGCGACGGCCACCACCAGCGCGATGAGGGCAATGAACACCCAACCTAAGACGTCCATGGCGAACTCCTTTCACATGTTGTGAGTGTGCAGCGGTTCCACCTCGTCGGGGGAGAAGTACAGGTAGCGGCCGTACCACTCGTGCAGTTCGGCCGCCGGATCGTCGTCGACGACCACGGCGACGTGCGTGTTGCCGTCGACGTCCTGGTGCACCGACGCGACGCGGGCGGCCTTGCCGGCGACGAAGATGTCCTGCGCGTCGGCGTTGCGCCTCGGCCGTAACCGGACCCGGCTGCCCCGGGCGATCCGGACTCCGTTGACCAGCACCGCGTCGATCTCGGGACGCACCGCGTCGTCGGCCAGCGGATCCCACCAGTCGAGCCCCACGGGCACCTCCGGGACCAGCCCGGCAACCCCGTGCGGATCCCGCAGCACGCCGTGCAACCGGGCCATGTCCTGCGCCGACATGGCCTCGCACCGGTCGATGATCCGGGCGGCCCGCGGATCGGTGGCCCGCGCCTGAGCCTTTTCTTCGTCGGTCATGGTCATCACGCGCAGCGTCAGGATCTCGTCGATCTCGGTGCAGTCATACAGCTCGGTGCTGCTCTGTTCGGCGACTTCGGGGTGGTCGTAGAGGATGATCGGCGAAATCAGCAACAGGTCGTGGCTGCCCGGTGGCCCGGCCAGCACCGGGAAGCATCGGTGCTGGGTGCACCGCGACACCGCCCCGGATGCGGCCGGCGGTGGTTCGAGCAACGAAACAAACTGGCCGCCAACGACTTCGACGATAATATGAGTACCGATCAGCGACCGCGCCATCGCATCGTTCTTGTCGCAAGGGCTGGGACCGACGTTGGCGATATGTACCGAGACCCGGCGTAGCTCACCGTCGGGTTCGCTGCAGACGCTGAGCTCGCCACGCACCGCCCGGCGGTGGCGAACCAGACGGCCGCCGTCGACGGATTCGACGTCGGTCGCCTGCTGCGCCAGCACCGGCAGCGTCCACGGCTGGTCCTCGAATGCCAGCGGGCCGAAAGACCTTTCACATTCGACGGCTTCGTCCCAGGACAGCCACGATCCCGACGCCGTGGTCAGTTCGGCCACGGGTTCGAAGCCGCCGCCGGCACCTGCCCGCTCGGCGCGGCGGTGCTGCAGCTGCAGGAATCTCACCACCAGGGTGATCGCCCGGGCGCTGTCGACCAGGAACTGCGCCGCCATCGTGTCGTCTTCGCCCAGCCCGGCGCCGGCCGCCCCGGGTGGTCCCAGAACGCCGAACTGCCAACGGGATTGGTTTTTGCTCGACGTCCCGCGGTACGGGTAGAGCAGGTAGCCTTCGTAGAGCACTGCGTCGGCGACGGCGCGGGCGCGGTCCCAGCTGGAGGTCACGGGCTCGCCTCCCGTTGCGATGCCTCGGCCAATAGCGCGGTGAGAGCGTGGTCGAGGTCGAGCAGGCCGCGCTCCGACTTGTAGTGGGCCAGCGCGCTGATGGTGTCATGGCTGAGCCGCAGCCACCCGGTGTTCGGGTAGTGCTGGGCCATCAGCTCGCGCCAGACCGCGACCGGCATGTCGTAGCGGTCCTCGCAGTCCCAGGACACGTGCTGCACCGAGAAGCCGCGCTCAGATTTGACGAAAACCGTTCCACTGAACAGGAATTGGAGGGGGATGGCGCCGCCGCGCAGCGCGTGCAGGTACTTGGCCGCGGCCACCTCGAAGTCGTAGGTGCAATCCAAGGGCAGCGCCGCGGTGGTGTGGCCGGTGAAACCCGGAACCATGGCGGTGCAATGCTGCCACAGGAAGGTGCGTTGGGTGTGTGCCCAGCGTTCCCGGGGTCCGAACAAGTCGAGCAGTCCGGCGGCTTCGTCGTCGCAGTAGGAACGCCGCAGCGGTTCGATGCGGACCTGGCAGCGCAGCGCGATGGCGTGCACCGGGTCGTCGTAGCCGGCGGCGACGTCGATGCGGGCGGTGAGCACCGGGCTGACGGTGTACGGCTCCGGCGCCACGTCGAGTACGGCGAACATCAGGTCCATCGGCTGGGTCACCGCGGCGTCTCCCGTGCTTGCGCGGCGACCCGCTCGAAGAAGCCGTCGATGAATTCCCGCGCCTGCTGGCCGCCGTCGAAGCCGCGCCACAGCAACCGCAACCGGCCGACGAATTCATAGCAGGCGTCGATCGGCACCAGAAAGCTTTGCGGGGGGCCGGATTCGGGGACCCGCACCAAGAGCGCCTCCACATCGTCGGTCACTAGGCTGAGCCGGGGGTCGGCCCCGCCGAGGGCGTTCCAGGCGTCGAGGTCCAATTCCGATTCGGTGGCGCCGGCCGGACCCGGGTAGAAGGCGACGGTGCGGCCGAGGGCGGAGTTGGTGAAGAAGAAGGCCACCCCGACCGGAATCTGCAGGGCCTCCCAGGTGCGCCGGCCCAGCGCGAAATCGGGGAACGCCAGATACCGGTCGGGCACGGCGCGGTAGCGCAGCTCGGCTTCGGAGTCGGTGAACAGCAGATAGCAGCCGCGGCAGACGCACATCAGTTGTCGCCCAGCCACATTCACCACATGCTGATGCTCGTCGGGTATCGGCTCCGAACACATCTCGCATCGTTCGTCGGCCGGCTCGGGGGCCCGCTGATTGGTCCTGATCCGGGCCAGGACGTCATAGGGACTCGTCATGCCGGAGCTCCCATGGCTTCGGTCACCGCGCAGGGTAGTGCCACCGAGAGCACGCCGTCGCGGGGCAGCAGCGGCACCGGGTCGAGGTGGGCCCCGTTCGCACCGGCACCCGCGCGCACCACGTCGAATCCGGTGTCGCAGCGTGGGCAGCGCAGCAGTGCGTCGCACAGTTCCGCGCCGGCCAGCGTGTCGTCACACACCGGACAGTGGTCGCGATAGGCGAAGGTTTGGTCGCCGACCCGGCACGCCAGCAACGTGGTTCCGTCGACCAGGAAACCGCCGGCCTCGCCGGGCGCCAGGTCGTCCAGCTCCGGCACCGGGTGCCAGGAGGTGGCGTCATGGCCGTTGGAATGCACTCGCGCCAAGAGGGTTTCGGCCGCAATGACGGTGCCGGGCTTGGTGCTGGCGACCACCTCGATCGAGCAGATCTCCGGGGCGGCCGTCCGGATAGCGTCCTGCACTGCCAACTCGAGCGTCACCGCAGACGACGGGCAACTCTTGCAGCTCCCGGTGAACGCCAACCGGACGACGGTATCGGTGACCTCGAGCAGGTCGACGTCGCCACCGTGGGAACCCAGGTAGGGTCGCACCCGCTCCAGCGCGTCGGTCACCCGCCGGTGCACGTCATGCGGGTGCAGGCCGTGTACCAGGAGCAGGCTGGCCACCAGGTCGTCGGTGGCCAGCCGCTCGGCCGAACCGGGGTCGTCCAGCACGTGCATGATCCGCTCCAGCCCGGCTCCGTAAAGCCCGACCACCTCGCGGACCAGCTGTTGGGCGCGTTCGTGCGCGGCCGTCCCGCCCGCCGCGCACGAATCCAGCAAGGTCTGGATTCGATCGCCCGCGGTGCGCCAATGTGTGTCGTTGTCGGGGGTATCCGGGCGATCGGCCATGCGTCACTCCTTTTGATGGTGATGACCCGGCCCCCGCAAGCCGGAGGTGCCCCCAGCGCCCGGCTTCGCCGCGCTATCGATCATCGCGCCTCGATGGGTGACTGCGTCGGCGTGTGCAGTTTCTCCAGCGTCTTGCCCTTGCCCAGGTACATGTGCACGCCGCAGGGCAGGCACGGATCGAAACTGCGCACCGTGCGCATCACGTCGATGCCCTTGAAGTTCTCCCGGCTGTTCTCCTCGAAGATCGGCTGACCCTGCACCGCGTCTTCGTAGGGGCCCGGTGTGCCGTAGCTGTCGCGCGGGTTGGCGTTCCACGGGGTGGGCGGATACGGGTGATAGTTGGCGATCTTGCCGTCGCGGATCACCATGTGGTGGCTGAGCACGCCGCGCACCGCTTCGGTGAAGCCGCAGCCGATGGCCTCGTCGGGCACCTCGAAGCGCTCCCAGGTCTTGGTGCGTCCGGCGCGGATTTCCGCCAACGCCTTCTCGGCGAAGTGCAACGCGCACGCGGCGGCGTAGGCCTGGAAGTAGGTGCGCGCCCGGTCACGTTCGATGGTGTTGCTGCCGTGCCTGGGCACCTTCCACTCGAATTCGACCGGACCCTTCAGGGCGGTCTTGGGCAGGTTGATCTTGACGCTGTTGCCGGTCGCCTTGACGTAGCCGATGTCGACCAGGCCGGCCAGCGCCGTGGCCCACAGCCGGGCCAGCGGGCCGCCGCCGGTGTCCAGAGCCAGATGGTCCTTGCCGTCGAACCAGCGCGGCGACATCACCCAGCTGTACTTGCCGCCGTCCATATCCCGCTTCTGCGGATGGGGGTTGGTGTGCTGGTTCCACGGGTGGCGCCGGTCCACAGCGTTGCCCAGCGGGTCGGTCCTGACGAACATCTCCTGGTCGGTCCAGTCGTCGTAATACGAACTGCCCAACAGGATTCGGATGCCCAGGTTGATGTCCACCAGCGAGTGGGTGACCAGTTTGCCGTCGACCACCACGCCCGGGGTGACGAACATGGCGTTACCCCAACGCTCCATGTCCTTGTACGCGAAGTTGCACACCTCGGGATCCTGGAACGAGCCCCAGCAGCCCAGCAGCGTGCGGCGCAGGCCGACCTTCTCGTAGCCGGGCAGGGCGTCGTAGAAGAAGTCGAACAGGTCGTCGTGCATCGGTACGACCTTCTTCATGAACTCGACGTAGCGCATCAGCCGGGTCATGTAGTCGGTCATCAGCTGGACCGTGGCGGTGGTTCCGATGCCACCCGGGTACAGCGTCGACGGGTGTACGTGACGCCCCTCCATGAGGCAGAACATTTCGCGGGTCCAGCGGCTGACTTGCAGGGCCTCCCGGTAGAACTCGCCGCTGAACGGGTTGAGCGAGCGCATGATCTCGGCGATGGTCTGGTAGCCGTGCGCGTCAGCGTGCGGCGCCGCGGTTTTCTCCGCCTTGGCCAGCACCCCTGGATTGGTTTCGGCGACCATCTTCTCGCAGAAGTCCACGCCGACCAGGTTCTCCTGGAAGATGTTGTGGTCGAACATGTATTCGGCGGCCTCGCCGAGGTTGATCAGCCATTCACCGAGGTGCGGCGGCTTGACCCCGTAGGCCATGTTCTGGGTGTAGCAGGAGCAGGTGGCGTGGTTGTCGCCGCAGATGCCGCAGATGCGGCTGGTGATGAAGTGGGCGTCGCGGGGATCTTTGCCCTTCATAAATATCGAGTAGCCGCGGAAGATCGACGAGGTGCTGTGGCACTCGACGACTTCTTTGTTCTCGAAGTCGATCTTGGTGTAGATGCCGAGGCTGCCCACGATCCGGGTGATCGGATCCCAGGACATTTCGACGAGCTGGCCGGGTTCGCGCTTGGCGGTGGTCGGCTCGGGGACGATAGTGGTCATCGAAATCTCTCCGTCCGAGATGCTGAGTTGAGTTGCGGCGCCGCGCCTACCAGGTTCTCCGGGCTCCAGTGGTGAGTTGGGTGCCCTTGTGGCGCCAGCGTGGTTCCTTGTCGACGGTGCGCGCCGTGATACCCCTCAGGTTGCGAATCACGGTTCCGTACAGACCCGACGCGGTGGTGGACACCTTGCCGCCCGGCGGCTCGTCCATGAACGGCATAAACTTGTCCGGGAAGCCCGGCATCGTGCAGCCGATGCAGATGCCGCCGACGTTCGGGCACCCACCGACACCGTTGATCCAGCCGCGCTTGGGCACGTTGCATTTCACAACGGGACCCCAACACCCAAGCTTCACAATGCATTTCGGCGAACCGTATTCGGTGGCGAAGTCACCCTGCTCGTAGTAGCCGGCTCGGTCGCAGCCCTCGTGCACGGTTTGGCCGAACAACCACTTGGGCCGCAGCGCGTCGTCGAGCGGAATCATCGGCGCCTGGCCGGTGGCCATGTAGAGCAGGTAGGTCAGCGTCTCGGAGAGGTTGTCGGGATGGATCGGACAGCCGGGCACGCACACGATCGGGATACCGGCCTTGCTCTTCCAGTCCCAGCCGAGGTAGTCGGGAACACCCATCGCGCCGGTGGGGTTGCCGGCCATCGCGTGGATGCCGCCATAGGTGGCGCAGGTCCCGACGGCGACGACCGCGGTGGCCTTGGGTGCCAGCCGGTCGAGCCACTCGCTGGTGGTCATCGGCTGGCCGGTGGCCGGATCATTGCCGAACCCGCACCAATAGCCCTCGTCCTTGATCTTTTCGTTGGGTATCGACCCTTCGACAACGAGCACAAAGGGCTCCAACTCGCCGCGATCGGCTTTGAAGAACCAGGCGAGGAAGTCGTCGGCCCCGCCGGTCGGTCCGCATTCGAAATCGATCAGCGGCCAGTGGACGGCGACCTTGGGGAGGCCGGGAAGCGCTCCCAGGGCGATTTCCTCGACGCTGGGCTGGGTGGCGGCAGTCAACGCCACCGAATCGCCGTCACAGCTGAGACCTGCGTTGATCCACAGAACGTGAATCAACGTTTCTTCTGCTTTGACTGCTGCTTCTGTAGGCATAGTGCAGCTTTCCGGGGTGAGCTGAAGCCCCTGACGCTGCCGGAGTCGACCGTCGGCCCACTTGCGCAGCGCTATTTCTGGGTCTACTCCGTGTCGTTGTGCCTTGTCAATGGTTCGCAGGTGGCAACCGATTCGGCATTTGGTCGACGGCTGTTGCATAGCCTGTCTTTGTTCTTTACCGTCAGTGCCAGAACGGAATTCGCAATTCGGCTAGGCGCTTGATCGTTGCGAATAGTTTGCAGTTGACGATTCGTCAACGCGTTAGGCCATCCTCTCCAGGGGGCGCGCCGCGGGCGAACCGGCGTAGCCAACCGAACCAGGCGGCCATCCCCGCACCCGTGCGCGCACTGACCGGCAAGATCGCCGCGGTGGTATTCACTTGGCGAACATGGGCGATATAGGCCTCCACATCGGCGTCCAGGTAGGGCACCAGGTCAATCTTGTTGAGCAGCACCACATCCACCGAGCGAAACATCACCGGATACTTCAGCGGTTTGTCCTCGCCTTCGGTGACGGAGTAGACCATGGCCTTCGCGTGCTCGCCGACGTCGAATTCGGCAGGGCAGACCAGGTTGCCGACGTTTTCGATGATCACCAGGTCCAGGCCGGGCAGGTCCAGACCCGGCAGGGCGCGGTTGACCATGGGTGCGTCCAGATGGCATTCGCCGCCAAAACCGTTGCTGGTGTTGAGCAGTGACACCTGGGCGCCGCGGCCGCTGAGTTTGGCGGCATCCAGGTCGGTGGCGATGTCGCCCTCGATGATCCCGATTGCGAACTCGCCGGCGAGCTCGTCGAGCGTGGCCTGCAGCACGGTGGTCTTTCCCGACCCGGGGGAGCTCATGAGGTTGAGCGCGCGGATGCCGTTGCTGTCGAATGCCACCCGGTTGATAGTGGCGCGCGCGTCGTTCTCGGCGAAGATGTCTTCGAGGACGTCGATGCGTGCAGCGCCGGTCTGGTATCCGGTGTGGTCCCCGTGGTCATGGTCATGGTCATGGTCGCCGTGGTCATGCTCGTGGATGTGCACAGTGCCGTCGTCGTGGCGGTGAAATCTACCCATTTCCAACACCTTTCACGAGACATCGAGCGACGTCACCAGAAATTCGTTGCCGCGCACCACCTCGACGTCGGGACTGTCGCAGTGCGGGCACCAGATCGACCAGGCCGAGGTGATTTCCGACTGCCGGCCGCAGGCACCGCAGCGGACCTCGGCGGTGACACATTCCAGTTCCAGCTCGGCGTCCGGCATGTCCGCCGAGTCGCGGACCAGCGTCCAGCAAAACGACAGCGACTCCGGAACCACCTGCCGAAGCGCGCCGACTCGCACCCGGACGACGTCGACGTGGCGTCCGTCGGAATGCGTCTTGACCACGCCGGCGATCGCTTCGCACAGGGCGAGTTCATGCATGACCGTGCTCGGCGCAGCGTCGACGGGGGGGCCGAAGCACCACGGTGCTCATGAGCATGTTCTACACCGTCCACGGTCAATCAAGCTATCGCCAATGGCGAGGACCGGCTTTCAGATCGACGCTGACGCCGGAGCGACATCACGTACCGCAAAGGATTGCGCCTGGTCAATGACCTGCGAGGCCGTCTCGCCGAACCCCATCGATCCAATTATTCGTCTTCACTGCTTCTGATTGTGGTGTGGATCGTCTGTTCCGTTGTCTGCCTTAGCATTCCAGGTCCCGGGGATCATCGGCGTCCGTGCGCCGTCGCCGAGGCCGCTGCCGTCAAGCGTGGCGAAACCCGCCGCTTCGACGAGTGTCTGGGTGCGGGCGGTGCCGCGGGATCCCAGCGGCCCCGCACCCCACGCCGACTCACCCGAAACCTGCAGTTCGTCGGGTCGGGGAGCGGCCAGGTTCCCATCGAGCTCCATCTCGGCGAACTCGTCGCGATGTCCCCGTTCGTTGGTCGGTGTCCGTCGGCGCCGACGAGCGCGAGCCTCCCGCCGATCCGATGCCTGCGCGGCCGCGGCGGCCGCGGCCGAATCGGAAGCTGGCTCCTTCGTCTGGGCACGGGTCGAAAGTCGCGAATCTGACCCGATGGTCGGGCCGCCGACGACGAAGGGGGGAAACCCTTCGATACCGGCCGCTGGTGTCGGCGCAGGGGTCGACGCGGCGATGCCGGCAGGTGGCGCTGGCGCCGAGGCCGGAGCCGTTGCCGAGGCGGTGGCCGTCGGAAGCGTTGGAGCTATCCCGGCGACCGGCAATGTCATCGGTAGCATCAGCACCGGCTCCGGACCGGGTACCGGGATCGCGGCAACCTGGGTGGCAGCCAGGCCGGCAAGTCCGGCGAAGCCCGTTGCCGCCCCCAAGGTGGCGATGGTTTGGCCGAGGGCAACCGCCAACAGCTGCGGGGACTGGGCTAGCCAGGTGACGATCTGCATGATGTGCGTTGGCAAATCGAACACCAAGATACTGAACAGGAACTCAACCGCCGCCACCGGATTGGTGAAGAGGAGCCGCCAAAATTCCTCGCCGTCCTGAAAGAATTCGAGGGCGCGAGCTAACCACCAGATTGGTTGTCCGGGGTTCGTGTACGCGTCGTAGGGCAACCCGTTGAGGGTGCCGTTGGCGGGGTCCCAGATGATGCGGCCGCCGCTGATCACTTTCAGAATTTCGGCGATGAGGTTGTCTATCGGGGTGGCGTGGCCTGAGTCGCCGGCCTTCCCGGACTCCTGGGCCGGTGTGTTCGATTTCAGGATCGGCGGGGCGGGCCCAGTCTGTGGGATCGATGTCACCGCGCTTCCGGATATTGCTTGATAGGTCGCCATAGTCGTTGCGGCCTGAATCCACATACGCACATAGTCGGCCTCATTGAGCGCAATGGGGATGGTGTTGATCCCGAAGAAATTTGTCGCCACCAAACCTGCGTGGCTGACATGATTGGCGGCTAATTCAGGCAGAGTTGGCATGGCCGCCAATGCGGCCGTGTATGCCGCGGCCAGGGTCTGGTGGCGGGCGGCCGCTGTCGCGCTGTCGGCACTCGCCTGCGTCAACCAGGCCAGGTAGGGACCGTAGGCGGCCACGAATGCGTCGGCACTGGGCCCCCGCCACACCCCGGCCTGCACCGCGGCCAACAACGTTCCCAGTTCTGCTGCTACCGAGGCGTATTCGTCGCTCAGTGAGGACCATCCCGCCGCGGCCGTCAGCAACGGCTCTGGACCCGGGCCGCTATTCAGCAACGCTGAATGCACCTCCGGAGGAGAGGCCAGCCACACCGGCGCGGTCATAGTCCCGCGCTGAGGTAGGAGACGGCCGCCACCGTGTCGCCGGTTGCGTAAGTGGTAGCGGACTCGGCTACCGCGACACCTGAGCGGCCGAGATCCTCGACGCCCTGCGCCGCCACGGCAGCGTGTGCGCTGCCACGAACACCGGCCTCGACTGCGCTTTGCACCGACACCGGATCTGCAGCCGGCGCGGCCACCACGGTGATCAGCGGAACCGCGGCTGCATGCGCCGCTGCCAGCCGTGTGGTCAGTGCTTCGATGGCCGCGCTCGCGGCGATCAGCCCTTCCGGAACAACGCTCAACGTCACGACGTTCCCTCCATCTTCGCGCATCAACTTCGCGTAGCCTACTATTGAACATGAAAATCATTACCATATAGTTCCCGGGTTAGGCGGGCTCCGCGGTGGATCTGCGTTCCCCGATGCGGGACGCCGGCGAGCAGGACCACGGCAGGGTGAGCTGCGAGACGCACGGGGCCCAGCCGGGCCGCCGCGGGCGGCATGATGGCGCATCCGCCGGGGCGGACAGACCTTCCCATGGCCCAGGCGCAGGGTTTAACGAGTGGACACGTGGTGTTGCACCGACAAGACGGCGCTTGCCGTCAGTTTCCGAATCCCCAGGGTCCTACGACAGGCGTACAACGTTGGGTCGTAACTCGGGACGCCGTTTGCATGACGTTTACTCGGACTGGCCGCGGCGCCGCCGAGGCGCCACACTACGCACGGAATCACGTTGCGCTGCTGGCCGCGCGCTCGACCGCCGGCGCCCACTTTTCTTCGATGCGGCCGAGGCGCCATACCAGCAGAGCGACGGCCCAGGTGACCACGAACATGGCGACGACCGCGAAGCCCACCACGTTCAGGTCCAATCCGGCGATCCACCTCCAGAACGGGCCCCGCCAGCCGAATTCGTCGGCGACGAGGCCGAGCAGTTCGACGCTGCCGATCAGCAACGCGACCGCTACCGACAGTGCGGTGATGGTGATGTTGTAGTAGATCTTGCGCACCGGATTGGAGAATGCCCAGCCGTAGGCGAAGTTCATGAACGAACCGTCGATGGTGTCCAGCAGGCACATGCCCGCGGTGAACAACACCGGCAGGCACAGGATGGCGTACCAGGGCAACCCGGCTGCCGCGCTGGTGCTCGCCAGTACCAGCAGCGCGATTTCGGTGGCGGTGTCGAAGCCCAGCCCGAACAGCAACCCCACCGGATACATATGCCAGGACTTGGTAATCGCCTTGGTGAACCGCCCGAGGAATCGGTTGATCAGTCCTCGGCTGTCCAGCTGCTGCTCCAGCTCGGCTTCATTGAACTCGCCACGACGCAACCGGGCGAACACCCGCAGGATGCCGGCCAGGACAATGACGTTGAGCACGGCGATCAGATACAGGAACACTCCGGACACGCCGGTGCCGATCAGGCCGGTGTAGTGGTGCAACGACGACGAATCTTGCCGAACCGGTCCGACGATGGTCTTGACTCCGGTCGCCAGTAATACCGCCAGAGCGAAGACGACGGTGGAGTGGCCCAGCGAGAAGAAGAACCCCGCGGCCAGCGGCCGCTGCCCGTCGTTCATCAGCTTGCGGGTGGTGTTGTCGATGGCGGCGATGTGGTCGGCATCGAAAGCGTGCCGCATGCCGAGCATGTATGCAGTCAAGCCGATGCCAATGCCAAATGCCTTGCCGCCCAAGGCAAGTTGTGCGGGCTCCACCAAGGCGACGAGGGTGATCCAACCAACCAGGTGCAGTGCGACGATGACGGCCAACATCGATCCCAGGCGCCACCACTCCGCTGGCGCCAGTACGCCGAGCACCCGGGAAAAACCTGTCAACTGTGAGGGATGTGACGGGCCCCGGTCGAGTTCGCTACGGGCCATGTTGGTCCTTGCAACGGCGGGCGGAACGCAACAGGCACGACTGTAGGTGTCGCCCCGCCTTATTGCAAGTCACTTGCAGAAGCACCGGGGTGGTTGCCGGTGAAAAGCGCGGTGCGTGCTACGCGCTGGCTGCGCCGGTCCCAGATGCCGCGGCGCGGTGGTTGCGCCGGGCGGCGATGAACGCCGCCCAGGACTTCACCTCGGGGTGCTGCTTGAGGAGGGCACGTCGCTGGCGTTCTGTCATGCCGCCCCAGATCCCGTATTCGACGCGGTTGTCGAGAGCATCGGCCGCGCACTCGAGAATCACCGGGCAGTTCCGGCAGATCGTCGCCGCTTCCCGCTGGGCGGCGCCGCGCACGAACAATTCCTCCGGGTCGATGTCGCGGCACCGGGCTTTGGACACCCACGCGGCCCGGGCGTCGGCGTCCGAGCCGCAGGGAAGGCGGTGAACTGCAGTAATGGCGCCGGTTTGGGCGGCGTCGCTCCGGATTTTTGGCACGAGATTCCCCCAACGCTTGCGACCGGCGTCAACAGATGAACTTTTCGAACGGCCTGTTGTGCCCGCGACCAAGTGCGCGTCCGCGCCAGATTCGCCGACGACTCAACCCCTGTCATGCACGTCCCGCTGGTGCGGGGATAGAGCGGTGTCGAACAGGCGTTGTCGCGACACTATGAAAGGGCCGCAGGTAGCGCCTAGGGCCCATTGTCACCACCGGAGAGGCTTCAAATCCCTTGTGGCTGTGACCATCGTCCTTGCCTCGCGTCGGATCTGCCCCGCGGGCCCGGGTGCGCGGCCCCGCGAGATCGCCGGCCCCCGGCAGTCGGTGTCGGCATCGGGCCAAGCCGGGGCCGTGGTGGCGGTTCCGCCCGACGCGCGGGCGGTGTCGCGATCAGCTGACTCCTCGCCACCCCGAGCCGGACCGGATACTGGCGAACCCGGCCTTGCGGCGCGACACTGAACGGGTGACGTCAAAGCCGTCGGGCCTGGACCCGGCCGTCACTGAACGGATCGGTCGGCTCCTGCGTGCCCACGGCCTGCGGCGGATGCCCTCGCGGATTCAGGTGTTGGCCGTCCTCGAACCGGTCAACGGCCACCTGTCGGTGGCCGAGATTCATCAACGGCTGATCGCCTGCCTGCCCGCCGAGACCCAGCCGCCCGACCTGGCCACCGTCTACCGCACCGTGACCACCCTGGTCGACCAGGGAGTGTTGCACGCGTTGACCCTCGATGGCGGAGTAACCACCTACGGGCTGGCCACGGCGCCACACCACCATGCGGTGTGCACCCAGTGTGAGGCGATCATCGAAGTGCCCGCGCGGCAGCTGAGCTCGGCGCTGGAGCACGCGATGGCGGGCAGCTCGTTCGCGCTGTCGGAGCGGGCCGGTCTGACGTTGCGCGGTCTGTGCCCGGCGTGTCAGGACATCGTGCAGGATCTCGGCGACGCCACCGATCCGCGCCCTCCCCGGCGGCGCGATCCTGCGCAGCGCCGGCGCTGACGTCAGCGCAGGTTCAGCAATGCGTTTTCGACGACCTCGGGCAGCGCCGGGTGAATCCAGTACTGGCCGCGAGCCATTTGGGCTGCGGTGAGTCCGAAGCTCATCGCCTGGATCAGCGGCTGGATGATCGACGATGCTTGGTGGCCCATGATGTGAGCCCCCAGCAGGCGCCCGCTGCCGCGTTCGGCGATCAGCTTGAGGAACCCGGTGGTGTCTTCCATCGCCCAGCCATAACCGACGTCGCCGTAGTCCTGTATTGCGACGCAAATGTCGAAACCTCTTGCCACGGCTTCGTTTTCGGTCAATCCCACAGCAGCCAGCTGGGGATCGGTGAACACCGCCGCCGGTACGTAGCGATGGTCGGTAACGACCATCGACGCGGTATCGTCCCAGTCGCACAGCAGGTTATGTTGCACGACGCGGGCTTCGTGGTTGGCGACGTGCTTGAGCTGATAGGGCGACGAGACATCACCGAGCGCGAAGACATTACGAGCGGAAGTCCTTTGGTATTCGTCGACCACCACCCGGTCGTCGGCCACGTCGACGCCGGCCCGGTCGGCGTCCAACAGGTCGGCGTTGGACCTCCGGCCGGTCGCCACCAGCAGCAGATCCGCGTCGATGGTGGACCCGTCGTCGAGCGTGAGCGACAGGCCGGTTGCGCCATTTTCCCCGGCCACCACATTGCGATGGGTGCGCAGTTCCCATTTCGTCGACGCGATGCGGGTAAACCGTTCGCACAGCGTGTCGTCGCAATGCCGCAGCATGCAGCCGCCCCGGATCACCAAGGTGACGCGAACCCCGAACGCCGAGAAGACATGCGCGAATTCTGCTGCCACAAAACCACTTCCGACGATCACCAGATGCTTCGGCAACTCGGTGATGCGCATGACGGTGTCGCTGGTGTGGTACCTGACGCCGCAGGCCAGGATCGCCGGCGGAATCACCGGCCGCGAGCCGGCCGCGACCACCACCTGATCGGCGGTGAACTCGTCACCACCGTCGGTGCGCAACAGATAGCGCCCGTCGGCCTGGACACCGCCGAACCGGGTATGGGCGGGGTACACGTCGATGTTGCGCGCCGAGCGCCGATACTGCTCGCCGCCCATCGCGATCGGATCGATGCGCCCGAATACCCGGGAGACGATATCGTCCCAGCGCACCCCGTCGATGTGCGCGTCGACGCCGTACCGGCTGGCACCGCGGATGGTCTTGGCCACGTCTGCGGCGTAGACGAACATCTTGGTCGGTAGGCACCCGACGTTGAGGCAGGTGCCGCCGAAGGTGCCCTGCTCGCAGATCGCCACCCGTTTGTGCGCATAACGGTCGTCGAGAATGCTGTTGCCCGAACCGGTTCCGATGATCGCCAGGTCGTAGGTTTCCATTGAGGCGCTCACCCTTTCCCCGACGATGCCGAGGCGCCGGCGTCATCCAGTGTGCTGAGGTAGTGGTCCAACCAGTTGTCCAGGTGGCGATAGGCTAGCCGGCGCGGCTCCGGCAGCGACAAGAACACGTCGTGTTTGGCGTCCGGCACTGGAATGATGGTGCTGCGGTTGCCGATACAACCCGCCCAGCGTGCGATATGGGTGACGTCGAGCACCGCGTCGCCGCGTTGCAGGGCTGCCGGATCGGCGTTTTCGCGCACGGTGTGATCGGAACGAAGGATCAGGTTGGGCACACCGACGTCGAGCCCGCGATGTAGCCGTGCCTGGCCGCGACGGGTGGCATGGACCCAGCCAAAGGTGATCGGGAAGCCGCCCACGGGCTTCCACTGCAGGTTGTAGTCGAACTCACCGTCATAGTCGCGGTGCAGGGTGGTGCCGTATCCGCTCTCACGCGGTAGCCGGATCACCCTCTTGGGCCGCATCCGCGAGACGGCGGCGACCGCAGCCGCGGTGAGGCCCGAACGCAGGATCGCCGGCCCGTGCAGGTCGAGGAAGGGGCTGTTGAGTACCAGGCCACCGACCGCCGCGTGCGCTGTCGTGCTGCCCCGGCGCAACCGGTCCAGCCACAGCGAGACGATCAGCCCGCCGGCGGAATGTGCGTACACCAGAATCCGGGCGGTCCGCGTTTGCTCGCCGATGATCCGCAGGGCGTGCTCGAGTTCGGCGTCATAGTGAGCCAGATCGGTGGTGAAGTGCGGGGTCTGGCCGCCCTGGCGGGAGCGGCCGCACTTGCGGAGGTCCAGCGCATAAAAGGCGAAGCCGCGGCGCGCGAAGTGATCGGCCAGTTCGGTGTGGAAGAAGTAGTCGGTGTAGCCGTGCACGGCCAGGACAGCGTGATCGGTCTGGACGGGATCTCCGCGGCGGATCAGGGTCGCGACGACGTCGCCTTCACCGTCGGGGTCCGGTCCGAGCGGGATCGGGTGCTGCCAATAGCCGGGCAGGACGTCGGGCATCCAGCCAGTCACGGGGTCAGCTTAGAGCGTGGTCGGCCGAGATGTCGTGTGGCGCTGGACGGGACGGCGCGCCGGAGTTGCCCTCGCAGGTTGCTCCGGTCCCGGCCGCTCCGCACGCACCAGCCGCCGATACCGCCGCTGCCGCCCGCCCCACCATCGCCGGCCGTTCCCGGCATCCGCGGCACTCCCGTTCCGGCCGGGACCTGCGGAGGCTTTGCCGAACCGGTGGTGACCTCGGCTTGGCCGCCGCTGCCGGCGATTCCGCCGGAACCGAACCACCGGGCGTTGTCAGTTCCCCGCTCCCGGCGCTGCCACTGTTGACGTCGGGTCACCGCGGCCCCGCCGTGCCGCCGGCTTCGCCCGATGCCATCGAGCGCCCGCCGGAGCCGCCGGTGCCGCCGGCCGCGCTGATTTTCCCCCGCGGTTGCCGATCAACCCCGCGCGGCCGCCCGCGCCGGTGGCCTGGATAGGCCCGCCGCCTGGCGGTTTCGTCGGCGCCCTTACCCTTCAACGGCCGCCCCAATCAGCGCCCGGTGGGTGCGTTGACCGCGCCGAGCAGCTGCTGCTGACGAAGCGGCAACGGCGAGGGGCTCGTGCTTTCAGCGCTGGCATAGGCGCCTGCACCGGCGGCCAGGTTTGCATGGGCTGGTTGTCGAACGTCGTCGCCTGATCGGCCCTGGCCGGGTGCGTCACACGGCGGCGCGATGGCGGCCGAACTTCGTCAGCGCCGGCCGTGACCAGCTCCGTCGTTCGGGCCGCCTCCTCGGCGTTGGCGGCGGTGATCACCGACCCGATACTGGCGACGTCTCTTGCAGCGGCGTGACAATCACTTCCGCCGCGGCCGTCGGACCGACGGTTACGGCCAGCTCAACCGCGTGGTACAAGCGATGCCCTTTCCAAAAGTATTGGAGGTCAAGTGTTTTGGCTCATCTGGCGGAGTTGCGGTGCTACCGCGCCGCCTGTTCGTTGGTGGGTTATGCGGGGAGCTGGCCCGGAGTGCGGGCAAATCCCGGTATGCCGGCAACCTCGTGGTAGATCTTTCGATCCCTGCGCAGACCGGGACGCCGGGTAACGGTATGTCCTCCAAAATTCTTGCAGCGCAATGGCTTTCACGCGATCGAGGTCGCACCACGGCTTGGCGGCACGGGCCACGTCGTCACCGCATTGATCATCATTCGCAGCTTAGCTACGATCCGCTTACCGATCCGGTGAAAGGCGTGACATGCGAGGCATCTGGCTTCTCCCGGCGTTTGTTGCCGCATACTCCCGGCTTGCCGTTTTCAAGGCCAGTCCTGCCGGGACCGAGGGCGGCATGCGAATCTCCCGCAATAGTGATCGCCCGGCTGGTCCCGGACCGCAGAAATACTTCACCGGCGACGTCATCATGAAGCAGTTGTTCGGGCCGGTGGGCTCCTCGAACACGTTGGGTGGACAGATGACCTTCACCGCCTGTGCCCGGACCCTCTGGCACACTCATCCCGCCGGACAAACGCTGATCGTCACCTCCGGCACCGGTTGGGTGCAGGAATGGGGTGGCGCCAAACAGGAGATCCATGCGGGTGATGTGGTGTGGACCCCGCCGGGCGTCAAGCACTGGCATGGAGCCACCACCAGCGGCGAGATGACCCACATCGCCATCCAAGACATGGTCGACGGGCGCTTCATCGACTGCATGGAGCAGGTGAGTGACGAGCATTATCTGGGCTGATGTAGTTCGCGAACGAGTTGCTGCTCGCCACCCAATCGCTATCTGGCGGTAAGCAACCGGCTACAGCAGACCCCGGATACCATTCTGGCTGAACACCTGCCCACTGGCACCGGCGGCACCCGCCGCGGTGGCCACCAGCTCACCTTCGCCGCGGGTGCCCGCCGTATATGGCGCACTCATCCGGCCGGGCAGACACTGATTGTCACCTCCATCACCGGCTGGGTGCAGCAACAGGGCGGCGTTAGGCAACACATCGATCCCGGCGATGTGATCTGGACGCCGCCGGGAGTCAAACACTGGCATGGAGCTACCCCAAGCGTTGAGATGACCCACATCTCTTTGATGGGGCCATTCAAGAGGAAGTCGATGGGCGCTTCGTCGACTGGCTCGAGAAGGTAAGCGACGAACAATATCTAACTTGATTAGCGGGTTGATCGCCTCTTGCTGTTCTACACTGGCGTCCGGTCCGCTTGTCTTTGGGATAACCGTCCAACCGCGCGAGGTGAGGATCACCGCTTGTGACTGTGTTCACCGACGTCGAGATCGACTATCTGGCCAGCCAGCGGCTCGGCAGGCTTGCGACGCTTGCCCCCAAAGGATCACCCCAGGTGCGGCCGGTCCGCTTCCAGTACAACGCGGAGCTGGACACCATCGACATCGGCGGACGCGCGATGGCCGGCAGCCGCAAGCTTCGCAACGTCGAGAACGATCCCAGGGTGTCCTTCGTCATCGATGACCTCGCCTCCATCGATCCGTGGCGCCCTCGAGGGATCGAGATTCGCGGGCGGGCCGAGGCGCTGTCGGTGGACGGCGCGCAGGAGGGAGCCGGCGGTGCAATGATTCGCGTTCATCCCCGGCGGATCCTGGTGTGGGGACTGGATAGCGAATCCCCGGCTCTGCACGCACGCAACGTGACGAAAGACTGACCAACCCGGCTAGCCGGACCGGCGCACGGCATTCCGGCGAACGTCGTGCGCGGCGATGAGTGCGTTTCCGGCCACGATGCCAGGTGGCTCCCGTCGCCGGACGGAGGGGACGTCGGTGAGCCCGGCCGTCGGGATAACCTTGGGACCAGCACACCCGAGGGAAGGACCGACAATCCGGTGGCAAAGCTGGCCAGGGCTACTGATGTCGTGCTGGTGGGCGCGGGCATCATGAGCGCGACGCTGGGGGCGTTGCTCAAACGACTGGAACCCGATTGGTCGATCACCGTGATCGAACGGCTCGACGCCGTTGGTGCCGAGAGCAGCAGTCCGTGGAACAATGCCGGCACCGGCCATGCGGGACTGTGCGAAATGAACTACACCCCGGTCGGTCCTGGCGGCGCCATCGACGTCAGCAAAGCGGTCCTGATCAACGAGCAATTCCAGGTCACCCGACAGTTCTGGGCCTACGCCGCGGATAACGGCGTGTTGACCGACGTACGCGGCTTTCTCAATCCCGTCCCGCACGTGAGTTTCGTGCATGGCGCCGACGGCGTGGATTACCTGCGGCGCCGCCACGATGCGCTTGCCGGTAACCCGTTATTCTCCGGCGCCGAACTGATCGAGGACCCAGACGAGTTCGCCGGCCGGCTGCCCTTCATGGCCGCACAACGTGACTTCTCCGAGCCGGTCGCGCTCAACTGGGCTCGGGACGGCACTGACGTCGACTTTGGTGCACTGTCTCGCCAGCTCATCGCCTATTGCGTACGCAACGGCACCGCCGCGCTGTTCGGCCACGAGGTCCGTGACCTTCACCGCCAGCACGACGGCAGCTGGACATTGACAGTCAGCAACCGCCGTAGCGGCCAAAAGCACTTGTTGAACGCCAGATTCGTCTTCGTCGGGGCCGGCGGGGACGCGCTGTTGTTGTTACAGAGGTCGGGCATCACGGAGATCAAGGGCTTCGCTGGTTTTCCCATCGGAGGCCGCTTCCTGCGCAGCGACAATCCAGCGCTCACCGCCGCGCACCGGGCCAAAGTCTATGGGTTTCCGTCGCCGGGCGCGCCGCCTCTGGGAGCGCTGCACCTCGACCTGAGGTTCGTCAACGGTACGCCCTGGCTGGTGTTCGGGCCGTACCCGGGCTGGTCGCCAAAGTTCTTGAAACACGGCCGCTTCAGCGATCTACTCCGGTCGATCCGGCGCGACAATCTGCTGTCGCTGCTCGGCGTCGGCGTGACCGAACTGACCTTGCTGAACTATCTGCTCGGTCAGCTGCTGCTCTCGGCACCGGACCGCATCGACGCGCTACGTGAATTCGCCCCCAGCGCAGCGGATTCCGAATGGGAGCTGACGGTAGCCGGTCAGCGGGTGCAGGTGATCCGGCGCGACAAGCGCAAAGGTGGGGTGGTCGAGTTCAACACCACACTGGTCTGCGCCGCCGACGGGAGCATCGCCGGGCTGCTGGGAGGTTCGCCGGGTGCCTCGACGGCAGTGCCCATCATGTTCGAGGTTCTGCAGCGCTGCTTTGGCCACCGGTATCAATCGTGGCTGCCCACCCTCAAAGAGATGGTGCCGTCACTGGGAGCCAAGCTCTCCCAAGAGCCCGCGCTGTATGACGAAGTGTGGTCCTGGACCACCAAGGCGCTGCAGCTGGACGCCGCATGATCCACGCCGGCGGGGTAGGGCAACGCTTATGAGCGAGGCGCTGCGCCGAGCCTGGGCCAAAGACCTTGATGCACGAACCCTTTACGAGCTGCTCAAGCTGCGGGTGGAGGTTTTCGTGGTCGAGCAGGCCTGTCCATATCCCGAGCTGGACGGCCGCGATCTGCTCGCCGAGACCCGGCACTTCTGGCTGGAAATCCCTGACGGCGAGGTGATCTGCACCTTACGGCTGATGGAGGAGCACGCCGGAGGCGAGAAGACGTTCCGGATCGGCCGGCTATGTACCAGACGTGACGCGCGCGGTCAGGGGCATACCACCCGGCTGCTGCGTGCCGCTTTGGCCGAGGTTGGTGACTACCCGTGTCGGATCGACGCCCAGGTCTATCTGGCAGATATGTACGCGCAGCACGGATTTGTCCGCGACGGTGATGATTTCATCGACGACGGTATCCCGCATGTGCCGATGCTGCGGCCCGCATCCGGTCCGGCGGCGCACTCGTGAAGCCGTATCCGTTCAGCGCGATCGTCGGACATGACCACATGCGTCGTGCGTTGCTGTTGTGCGCCGTTCGCCCGGAGATCGGCGGGGTTCTTATCCGTGGGGAGAAGGGCACCGCGAAATCGACGGCCGTGCGCGGGCTTGCGGCGCTGCTTTCGGCGGCGACCGGGGGCGCCGGCGCCGGGCTCGTCGAGATGCCGTTGGGCGCCACCGAGGACCGCGTGGTGGGTTCACTGGACTTGCAGCGGGTCCTGCGTGACGGTGAGCACGCGTTTTCACCGGGCCTGCTGGCCCGTGCCCATGGCGGCGTGCTCTACGTCGACGAGGTCAATCTGCTGCATGACCATTTGGTCGACATTTTGCTCGACGCCGCCGCGATGGGACGGGTACATGTCGAACGCGACGGCATATCGCATTCGCATGAGTCCCGCTTCGTCCTGATCGGCACCATGAACCCCGAAGAGGGCGAACTTCGTCCGCAGCTGCTGGACCGGTTCGGTCTCACCGTTGACGTGCAGGCGTCGCGAGACGTCGACGTGCGCGTGGAGGTGATCCGGCAGCGGATGGCATACGAGGCCGATCCCGACGCGTTCGCCGAACGCTACGTCGAAGCCGACGCCGAACTAGCCCGCCAGATCGCTGCGGCGCGCGCTCTCGTCGACAAGGTTATGTTGCCGGACAACGAGTTACGGCGCATCGCGGCATTGTGTGCTGCCTTCGACGTCGACGGCATGCGCGCCGATCTGGTGGTGGCTCGCACGGCAGTCGCGCACGCGGCCTGGCGCGGTGCAGGCACTGTCGCGGAACAGGACATCCGGGTGGCCGCCGAACTGGCATTGCCGCATCGACGCCGTCGAGACCCCTTCGACGATCACGGTCTCGACCGCGACCAGCTCGATGAGGCGCTGGCGCTGGGGGCGCCACCCGCGAGCGGGGAAGCCGGTGTCGATCCCGAACCCGAGCCTGACCCGCCCGGTGGTGGTCAGTCCACCAACAACTCCGCGTCCCAACCGAATTCGAACGCAGCGCCAAAGCCGCCAAAGCCCAGCGCACCACCGTCGAAAATTTTCCGTACTCGCGCGCTGACTGTTCCGGGTGTCGGCGAGGGCGCACCCGGACGACGATCGCGGGCCCGCAACGCATCTGGCAGTGTGGTCGCAGCCGCCGATGGCAGCCACGCCGGCGGCCATGGATTGCATCTGTTTGCCACCGTGTTGTCGGCCGCAGAGCATGCGTCGAGCGCGGGGCCATTGCGGCTGCAGCCGGACGACGTGCGCCGCGCGGTCCGCGAGGGACGCGAGGGCAACCTGGTGATCTTCGTCGTCGACGCTTCGGGATCGATGGCCGCCCGCGATCGCATGGCCGCGGTCAGCGGCGCCACCATGTCGCTGCTGCGCGACGCCTATCAGCGGCGTGACAAGGTCGCCGTGATCACGTTTCGCCAGCACGCGGCCGGGTTGTTGCTGCCGCCAACGTCGTCGGCGCACATCGCCGGCCGGCGGCTGGCCCGGTTCGACACCGGCGGCAAAACCCCGCTCGCGGAAGGTCTGTTGGCCGCGCGCGAGCTCGTCGTCCGGGAGAAGGCCCGTGACCTCGCTCGCCGCGCCCTGGTGGTGGTGCTCACCGACGGACGGGCTACATCCGGGCTGGACCCGTTGGGCCGCAGTCGAATTGCCGCGGCTCGACTGGCCGCTGAGGGCGTGGCCGCCGTGGTCGTCGACTGTGAAACATCCTACGTACGGCTCGGATTGGCCGGGCAGCTGGCCCGTCAGCTGGGAGCGCCGGCGATTCGGCTCGAGCAGCTGCACGCCGAAAACTTGACGCGGGCCGTCCGTAACGTGGCTTGAAGCCGGGACTTGAGGCTGGAAAGGTAACCGCTTATGCCGCAGGGAAATCCGACTTTTGTCCCCGATGACGGTCTGACCACCAGGGCCCGGCGCAATCTGCCGGTGCTGGCGGTACATACCGGTGACGGCAAGGGAAAATCAACGGCAGCCTTCGGAATGGCGCTGCGCGCGTGGAACGTCGGGCTCGACGTCGCGGTATTCCAGTTCGTCAAGAGCGCCAAATGGAAAGTGCGCGAAGAAGCGGCGTTCCATCAGCTCGGTCGGCTCCACGACGAACAAGGGATCGGCGGAGCCGTCGAATGGCACAAGATGGGAGCGGGCTGGTCGTGGACGCGCAAATCGCGCATGGCCGGCAGCGACGTTGATCACGCCGCCGCGGCGGCGGACGGTTGGGCCGAAATCGCACGCCGGCTCGCGGAGCAACGCCACAACTTCTATGTGCTGGATGAGTTCACCTACCCGTTGAAGTGGGGTTGGCTTGACGTCGTCGATGTGGTGGAGGTGTTGCTGGCACGGCCCGGCCACCAACATGTCGTGATCACCGGTCGCGACGCACCACCTCGATTGATCGAGGCGGCCGATTTGGTGACCGAGATGACAAAGGTCAAACACCCGATGGATGTTGGCCGTAAGGGTCAGCAGGGCATCGAGTGGTGAAACCGTGACCCCGACACCGGCCCTGGTGATCGCCGCACCCGCCTCGGGCAGCGGAAAGACTACCATCGCAACGGGTTTGATGGGGGCCCTACGCCAAGGCGGTCACCGGGTCGCGCCCTTCAAGGTCGGTCCCGACTTCATCGATCCCGGTTACCACACCCTCGCCTCAGGGCGGGTCGGCCGCAACCTGGACCCGGTATTGGTGGGGGAGCAGCTCATCGGCCCGCTCTACGCGCACGGCACCGTCGGCGCCGACATCGCGGTGGTCGAAGGTGTGATGGGCCTGTTCGACGGGCGCACCGGTGAAGCGGTGAGCGGCCCGGCGGCGGGCTCCACCGCACACGTCGCAGGCTTGCTGGCGGCGCCGGTGGTCCTGGTGGTCGACGCGCGCGGCCAGAGCCACAGCATTGCCGCGCTGGTGCACGGCTTCACCACCTTCGACTCAGCGACCCGGATTGCCGGCGTCATCCTCAACCGGGTCGGGACGGCCAGGCATGAGCGTGTGCTGCGACAGGCGTGCGAGCAGGCCGGTGTCCCCGTGCTGGGCGCCATCCCCCGCATCGCTGAATTGGAGCTTCCGACAAGGTATCTGGGTCTCGTGACCGCCGTTGAGTATGGTCGCCAGGCCCGGCTGGCAGTCGAGGCGATGACGGCATTGGTCGCTCGGCACATCGATCTGAGCGCAATGGTCGCGGCCGCCGCAAGCCGCGTCGTCGCACCGCCGTGGGACCCGGTGTCGGCCGTCGGCGGGCCAGTGGATGGGCGCCCGACCGTTGCGATGGCGGCGGGCAAGGCCTTCAGCTTCGCCTACGCCGAACATGCCGAGCTGTTGCGGGCCGTCGGGGCCGATGTCGTCGAGTTCGACCCGCTCAATCAGGCACTGCCGGAAGGAACGAACGCCGTGCTGCTGCCGGGTGGATTCCCGGAGCAATTCGCGGCAGAGCTCTCCGCCAACGAGCTGGTCCGCGGCCAGCTCCAACACCTGGCGGCCGCGGGCGCCCCGGTACACGCCGAATGCGCCGGACTGATTTATCTGGTATCCGAACTGGATGGATACCCGATGTGCGGCGTGCTGGCCGGTTCGGCACGCTTTACCCAGCGCCTCACCCTGGGATACCGCGACGCCGTCGCGGTCGCCGATTCGCCGCTGTACTCGGTAGGCCGGCGGGTAGCCGGACACGAATTCCACCGCACCACCGTCACGTTCGCCGACAGCTACCAGCCGGCGTGGGTCTATCGGGGCTCCGGGCTTGACGATCACCCCGTGCGAGACGGCGTCGTGCATGGCGGTGTGCACGCGTCCTACCTGCACACGCATCCGGCTGCGACGCCGGAAGCAGTAGCGCGCTTCGTCGCACATGCCGCCGCCCGATCGTAGACGCCCGGCAAGATCCGCTGTGCCCGGCTCCGCCGGGCTGGCGATCACCACGGTGTTCGACGGGTGGTGATCCGCTGTGCCCGGCTCCGCCGGGCTGGCGATCACCACTAAGCTTGGCGGGTGACCGAGAGCCCTTACCTCGTCGGATTGCGACTGGCCGGCAAGAAGGTGGTCGTGGTCGGCGGGGGCAGTGTCGCCCAACGCCGTCTACCCCTTCTCATCGCGAGCGGCGCGGACGTGCACGTGATTTCCCGTAGCTTCACCCGCGCCGTCGAGGCGATGGAAGGCATCACGTTGGCGCTGCGCGAATACCGCGACGGCGACCTCGAAGAGGCCTGGTACGCGATAGCGGCCACCGACGACCCGGAGGTGAATGCGAGCGTCGTCGCCGAGGCCGATCGTCGGCAGATCTTCTGCGTCCGTGCCGACATCGCCGTCGAAGGAAGTGCAGTCACCCCGGCGACATTCAGCTATGCGGGCCTGTCGGTGGGCGTGCTGGCCGGCGGCGAACACCGCCGTTCGGCTGCTATCCGGTCTGCGATCCGCGAGGCGTTGCAACGCGGCGTCATCACCGTGGAAAGCCCCGTCAGCTCCGACGTCGTCCGCGGCGGGGTAGCGCTGGTCGGTGGCGGACCCGGCGACCCCGAATTGATCACCGTCCGGGGTCGTCGGCTGCTTGCCCAGGCAGATGTCGTGATCGCCGACCGCCTGGCGCCACCGGAGCTGCTCGCCGAGCTTCCCCCGCATGTGGAAGTCATCGACGCCGCCAAGATCCCCTACGGCCGGGCCATGGCCCAAGACGCAATCCACGCCACCATGATCGAACGGGCCAAGTCGGGCAGCTTTGTCGTCCGCCTCAAGGGCGGCGACCCGTTCGTGTTCGCCCGGGGCTATGAGGAAGTACTGGCATGCGCCGATGCCGGCATTCCGGTGACTGTGGTACCAGGTGTGACGAGCGCCATAGCAGTGCCTGCTTCCGCGGGTGTTCCGGTCACGCATCGGGCCACAAACCACGAGTTTGTCGTGGTCAGCGGCCATCTCCCGCCCGGTCACCCCGAATCGTTAGTGAATTGGAATGCTTTGGCAGCATTGTCCGGCACCATTGTTTTGCTGATGGCGGTGGAACGCATCGAGCTTTTCGTCGACGCGCTATTGAAAGGCGGCCGACCTGCGGAAACGCCGGTGCTGGTGGTTCAGCACGGAACGACGCCGGCTCAGCACACGTTGCGGGCGACCCTCGCCGACACGCCGGAAATGGTCCGCGCGGAGGGGATCCGACCTCCCGCGATCGTCGTCATCGGGGCTGTAGCAGCGTTCGGGGTTTAAACAATTCTTAAGATTACTGTAAGGTAACCCGTTATGACGGCTCTCAACGACACAGAGCGGGCTGCCCACAATTGGACGTCCGGACGGCAGGAGCGTCCGGCGTCGGCTCGCCCGGCGCGCTCGGCGGAGACCGCCTCGCAGCGCATCACCAGGTATTACCCAACCTGGCTGCCCTCCCGTCGCTTCATTGCCGCTGTCATCGCCATCGGCGGGATGCAGCTCTTGGCGACCATGGACAGCACCGTCGCCATCGTCGCGCTTCCTAAGATCCAGAACGAACTCAGCCTGTCCGACGCCGGCCGTAGCTGGGTGATCACCGCTTACGTGCTGACCTTCGGCGGGTTGATGCTGCTCGGCGGGCGCCTCGGCGACACCATCGGGCGCAAGCGGACCTTCATCGTCGGCGTCGCGCTGTTCACCATCTCCTCGGTGCTGTGCGCGGTCGCCTGGGACGAGGCCACGATGGTCATCGCTCGACTGTCTCAGGGCGTGGGGTCGGCCATCGCCTCACCGACCGGTCTGGCGCTGGTGGCGACCACGTTCCCGAAGGGACCGGCGCGTAACGCCGCCACGGCGGTGTTCGCGGCGATGACGGCGATCGGTTCGGTGATGGGCCTGGTGGTCGGCGGAGCGCTGACCGAGGTTTCGTGGCGGCTGGCGTTTCTGGTGAATGTGCCGATCGGCCTGGTGATGATCTACCTGGCCCGCACCGCACTGCGGGAAACCAACCGTGAGCGGATGAAGCTCGACGCGGCCGGCGCGATGCTGGCGACGCTGGCATGCACCGCTGCGGTCTTCGCCTTCTCGATGGGGCCGGAGAAGGGCTGGATCTCGGTGACCACCATCGGTTCGGGCGCGGTGGCTCTGGCTGCCGCACTCGCGTTCATCGTGGTGGAACGCACCGCCGAGAACCCCGTCGTGCCGTTTCACCTGTTCCGCGACCGCAACCGGTTGGTCACCTTCATCGCGATCTTCCTGGCCGGCGGAGTCATGTTCACGCTGACGGTGTGCATTGGCCTGTACGTGCAGGACATCCTGGGCTACAGCGCGCTGCGCGCCGGGGTCGGCTTCATCCCGTTCGTCATCGCGATGGGTATCGGCCTGGGCATTTCCTCGCAATTGGTGTCGCGGTTTTCGCCCCGGGTGCTGACGATCGCCGGGGGATACCTGCTAGTTCTGGCCATGCTGTACGGCTGGTTGTTCATGCACCGTGGCGTGGCGTACTTCCCCAACCTGGTAGTGCCCATCGTCGTGGGTGGGGTCGGCATCGGCATGGCGGTCGTCCCGCTGACCCTGTCGGCGATCGCCGGCGTGGGTTTCGACCAGATCGGCCCGGTATCGGCGATGACTCTGATGCTGCAGAGCTTGGGCGGGCCGCTGGTGCTGGCCGTCGTCCAGGCCGTGATCACGTCGCGCACGCTGTACCTGGGCGGTACCACCGGCCCGGTGAAGTTCATGAACGACGCGCAGCTGGCTGCGCTCGACCATGGCTACACCTATGGCCTGCTGTGGATCGCCGGAGCGGCCGTCATCGTCGGCGGGGCTGCGGTGTTGATCGGCTACACCCCGGCGCAGGTCGCCCACGCTCAAGAGGTCAAGGAAGCCATCGACGCCGGAGAGCTCTGACTCTGCCAACGTCAGCGCAGCGGCCACACGAGCTGGCGCAGATAGCCGTCAGGTTGGTCATCGTCGATGCCGTACTCGGCGGGCCAACGGCCCGTTGGTAGGTACAGAGTGCCGAACAGCGCGTCGATGATCGGGAATTCCGCGGCATAGTTGGTGTTGTAAGCCTGGGGCTGGCGTGCGTGGTGCCAGTGGTGGAACTGTGGGGTGGCAATAAGCCATCGCAGTGGGCCGCACGTCATTCGCAGGTTGGCGTGGATGAAGATGTCTTGAAACGTCAGCAGGATGACGATCGCGCCGAGGCTGACCCGACCGAACCCGAACGGGTACAGCGGCACCACCGCGGCCGAACGGATGGCTATCTGGTCGAGGGGGTGCAGGTGACCGGCGGCAAGCCAGTCCATCTCACGGACGCTGTGGTGGACGCGGTGGAATCGCCACAGCACCGGAACCTCGTGCATGGCGCGATGCCCCGCGTAGCCGCCAACGGCGGTAATCCCCAGGGCCGCAACGATTTGTACCCAACCCGGAGCCGCGGCAACGTTGCCGCGAAAGGCTGCCGGTACCAGGGCCTGCAGGACGGTGCCGACCACCGCGACCGCGCCGACGAGGCCAACCTTGCGCGCGGCCCCATTGACCAGATAGTGCACCACATCGGTGCGCCATCCCCGGCGCAGCACGTGGAGCGGGCGAAGTGCGAACAGCCGCTCGAGCGGGATGAAGATAATCGCCAGGATTGCCAGCTTGACCGCCATTTCACTGCGCACGCTCAATGCGACCAGCACCAGCGTCGAGGTGACCAGCATCAAAGCAATGCCGCCGGGACTAACTCCGTCTGATCCACGATCCTCAGCGGGGGGGACCGACGCGGAATTAGCGGCGCTCGCGACGATGGCCGGGCGGTCGGCCACGGCTACTGGCCATCCAATCCTGGCCAGCCTGCCCCACCCAACCAGGACGCCGGCCGACACGATGACAGCGGGCACTCCCAGGATCGGTCGTACGGTGGCGACCGCTATCGCGGTGATCAGAATCGCCGACTGAAGCGCCATGCCGGTCACCGTCAGCACGCGCGCACCCTGCAGCAGGCGGATCGCGTGCCAGCCAGCCACGGCCGCCGCCGCCACGAGAACTACCGCAAGCACCGTCGTACCGCGGTCAAGGTGCTCATGCCCGAATTTGGCGACGAAGGCTGCGGCGCCAACGAGCCCGATTAGTTCGGCGGAGTACAGCATTCCCAGTGCCGCCACCACCGGCCCGTCCCGATACTCGGGCTCAGTCCTGGTCAGCGCCGCGTTCATGCGCGACAAAGTATCTCTTGCAGCTGAGGAATAACTGAATCTTTCAGTCAGCGGAACGGCCGTCTCGACCGCGCCGGGGTTTGCCCCGCGGACAAAGTCGGCGATCGGTTCGGGAGGAAACCTTCCAGTGTGATCTGGATCTCAATACAATTGCTGGTCTGACAGTGCGCGTGGCGACGGGTCTGGGCGCCGGATGACCGGGATGCAGAGGTGGCCTGCGATGTCGTTTTTGATTGCGACTCCAGAGATGCTAGCTGCGGCGGCTTCGGACTTGTCGGGTATCAGTGGGGCGATCAATGCCGCCAACGCGGCGGCGGCTGGCCAGACCCTGGGAATACTGGCGGCCGGCGCCGACGAGGTGTCGGCGGCCGTTGCGGCCCTGTTCGGGGCGTATGCCCAGCAATATCAGGCGCTGAGCGCCCAGGCGACAAATTTTCATGACCAATTTGTGCAGGCTTTGAGCGCTGGCGGGCTCTCTTATGTCGCCGCCGAGGCCGCCAACGCTCAGCAAGCTTTGCTCACTGTGGTCAATGCGCCCACCCAGACGTTGTTGGGGCGGCCGTTGATTGGCGAGGGCACCGCTGGGGCGCTGGGTCAGCCGGGTGGAGCTGGCGGTTTGTTGTGGGGCAATGGCGGTGCCGGTGGGGCCGGTGTGGCGGGCCAGGCCGGCGGCCGCGGCGGGGACGCGGGGTTATGGGGCAGTGGTGGAGTTGGCGGCGCCGGCGGTAGCGGCGCGGCCGGCGGAGCGGGCGGG
>NZ_MVIF01000044.1 GCF_002086675.1 Mycobacterium persicum
CCCTTAGGCCACCTGCGACCCGGCCCGCTCGGCACGCTTCCACACCAGAGACGAGTACACCGTCCGCCCGTCGGGCAAGGTCAATTCCGATGACAGGGTCAGCTTGTCGCCGTCGAGGTCGCTGTGCCGCAGATGAAACTGGCCCAGGTAGTTGGGAACCAGGGACAGCTTCGCCTCGTGACGGATATCGCCCGTGGCCTCGTCGACGAAGTACCGTCCGCTGTAGGCCAGATACCCCAGCGCCGCGGCCGCCGCCTGCTCGGTGGTGCCGCCGCCGGCCACGGGCCGGTCGTAGTCGGGTCGCCCGGATGACTGGATCTGCGCCGACATGTACCCGTCCGGGGTGTAGATGATCAAACCCTGCGCATCCGCGCCGTGGGGGTATCGCACCGGGCCGTCGAGACTGTCCCGCTCGACGTAGGACACCAGCTCCCAGGCTCCAACCAGCTTGTCACGCAATGCTTTTACCATTTCCAACCATTTCCAACCATTTCCAACCATTTCCAACCATTCCAATGCTCCTCATGATGCTTCGAACCAGCTGTTCACTTTCGCCACCCACGCCCGTAATGCCTGGGCCAGCTCTTCCTCGCGGCCGTAGAACCGCTGCGCCGGCACCGGCACGCTGACGGCCACCACCTGATCGGTCACGCCATGCAGCACCGTGCCGACCGCGCAAATGCCATCGGTCTGCTCCTCCCGGTCATAGGCGATGCCGTCGCGGCTGATCTGGGCGAGCTCCTCGCGCAGCGCTGCCCGATCGGTGATGGTGTTGGCAGTCAACGGCAGCAGCCGACTGGGCAGCGCCTGTGCCTGCCGTTCCGGCGGCAGTGTCGCCAGCAGCGCCTTGCCGTTGGCGCAGCAGTACAGCGGAAAGGACTCGCCCACCGCGCTCACCGCGCGCAACCGCCGCGGCGGAACCACCTGGTCGATGAAATCGGCGCGATCCCCGTCCAGAATCGACAAGTCCACCGTCTCGTCGAGTTCCCGCGACAACTGCGTCAGGAACGGGTGCAAGTCGGCCACCACGCTGAGCCGCACGGTGCTGGCCATGCGCGCAATCTCGGGCCCCAGCCGGTAGGGTCCCCGCGCCCCGCGCGAGGCCACCAGACCCTCGTCCTCCAATGCGTTGAGGATCCGGCTCACGGTGGACCGGGCCATTGCGACCCGCTCCCCGATCTCGACTTGGCTGAGCCCGCCGGGGTGAGCTTGCAGCACCCGCAATATCTCCGCCGCGCGGGCAATCACCTGGATGCCACCGCTGCGGACGTCGCTGTCTTCGGCCTTGGCGCTCATCGCCGAACTCCGGGCAGGCGCAGCAACGCCTCGGCTTCTTCAACGGAGGCGACGGGCAAATCCAGAGCCTGGACCAGACGCATGGTGCGCGTCACCAGCGCCAGGTTGCTTGGCGCCAGCTCACCCTTACGCAAGTACAAGGTGTCCTCCAGGCCCACTCGCGCATTACCGCCCAGGGCCAGGCCCATCGCGGTCAATTCCAGGTTGGCCCGGCCGATCGCGATGACTTGCCAGATCGCATCGGGAGGAAGCCGGCGCACCATCGTCAGCAGGTTATCGGCGGTGGCGACCATTCCGCCGCGCACCCCGAGGACGATGCTGAACTGCAAAGGTTCGGCCAGCAGGCCTTCTTCCCGCAATCGCAGGCAGGCCTCCAGATGCCCGGTGTCATAGATTTCCAGTTCCGGTTTGATGTCCAACTCGCGCATCCGTGCCGCCAATCGACGGACGGCATCCGGCGGGTTACGGAATTCGCTAGCACCGAAACTCATCGAGCACGGGTTGAGGGTGGCCATCCGCGGCCGCAATTCCACCAGCTTTTCCCGCTCCTCGAACGGCACCGACAGTCCGACTCCGGTCGACAGCTGGATCAGGATCGGGCAACGCTCGCCGATCAGGTCCATGGCCCGCCGCGCGATAGCGAGATCTGCTGTGGGTCTTTCGTTTTCGTCGCGCAGATGGATGTGCGCCACAGCGGCTCCGGCGTGATAGGCCTGGTCGACCGCGGTCGCGATTTCCTCCGGGGTGGTCGGCAGCGCGGCGTTGTCGGCCTTGGTTGCGATGGGCCCGGTGGGTGCGACGGTGATGACGACGCTCACGCCGCTACCTCCTGCGGATGAGCGATGGCCACCAGCAGCACCGCCGCACGCCCGGAACGGTTTTCCAGCGACCGCACCTCACCTTTGGCGAAATGCACACTGTCGAACCGGCCCAAGACCGTTTCGGTTCCGTCGGCGGTGACGACCAGCTCGCCGTCGATCACCACGTAGACGGTTTCCTCTCGGGCTGCGGCCTTTTCGGCGATCCCGCCCGGCTGGTAGGTGGACAGCCCCACCCAGAACCGGTCGGTGTGTCCGGCTTCGTGGCCCTGCAGCCGCACCGTGAGCACGTCACGGTGCAGCGCGGCAGTGTATTCCGGCGCTTGCGACACCCGGGTCACGTTCATCAGGCCCCCGTCTCGATGCGGTAGCTCCCGGTGGGGTCGACGATCGCGACCAGCCGAACGATGCAGCCGTCGCCACCCACCCAGCGCCAGGGGAAGGCGGCGAAGGTGACACGCTTGCCGGTGACCTTGTCCAGGTCGCCGCCGACGTTTTCGAAACCGTAGATGCCCTTCGACAGGATCGCACGGTGGCAGGGCTCCCACTCCGGGAAGTCGTCGAGTACCTTGCGACCGGTCTGCTGTTCGTATTCGCTTACCGCCCAAGGTAATAGGCCGCCTTGGGCTTCCGCGGGGCCATGCGGTGCGATCGCTGTGGCCAGCGGATGGTCCAGCGCCTGGGTGTCGGTGCCGACCGCCTTGACGCCCTTGGCCGCAAACCACTCCCCCGCTTCCTTGTAGAAGCCCGGCGAGTAGGCGTAGTACTCGGCGCTGTCGGCGTATTTGTGGTGCCAGCCGGTGTTGACGATGACGATGTCACCGCGCCGGATTTCCGGGCTGGCCCGCTCCAGATCCTCCGCGGTAACCACACCCCACTTGGTCTTGGGGATCGACACCACCACCCCGGTGCCGAAGAAGGCACTCAACGGGATCTCGTCCAAGAACGGCGTTCCCTCCACCACATGGGCCGGCGCGTCGATGTGGGTGCCGGAATGCATGACGGTGGTGATCTTTTGGGTCAGCACCCGGCTTTTGGCCATGCCGTGCAGCCGTTCGATCTTGACGTCTTCGAAATACGGCCAGGCCGGCACCCCGTGTCCCCACGGGTGTGACAGGTCGTAGAGCTCCAGCTTGGACTCGGCCTCACCGAGGGGCCACGTGAAAGTCATGGCTATTTACTTCCTTTCCGATGTGGGTCTTGGTCAAGTTGGGCACTGATGTGCTGGGAAAGTCGTGCCGCGGTGCGCTCGCGGGCGCCCGCGGGCCAGTCGAGGAACCCGTGTCCGGTGCGCGCCCCGAGTTGTCCCTCGGCGACCAGTTGGCGCAGCAGCGGACTGGGATGCGGGTCACTGTTGAGGCTGGGGATAACCGCGTCGTGGATGGCCAGGGTGAGGTCGAGGCCGATGTAGTCGGCATTTTCCAGCGGGCCCAGGGTGGCCAGCCGCAGCCCAATGGTGTTGCGCACCACTAGATCTACCGTCTCGGCGTCGCAGACGCCCTCAGCGACCAGCGCCATCGCCTCACGCCACAACGCATGCTGAAGCCGGTTGCCGATGAATCCGGGGACGTCGCGTCCGACCCGCACCGGCATCTTGCCGGCCTCGGTCAGCAGCGCCGCGATGCGTTCCACCGTGTCCGGCGCGGTTCGATCGCTGGGCACCACCTCGACGACGGGAATGAGGTCGGGCGGATTCCAGAAGTGCGTACCGATTACTCGGCTGCCGTCGTCGACCCGCTCGGTGACCGCCCCGATCGGCAGGACGGACGTGTTGGTGGCCAGCACCGCATGTGGGGCCAGGCCCGCCAGGCGTTGGAAGAGTTCCTGTTTGACGGCCAGGTTCTCGACGATCGCCTCGACCACCAGGTCGGTGTGGTGCACCGCCGCGGCCAGATCACCGGTGGGGGTAACCGATCCGCGTTCCGCGCCGGTCACTTCGGCGGCTTCCGCCGCTGCGGCATCGAGGATTTCGGCGTTGGTGTCGGTGATGGCGACCTCGAGCCCCGCCGAGGCTAGCACGCCGGCGATGCGCCGGCCCATCAAACCGGCGCCGACGACGGTGGCCCGAGAGAACCCGTGAGACGTCAGCATGCGGTATATCCGCCGTCCAGATACATCACCTGGCCGGTGTAGAAGCTTGACGCGTCGCTGAGCAGATAGATCAGCGCGCCGACGAAGTCTTCGGGTTCGGCGAAGCGGCGCAATGGGATCCGGGCGAACATCGCCTCGCGGGTGGCGCGTCCCCTCTCGTCGTCGGCGTACATCCACTCGGTCAGCTCGGACCGAAAAACCGTTGGCGCAAGGGCGTTTACCCGGATTCCGTCAGCACCCCATTCGGCCGCCAGGGATTTGGCCAGCAGATCGGTGCCCGCTTTCGACGGGCAGTAGGCGCTGTAGCCGGCGGGGTGACCCAGCGCTCCGCGGACCGATGAGACCAGCACGATGCTGCCGCCGTCGCCCTGCTCGAGCAGCACCCGCCCGGCCGCTTGGCAGACCAGCCAAGCGCCCCGCAGATTCGCATCCATCACCTTGTCGAAGTCCTCGACGGCCATCTCGGTGATCGGCGCGACATGGTTCATGCCCGACGCCACCAGAACGCCGTCGAGGCGGCCATGGTGGGCAATGGCCGCAGCCACCATGGCCTGGGCGTCGGCCGGAGTCTGGGGCCGACGCTCGACCACCAACGCGTCGTCGATGCCGGCGTCGTCGACCAACTCGGCCAGCCCGGCGGCGTTGCCGCCGGTCAGGGTCAGCCGAGCGCCCGCGTCCGCTAATGCACGGGCGGCGACGCGGCCCAGCGAACCGGTGGCGCCCGTGATCAGTATGGACTTGTCTTGCACGCTGAACCGCGTCAAGCCCGGATTTGGCGCTTGCTGTGCCATCGTCACCATCTCTCACCTTTTCCTGCAATGCGGGTTTATTAACCCGTTATGCGAGAGATCGTATGGGGTTGCCGCGAGGGCGTCAAACAGGTACTCCTGTGATGTAGGCCGCTGTGTCCGTATTGCGGGATTTAGCGTCAGCGTCGACCGGATGGGTTGCGGCGGTCCGTGGATCGCACGGCACCCTAGCGACGGCTCGTCAAAGACGCCGGTTAGCGAACTCAGCTGCCGCGATGGGGATACGCTGGTTGTTTCGCTCAGCGGCGCTTGACGCCCCGCTTTTCGCGCACTCGCACGTTGATCCGGATCGGACTGCCCTCGAAGCCGAATGTCTCGCGCAGCCGCCGCTCCAGGAACCGCCGGTAGCCGGCCTCCAGAAAACCGGTGGTGAACAGCACGAACGTCGGCGGCCGCGCGGTGGCCTGGGTGGCGAACAGGATGCGGGGTTGTCGGCCGCCGCGCACCGGGGGCGGCGTCGCGGCCACCACTTCCTTTAGCCAGGCGTTCAGCGGGCCGGTCGCTATCCTCGTGTCCCACGACGCCAGCGCGCTCTGAAGCGCCGGCACCAGCTTCTGCACCGCCCGACCCGTCTTGGCCGAGATGTTGACTCGCTGCGCCCAGCGCACCTGCACCAGTTCGCGGTCGATCTCCCGCTCCAGCAGCTCGCGCCGGTCCTCATCGACCAGATCCCACTTGTTGAAGGCCAACACCAGCGCCCGTCCGGCCTCGATGACCATCGACAGCACCCGCTGATCCTGTTCGGTCAGCGGCTGTGACGCGTCGACCAGCACGATCGCCACCTCGGCGGAATCGATGGCCGCGTGGGTGCGCACCGACGCATAGAACTCGTGTCCGCTGGCCTGGCCGACCTTGCGGCGCAGGCCCGCGGTGTCGACGAAACGCCACACCTTGCCGCCCATCTCGATCAGCGAATCCACCGGATCGACCGTCGTCCCCGCGACCTCGTGCACCACCGACCGCTGATCGCCGGCCAGCTTGTTCAGCAAGGAACTCTTGCCGACGTTGGGTTTGCCGACGAGGGCCACCCGCCGCGGGCCGCCGCCGGCCGAGGCCGATTCCCCCACTTCGGGCAGCGCGGCCAACACCTGGTCGAGCAGATCGGCCACACCCCGACCGTGCATCGCGCTGACCGCATGCGGCTCGCCAAGTCCCAGCGACCACAGCGCGGCCGCGTCGGCTTCGCCCTTCTCATTGTCAACCTTGTTGGCGGCCAGGAAGACTGGCTTACCCGAGCGGAGCAGGCTGCGAGCGGCGTCCTGGTCGGCAGTGGTGGCGCCGACACTGGCATCGACCACCAGAATCACCGCATCGGCGGTGCGCATCGCCACCGACGCCTGCTCGGCCACCAGTTGCTGCAGCCCTTTGGCGTCCGGCTCCCATCCCCCGGTGTCTTGGACCACGAACCGCCGTCCACTCCACAGCGCGTCGTAGGACACGCGGTCACGCGTCACGCCCGGAACGTCTTGTACCACCGCTTCACGCCGGCCCAAGATCCGATTGACCAAGGTCGATTTGCCGACGTTGGGCCGGCCCACGATCGCCACGACCGGCGCGGGCGCCGACTCCGACAGCTCGGTCAGATCCGAATCGTCGAGCTCCCAATCGCTTTCGTCGGACCAGGTGCCGTCGTGGGTCACCGCAGGGCTCCGCTATGCTGCGTCACCAACTCCACGAGATGATCGACGACTTGGGCCTCCGTCATATCGCTGGTGTCGACGACGATCGCATCAGCCGCCGCTCGCAGCGGCGACACCGCGCGGGTGGAGTCCAGATGGTCGCGCCGGCGCACGTCGGCGAGCACCGCGTCGTAGTCGTCTGCCAGCCCGACCGCGACATTTTGGTCGTTGCGGCGCCGGGCGCGGGTTTCGGCCGACGCGGTCAGAAAGATCTTTACCGGCGCATCGGGAAACACCACGGTCCCGATGTCGCGGCCCTCCACAACGATGCGGCCCGGCCCCTCGGCCATGGCACGTTGCAGCTCGACCAGTCGCTCACGCACCGCAGGCACCGCCGACACCGCCGACACCGCCCGGGTGACATCATCTCCCCGGATCTCCGCCGAAACGTCTTCTCCGGAAAGGTAAAAGCTGCTCGCGTGCGGGCTATAGCCAACCGACAACTGCGCGGCCGACGCACAGTCCCCGACCGCCTGCGCGTCTGCCGGATCGATTCCGGCGCGCAGCACCGCCAGCGTCACTATCCGGTACATCGCCCCGGTATCCAGAAAGCGAGCCCTCAGCCTATGAGCCAATCCCCTTGAAACAGAAGACTTTCCAGTCCCGGCCGGACCGTCGATGGCAATGACCGCCGCCGCCACAGGCCGACGACCCGCTTGGCTTGCATCACTCACAGGCCCACCGCTTTGTACAGCTGTCCGACCTCGTCGCGACCCAACGCCCGCACACTGCCCGGGCGCTGCTTGCCCAGTGTCACCGGGCCGATATCGGTGCGCACCAATGCCTCCACCGGAAACCCCGCCGCCGCCAGCAGCCGGCGCACGATTCGATTACGTCCTTCATGCAGCGTCACCCGCACCAACGTCTTGCCCGGGATCGCGTCCACCACCGCGAAACCATCCACCCGGGCGAGCCCGTCGTCCAATTCGATTCCCGCCCTGAGCTTTTTGCCCAGCCCCCGCGGCACCGTCCCGGCCACCGTGGCCAGATAGGTCTTGGGCACCTGGTGTGAGGGATGCATCAACCGGTGCGCCAGCTCGCCGTCGTTGGTCAGCAGAATCAGTCCTTCGGTGTCTGCGTCGAGCCGCCCGACATGAAAAAGATTCTTGTTGCCCCGGACCTTTCGCTCGATCAGGTCGCCGATACACGGCCGGCCGCGGTCGTCGGACATGGTCGAGTGCATCCCCCGCGGCTTGTTCAGCGCCAGGTAGACCAACGACTCGTCGACCACCACCCGGGCCCCGTCGACGCGGATCACCGAGACGTCCGGGTCCACCCGGGTACCCAGCTCGGTCACCAGTTTCCCGTCGACCTCGACACGGCCGTCGATGATCATCTTCTCGGCAGCCCGCCGGGACGCAATTCCGGCCTGGGACAACACCTTTTGCAATCGAATGCCCGGCGACTGCTCCAGCTCAACCATCAGTCGTTGTCCACGTCGAATGTCAGCGTCTGGTCGGATGGCTGGCCGCCGGCGAGTTTGATGAAACGCGGCTCGCTATCCAGAGAGGCACTCAGGTCATCGATCGTGTCGACGTCGGGAAGCAGCGGCGCGAGATCGGGCAGCTCGGACAATGACGTCAAACCCAAACGCTCCAAGAACAAGTCGCTGGTGGCGAATGTCACCGCACCGGTGTCCTCGTCGGTACCGACCTCGGTGATCAGGCCGCGCGCCAGCAAAGTACGCATCACGGCGTCCACGTTGACCCCGCGAACCGCACTCACCCGCGCACGCGTCACCGGTTGACGGTAAGCCACGACCGCAAGGGTTTCCAGCGCGGCGCGGGTGAGCTTGGTCCGCGCTCCGTCCAGAAGCAGCTTCTCGACGTAAGGCGCGAATCGGGCGCGGGTGTACAACCGCCAGCCTTCACCGCTGTGTCGCAAATCGATGCCACTATCGCGTTCGGCGAGTTCGTCGGCCATCAACCGCAGTTTCGCCGCGACCCGATAGACCGGTTGTTCGGTGGCCGTGGCCAGCGCCTCGGCGGTCACCGGGGTGTCGACGACCAGCAGCAGCGCCTCTAACACCCGTCCGAGTTCGTCGGGATCCATCTCGGTGGGCTCAGCGATATCCGGGATGCCCGATGACATGGCATACCCGAGGTAGGGGTCGGGAGCATCGTCAGTCACGCGCCGCTCCTCCGCATCTCATCCCGCCGCATCGTCACATCGTTGCCGGCGCGGGTCATCGTTGGTCTCGCGCTTCCACCACAGCTTCGTCCCCCGCAACCGGGCGGTGCCCCCCGGTCGGCTGTTCCCCGGTCCACGAAACCTGGAGCACCCCTAGGGGCTCTGACTGGTCGAATGCTACCGCCCGGGACCGATACAGTTCGAGCAGCGCCAGGAAGCGCCCCACCACCTCGATCGGCGCCTGACAGTCGGCGACCAGCTCAGAAAATGTGGCCCATTGGCCACCGCCGCGCGCTTGCAGCATCGCGAGTAGGTGTTGGGCCTGCTCGGCGACCGAGACGGTCTGCTCGTGCAGGTGTGCGGTCGCCACCGTGGGAGCCGGCCGGGGAGTCAGGGCGACCGCGGCGATCTCGGCGAAGCGCTCCGCGTCGACACCCAGCATCACTTCGGGCAACAGGCCGGCGAACCGGTCTTCCAATGACACCGCGCGCGGGTAACTGCGCAACGCGGTGGCCTCCAGCTCGGCGAACATCTCCGCGACGTGCTTGAACGCCCGGTATTGCAGCAGCCGGGCGAACAGCAGATCACGCACCTCAAGCAGGGCGAGATCCTCTTCGTCGTCGACCTGCCCGGCCGGCAACAGCCGGGCCGCCTTGAGGTCGAGCAAGGTCGCGGCGACCACCAGAAACGCCGTGGTCTCCTCCAGGTCCAGCTGGGCGCCAATGGCTTTGGTATAGGCGATGAAGTCGTCGGTAACCTGATGCAGGGCCACTTCGGTGACATCGAGCCGGTGGGCGAAAATCAGCTGCAGCAGCAGATCGAACGGACCCTCGAAGTTGGTCAGCCGGACCTGAAAGCCGTTCTGAGGTACGGTGTCTGGATTCGCGGTGTCGTTCACACGCCGAATCGGTCGATGAACTCGCGAGCCAGGGCACGATAGGCCACGGCACCGCCGGACTTGGGGGCCCAGGTCGTGATGGGTTCGCCCGCGACGGTGGTCTCGGGGAAACGAACCGTGCGGGTGATCACGGTATCGAACACTAGGTCACCGAACCGCTCGACGACGCGGGCCATCACCTCTCGGGCGTTGACGGTGCGCGGGTCATACCGGGTCAGCAGGATGCCGCTGATCTCCAGCTTGGGGTTCAGCCGGTCGCGCACCTTGTCGACAGTGTCGGTCAGCAACGCCAGGCCGCGCAGCGAGAAGAACTCACACTCGGTCGGGATGACCACACCGTCCGCGCAGGCCAGCCCGTTGACGGTGAGCAGACCCAACGATGGCTGGCAGTCGATGAGCACATAGTCGTAGCGGTCCAGCACCGGGTACAGCGCCCGGCCCAGGGTCTGCTCCCGGCCCACCTCGTTGACCAGCTGGATCTCGGCGGCCGACAGGTCGATATTGCTGGGCACCAGATCCATGTCCTTGACCCGGGTGTGAATCAGCACGTCGTCGATCGACACGCGCGGCTCCACCAGCACGTTGTGGATAGTCTTTTCCAGCTCGTAGTGCGGGACACCCAGGCCCGCCGACAACGCCCCCTGCGGGTCCATGTCCACCAGCAGCACCCGCCGGCCGTACTCGGCCAACGCGGCACCCAGGTTGATGGTCGACGTGGTTTTCCCGACGCCGCCCTTCTGGTTGCACATCGCCACCACCTTGGCCGGCCCGTGTGCGGTCCGCGGCACCGGGTCAGGAACCGCCCGCGGCGGCCGTCCGGTCAGGCCGACTTCGATGCCGCTGTCGGGGTGGTCGGTCATACCCGGTCGCGGCTGAGGGTGACGGGCGTCAGGATGGGCATCGCAGGAAAGTCTAACGGCTTCCTCCGCCTGCGCCGGGAGACCCGCGGGCAACTATGGGAGCTATGCCGTCGTCGGCAGCCCCAGGACCGCGGCGCTGTGACATGCTTCTCCGGCAAGCGCATTTCTTGGGAGCTGCTATGGACGACACGAGCACCGGCCGACGAAGCCACGCCGATCAACTCGACGCCCGGCTACTGCGGATCGCCGGGGTGTGTGTCCTGGGTTCGATGATGTCGATCGTGGACACGACGGTGGTCACCGTCGCGCAGCGCACCTTCGTCGCCACGTTCCACACCACTCAAGCCATGGTCGCCTGGACCATGACCGGCTACACCCTTGCTTTGGCAGCGGTGATCCCGCTGGCCGGTTGGGTAGCCGACCGGTTCGGCACCAAGCGGCCCTTCATGGGCTCGTTGCTGGCGTTCACCTTCGGCTCATTGCTGTGCGCGATGGCGCCCAACATCACTCTGCTGGTCGCGTTTCGGGTGGTACAGGGCCTCGGCGGCGGCATGCTGATGCCGCTGGTGCTGACCATCCTCACCCGAGAGGCGGGCCCCCGGCGGCTCGGGCGGGTGCTGGCCATCTTGGGCATTCCGATGCTGCTCGGCCCCGTGTTCGGCCCGGTGCTGGGCGGCTGGCTGATCGACAGCTATGGATGGCAATGGATCTTCTGGATCAACCTGCCGATCGGACTGGTCACATTGCTGCTTGCGGCAATCGTCTTCCCGGGGGATCAGCCGACACCGTCGGAGTCGTTCGACGTTCTCGGCATGCTGCTGCTTTCCCCCGGCCTGGCCACATTCCTGTACGGGGTGTCGGTTATTCCCGCGCGCGGAACGGTGACCGATCGCCATGTGTGGATACCGGCCGCGCTCGGTCTGGCGTTGATCGTCGGGTTCGTCTTACATGCCGGTTACCGCGCCGAGCATCCGCTGATCGATCTGCGGTTGTTCACTAACCGCGTGGTCGCACTTGCCAACTCGGCGATGTTTCTGTTCGCCGTCTCCTTTTTCGGCGCCGGACTGCTATTCCCGAGCTATTTTCAGGAGTTGCTGCACCAGACGCCATTAGGGGCCGGGATGAGCATGGTGCCGAGGGGAATCGGCGCCATGGTGACCATGCCACTGGCCGGATCCATGATGGACAAACGCGGCCCGGGCAAGATCCTGCTGGTCGGCGTGACGCTGATCGCGGCGGGCATGGGCATCTTCGCCTACGGGGTGGCCGGACAAGCGGCGTACCTGCCGACGCTGCTCATCGGATTGTCGATCATGGGCCTGGGCATGGGTTTGACGATGATGCCGCTTTCCGCCGCCGCGGTGCAGACCCTGGCCCCGCATCACATCGCGCGGGGTTCGACGCTGGTCAGTGTCAATCAGCAGGTGGGCGCATCGGTGGGAACGGCCTTGATGTCGATGATCCTGACCAGCCAGTTCAATCGCAGCGAAAACGTCGCCGCCGCACGCAAGATCGCGGACCTACAAGAGGATGCGGCCCGGCGCGGGGTACCGGTCGACCCGTCGTCGATTCCGCCGCAGGCACTCAACCCGGACTTCAAAGGCAATGTGCTGCATGACCTTTCGCATGCATACAGCGTGGTGTTCGCGGCAGCGGTGGTGCTGGTGGCGTTGACACTGGTCCCGGTGGCATTTCTGCCGCGCAAGCCCGCGGGTCAGATGTCACAGAGTGTGAAATAACCAGCCGCTCGTCTGGATATGCTTGCACGATGACTTCGCGGGAAGGACCGTCGCACATCGCCAGCGAGAATCCGCAACGGTTGCCGACGAAACGCGACGTGGAAATCAGCATTGCCGCAATGGCCGGTGTTGCCAAGTCCAACGGCCTCTCAGCAATCGATGAGAGCCTCCTGGAAGCCGCAAGCAGGTATCTGGCCGATGACGACATCGACTGGAGAAAGGTTGCCGAGCGCCCGGCCGACGACATATCGGCCAGGCTCGAATCCGACGTCGCTCAACGCTGCGCGTTGTTCCTGATGACCGCTGCGATTTTCGCCCACGGGAGCGTTCAGCTGCCGAGAGTCGAGGCGAGCCTGAAGATCGCGAGGACGCTCGGTTGCCATGAGGGGTTCCTCGATGACCTACTCGATATTGCCCGCGGGCGCGAATTCATCGGGGCCATGCGAATCAGGGCAAAGCTCATGAGCAGCCATGGCACCTCCCGCATTCAGGTGCTGAAGGGCTTCTGGGACAACATGTCGGGTTACCTCGGGCTTTCGACCGATCCGGTGCTGGCTGCGTCCTATCACAAGCTGGGCCTCCTCGAACCGGGCCTGCTCGGACGCGAACTGTGGGCCCACTATGTCCGGAACAACCTGAGGTTTCCGGGAGAGAAAGGCACCACGGGCGAGTTCATTGTTTCGCATGACGTGGCTCACGTTTTGTCCGCGTATTCGACGGAGCCTGCCGGTGAAATTCTTGCCGGAGCGTTCACGGTCGGATATAAGGCCCGCAACCCATTTGCACCGCTGCTGCTGGTGCTCCTGCAGTTTCAGGCCGGCATAAAAATTGACTTTCGGTCCGAGGCGCTGACCGGATCACTGGATCCCGCCGGCTATATGGATGCTTTTCGGCGCGGCCTGGAGTGCAAAGCCGACCTTACCTACGGGAGTTGGGACTGGCGACGCTACGCCGAGGTACCGGTGGTGGAGCTTCGCGAGCGGTTGGCGATTCCACCGCAAGCGGCGCCGGCCGTTGCGGGCGGCACCTATCAAGAAGTCTTATGAAGTTTTGTCAAGTCTGAGAGGTCGCTACCAGCGCTAATTGCCGGGAACCGACACGCGGGTCAGACATTAGACGAGCGGTGATTTTAATCTTCGTTAACTACTCCTACCGGGGGATTTAACAAAGCCGTAATTTCACTTCGGCCTGCGCGTCACAGGGACTGCGGATACAAACTAATGCACTGATTGCCGACATCTTGCCGACATCGTCGTCGCGACCGGCCGCGTCAGTCCCAAGCGCTAGGTGGTGTCGATGACCGTCAATTTCTCTGCCAACGACGTTGATTGCTCTCGTCGCGTCGCTTCCGCACGCTCAGGCGGGGTCGGCGGTCGGGCATCGGCCGTCGCGATCGGACGGTAGGCCGTGCCCGGCGTACAGATTTTGCCTGTTGCCGCAAGTCCGCCGGTGGTCGGCGGCATCGGCCCCGGGCTGCTGTCCGATTTCGCGGCGTTGCCGCCCGAGATCAATTCCGGGCGGATGTACAGCGGCCCCGGCTCGGGGCCACTGATGGCCGCCGCGGCGGCGTGGAACCGCCTTGCGGATGATCTGGAGACCGCGGCTACTGCTTACAGTTCGCTGATCCTGGAGCTGACCGCCCTGCCGTGGCGCGGTACGGCCGCCGATGCCATGGTGGCTTCCGTTCTGCCGTTTGTCAGTTGGCTCGGTTCCACAGCGGCACTTGCCGAACAGGCCGCAATTCAGGCCGGCGCGGCCGCAGCCGCATTTGAGTTGGCGTTTGCGCTGACGGTGCCGCCGCCGGTGATCACGGCCAACAGGGCGTTATTGACGGCGCTGGTCGCGACCAACTGGTTCGGGCAAAACACCCCGGCGATCGCGACGGCCGAAGCCCACTACGCCGAGATGTGGGTTCAAGACGCCACCGCCATGCACGAATACGCCGCCGCCGCGGCGATCGCCTCGGCATTGACGCCGTTCACCCCGCCACCGAAGGCCGCCAACCCCTACCCGACGTCGATTCCGTGGGACACCCTGCTCGAGTACTGGACCACGATTCTGAACGCCTTGGCCATCACGGAGGCGTTCGTTTACGACGGCGGCGGGCTGACCCTCAATGGCTTGCAGGTCGCCGGAGCGATGTTGTGGTCCAACGCTGCCAACGCCGAAGCGCCGGCCGCCGCGGCCGCAGCGGCGGCCGGCGTGCCCGGCGCCGCCGCGGCGTGGAGCTTGTCGCAAGTGGGCGCCGGACCGGCGGCGATCAGTGCCGGTCTGGCCGTCAAGATCGGACCGATGTCGGTGCCACCGGGGTGGGACCCCGTGCCCTCGGCCGCAGGCGCCAAGGTGACGACGGTGTCGCCCCGTGGCGTCCGCGCCGCCGTCCGGGCCGGTGAAATGTCGGGCCTGCTGCCGGGCGTATCACCGTCACGGTCGCGAGCGGCTGAGGCCGGCGGCAACTTCGGCCGCCGGTATGGATCACGAATCCGGGTGACATGTCGCCCGCCGAACGCCGGATAACCGGTTCAGTGATCGACATGGCGAGCCGCCATTACGTAAGGAGCTCATAGCGATGGATTTCGGGGCGCTGCCACCGGAGGTCAACTCCGGACGCTTGTACGCCGGACCGGGATCAGCCCCGCTGGTCGCGGCGGCGTCGGCCTGGAGCGGGCTGGCTTCCGAGCTGAGTTTGGCCGCCGACGGCTACGAGCGGGTGGTGATGACGCTACACGCCGAAGAATGGCTGGGGCCGGCGTCGACGCTGATGATGGAGGCGGTCCTACCGTACCTGGGGTGGATGCGAGCCGCCGCCGCGCAGGCCGAGCAGGCCGCAACTCAGGCACGGGCGGCGGCGGCGGCATTCGAGACGGCGTTTGCCGCCGTCGTGCCCCCACCGCTCATCGCGGCCAATCGCGCTCAGCTGGCATCGCTGATCGCGAAAAACGTGTACGGACAATACGGCGCCGCGATCGCGGCCCTGGAAGCTCAATATGCCGAGATGTGGGCGCAGGACTCCAGGGCGATGTACAGCTATGCGGGTTCCTCGGCGAGCGCGGCGCAGCTGACCCCGTACACCCCGCCGCCGCACATCACCAGCCCCGCCGCGGCCGCAACCCAGTCCGCCGCGGTCACCCAAGCCGTCGCAACCTCGGCCGGGGCGGCGCAGAACACGTTGGCGGGGCTGATTTCTGAGCTGCCGAGCATGCTGCTGGGACTCGCATCACCCGTCTCATCGGTCCTGACCGCTGGGGGTTTGACCTCGAATCCGGGATGGCTGCAGTGGCTCATCGACTGGTATATGCCGATATCGCAACTCCTCTACAACACCGTGGGTCTGCCATATTTCGCCATCGGTATCGGCAACAGCCTGATCACGTCGTGGCGGGCGCTCGGTTGGATCGGACCGCAGGCCGCCGATGCCGCCGCCGGAGCGGCGTCAGCAGCGGCAACCGCCGCGCCAGCGGCTCTCGGCGGCGCCGGACCGGTAACCGCCGGTTTGGGCAACGCATCCGCCCTCGGCAAGTTGTCGGTGCCGCCCACCTGGTCCGCCAATCCGGGCCCGGGCCCGGCGGTCGCGGACGCCGCGCCATTGGCCAGCGACATCGTCAACCCGCCGGAGGCCGGTGCGCCGGGAAGTCTGCTGGGCGGATTGCCACTGGCCGGCCCGGGCGCTGCCGCCGCCGGCGCGGGACCCAAGTACGGGTTTCGAGTCACCGTGATGTCCCGGCCGCCATTTGCGGGATGACCGCCGCTGCGGTGGTGCACAATTCAATCCACCACGTGATGAGGACCCCACATGCCGCACCTGCAGCGCAGGCTTTCCAACCGTCACATCCAGCTGATCGCCATCGGGGGTGCGATCGGCACCGGCCTGTTCATGGGCTCCGGACGCACCATTTCCCTTGCCGGACCCGCCGTCCTGGTGGTGTACGCAATCATCGGGTTCTTCGTGTTTTTCGTGCTGCGGGCGATGGGTGAATTGCTGCTGTCGAACCTGAGCTACAAGTCGTTCGTCGATTTCACTGCCGACCTGTTGGGGCCTGCCGCGGCGTTTTATCTGGGGTGGTCGTACTGGTTCGCCTGGGTCGTCACCGGCATCGCAGACCTGGTCGCGATCACCGGCTACGCCAGGTTCTGGTGGCCCGCCTCGCCGATGTGGTTACCGGCGCTGCTCACCGTTGGCCTCATCCTGACGGTCAACTTGTTCAGCGTCGGCCATTTCGGCGAGATGGAATTTTGGCTGGCGTTGATCAAGGTCGTGGCGATACTGAGCCTGATCCTCTTGGGCGCATTCCTGGTGGTGACCAACTTCGTTTCCCCGCAAGGGGATCGGGCGACGATCGAAAACCTGTGGAACGACGGCGGATTGTTCCCTCAGGGCTTCATGGGCTTGGCCAGTGGCTTCCAAATCGCGTTCTTCGCCTACATCGGTGTCGAACTCGTCGGCACCGCCGCCGGCGAAACGGCCAACCCGCCCCGCACCATTCCCCGGGCGATCAATGCCGTTCCGGTGCGGGTGGCGATCTTCTACGTCGGCGCGCTGGTGGCAATCCTGGCCGTGGTGCCCTGGCGGCGCTTCGCCAGCGGCCAATCCCCGTTCGTGACAATGTTCTCGCTGGCGGGTCTTGCGGCAGCAGCATCAGTGGTCAACTTCGTGGTGACCACCGCGGCCGCCTCGTCAGCGAACTCCGGGGTGTTTTCCACCGGCCGGATGCTGTTCGGTCTGGCCGACGAGGGCAGCGCGCCGGCAGTGTTCCAACGGCTCAACCGCGGGGGGGTGCCCGCGTCGGCCATCGTGTTCACGGCTCCGCTGCTGCTGACCTCCATACCGCTGCTCTACGCGGGCGGTTCGGTGATCGGCGCCTTCACCCTGATCACCACCGTCGCCTCGCTGCTCTTCATGTTCGTGTGGACGACGATCGTCGTCAGCTACCTCGTATACCGTCGCCGGCACCCACAGCGGCACGCCGGCTCCCTCTACAAGATGCCCGGCGGCGTCAGCATGTGTTGGGCGGTCCTGGCTTTCTTTGTATTCGTGATCTGGACCCTCACCACCAAGACCGAAACCGCGGTCGCGTTGGCGTTGGTCCCGCTCTGGTTCATGACCCTCACCGGGGGTTGGCTGATGGTCCGGCGGCGCGCCCCGAGCGTGCCCGCCTGCCGTGAGCCTTCAGCACCACATCACGCACCGCGGTGACCGGCAGGGGCGCGGCCTGATCCGGCAGCAGATCTGGTGACGAGGTGATGATCAGCGGCGTGTCCTCGTCGCCATCCGGCAGCCTGCCGTGCGTGCCGCCGACATGCCTGCCGTTCAGAGCGATCACACCCATGGTGTATCGAAGGCCCAACGCCTTCTTGGCCAGTGCCGCGGCGGCTTTGGCTTTGACGGTCCGATCGTCGGGGTTCATCAGCAACTCGGCGGGGTCGTATCCCGGCTTGCGATGGATGTCCACGCACGGCGCGAACTCCGGAGCCCGGGCGTCGTCGAGCCAGTAGTAGTAGGTGAACCAGGCGCCCGGTTCGGCGACCGCCACCAGCTCACCTGCCCGCGGATGATCAATTGCCAAGCGCTGCTGCGCGTTTCGGTCCATGACCTGGTCCACCCCGTCAAGCGCTGCGACCAGGCCCGCTACCCGGGCGATATCGGACGGGTCGCGCACATAGACATGGGCGGCCTGATGGTCGGCGACGGCGAACGCCCGCGATGTCCACGGGTCCAGGTATTCCCGGCCCTGCTGGGTGTAGACATTCAGATACCCTTCCCGCCGGAGTTGACGGTTGATATCCACCGGGCGCTCAGCCGGTGCGATCCCGTACTCGGAGACGACGATGGTCGTCATGTCGTGCTCGGCGACCGCCGCCAGCAAGGGCGCCAGCGCCGCGTCGACGTCGGCGGCGGCGGTGATTGCCTGCGGTGACCGGGGACCGTAGCGCTGAAAGTCGTAGTCCAGGTGCGGGATATACGCGGTGAGCAGGGTGGGCGAATACCGTTGCAGGATTTCCAGAGAGGCGTCCACCAGCCAGCGCGACGACGTGATGTCGGCCGTCGGGCCCCAGTACTGAAAGAGCGGGAACACGCCCAGCTTGTCGGTCAGGATGTCGTGCAGATCCGACGGCACGACGTAGCAGTCCGGCGATTTGCGTCCGTCTTGGTGATACACCGGCCGCGGCGTGACGATCACGTCGTTGCTCGCGTTCATCGCATACCACCAGCCGACGTTCGCCGAGGTGTATCCGTCGAAGCGCCCGGCGGCGGTCTCCCAAACCTTCTCCCCCGCAACCAGCTTGTTGCTCTGGCGCCACAGCAGCACCTCGCCCAGGTCACGGAAATACCAGCCGTTGCCGACGATTCCGTGCTGGTTGGGCATCAGGCCGGTGACCATCGACGACTGCACCGAGCAGGTGACCGCCGGGAACACCGGTGCCAGTTGTCGCATCGCTCCCTGGGCGGCGAGCGCGGCGAGATTCGGCATCTGCCGCAGCAGCGGTTGGGTAAGCCCGACCACGTTGACCAGCAGAACTCGTCGGGTCATGCCGCGTCCCGTTCGCGCAACAGGTCTTTCAGCCAACGGATTTCGGCCGCGATATCCTCGGCCAGGCTGCCCTTCCGCAGCGACGACGGAAGAACTTCCCAGGTGTAGGTTTCGATTTCGACGTCGATGGGTTGAGGTAACGCCCCTTCGCCCAGCATTGCCATCACGTCGGCCAGTACGTGCGACGTGTTGCCCAATGGTGCGGGCGGAGCGAGGTGCAGCGGGACGTGGTAGTGCACCCGGGCGCTGCCGGTTCGCGGTGTCGACGGGTCCGCAAAGGACAGGTCGTCGCGGAACCACTGGCGCCCGTCGGCGTCGATGCCGTTGACCTGATGCAGATACGGGGAGCCCGCGAACTCGGCGAAGGCTTCGGCAACCCCGTCGGCGGCCAGGTCGTCGATCGCAATTGCGTTGGAGGCCTGGATCTTCACCACGTCGATGCCGATGTCGGCCAGGCCGGCCACCACCTCGGCCGGGTTCTCATCCATCACGGCCAGGTGGCAGGTGTCCAGGCACAGCCCGATGTAGCGGGTATCGACGCTGCCGCGGCCGAACCAACCGATGGCGTCACGGCATGATCCGATCACGCAGCCGGGCTCGGGTTCGATGGCCATCCTGATTCGATGCCCGGACTCTTCTTCGATGCGCCGCAGATCGTCACTGAGCGCCGCCAGCGTCTGCCGGGCCCGGGCATCGGCCGAGTCGTCCCATGGGGTGCTCCAGCCCAGCGGCAGTGTCGAGATGGTGCCGTGTTCGGCGCCGGCCAGCAGGTCACTGAGCACCTCGGCGCAGTGGCGGGTATATTCCAGCCGGGCCGGCGACGTCCAATCGGGTTGGTATACTTTATGTTTCACCGAGTCGCCGTGAAAGACCCCGTAGGGGAAAGCGTTCATGGTCACCACGGCAAGCCCGTTGTCGGCCAGCATCGCGGCCAGCCGGCTGCGCGCTGCTCGATCAGCGGCCAACCGGGCCATGGTGGCGGCCGGCAACCACAGGCCGACGCCGAGGCGTTCCAGACCCGCGCGTTGCCGAGCCGGCGCGAACACCGACAGCAGTCGGTGCTCCAGCGCCTGCACACTGTCGGCAGCGACGACGTTGCTGCAGTAGGACAGCATCAGCGCTTTTCGCCGCGGTTGATGGTGTTGCCGGCAAAGGCCGCCTGCTGCTCTTCGCTCAACAGGCGAAGTTGCCCGCTTTGGCCGTAGAACTCGACCGGGTTGCGCCACATTACCCGGTCGACGTCGTCGTCGCTGAACGAGGCCGCCAGCATCACCTTGGCGGTCTTGACCGTCTTGAGCGGATCGGATCGTCCCCAATCGGCGGCCGAGTTGACGATGATGCGTTCGAGGCCGAAACGCTGCATCAAGACGACCATTCGCGCTTCGTCCATCTTGGTGTCCGGATAGATGGAGAAGCCCATCCAGCATCCGCTGTCTCGGGCGGGCTCAATGGTCACCTCGTTGAGGTGGTCGAGCAGCACCATTCCCGGATCGATTCCGACCCGCTTCACCAGCTCGATACTGGCCAGTGTGCCCCCGAGCTTGTCCCGGTGCGGGGTGTGCACCAACGCGGGCAGGCCGTGCTCGGCGGCCATCTCCAATTGCGTGTGGAACACCGAGGTTTCCTCCGGTGTCATGGAGTCGTAGCCGATCTCACCGACGGCGACCACACCGCTCTTCGACAGATACCGCGGGATCTGCTCGAGCACGGCCCGGCAGCGGCTGTCGTTGGCCTCCTTAGGATTCAGCGCGATCGTGCAGTTGTGGGCGATACCGAACTGGGACGCGCGGTAACGCTCCCAGCCGATGAGACTGTCGAAGTAGTCGACGAACGATCCCGCGCAGGTGCGGGGCTGGCCCATCCAGAAGGCCGGCTCCACGACGGCACGCACGCCCGCGGCATACATCGCCTGGTAATCGTCGGTGGTCCGTGACGTCATGTGAATGTGCGGGTCGAAGATCCTCACTCCGGCACCTCCGTCATCGTGGCGGCCAGCTGCTGCAGCATCCGCACGTCGGCCGACACCGGCCGTCCGGCGGCAGTCCGTTCGCTGATGTAATCGGTTGCCATCCGGCTTAATTCCGCATCGGCCCGGATGCGCAGGCCGGGTACGGCACGCAACGGCACCTCCATGAAGATCAGCTTCATCACGCCATGACGCCAGGTGGGCTGGGCCAGGAACCGGGTTCCGAATCCGCCGAGCGCCGCGCCGACCAGCCGTGGATCGTTGCACCGCAACGCATCCTCGGCCAGCGTCACGCCGGCCGCTGTGGTAACCGGTCCGAAGTTGCCGTCCAGCGCCGCCGTCTCCAGGCCGCGCAGCACCGCCAGGCGTTCGTCGCTATCCCCCCACTGGTACAGCCTTTCGACGAGCGGACCCGCTGTCTCGTCGGGAATTTCGGCCACCAGCGTGGTCAGCAGTTGCACCCGGGCCATCAGGGTCGCGTCACCGGAAATCTGCGACATCCAGCGCTGCGCCTTGGGGAAGATTTCCAGGATCTTGTCCGGGCCGCTGCGGATCACGGCCGCGGCGTTGTAGATCCAGGAGCGTGCCGCGTTCGGCAGCCTGGCGCGATTGATGGCGGACATGCTGCGCCGCAGCACATTCGGTGCGTCGTGGGAATGACGTGGCAATTCGACCGAGGCGACACCGGCGAAGCCGCTGGTCTGCAGGGCATCCATCACCGCCCCGAGATCGAGGGCGCCATGGCCGAACTCGAGGTGTTCATGTTTGAGCGGTGTCATGTCGTCGAGGTGGACATTGACGAGCTTGTCGCCCAGGTCGGCGATGGCCGCGTGCGCACCGCCCGGCTCGGTCATCACGCAGTGACCGACGTCGAGCGTGATCCCCAGTCGCGGCGGATCGCCCAGTGCCCGGCACACCTCGAGGGCGTGTTCTACCGTCTCGACGAACATGCCGGGTTCGGGCTCGAATCCGAGCGTGACCGACTTGCGGTCCGCATAGTCGACCACCTGCGCCAGCCTGCCGACCAGCAGCTCCCGGGTGGTGTCGGGGTCGCTGTAGTCAACGGCATAGCCCGACCACAGCGACACGCAGGTGGCCCCGAGGTCCGCGGCAATATCGATTGCCCGCCGCAGGAATTCGACGCGGGGTTCGGCGGCGATATCGACCAGCGCAGGTTTGTGCTTGAGCCGCGGATCCAGCAGATAGCGTGCCCCCGTTTCGATCGCCACCTGCAATCCGTGAGTGTCCAGCAGCGCGCGCAACGCGCCCAGCTGCGCACCGAGATCGGAGTCGAACGGTCGGACATGCGGGTAGCCGATGGTCAGCGCGACGGCGGTATACCCGTGATCGGCGATCAGCGCGAGCGCGTCGGCAAGCGGGTGATCGGTCAAGCCATTCGTGTTGTAGCCAACGTGCATCAGGTCACCTCAGTGGGTCGGGGCGCAGAAACTTTGAACCGCAATCCAATTGCCAGCCCACACAACGCCAGCATGGTGCGCGGCGCCCGGGCGGCCAACATCGCCTGTACCGCGATCGTCGACGCGATGCCACTGCGCACCGCGCTGCGAAGAACCTCGGCGGTCGGTTGCTGCCACGCCTTCCACAAACCGGGGCCAAACGACCACGCGTACACCGCCGCGGCCGGTGCGGCGCGAAACCCCGGCGTGCTCACCATCGCCGCGGCGGCCACCGCCGTCGCCATACCACCGACGATCGCCGGCAATCTCGGTTCCGAACCCGTGACCTCACTGCGGGACAGCACCGTGATCGCCGTGGTGTGCCCGCCGATCACCGACGCCGGCACTAGCGCGCGCCGATAATTCGGGCCGGCGCCGAGCATCACATCGAGGAACCGGCAGCCCGCCATCACCAAGGGCCCCGCGGCGGTGTCCTTGGCAACCAGGTCATAAGCGGCGACGCACAACGTGATTCGGCCCGCGGCGGCCAGGCCGTGGCGGCCGCCGACCGCCGTTGCGGTCGCCAGCCCAGCCCCGGCCAGGCCGGCTGCGACCGACAGCGCCGTAGCGGCCGACACTTCACCCGACGGAATCGGCCGCTCCGGGCGTTCGACGACGTCGCGCTCCCGGTCGGCCCAGTCGTTGAGCACCATGCCGCTCCAATACAGCAGCGCCGACGCCAGCGGTAGCGCGAGCCGGCGTCCGGTCAGCGGATACCCCGCCCAGATGGCGCCCACCGCAGTGTCACCCAGCACGGTGAGCGCAGCAGGCGCCCGCATCAGGTCCAGGTATGCCTTGATCTTCACTGCCCGGCCGAAACCGGGTTCGCAAAGGACTTGGCCCAATGCACCAGTGCCTCGTATTGCGCCGCAAGTGAATGCGTCGACGAGCCCCATGGTTCCTTGAAGAAGAAGCCGAGTTGCCCGACGACACCGTGCGCACCGCGCATCCGGGCCATCGCGAGCAGCCGCGCCACGTCGAGAACCAACGGCGCGGCCAAAGCGGAATCCGGCGCGGACCAGATGGTTTGCAGGGTGATCTGACCGCCCAGAAATCCGGTGGCGTGGATGTGGTCCCACGCAACCTTCGTTTCCCCGAGATCGGGCACGTAGTCGATATGCAGCGGAGCATTGACGGCGCCGCCGAGCATTTGCTGGATGCCACGCTGCTTGCTGGCGAGCTTGGACTGCACGGCGACCGGGTCGGCGAGCGTGGCTCCGTCGCCGCCGCCGAGCAGATTCGTTCCCGCCCAGGAGTGCACCGTCATCGCCCGGCTGGCGAACATCGGCGCCAGCACGGTGCGCAGCAAGGTCTGGCCGGTCTTGGCGTCCTGGCCGGCGTAGAGAATGTCGGCCTCATCGGCCAAGCTGCGCAATGCGGGAACGCCCATGCTGGGCGACGGGGTGAAGCAGGAGTAGGCGGCGCCATTGCGGATCGCCGCCAGGGCGGTCAGCGCGCTCGCCGGCAGCACCATGCGGTCCTTTTCACACAGCGCGGCCCGCAAGAGGTCAGGGTCGTGGTACTCGGGGCGGTCCGGCACCGGCGGCTGCGTCGATGCCACGTCGATAACCACGAAGACGTCAAGTGCGTTGCGCGAGATGAACGAGCCCATCGCGTCGCTGAGCCGGTCGATCAGCTCGGCTTGGGTGCTGGCACCGACGGTGGACGGATCCGGCGTGGCCACGCAGGACGGACCGACGATCTCGTCTTCGGTGGCCGCCAGGCGATCTGACACCGCCGCGACCACTCGGTGCGGCAGCAGTCCCGCCTCGACCAGAGCCTCGGCGCGTTTGGCCAACGGAGCGGTCGAAAGGTCACGTCCGGCGACCACGAAGTCGGCATATTTCGGCAATGGGACGCCGGCGAAGTCGGCAGTCGCCGTCACGCAGCCGGTTTCGGGGATCAGACCGGCGCTGAGCGCATACAGACCCACGATCGACGTGGTCGCCACTGACCCCCGCGCGCCACTGAGCCACAGGCCGCAGCGGGGCTGCGCGGTCACCCGGGATGTGGTGTCGTCGTGGTCCATCGCGCCGTCCTCGATCGCCGAACGCTGCAAAAATCTGATGTCTCGCGCGTGACAAATTGGTTTTTCTAAGCAAAGGATGCTAACACCGCGCATTGGTCTCGGCTGATCAATGACTGTACGTAAGCTGGCAACGATGAGCTTCAGAGCACGCATGGCCCCGTTGCGGTGGTCGGTCTGGCGCATGGCACCCGGGATCCGCAACCTCACCAGGACGGGTCAGATCGGTGACGGTCGCGAAGCGGCCGCTGTCGACTACGTACTCCGGCACGCCCGTGCCGGCGACATCGACGACGTGCTGGCCACCATCGACAAGTTCGCCTATGAAAAGTCGATGCTGATCAATATCGGCGACGAAAAGGGGCCGATGCTCGACGCGGCGGTGCGGCGGGCCAACCCGGCGCTGGCGCTGGAGCTGGGCACCTACTGCGGCTACGGCGCACTGCGGATCGCCCGGGCGGCGCCGACGGCCCGGGTGTACTCCGTCGAACTGGCCGAAGCCAACGCCGCCAATGCCCGGCAGATCTGGGCTCATGCCGGCGTCGCCGACCGGGTGACCTGTGTGGTCGGCACCATCGGCGACGGCGGACGCACCCTGGACGTGCTGGCGCACGAACACGGATTCTCTTCTGGCACTTTAGATTTCGTGTTCATCGACCATGACAAGAAGGTCTACCTGGACGACCTGCAGGCCATCCTGGACCGCGACTGGCTGCATCCGGGTGCGATCGTGGTAGCCGACAACGTCCTGGTGCCCGGCGCGCCGAAGTACCGCGCCTACATGCGGCGCGAGCAGGGCAGGCTGTGGAACACCGTGGAACACAAGGCTCACCTGGAATACCAGACCCTGGTGCCCGACCTGGTGCTGGAATCGGAGTACCTGAGTTAGTCGCCCGGCGAGCAGTGTCGCCACACCCGAAACCTGAGCCTCATCCGCACCACTTTGCCTAGTGGGCGGGCGTGGCTATCGGTTTTTGTCGGACCGGGTCGTTACGGTGCGGGCGTGCAGTCACTGATGTATCCCTCGATCGACCTCGACGACGCCGAATCGCATCTGGGCGCCGACACCTACCGTCGCGGCCTGGCCTACGCCCGCGAAGGACGAGTGGTGCGTTGTCTGTGGAACCCCGGCGACGACAATCTCACGGGGAGCGTTCGTGGTAATCGGGGCCGCACCTATACCACCACCGCGCAACTGTCGATGGATTACGCCGACTCCTGGTGTCTCGAGATCGGGTTGTGCACCTGCCCCATGCAGGTGGATTGCAAGCATGTGGCCGCGATCCTCATCGCGGCCAGCGGGACGACGAAGACACGATCGCAACGCCCATCGGCCTTGCCCCCGGCTCCATCGCCGTGGCGCACGTCGCTGGACGCATTGTTCCCGACATCGTCGCCGGGCAGCGTCGTCGGCACGCCGCTGGCTATCGAGCTGAACCTGTCGGCGAGCGGCTTGGACGCGCGGGTGGTGCGCCCGGGTAAGCGCGGTGGCTGGGTCGCCGCCGACCTGAGCTGGGGCCGCTTGGCCGCGCTGCGGCACTACGGTTATCCCGACGCGCACATCCAGGTGCTACAAGAGTTCTATGCCGCCTACCGGACGTCAGCCCCGAATTCGACTGGCTACCACAGCTATTCGTATACCTCGTACGGGGACGTGAAGACAATCTCGCTGCTGAAGTTCGAATCGCCCCAGTTGTGGCCGCTACTGGACGAGGTGCGCCGAGTCGGCGTGCGGTTAGTGCAGGCGCAGGACCACCACGACGTGCTGCCGTATGCTTCGGCACGCCTGTCCTTGGATGTCACCGCCGACCCATCGGGCAACCTCACGGTCATGCCGTTGCTTGAAGTCGACGGAGCGGCCGCGCAAGCGGTGGCTTTCATCGGGTCGTCGGGCCATGGCGTGGTCTGCTCCGACGGCGGGCTGCGGCTGGCACGGATGGACCAGCCGGTCTCGGTGACGTTGCAGCGGATGACCCTTGGCGATCAGATCCTGACCATCCCCGCAGCTGAGGCGGCGCAGTTCACCGCCGAGTACTACCCGAAGCTGCGGCACATCGCGGCCATCACATCGTCGGACAGCTCGTTCACGCCGCCGACAATCACCGGGCCGACGCTGGTGCTACGTGCCGACTATCGCGGCGAGCACGAGGTCGAGCTGACGCTGCAGTGGGCGTACCGGGTGGGCGACAGCGAGTTTCGCGTCGGTGTGGACGCGTCTGGTGATCGAGGCTACCGCGACCCGGACACGGAGAATGGGCTTGCGCGCGGCATCGACGCCCCGCTGGAGCGGTTCGGGCTCCGCGCCCCCGACGGCAGGCTGATTGCCCGAGCCCAATTGTGCGGCTTGGAGACGATGCGGTTCACCACCGAACTCCAACCGCTGCTCACCGGGCTGTCCGACGTCATGCTGGAGGTGACCGGCGACCCCGTCGACTATCGGGAGGCCGGCGAGTCCCTGGTCATCGGCGTGGCCACGAATGCGGTGCCTGGACAGACGGACTGGTTCGACCTGAACATCACAATCAGCCTTGAAGGCAAGCAGATTCCGTTCGTCAGCGTGTTCACCGCGCTGGCCTCCGGCCAGTCACATGTGCTACTGGCCGACGGCGCCTACTTTGCGGTGGACAAGCCGGAGCTGGTGAAGCTGCGCCGGCTGATCGAGGAGGCTCGCGCGCTCACCGATGCCGACGAGGGTCCACCCCGGATCAGCCGGTTCCAGGCCGGGCTGTTCGACGAACTCGCCGCACTGGGAGTGGTCACCCAACAGGCCGACGAGTGGCGTCGGCAGGTTCGCGGACTGCGCGCACTACAGGGAGTTGAACCGGTGCCGATGCCCAGCGGCTTGCGCGCCGAGCTGCGGCCCTACCAGGCCGACGGCTTCTCGTGGCTTGCCACGCTCCACGCGCACGGGCTGGGCGGGATCCTCGCCGACGACATGGGCCTGGGCAAGACGCTCCAGTCGCTTGCATTGATCTGCCATGTCCGGCAAGAGGATCCGAGTCCGGCCCCGTTCTTGGTGGTGGCGCCCTCGAGTGTGGTTTCAAACTGGGCCGCGGAGGCCGCGCGGTTCGCACCGGAACTGTCGGTGGCTGCGATCAGCGATACCCTGCGCCGTGGCGGCATCGACCTTGACGAGTTGGTCGCCGGCGCCGACGTCGTCGTTACCTCCTATACCTTGTTTCGCCTCGACTTCGACGCCTACGCCGCCCAAATCTGGTCCGGCCTCATTCTGGACGAAGCCCAGTACGTAAAGAATCGGCACGCCAAGACCTACCAGTGCGCGCGCCGGCTACCCGCCCCCATCAAGGTGGCAATCACGGGTACGCCGATGGAAAACAACGTGATGGAACTGTGGTCGCTGCTATCGATCACCGCCCCGGGACTGTTTCCCAGCCCGACGAAGTTCGCCGACTACTACGCCAAACCCATCGAGAAGACCGGCGATCCGGAACTGCTCGCACTGTTTCGCCGCCGCATCAAGCCCCTGGTGAAGCGCCGCACCAAGGGACTGGTGGCGGCCGAATTGCCAGCCAAGCAAGAGCAATCGCTCGATATCGAGCTGCCGCCCAGACACCGCTCGCTCTATGACAAGCGACTGCACCGCGAACGCCAGAAGGTGCTCGGCTTGCTCGACGACATGCAGCGCAACCGATTCACGATCCTGAAATCTCTGACCGTGCTGCGCCAGATGGCGCTGCACCCTGGCCTTGTCGACGCTACGCATGACGCGATGACCTGCGCGAAAATCGATGTCTTGGTGGAGCAACTGCGCGACGTCGCCGACGGCGGCCACCGCGCGCTGGTGTTCAGCCAGTTCACTCGCTTCCTTGGCCGGGTGCGTGATCGCCTCGGCGCCGAGGGCATCGATTACTGCTACCTGGATGGGCGAACCCGCAACCGCCCCAAGGTGATTCAGCAGTTCAAGGAAGGGACTGCGCCGGTTTTCCTGATCAGTCTCAAGGCCGGCGGTTTCGGGTTGAACCTTACCGAGGCCGACTACTGCTTCCTGCTCGACCCGTGGTGGAATCCGGCCACCGAAACCCAGGCTGTCGATCGCACCCACCGCATCGGGCAGAAGCGCAATGTCATGGTGTATCGCCTTATCGCCCGCGACACTATCGAGGACAAGGTCGTCGCGCTCAATGCGCGCAAAGCCAAGCTCTTCGCCAGCGTGATCGATGACGGCAACGCCTTCGCCTCCGCGCTGACCGCCGACGACATCCGCGGACTGCTGAGCTGAGGTCCGGGCGTTGTCTTGCCGTACCCGCGCGCCATGACCGAATGCATGCGGCGCTCCAGGGTTTTCGTGCTGTTCAGGGCGGTTTGATTGGCTAATGCGTGTCAGCGCTTTATCGGTGAAGTGAGGGACGCGCACGCGGTGCGGCTCTAGGTTTCGGGGTTACCACACCAACCTCAATCCCGAGGACGCCCGCCCGGTACGCGTCAACACCGCATTTGACCGTCTGCCGCAGTTCTCGGGGCATGCGGCACTGGCTGATCGGCGGGATCCTCCAGATGGACTGTCCCGACTGCTGGATCCGCACCGAGTAACTGCCCTGGGCGCCCGCCCGGCGCGCGGCACACCCGCGACTTCGACATGCCTGACGTCAACCGGCTGCTGAACATGAGATCACGTGCTGCCGCGCAATGGTCCAAGCTGTCGTGCGACCGCCGCCGGTCCGCCCCGACATCCCTGGCTCCGAGAGACCACCGGTCCCGTCAGATATCGCGAATCGGCGAGCACGTATCCGCGAATCAGCGAAAGTACAGGCGCATATCGGCGACAATATGCTCGCAAATCGGCGAAAATCGGATACACGGTTGAGGTGAATCCGCCGTCTCGCATTGCCCGGAACCTGCTTCCGCGGGTTGACGAGGCACTCAGCGACACACGGATCGTCGTCGTTCAGGGCGCCCGTCAGGTTGGCAAGTCAACCCTTGCGGCCGAGATCACGCGCCGGCTCGACGGACGATTGGTCACACTTGACGATGACGTGACCCGAACAACAGCGGCCACAGATCCCTACAGTTTCGTTCGCCAATTCCCAGACGGACTACTCACGATCGACGAAGTGCAGCGGGTTCCGGAACTGGTTCTTGCGCTCAAGACCAGCGTTGACGCCAACGATCGGCCGGGTCAATATCTGCTCACCGGGTCCGCCAATCTCTTACAGCTCCTGGCGACCGAGGACAGCCTCGCCGGCAGGGCTGAGAGCCTTGAACCCTTCGGATTCAGCCAAGGCGAACTCGAAGGAGTCACTGAAACCTTCATCGACCGGCTATTAGCCGGCGACCTCTTCCTCGGTCACGAGAGTAACCTGGCACGTCACGACTATCTCGCCCGCGCTTGTACCGGCAGCTACCCCGAGGCTGTCAGCCGAAAGTCAACCAAACGCCGAAATGCGTGGCTGGATAATTACATCGACCGCATCGTCAAGCGCGACGCGATGGACGTCTCCAATCTGCAGCGCATCGCCGACCTGCCGCGCCTCATCCGACTCTTAGCCGCACGCAGTGCATCCGAACTCAACCTGAGCTCCCTAGCTGCCGACGCCGAGATCCCCGTGCGTACCCTGCCACCATATCTCGACCTTCTCGAGATCCTGTATCTCATCGACCGCATACCCTCATGGTCGACTAACCTTTCGAAGCGTGTCGTCGATCGACCGAAAGTCCTCCTCCTCGACTCTGGACTGGCCGCTCGCCTTGTCAACGTCTCACCTGCCGGAGTCGGACCAAATGCCAACCCAGACGCGGCAGGAGCCATCGTCGAAACTTTCGTAATCTCAGAACTCCGGCGACAACTCGGATGGTCGCAACAGTCGCCTCGAATGTTCCACTACCGCGATCGAGACGGCGCAGAAGTAGACCTCATACTGGAAACCGCAGATGGCCTCATTGCCGCGATCGAGATCAAGTCGGCAGCAACCCTCCGTGGCCGAGACACCCGCTGGATCACAAAACTCCGCGACAAACTCGGCAAACGCTTCGCCGCCGGCCTCATCCTCCACACCGGCCCACAAGCCCAGCCATTCGGCGATCGCTTCGCCGCCGTCCCTATCGACGTCCTCTGGTCCGCTTGAGGGTGGACATATGACTTGCAACAAATTTCAAGTGTTATTGCCGCAGCCAGCATCGCGCCAACGCTTTTGGGCGCCGGCGCGCACAGCAGTTGCCCGACGGCACCCGTCACGTCGCGCGGGGATGCGCCCCGGCCCACACCTCCCGCAATGCATGAACGGTGACCAGCGTGTAGATCTGTGTCGTCGTCACCGAGGCATGGCCCAACAATTCCTGCACCACCCGGACGTCGGCGCCGCCCTCGAGCAGGTGGGTGGCAAACGAATGCCGCAGCATGTGCGGCGACACACCCGCGGTGATGCCGGCACGCTCGGCCGCATCCTGCAGCACTTGCCAGGCGCTTTGCCGTGACAACCGGCCGCCGCGGGCATTGAGAAAAATGGCCGCGGTGCCGCGGCCCCGCCGGGCCAGGTCGGGGCGCCCGCGCACCAGGTAGGCGTCCAGCGCGTGCACGGCCGGGCGCCCCACTGGCACCAGCCGTTGTTTACCGCCCTTGCCGCGCAACAACACCGACCTGGCGTGCGTGTCCACGTCATCGACGTCGAGACCCACGGCTTCGGAGATTCGCGACCCGGTGGAATACAACAGCTCCAGCAGAGCCCGGTTGCGCAAGGTCAACGGTCCGTCGGCCGGGTTGTCGCCGCCGGCACCTTCCAGCAGAGCCAGCACCTGGTCGACCGTCAGACTCTTGGGCAGCCGCCGGCCCGGTGTCGGCGGCCGGACCGCGCGCGCCACATCCAGCTCGGCCAGGCCTTCGGCGGCGGCGAACCGATGCAGGCCGCGCACCGCGATCAGCGCGCGGGCCGCTGACACCGCGGACAGCGCCGTCGCCCCCGATTCAGGATCACCGCGCCGCAGTGCCACCAGAAACTCGCTGACGTCGTCCTCGCCGACGGCGGCCAGGTCGGTGATTCCCCGGTCTTCGAGGTGCTTGGTGTAGCGGCGCAGGTCGCGCCGGTAAGAACTCAGGGTGTTGGCCGCCACGCCCCGTTCGATCGCCAGATGGTCAAGGTAGCCCTGCAGTTGTGTGCCCAGGGGCAGCGTCGTCAACGCGCGTTCTTTCGCGCCATGAAGGCCGTCGGCTTGTCGATCCAGGGGCTGTCCACCGGACGCGGTTGAGCCAGCCCACCGGTCACGGCCTGCGCGGCCAAAATCCCGGCCACCGCAATGGCATTGACAATCTCGCCGCTGAACACCTTCCGCGCCGCCTCCGCGAGGGGAAACCACTGCACCGTCATGTCGGCTTCTTCGTGGTGCGCCTCGGGTTGCTCCGCCTCGCTGAGCCCGGTGGCCAGATAGACCCGCACCGATTCGTCGCTGAAGCCCGGCGTGGAGTCCAGGTCGACGAGCACCTGCCAGATAGCGGCCCGCAAACCCGCCTCCTCCCGCAATTCACGGGCGGCGGTGAGATGCGCCGGCTCCCCCGACGCATCCAGCAATCCGGCCGGCAGCTCCCACAGCCGCCGACCGAACGGGTGGCGGTACTGATAGACCAACGGGATGTTGCCGCCATCGTCGACCGCGACGACACCGACGGCACCGTAATGCTCGACGACCTCTCGCACGGCGATGGTGTCACCCGGCATTCGCACCCGGTCCCGGCGCAGCGCGAAAATCGCTCCGGTATGCAAGATTTCGGACGATATCGTCTCGAAGTCGTGCTCAGCCACGAGTCGCGGGCTCAGGTAGCGGCGGCGCGACGCCGTCTCGATGCTCGTTCCGCCGCTCGTTTCCGTTTGACACGGGCTCGGCCATCTCGGGGATGTCGACGGGCAGCAGCTCGCCTCCCTTATAGTCGATGGCCGCTCGGACGAATGCGACAAACAGCGGATGCGGGCGGGTGGGCCGGCTCTTCAACTCGGGGTGAGCCTGGGTGCCGACCAGGAACGGATGCTGGTCACGCGGGTACTCGACGAACTCGACCAACCGGCCGTCGGGTGAGGTCCCGGAAAACCGCAGGCCGCTTCGGGCGATCTGATCCCGGTAGGCATTGTTGACCTCGTAGCGGTGCCGGTGCCGCTCCGACACCTTCGTCGATTGATACGCTTGCGCCACAATGGAATCCGGCTCCAGCACCGCGGGGTAGGCACCCAGGCGCATGGTGCCGCCCAGATCCGCCTCGCCGGCCACGATGCGCTGCTGGTCGGCCATCGTGGAAATGACCGGATCAGGGGTGTCGGGTTCGAATTCCGCCGAATTGGCCTGGCTCAGACCGACCGAACGGGCGGCCTCGATCACGATGCACTGCAGACCCAGGCATAGTCCCAGCACCGGCAGGCCCCGAGCCCGGGCGTATGAGATGGCAGCGATCTTGCCCTCGATGCCGCGGATGCCGAACCCTCCTGGAATCAGCACCCCATGGACATCGCCCAGCGCCGCCGCGACACCGCCGTCAGTCTGGCAATCGTCGGAACCCACCCAGAGGATCTCGACTTTGGCCCGATGCTTAAACCCGCCGGCCCGCAACGCCTCGATCACCGACAGGTAAGCGTCGGATAACTCAACGTACTTACCCACCAAGGCGATTCGGACCGATTCGTGCGGTTCGTGCACCCTGCGCAACAAGTCGTCCCATTCGGTCCAGTCGACGTCGCGGAACGGCAGGTTGAGCCGGCGGACCACGAACGCGTCCAGTTCCTCGCGGTGCAACACCTTGGGGATGTCGTAGATCGAGGGCGCGTCGGGAGTGGAGATCACGCCGTCGATGTCGACGTCACACATCAGGGCGATCTTGTTCTTCAGCGCTTCGGGGACGTTGCGGTCGCTGCGCAGGATCAGCGCGTCCGGGGTGATACCGATGCTGCGCAGTGCGGCCACCGAGTGCTGGGTCGGCTTGGTCTTGAGCTCGCCCGACGGGGCCAGGTAGGGCACCAGCGACACGTGCAGAAAGAAGACGTTCTCCCGGCCGAGGTCGTGGCGCACCTGGCGCGCCGCCTCCAGAAAGGGCTGTGACTCGATATCGCCCACGGTGCCGCCGATTTCGGTGATGACGACGTCGGGGCGGTGTCCGTCCGGGTTGGGTTGGGCCATCGCCATGATGCGACGCTTGATCTCGTCGGTGATATGCGGGATCACCTGGACGGTGTCACCGAGGTATTCGCCTCGGCGCTCTTTGGCGATCACCGTCGAATACACTTGTCCGGTCGTTACATTCGCGGAGCCGGACAGGTCGCGATCGAGAAAGCGTTCGTAGTGGCCGACGTCGAGATCGGTCTCGGCGCCATCCTCGGTGACAAAAACCTCGCCATGCTGGAACGGGTTCATGGTGCCCGGGTCGACGTTGAGGTACGGATCGAGTTTCTGCATCGTGACCTGCAACCCGCGGGCGGTCAACAGCTGGCCGAGGCTACTCGCGGTCAATCCCTTGCCGAGCGAGGATGCGACCCCGCCGCTGACGAAGAGGTGCTTGGTGACAGTTTGCGGATGCTTGCGCACCTGGGCGACCTCCGTGAAGACGGGCAGGGCTTGCCTTTCTAGCCTGACCTAGCTGGGCCTGCCGACCCACGGAATCCCACCCTAACACCCGCGACGCCCGCTCGCGGCGAACACGCCCGACCGGTCGTAGCCGGTGACTATCGGGGACTACTGGGGGACCGTCACCGAGGTGGCCCCGTGGCCCGTGCCGTAGTGGGCCGGGTGACCCCCATTGATCAGGTCGTGTAGGGCCAGGATCGCCGTGATGCGGCCGGGCGCGGCGTCGACGTCGTCGACGGTGCTGATGGTGGCGGCCATGCCGGCATCTGCACGGGTGACCGCGACCGCCGCGCTGCCGGTCGACGAACCATCCCGGCCGGCGAGCACGGTGCCGGAACCGTGCGGCGCCAGCGCGGCGGCGAACCGCGCCACGCTGGCCCCCTGGTTGCCGGCGTCCGCGGGCAAGCCCCCGCCGGTGATGACGATCGCGGCGTTTGCCACATCGATGTGATCCGCGGGCTGATAGGTGATGAAGCCGGTCTCGCGCAGCGCCGCCAGCACGGTGCCGCGCTGGGCGTCGTCCACCGGCGGGGCCTGCGGATTGGTGGAGTTGGCGGGGGTCAGCATGGCGATCCCCAGCAGGTCACCGGCCTGTGAACCCTGGTCGACGAGCTTGGTGCTCAGCTGGGTACCGGCGGGCAGGATCGACGAATTCACCACCGACCGCAGCTTTTCCGCCGAGTTGGCTTCAACGAACTCCTGGGTCAGCGACACAGTGCCGACGACCGACCCTCCGGCCTGCCCCACAATTTTCGACACCATGGCGACGTCGTCGTCGTTGGCATCCGGGGTCCGAAAGATCACCACCGACTTGCCCGCCAACGCGTCGTGCACAATCCGCCCAAGCACCTGGTTATCGAAACTATTTGCCGCGCTGAGCTTTTCGTTGAGCGCGTTGCGCTGGTCGTTGAGTCCGGTGATCTGGGCGGCCAGGTCCCGCTTCTCGTTACGCAAGCTGGACAGCAGCGTGTCGGAGAAGAAGCCCGAACCGAGCACCACTCCAATCGCCAACGCCAGGAAGACGGCAGCCAGCGAAATCGCATGTTGACGTAACGAGATCATGAAGGCACCGTCCTCGAAGGGGTCAGGTCACCAGGTTCTGCACCCAGAGGGAGAAGCGGTTCCAGTAGTCAATGATCCAGTGCAGCACCACACCATCGGTGCGTGACACCCACAAGACGACGATGATGGCAATCAGCATCGTCAACGCCAACAGCGCAATGGCTCCAGCCGAAATGTGGTTGCGGTACAACGTCGCGACCGCCTTGGCGTCCACCAGCTTCTCCCCCACCCGCAGCCTGGTGAGGAAGGTCGACGGGTTGCTTTGCGCCCGCGTCCGGTCGAAGAACGTCTCGATGTTGGCGGTGTGGCCGGCGGTGACCAGCAGTGCGGCGCCGTGGTGATCGGCAAGCAGCAACGCCAGGTCGATCGCCGAGCCGGCGGCCGGGAACGTCATCGCCCCGACACCGAGATCCTGAATGCGCTCCAGGCCGGGCGCGTGGCCGTCGGCGTCGGCGGGCAACACCACCTGGGCGCCGCACTTGAGCACCTCGGTGCTGATCTGGTCGGGGTCGCCGACGATCAGCTGCGGACGGTACCCGGCCTTGCGCAACACGTCCGCGCCGGTACCGACGCCGACCAGCACCGGTTGGTACTCCTTGATGAACGGCTTGAGCGCTTTGACGTCGTCGGTGGCCCTAGGCTCTTCCCCGACGATCACCACGTGCCGGCGGCGCATGTCGACGTCGATGTCGGGGATGCCGATTCCGTCGATCAGCAGCGGGCTCTCGCTCTTGATGAACTCGATCGTGTTGCCGGCGAACGCCTCCAGATGGGCGGCCAGCCCGCTCTTGGCCTCCCGCATCAGGTCGGCGATGTCGTGGTCGCTGCGCTCGGTACCGCGGACCAGCCGGCGATCGCCCGAATACAGGCCGCCTTCGTACAACCGGATCTTCGAACCGTCTTTGACCTTCTTGAAGACCTCGGGCCCGGTCTCGTCGATCAGGGTGACCCCGTTGTTGACCAATACCTCGGGGCCCAGGTTCGGATAGCGACCCGAAACCGACGACGATGCGTTGACGACGGCGGCGACGTCAGCTTCCACCAGTGCGTCCGCGGTGATCCGGTCCAGATCCAAGATGTCGAGGACCACGATGTCACCGGGACAGACCCGCCGCAGCAGGCGGTCGATGTTCCGGTCGACGCGGGCGGTGCCGACCAGACCTGGCCGGGCGGTGTTACGAGACAGAAGTGCGGACATCTTCATGGGGGCGATTCTGTCGGGGATGCACGGCCGGAGCCGGGAGGCGCGCCGTAACATCAGCCCCATAAGTTATATAGAGTCACAACTGTCACACACGACGCCGCGCGGCGCCGAGTTGTTGGCCGATCGCGACCAGATGGCAACACGACGTCGACGTTGGGAGGCTAGATCTGGTCGTTCTGCGCGGCGTCGAGCAGCTCACGAGCGTGGGCGCGGCCGCTGTCCGACTCACCCAGTCCGGCCAGCATCCTGGCCAGCTCGGCGACGCGCTCCTGGTCGTTCAGCCGGCGTACCCCGCTGGCGCCGCCGCGTCCGGTGCTGTGCACCGTCAAATGCACGTCGGCATACGCAGCCACCTGGGGCAGATGCGTGACCACGATGACCTGATGGGTGCGCGCCAGCTTCGCCAGGCGTCGCCCGATCTGGACGGCCGCTCTGCCGCCGACCCCGGCGTCGACCTCGTCGAACACCATCGTGGTGCCGACTGTTTGTTTCCGCGAGGTCGCCAGCACCACTTCCAGCGCCAGCATCACCCGGGACAACTCACCGCCGGATGCGCTTTTGGCCAGCGGCAGCACGGTCATACCGCGGTGTGCGGCGAAGCCGAACTCGACGTTGTCGATGCCATCGGCACCGGCGCGGGCCGGCTCGCCCGAAGGCAACGTCAACGCGACGGGATCGTCGTGCTCGGCCAGGTCGGTGTTCACGCCGATGGTGAATTCGGCGTCTGCCATCGCCAGGGCGGACAGCTCTGCCGTGACCTCGGTGGCCAACTTCTTGGCCGCTTTGCGCCGAATCTTGCTCAGATCGACTGCCGCTTGGGCTAATTCGCGCTCCAGCTGCTCGGCGCGGCGTTCCAGCGCCGCCAAGCCCTCTTCGGAGACGTCGAGTTGGCCCAGCCGGTCCCGGGACTCCCGAGCCCACCGCAGCACCCCGTCGATATCGGCGGCATACTTGCGTGTCAGAGTACGCAATTGGGCTTGGCGGGCCAGTTTGGCGTCCAGGGTGCTGGCATCGGCCGGCAGCTCGTCGACATAGTTGCCAAGCTCCCCGGCCGCATCGACAATCACCGTCAGCGCCTCGCCGATTTGCTCGGCCAGCGCCCGCAGCATGGCATCGTCGGTCGATTCCAGAGCCGCCCGGGCACGCCCGAGGCATTCGGTGGCACCGACGCCGTACGTGTCGTCGGGCCCGCCGGCCAACGCCGCGCGCGCCCCCGACGCGGCTTCGCGCAGCGTATCCAGCTCGGAGAGCCGCACGATGTCGGCGACCAGCGCCTCGTCCTCGCCCGGCTGCGGGTCCACCGCGTCGATCTCGTTGAGGGCGAACTGCAAACGGTCCGCCTCCTGGGCCAGCTCGCGCGCCCGGTTACGCCGGTCAGACCGGTCCCGCCGCGCCGACAGCCACGCGTCGCGCAGCTTGCGGTAGCGCTCGCACGCGTGGCCGCTGGCCGCGAAGCGGTCCAGCGCGCCGCGTTGTTCCTCCGGTCGCAGCAACCGCAACTGGTCGTTTTGGCCATGCAGCGCCAGAAGTTGGTTGGTGAAACCGCTGAGCGACTTGGCGGGCACGCTGCGACCGCCGAGGTAAGCACGCGACGGGCCGTTACCGCTGACCGAGCGCAATGCGATCACGCTGTCGTCCTCGTCGCGCTGCGCCCCGGAGGCGTCCAGGATCTCGTCGAGCTTGGCGACCGTGGCATCGTCGAGATCGGTTGTGACGAAACGGCCTTCGACAACGGCGCGATCAGCCCCGGACCGCACCCGGGTCGGGTCGGCCCGCGCACCGCCCAGCAACTGCAACCCGGTGACCACCATGGTCTTACCGGCACCGGTCTCGCCGGTGAGCACGGTCAGCCCGCGATCGAACTCGGCGGTGGCGGTGCTGATGGCGCCCAGCGACTCGATTCGGATCTCAGTGAGCACCGGTTACTTCCCGCGCCAACCGGTCACCGGCAACTGGAACTTGGTCACCAGACGGTCGGTGAACGGCGCGCTGTCTAATCGTGCCCATCTGACCGGCGTGTCACAACGGGTCACCTCGAGCCGCCCGCCGGCGGGTATCAGCATTTCGCGGCGGCCATCGCAGAACACCAGGGCGTCGTGACCGTCAGCCTCGATCTCGATCGCGATCCGGGCATCCGGACTGGTGACCATCGGCCGGCCGAACAACGCGTGAGCGTTGTTGGGCACCACCAAGATCGCCTCGAGATCCGGCCACAACACCGGGCCGCCCGCCGAGAACGCATAGGCGGTGGACCCGGTCGGCGTCGACACCAGCACCCCGTCGCAGCCGAAAGCCGACACCGGACGGCCGTCGATTTCGACGACCACCCCCAGCACGCCCAGCCGGGGGCCCTTTTCCAGGCTCGCTTCGTTGAGCGCCCAGCCCTGGTCGATGACGCGGCCGCCGTGGCGCACCGCGACATCGAGGGTCAGCCGATCTTCCACCCGGTAGTCCCGTGCCACCACATGTTCGAGCACCAGGTCGATAGCCTCAGCCTCGGCTTCGGCCAGGAATCCGATCCGGCCCAGGTTGACACCCAACACCGGAATGCTGGCGTTGCGGGCCAGCTCGGCTGCCCGCAGGAAGGTGCCGTCACCGCCGAGCACCAGCACCAACTCGCAGCCATCGGCAGCGTGCGGGTCGGCGTTGACCACCTCGATCTGCACGCCCCGGGCTCGCATGTCGTCGGGAGCCAGCCGCAGCGATCCGCGGTTGACCGCCTCGGCGGACAGCACTCGAAGCCCAATATTGTTGTCGCCCAATACTTTCTCGACGCGACGCGCGGTTTCGGTCGCCTCGTCGCGTCCGGTGTGGACCACCAGTAGGACGGTGCGTTCGGTGCTCGTCTGTGAAGTCACTGCGGCCCCATGCTCATCGTCCGGCGCACCGCGGCCACCAGTTCGTCGCCGGCCAACCATCGATCGGTCTGTGCGCGCAACCACAGGAAGTATTCGACGTTGCCCGCCGGACCCCGAAGCGGGCTGGCCGCGACATCGACGGTGTGCCAACCCAGCTCGTCCGCACGCCGCGAGACAGCCAGCACCGCGTCCGCGCGCAACTGCGGGTCCGAAACCACCCCGCCCGGACCGACCTGCCCCTTGCCCACCTCGAACTGTGGCTTCACCATGGGAACAATATCTGCGCCCGGCGACGCACAGTCGATCAGCGCGGGCAACACCGTGCCCAGCGAGATGAACGAGAGGTCGGCCACGATGAGGTCGACGCAGCCGCCGACCGCCCCGGGCGACACGTCGCGCACATTGGTCCGCTCGACGACCACCACTCGCGGATCGCTACGCAGCGACCAGGCCAGCTGGCCGTAGCCGACATCGACGGCAACCACTTCGGCGGCACCCCGGTCCAGCAGCACCTCGGTGAACCCGCCGGTCGACGCGCCCGCATCGAGGCAGCGCCGGCCTTGAACGGGAACCGCGAAGGCATCCAGCGCGCCGATGAGTTTGTGGGCACCCCGCGAAACCCAGCCGCGGGCGCCATCCGCCGCGACGGTCAACGCCGCGCTGACGGCCACGGCGGTCGCCGGCTTGACCACCGGCAGGCCGTCGATGCGCACCTTGCCGGCTTCGATCAATTCCGCAGCCTGGTGACGAGATCGCGCCAGGCCGCGCCGCACCAGCTCGACGTCAACGCGGGCACGCCGGGCCACCGTTGCCCTCAGCCCTTCTCCGCCGACTCCAGGGCCCGCAACAGCACGTCGTGAGCCTCCGACAGACGGCGCGCGATGACCTCGAGCTCGGCAAGAGACGGCCCGTTTTCGGCGTCGTCGACATCGGGCAGCTGGGCTACCAGGGCTTCGATTTCCGAGCGAATCTGATCAGGGTCAATAGTCATTGCGCTCCCTACGCTAGTTGCCGCCTAGTCACCGCGCTCCAGGGACCAGCGGCGCAATGCGTCGCGGGCCACCTCGTCGCCGGCCCCGATACTGACGGGCCGTCCGTCCGGATGCGCGTCCCAGATCGCGCTCGCGACCGCACGTACCACCGAGAGATCATCCCCGTCCTGGTCACCGGTGGCGCTGACCGTTACCGTCGCGTCGGCGACGTCGACCCGCCAGCCCGGCTGTGACCCTATCGCCAGCAGCTCGCCATCATGGTGCAGGCAGCGCAGATCGTGGCCAAGATACGTGGGACGCTGCCGCGGTGGCGCGAACACCGCGTCCCGCGCGCTGTTGACCCCACTGAGCACCATCAGGCTCGGCAGCCCCGCGGCGTGGGCACCTTCGATGTCGGTGTCGAGCCGATCGCCGATCACCAACGGCGCACGGCAATCGCCGCGGGCCACGGCGTCGGCCATCAATTGCGGACCCGGCTTGCCGGCCACTTGCGGCTCGGCGCCGGTGGCCGTGCGCAGCGCCGCGACCAGTGACCCGTTGCCCGGCAGCAGGCCGCGTTCGGTGGGCAAGGTGGGGTCGACGTTGGCCGCCACCCACAGGGCGCCGGCCCGGATGGCCAGCGCGGCCTCGGCAAGCTCAGGCCAGCCGGTGGTCATCGAGAGACCCTGAACCACGGCAACCGGTCCGTCGTCCCAGCGACGCACCGGACGCAGCCCCACCGCGGCGACCTCGGCCCCCAGCGCGTCTGTGCCCACGATCAGCACGGGTGAACCTGCAGGGAGCTGATCGGCCAGCACCCGGGCGGCGCTCTGCGCGCTGGTGACCACGTCACTGCCGGCGGCGTCGAAGCCGAGCTCGCGCAGATGCGCCGCGACCTCGTCGGCGCTGCGCGACGCGTTGTTGGTGATGAACAGTTTGCGGCTGCTCACCTCCGCCAGCGATTGGACCGCGCCCTCGGTGGCCCGCCGACCGCGAAATACCGTCCCATCCAGGTCGATCAGCAGGCAATCATACTGCTGCGCAAGACTTTTCACCTGATGCTCAACCCAGCTCGGCGACCCGGTCTTCGGCGTCGGTGACGCCTTCCAGGTCAGCGTCGGCGGCGCGCAAGAACCATCGCATCGCCTCGTCGCGACGCCCGAGCGCCAACAGCGTCTCGGCATAGGCGTAAAACAGTCGCGCCGCCGTCGAGCCGGTGCGGGCCGGGTCGAGCTGGGGCGTCGACAACACGGTCAGCGCCTGCTCCAGCTGCCCGAGATCGGCACGCGCGCCGGCGGCGACAATCCGCAACTCGTCGGCGTCATCGCCGCTCAGCTGGGCCGCCTCGGGGCCGCGCGCAAGTTCGATAGCTCGCAGCGGGCGGCCGAGACCGCGTTCGCAATCGGCGATCAGCGCCAGCAGCGGGGATCTGCTGCCCATTCGCCGCGCCGCGCGCAACTCGGCCAGCGCCTGAGCCCACTCGCCGCAGCGGTAGGCGGCGATCCCGACAGCCTCGCGAACGACGGCGATCCTGCCCGAGCGGGCCCGGGCCGCACGCGCGTGGCTCAGGGCGGCTTCGGGATCCTCGTCGAGTAGCTCCCCGGCGGCCACCAGGTGCCGCGCCACCGCATCGGCGGTGGCCCGGTCCAGGGTGCTCAGCTCGCGCCGGATCTCCGGCGCCAGTTGCTTGGCATCCACTCCCGGCGGGATCGCCGGCCCGTCCCGAGACTCGCGGGTTACCTCGGAAGGTGCCGATCGCGGGTGAGCCGGGCGAGCCCGGCCCGGACCCGACCAGGGAACGTCACGCTTTCGCTGTGGACCACGCCGCGGTACACCACCCGATGCCGGTCGCGGCCTGCGTTCGCCGCTGCGGTCATGCCTGTCGTCGACCACCCGCTAGAGGTTACGGGCACATCCGATCAGCTCACAATCGGTCCTCACAATCGGTCTATGCCTGTAGCCGATTGGGCAACAGCGGGTAGATCACCGCCGGGCAATACGTCGCGATGGCGACAATGGTGAATGCGGCTGCCACATCGTGCGACATCCCGTTGTCTTCGGCCATTTTCGCGACGACGGATTCGAACGTCCCGTCCGGTTGGACTGCCATCGGGCATACCGACCGGCCGATCGCCATCGCCGCCGCCGGCTGCCCATATGAAATGCCGGCGTTGTTCAAGGCCGTCAGGAAGGCATTACCCATCATGTCGGCGTGCGTGGGTGCCGCCATGGTCGCGGACATGCCAAGCACCCCGGCAGCCGAGGCCAAGAGTCGAAGGGCCATCATCGATGCCGTCATCTCCGCCTTCTCATCTGTCGGTTCTTGGACACGTGCCACATAAATCGCTGAATACACTGCTGGGCGGCGGTCACATTCACAACACGGTGCGGTAAAGGTTTGCCCACTAACCCGTTTCGCAATCGATCTGCGTAGCCGCGAACGTCTAGAGACGGCGATTTCATGCGCACGTTCGCGCCGAGCACCCTGTCCCCCAATCGGGGGACACGCGGACCCCGCTACTGGGGGACCCAAATTTTCCCCCGGCTATTAGCCAGTTGTGGGATAGCAGCGGAGTGCCAAGCCTCGGAAGATTGGTCTCGGAGCGGGAACTGAAGCATCACGAACCCGCTCCGGAGGCCAAGGAAGCGAGGAGTTCTCCCAGATGTCCCAAGAACTCCTGCACCGCGCGACCGAGGCCGCCAACCACTAGAACTTCGGCGGGGGTCCCATCGCCTCCCACCCCCCAAGTCTGGGA
>NZ_MVIF01000045.1 GCF_002086675.1 Mycobacterium persicum
GTGTGGGGGTTGCCGCGGGTGCGCCGATGTTGGTGGGGGTGATGCCGATGGGCGAGGATGGCGATTCGGCGGCGTTTGCTGCGGCGCTGGCCGAGGTGGGAGCAGCGTATGTGAGCACTGCTGCTGAGCATGCCGCGGCGCGGGGGGTGTTTTCTGATGCGCAGTCGGTGTCGGCCGGGATGACGGTGGCCAGTGAGGCGCTGCCCTCAAGCCCAAGTATTGCCGATCGGGCCACAGAAATCGGTAGGGAAGTCTCGACTCTCCCGAGAGGAACCAGGCTGGATACTCTGGCGGACAGGATTACGGGTCTGCACGTTAGTCAGGAAGAGGCTGTCGAAGCAACAGACATCGCCGCTAAGGCCGCTTTTGGTGAAACTGGGGGAATTGTTAACGTGCCCGACGGAACAAAAGTGGTGCTGCCCGCGGACTTAGCCTATGGAGAGCAATGGTGGTACATCCTGACGGATCGGTAACAGTTTTTGTGGGTGACCTTCACAAATTCTTGCCGTACATTGGCCGATGAAGCGTGGAGAGATGAACGTATCCTCATATCCAGTGATCATTGATTTTGATGTCTACCTGCTCATGACCATGAGGCTAAGAATGTCAATGGCGAACAAGGAAGCTCAACTAGAAGCCAAACTGGCCGAACACGGGCTCTCCTTGGAAGATGCGGAACTTATACATGAGCGAATAGCAAGAGCACTTGGCGACGAAGCTTCCCGTTATGAGAACATGAAAAAGCTGCTAGGCGTTGCTGACCAGGACTCCGCAGAATTGAAATACAACAGTATATTGTGGCCTGGATTCGACTTCAACGCCATCGCCGGCGACGAAGGAGTACTTGAATCGGCGGGTTACTGGCACACGAGGCGCGATTCACCTTGCGTTGATTCCCCTACCGAGCTGCTAACTTGGAGCGTGGACATCGCCGAATTCGCAGAGCAGTTTGGCCCCATGACTCTTCGCGGCAAGTGGCCTCTATTCGATGAGTTCTTGCCCGCATACGAGGAGTACGACTTTTTTTGGAATGGAGAACATTACGGTGCACGATTCATCTGGGGTCTATTCTTGTCTTCTTCAATCTGCTGGGATTGAGCTTCTGCGAAGTGTTGTGGCCGGGATTCGACTTCAAAGCCGTCGCGGGTGAAGAGGGAGCGCTTGAATCGGCGCAGTATTGGTATACGGCGTTGGAGTCAGCCATCTGGCTTCCTGGCGTTGGCGGGTGGGGTCGTTACGGTTGCGTCGGGATGGGCCGGGCGGTGTTCCAAACCCGTTCAAGGCGAGTTGTGGTTGTTCCATAGGTCTGGGGCGTCGTCGCGTTTGATGACGATGGCGGGATTGTCGCTGGCGGGCGCGCCGTAGAGATGCGGGTTGGCGATAAGCGTGTCATCGGCGCGGAACATAGATGTATACAGCGGTGTGGTGTGAGTGCGGATTTCCATTGCGGGAGTGTCCGAAAGCGGTTGCAGGCGCGCCAATGTCATCTGACAACGCGCGGCCAGGGCGGCTCCGATGCGTTCCTCTTCGCCGCGCTGCGCGACGGCGGTGGATTTGGCATCACCGATGATGAAGCGGACCGCCACGCCGCGTTTGGTGGCGGCGGCCAGAATCTTGGTGAAGCGGGGCAGGCCGTCGAACAAGAATGTGCCGCCGTAGACCAGGATGTCGATGTGCTCGACGGCGTTTCTTAAAAGAGCTCCTTCCACACGCTGACCGGGACATCGGCCCGGCTGCCGTACACACTGACCGCGACGGTCGCTGAACTGGGCGGGGACGGCACCGGGATTTGTCGGGCCATACCTCATGAAGGTCGCAGTCGAGGGCATCGGCGACTTGCTTGGCCTCACCGAGCCGCGGGTTCTCCCCGCGTTGATATCTCTTGATGGATCGCACGCTGGTGATCGTGGTTCCACTCGCCGATCAGCGCCACACGATAAGACGCCAGCGCGGCGTCGAATTTCGCTGCGTCGTGGTGGGCAAGTTTGATCCGATAGCAGCTGCCCTGCTCGATGGTGGTCTTGGTGATCGAGGGCGGCGGCTGCGGCCCAGGTTCGGGTTGGGGTCGCGGTTCCAGTTTGACCGCGGTATGCAGCTGGTTGACCGTGGCCACCCGGGCCAGCTGCAGGTAATGCTCCTCCGATCCCGCACCGGCGCGAACCGCGATGACCCCGACCTGATCCAGCGACAACCAACCCTCCCGCATGCCCGCCACACACCGTGGGAACTCCTCGAGCCGGCCCGCCACCGTGGTGATCGTGTGGGCATTGGTCGACGACGAGCCGAGCTTCCAGGCCAGCAACGCCGCCACCGACCGCGCCCCCCTCATCCCGCGCACAGCTGGTCGCGATCCATCTCCGCGGCGATCTTCTCCACAATGCGCCCATCAATCGCATTGCGCTGACCGGCCAACTCCGCCAACTCCGCAAACAACACCGCCGAACGCTCCTTCGGCAGCATCGGCGCACAGCCCAAGGAGGCGGTCGAAGACATAACCACGCCATCGCAGCCGGGTCTGACATCGATGATGAAAGAGCGTTACCTCGTAGGTCGTGACCCTGGGTATGACTGACGCCCTGCTGGGCTGTCCTTCACTTGATCTGCCGGCCTGCGTGGTGCATGCCTAGTGCACGCCGGCCATATCCGGGTTCCAGGCCGTCGGCAGCATCGGCACCGTCGGACCCTCGCCAAAACCAATGGCGACCAACCCGCCAGCCGGCCCGACGGACTCAGTGGGCGCAGTCCCGGCAAACCCCACCGCGCCCCCGCCATTACCCGAGGCCGCCAGCGACGCCAACTGCGCCGGCGGCACCACCGATGCCGAAGCGCCCAGTCCCGCCGGAGCTACACCGCTGACCGCAACCGCAGCTGCCGGGAGCAGACCAACCTCAGCCATCGCGGATACGCCCGTCAACGCGTTCATGCTCGGGGCAACGCTACCGGCCAACGCGACTATCCCAGCGTCAACAAACAAATTCTGCGCAATCCACTGAATGACCATGTTGGCGACGCCCAGGGGAATCTCACACGCCGTGTATATGATGTTGAAAAAGTGGGTGCCGATCTGCCACAAATCGCTGGCAATCAGCTTTAATCCAGCAAGAGCTGCTGAAAGATTCCACTGAATAATGTCTTGAATTACCAGTGGGATTAGTAACTTGATGAAGCCCCAGTCCAACCCGATAAATTCCCAATCCATCTTCATAAAAGCGAACATAAGCTGTATATAGTCCCATATTTGTTGCCATGGGAATGGCGTGAGGGTCTGCTCGCCGGCGGCCGCAATGTTGCCGGCAGTGCCAGCGCCGGGCTTGACCACCACTGGCGCTGGGATGGTGTGCGGCACGGACACCAGCGCCGCAACAGACGCTGCCTGATACACGCTCATGGTGGCCGCGGCCTGGATCCACATGCGCACGTAGTCAGCCTCGTTGAGCGCAATCGGGATGGTGTTGATGCCAAAGAAATTGGTCGCCGACAACACCGCGTGGGTGGCATGATTGGCGGCCAACTCACCCAGGGTCGGCATCACGGCCAGCGCACTGACGTAGGCTGTGGCGGCTGTCTCGTGGGTGGCCCCCACTTCGGCGCATTCGGCGCTGGTCATCATCAGCCAGTCCACGTACGGCACATACGCGGCCAGGCAGCTGTCCATGCTGGGACCATGCCATGCCCCGGTCGCCACGGCGCTCAGAACCGAGCTGAGTTCGTCTGCCACAGAAGCGTATTCAGCGCTCAAGGACGTCCACGAACCCGCGGCCGCCAATAGCGGCTCAGGCCCTGGACCGGCTGCTAACAACGCCGAATGCACCTCCGGCGGCGCAGCCATCCACAGCGCAGAGTTCACGACGCACCGCCCGACGCCAGATACGACGCCGCGGCCAGCGCGTCGCCGGCGGCGCAGCTAGCGGCGGCTTCAGCTACATCGATTCCAGCCAGATCCAGCTCTTCTGCTCCTTGGGCAGCGATCGCCACCTGCGGAGATAACCCCTCGTGAACCGCCCACAATGCCAATCCCCACACCTTTCGGCTCGTTGTCCTGAACGCGCCAACATTAGGAGAATTTGGGTGAATCCGTCGATCGATACCGTCAATAGGTTCATAAGGATTAGTTATCATTGAAGCAGCAATACTGATACGTCAACAACGGTTCAGAATGAGTGTCCGGCTGGTAACCAAGAATTACTCGGTGTATGGCGCCCAAACTGCGCAAGAGCAACCCATCGCGCCAGCTTGAGGCCACACCGCGGACCGGTGGAAAGCGGCCCGGTCACGCACACCCATCGATGACGACCGGAATATGCCGACTACCTTTCCGAAGGACGTGGTCTCGTCACCAAGCCAACACTCGTGACCGGCTCACCATGCAGCCCCATCGTCCTCACTGCGAAAAGCGGCCTTAGCCGGCGGTAGTCGCTTCGGTAGCGGCATTTCCCACTCCGTTTTGATTGCGGCCCATTCGTCGCGGGGGTTTCGATATCGGCGGGCTCGAACCGTGCGGCCGCACGTAGCGCCACCAGGTCAACGTCGTGGCGCCGATATAGCAGAGCAGGAAGACCCAGAATGCCGGGGTTTCGGTGCCGGCGCTCACATACGACTGCCGCAGCACCAGGTTGACCCCCATGGCACCCAGCCCGCCGAGTGTCCCGGCGAACCCGATCAACGCTCCCGACATCACTCGCTCCCAGTCGCGGCGTTGGGCGGCGGTGACGTTCAGCGCGCGACTGCGATTCTGAAAAATCGACGGGATCAGCTTGAACACCGAGCCCTTGCCTATGCCGCAACAGATGAACAGCGTGATGAAGCCAAAGACGTAGCCGATCATCGTATGAACGGTGGGCCCTCCGCGAGTGCCCTGAGTGAGGTCGTCGTGGGTGCTGACCGCGACCAGAAACCCACCGGCTCCCGCCATGGCTGCCAACGCACTGAGGGTGACGTAGCCGCCACCAAAGCGGTCGCCCAACCTGCCGCCGACTATCCGCGCCACCGATCCCAACAGCGGGCCGATGAAGGCAATCTCCGCCGCGTGCAGCGACGCCTGCGCGTGGGTTTGCCCCGCGGCCACGAAATTATGTACCAGCACCTGCCCGAAAGCGAACGCGAAGCCCAGGAACGATCCGGAGCAGCACAGGTAGAGAAACGAGATTGCCCACGAGTCGGGAACCCGCAGAACCGATCGCACGTGGCCCACGTCGATCACGTGGCTGAGGTTGTCCAGGAAAAGTGCCGCGCCGACAGCCGCCACGGCCAGCAGCACCAGGTAAACGGCGCACACCAAGTAGGGCGCCTGGTGGCCGGCGGTCGCCAGCACCACGAGCCCGACTGCCTGAATGGCCGCCGACCCCAGGTTGGTGAAACCCCCGGTGAAGCCCAGCGCAAAGCCCTTGAGCCGCTGCGGGTAGAAGGCTTCGATGTGCGCCAGCGATGCGGCGTAGTTGCCGCCGCCCAATCCGGTGAGCGCGGCGCACACGAGATATGGCCACAACGGCAAGCCGGGGTTAGCCAGCAACACCATCGCGCCGACGGTGGGGATCAGCAACACCAGTGACGACAACACGGCCCAGGTGCGTCCGCCGAACCTGGTGGTCGCCATCGCATACGGGATGCGCACGATCGCCCCGACGAACGTTGCGGTGGCCGCCAGCAGCAGCTTGTCGCCGGTCGAAAAACCGTAGACGCTCTCCGGCATGAACAGCACCATCACCGACCAGAGGTACCAGATGGAGAAGGCGATGTGCCCGGTCACGTTCGACCAAAACAGATTGCGACGGGCGATCACGTCGTTGCCGTCGCGCCAGGCGGCGGCGTCCTCCGCATCCCAATCCGCGATGCGGTGTGGTCGCGCCATACGGTACTTACCTTTCACAGACGATGTCGGCGTACCACCGAGCGGCAATACCTGGTGGCTTAGTGTGCATTCATTCAGGAAGATCAGGCAACAGTGAGTCGGTGCGCTTGCTCTTCCTCCGCGTCACGAATGACTACCCGATCGGACAGCCACGCAATGCGGTTCTAAGGGGGTTTTGACGACGACCGGTGACACCTGGGCAATGACGAACACGAGCACCGCTGCACGCCGTCACACCGACCACCCGACAGTGAAGCCCAATCGCGGCCACCCGACAACTGGACATCACTGACGCACAGGAGATTTTCAGCTCACTTGGCCAGGACTGCCAGTCGAGCTGAGGCTTCACCTCACTCAGGACATCACTCGGACGCGGCTCGGCCCGGTTCGTCTTAGCCACGGCCGACGCTCCAGCAGCGGCGATGATGCAGAGCCGCACCGCTTTCCGCCGATGTAGCCCTCAGCCGGATTGCGGCACTCTCCTGATGCGTCGAAATAGCTTGCTGCACAATGATATCCGAACTTGCGTACTACATTGAAACCCAGTCGTCAAACACTGCCGAGACAGAGTCGCCGGGGACATGTCCCGCCGCCGGCAATCCGCGATTCGAAATACTTCCACCCCCAATGCAATTCGTGCCATGCCGGTCAGGCTTTCCAGAAAGCTCTTCGACGCCGGGCCTTCAGATCGCATCGTTACACCCGAAGGCTAGCTGTAAATCTGCTGTGCATCGTCAGGGTTTGATGTCCATATGCAATAATTGCATGCGACTATTGACTGGTCAGTGAGACGTGCGCCGTCGAGGTGAGGACGCGGCGGATGGTCAACAATGCGTTGGCAGCCCTGCTCGCCCTTGACTGCGCGTGGTCGTCGTTGACAGCCACAATCGTTGCAACACAACCGCTGCAGGGGCGTCCGTTGTGTTTGGCAACATCCCGGTCAGCCGCCGATTGCCTGACCTAGCCACGCGCGCTCAGCGAGTCCCGCGGCTCGGCTTGTCGCGACCCGATCGGAACTGAGGCGGAACTGAGGAAGGTGAAAAAACTGATACTTGACTACGGGGCCCTGGCGCCCGAGATCAACTCGGGCAGAATGTATTCGGGTCCTGGCTCGGCGTCAATGCTGACGGCCGCCGCAGCCTGGGAGGCACTCGCCGCAGGATTGGAGTCCACATCGCGCGGGTACTGCGTCGTGATCTCGCAGCTGCAAGGCGAAAGTTGGTCGGGCAGTGCGTCGGCGGCAATGGGCAGTGCCGTCGCACCATACCTGGCATGGGCGGCGTCAACGGGAGCACAGGCCGAGCAGGCTGCCGGCGGGGCGCGTGCGGCAGCAGCCGCTTATGAGGCTGCGTTCGCCGCGACGGTGCCGCCGGCGCTGGTGATCGCCAACCGCGACCAGTTGGCGCGGCTGGTGGCAACCAATGTTCTGGGCCAGAACACCACGGCCATCGCCGCGACCGAATCCGAGTACGAGCAGATGTGGGCGCAGGATGCGGCGGCGATGTACGGTTACGCCGCCGCGTCGTCGGCGGCGACCAAACTGATTCCTTTCCGGGACCCACCCCAGACCACGAACGTCACCGGGCAAGCGGCCCAATCCGCCGCGGTGGCCCAAGCCGGCGCCGCATCGGCCGCCGGCAAGGCTCAGACCAGCCTGACGCAATTGATGTCGACGGTGTCACAACAGCTGCAAGCCCTGGCAGCGGGTGGTCATTCGGCCCATTCCTGGTGGCTGGGGCCATCGACGATACTTGCGGCCTTCAGCGCCTTCAACACGCTGGCCGGCCCGGCGAGTTTGGCCTCGAATTTCAGCCGTACCAGCACGTCGGCCGGAAGCTTCCTGACCGGGGCCTACCGATCCGGGATTCAGGCCGGCGGCGGCGCCGCGAAAGCGATCGCCAAGGGCGCGGAATCGGTTGGCCCGGCAACCCTTCGCGGCCAGGTGACGGTGAGTGTGGGTAACGCGACACCGGTCGGGCGGCTGTCTGTTCCGCAGGGCTGGGCGACGGCAAATCCACCCGCCGTGGCGGCTGCCGACGAGCCGATGTGGTTTTCCGACAGCGAACTCGACGGCGGCCCGTCATGGTCGGAGACACCGGAGATGCTCACCGGGCCGCCGACGGCGGGCATGGGGCCGATAGCGGGGTTCTCGACGCGTCCCACCGTCGGCAGCGTATTGCGCGTAGAGCCGCGCCGGTTCAAGATGCCACGCCCGTCGCTCGGCGGCTAGTACGTCGGTTACCCAAACCCGGACCGTCCATGCACAGAAAGGGTGCCGATGCTTGATTTCGGGATACTGCCTCCCGAGATCAATTCGGCCAGAATGTATTCCGGGCCAGGCTCGGGACCGCTGCTGGCCGCCGCGTCGGCGTGGGCGGCGCTCGCCGCGCAACTGGAGCTGTTCGCGGCCGGGTATTCCACAGTGCTGTCGGAGCTGCTGGACACCAGCTGGTCGGGCGCCGCGGCGATCGCCATGGCCGGCGCCGTCGCACCGTATGTGGCGTGGGCGCTGACGACGGCGGCGCAGGCTGAACACATCACCAATCAGGCTCGGGCAGCGGCGGCCGCGTACGAGGCGGCCTACGCCGCGACGGTGCCGCCGGAAGTGGTGGCTGCCAACCGCATCCTGCTTGCGACGCTAGTGGCAACCAACTTCTTCGGTCAGAACACCCCGATGATCGCCGCCACCGAGGCCGCCTACGTGGAGATGTGGGCTCAGGACGCGACAGCGATGTACTGCTATGCCGCTTCGTCGTTGGTTGCCACGCAACCGGTGCCGCTCAGCGCTCCGCCGCAGAGCACAACCGGCGGCGGACTAGCTGACGAAGTGGCCGCGGCGGCGCATCTGGTTGCCACCTCGAGCGCCGAACACGCCAAGCTGTGCCAAATGGTGGCCCAGCTGCTGCAAACCCTGGCAACAGCGGGGCATTCGGACTCTCGATGGATGTTCTGGCCGACCTTGTTGGTTACGCTCGTCGGCGACTTCAATGCGCTCACCGGCCCGGCGAATCTTGCCGCCGCCCTCAGCCGCACCGTCACCTCGGCGGGGCGATTCGGTACCGGGCTTTACCGCTCCGACGTCCAGGCCGAAGCCAAGGCCCTTCCCATTACCCGGGCACCCACCGTGCGCGCCGGACAAAACGGTGTCGTACTTGCCGGGGTGGGGCGCGCTGCGACCGTGGGACGCTTGTCCGTCCCGCAGAGCTGGACGACGGCCAGCTCGCAGCCCAGCGTTGGCGATACGCTGCCGCAGCCCCGCGGAACCGGTCTGCGCGCTGTTCCGGCGGGCAGCCAAGACTCACCGCGCGCCAGCTCCAACCGGCTGCCCGGCATGGGGCCGATGAGCGGCAACGTCGCTCGACGCGTCGGCACCCCGGTGTTGCGGACGGGGCGTCGCCGTTTCACGATGCCGCGTCCGCTGTCCGGCGGATAGCCCGGCGCACTGGGTGCCGCCGGCGGGCACATGTGCCCGTTACCGTCTGCCGACCTGTTGCGCTGCTCCGGCGTTTCCGGCATCCGGGTTCGTCGGCGGCTCCTCCAGCACGTGGTAGCCGGGTTCGAGCATCCACATCGGCCGGTTGCCGCTCTGGCGGGCCTTGCCGGTGATCCGCACCAGCTGGCCCGGCTGGATGTCGGCGCCGCCGCGCCCATCGCGAAACGCGATCCGGATGTCCCCGCTCTCGTCGCCCACCAGAATCCATCGCTGGGTTCGCCCGCGTTTGCTGATGTCCTCGACCTGACTGACCCGCCCTTCGATGGTGGCGCGCTGCCCGGGAATCAGCCCTTCCACGGTGATCACCGACGACGGCCGCTCGGGATGCTCGTAGGCGTAGCCGGCCGACCCGTCGCCCCGGGAAACCCACGCTTCGAACCTGTCCAGGACTCGTGCCACCCGTTGCTCGAAGCCGTCCGGGTAGGCCTCCCTGATCCGGGACTGGACGTCGTAGGGCACGATCGTGGCCGCGGCGTCCGGGATCAGGCTGACAGCCCGCGCGATCTTGTCCGCGGTGCGGTCGTGCAGCAGCCGCCCCAGCACCGGCGCGAAGGTTCGGCGTGGCAACAACACCGTCACGTTGGTATCTGGATGTTCATCGCGCGCTTGGGCAACCAGCAGCTGCGCCGCCCGGTTGATGCGCCGATCCGGACAGTCCACCACCCGCAACGGGGTGTCGAGGTCGAAGTGATCCCAGCGCTTACGCAGCTGCGCCGCGTGGGCCGCATCGACCATGAAATGCACCGCGATCAGCTCGTCGGCCCGAAGTCCTTTTCCGTACCGCAACGCCTCGAGCACCGAGAGATCGACCGAGCTCACGAGGACATACACCCGGTGCCGGGCATACCTCACCACCTCGGGACGGTCGGTGCGGAACATCTCGAGAATGGCCGCCTCGGCCCGGTATTCGCGGTTGAGCCGCATCAGGAAGAACACCAGTATCGGAAACACGACGACGACCAGCCAGGCACCCTCGGTGAACTTCGCCACCGCGAAAATGCCCACCACGACCGTCGACAAGATTCCCGCCGACAGGTTGATCGCCAACCGGTAACGCCATCCGGGTTCGCGTTGAGTCAGGTGGTGTTTGGTCATCCCGTAACCGGCCATCGAGAACCCGGTGAACACGCCGATCGCGTAGAACGGGACCAGCGCGTTGACCGACCCGCCGGTGATCACCAGCAGCGCCACCGATAGCGCCGTCAGGGTGATGATGCCGTTCGAAAACACCAGGCGGTAACCACGTTTGGTCAGCTGCCGGGGCAGGAACCGGTCTTCGGCGACGAAACTGGCCAGCGCCGGAAACCCGTTGAAGCTGGTGTTCGCGCCGGTGAACAGGATTGCCGCGGTCGAGGCTTGGACCAGAATGAACAAGACGTGTCCGATCACCCCGGTGCCGAACACCGCTCGCCCGATTTGGGAAAGCACCGACGGATATTCAGTGCGGTAGGGAGTCGCGTGGGTGGCGTAGGCAAGGTAGGCCACACCGGCCAGCAGGAAACCGAGGATGCCGGCCATCGTGGTGAGAACCCGACGAGCATTGCGGCCCTGCGGTTTCCGGAATACATCGACGGTATTGGAGATTGCCTCCACGCCCGTCAGCGACGAACCGCCGTTGGCGAATGCGCGCAGCACAACCAGGATGGTTGCACCCATCACCAACCCGTTCCCCTGGTGGACGGGTACCGTCCCCGGTAGCTGCGCGGGATCGTACATCGGTAATTCCCAAAATATTTGGCGGACGACACCGGTGATGATGGTCAAGGCGATCATGATGACGAAGAAGTACGTCGCCGCCGCGAACGGCAGTCCGGCTTCCCGCATGCCCCGCAGGTTCGCGTAACAGATGACAATCACCACACCGACCGTGATTTCCAGGCTGTAGGGACCCAACGCCGGGATGGCTGACACCACCGCGACGGTCCCGGCCGCCGACTGCACGGCGACGGTAACCACGTAATCGATGAGCAGTGCCGCCGCCGCGATCTGCGCGACGCGCGGTCCGAAATTCTCCCGCGCCACGATGTAGGAACCACCGGCCCGGGTGTAGGCGATCACCACCTGCCGATACGAAGCCGTGACCAGCACCAGGATCAGCAGGATGACGCCCGTGGTGGGCAACAGCAACGCGAAGGCCGCCAGCCCGGCATTCGGCAGCAGCTCGATCAGGATCTGCTCCGGACCATAGGCCGTCGATGAGATGGCATCCGGCGAGAGTGCGCCCAGCGCAACGGGATTCGATAGCTTCTCGGCTGCCAGATTCTCGGTGATGAGCGGTTTGCCCAGAAAGACCCGCTTGACTATGTCGCCGAGCGACAGCGGGATCGCCGGCTTGGCAGCCGGATTACCAGCCGATGCGGTCACGACCACTCCTTACCCGAGGCGCAGCGCTCGCTGAGCGCTGGCGATACGTTCGGTGCATTCTGCCAAGCCGGTGCCTGTTTGAGGGTTGGTTAGGGTGGGCACTCGTGGAGCCCGGCCGTGACCTGCACTCCCGCGGCTTCGTCGGCGAATGGCGACGGTACCAGCAGCAGGCATTGGACGCGTTCGACGCCGACGTCGCCACCGGCGACAAGCGGTCGTATCTGGTGCTGCCGCCGGGCGCCGGAAAGACGATGATCGGCCTGGAAGCTGCGCGCCGGGTGGGACGGCGCACCCTGGTTCTGGTTCCCAACACGGCGGTGCAGGCACAGTGGGCCGCGGCGTGGAATACCAGGTTCCCGCCACCCGATCCGTCGGCGCCGGCCTGCGGCACCGACCGTGCCCTGACCTCGGCGATGAACGTGCTGACGTATCAGTCGCTGGCGGTCATCGACGGCGAAACGGATGCCACGGTGCGGCGGGCGATCCTGCGCACTCGGGACCGCCGTGCCCTGCTGGACCTGCTGCACCCCAACGGCAGGGCATTGATCGAGCGGGCCGCATCGTTGGGACCGTGGACGCTGGTGCTCGACGAGTGTCATCACCTACTGGCGGCGTGGGGGGCGCTGGTCGGGGCGTTGGTGTCGGTGCTGGGGCCACGGACAGCGCTGATCGGACTGACCGCGACCCCGGCGACCGCGCTCACCGAGTGGCAGCGCGCCCTGCATGACGAGCTGTTCGGCACGGCCGATTTCGTCGTCCCCACACCTGCCTTGGTCAAAGAAGGCGACCTGGCCCCCTATCAGGAGCTGGTCTACCTGACCGGGCCAACACCGGAGGAGCAGGCCTGGATGGCGACCGAACGTGCTCGGTTCGCCGATCTCATGCTGGCGCTGGTCGACCAACAAGTGGGCAGCATGTCGCTGGCCGCCTGGCTGCGGACCCGGATCGTGGACCGGTCGACGCGCGACGGCAACCAGATCGCGTGGTCGACGTTCGAACGCGCCGAACCCACCCTTGCCGCAAGCGGGTTGCGCTTCGCCTTCGACGGCCTCATCCCGCTACCCGATGGCGCCCGCCTGCGCGAACAGCACCGGGTTGCGCCCGACGCCCGCGACTGGGTCACCGTGTTGACCGACTTCGCCGTCGGCCACCTGCAAGACAGCGACGATCCGCGTGACGCGCAGGCGCTGACCGCGATCAAACGGGTGCTGCCCGGCCTGGGTTACCGGCTCACCAGCCGCGGGGTGCGGGTCGCGACCTCACCGGTGGACCGGGTGTGCGCTCTGTCGGAGTCCAAGGTCGCGGCGACGACCCACATCCTCGATGCCGAGGACGCCGTGCTCGGAGCGAGGTTGCGGGCCCTGGTGCTGTGCGACTTCGAATCGATGACCGGCACGCTGCCCACATCGTTGAAAGGAGCACCCGTCAACGACCTGTCCGGGTCGGCACAGCTAGTCACCGCGATGCTTGCCGCCTCCGACAATCGGCGCGGCACCCCGCTGCGTCCCCTGCTGGTGACGGGTCAAACCTTCGCCTGTCCGGCCGCGATCGAAGACGACCTGATCGCGTTCTGCACCGCCCGGGGCGCGCTGGTGCGCACCGAGGCGCTGCAGGCCCATCCCGGGTTGCGGATCGTGCGCGGCAACGGCACCTTCGGCCCCCGCGCCTGGGTCACGCTGGCCACGGAATACTTCCTGACCGGACGCGCCCGCGTGCTGGTCGGCACCCGCGCCCTGCTGGGCGAGGGCTGGGACTGCGCCGCGGTCAACGTCACCGTGGACTTGACCAGTGCGACGACCCCCGGAGCGATCACCCAGATGCGCGGCCGGGCACTGCGCAAAGATCCCGCCGACGCCGACAAGGTGGCCGACAACTGGACGGTGTGCTGCGTCAGCCCCGACCACCCGCGCGGCGACGCCGACTACCTGCGGCTGGTGCGCAAACACGACGCGTACTTCGCCGCAAGTCCGCAGGCGGTCATCGAGTCGGGTGTGACGCACTGCGACCTGTCGCTGTCGCCCTACGGGCCCCCGGCTGCCGACGCCGGCGCCATCACCGCCCGAGCCCTGCAGCGCATCGCCGAACGCGACCAGGCCAGGGCCTGGTGGCGCATCGGGGAGCCATACCAAGGCGTCGACGTCGCGACCATCCGCATCCGATCCCATCGCTCTCCCGGGGTCGCCGCACCTGGCATCCGCGCGTCGGCATTGGCCATACCCGTACCGGGACAACGTAATCCGCTGCGCACAGCGGCTGCCGTCGCGGGCATGTACGTCGCTGGCGCCGGCGCCGGGACAGCGGTCGCGGTTGCCGAGATCGGGTCAGGCCCGCTCGCCGGTGCCACCGCGGCCGGAGCCATCATCGCTACGGGCGCCGGCGTACTCGTGGCGGCCGCCGGTGTCCAAAGCCGTCGCCTGGCGCAGGCGCCCAACGCGCTCGAACAGCTGGCCGCGGCCGTCGCGGATGCACTGAAAGCCGCCGGCGGTGCGCACCGAGGATCCGACGCGCTGCGAATCACCGTGGATCCCGACGGCTGGATCCGCTGCGAACTCGGCGGGGTGCCCACCGAGCAGTCGCAGCGGTTCACCGCCGCCCTCGACGAGCTACTCGCCCCGCTGACCGAACCGCGCTACCTCATCGGGCGCAAGATGCTCACCCTGCCCACCGGGCGCGTTGCGCGGGGCCTGTTCGCGGCCCGCGCCGTCGTCGGCCTGCCGCTGCCCGGCGCCATCGCCTGGCACGGGGTGCCGCAGTGGTTCACCCGCCGCAAGGATCGACTGGAGTGTCTGCTGCAGTCCTGGCGATTGCACATCGGTCCACCACGGCACCTGCGAGCCGACTCCCCCGAGGGCCAGGCGATCCTCGAGCTGTTCCGCGGCGACAACCCGCTGGCACTCACCACCCAGCTGCGCACGACCTGGCGGTGAGCCCACTCAGCTGAGCCGCCGTATCGCGGCGGCGATGCGGTCGTCGGTGGCGGTCAGCGCGACCCGCACGTGCTGGGCACCGCGCGGTCCGTAGAAATCACCGGGCGCCACCAGGATGCCGCGCTCGGCCAGCCATGCGACCGTGTCGTGGCACGGCTCGCCGCGGGTCGCCCAGAGGTACAGGCCGGCCTCGGAATGGTCGACGGCGAAACCCGCCGAGCGCAGGGCCGGCAGCAGTGCGCCACGCCGGTTGGCGTAGCGCTCCCGCTGGCGCTTTTCGTGGTCGTCGTCGTCCAGGGCGGCCACCATGGCTGCCTGCACGGGTGTGGGCACCATCATCCCGGCGTGTTTGCGCACCGCCAGCAATTCGGCGACCAATGTCGCATCCCCGGCGACCAAACCGGCCCGGTAGCCGGCCAGCGACGACGTCTTCGACAGCGAATGCACCGCAAGCAAACCGGTGTGGTCGCCGTCGCACACCGCCGGATGCAGCACCGAGAACGGCTGCGCGTCCCAGGCCAAACCCAGGTAGCACTCGTCGGATGCCACCAGGACGCCTCTGTCGCGGGCCCAGCCCACGACCTTGCGCAGATGATCGAGCCCGAGAACCCGTCCGGTGGGGTTGCTCGGGGAGTTCAGATACAGCAGTGCCGGGGTTTGCGGTCCGAGCTGGGTCAGCGAGTCGGCCCGCAGCACCTGCGCCCGGGCCAACCGGGCGCCGACGTCGTAGGTCGGGTACGCCAGCTCGGGCACCACCACCACGTCGCGCGGACCCAGACCCAGCAGCGTCGGCAACCAGGCGATGAGCTCTTTGCTGCCGATCACCGGCAAGACCGCCGCCTCGGCCAGCCCGGTGATGCCGTAGCGGCGGGCCAGCGCCGAAACCGCGGCCTCACGCAGCCGCGCGGTCCCCGCGGTGGCGGGATAGCCCGGCTCGGAACCGGCGGCCGCCAACGCTTCCCGGATCAGCGGCGCGACCGGGTCCACCGGGGTACCGACGGACAGGTCGACGATTCCGTCCGGGTGGGCGGCGGCCCGAGCCTTCGCGTCGGCCAGGGTGTCCCAGGGAAAGTCCGGCAGGGACGCCGACACCCGCCGGCCAGGCCGGGGCGCTAGGGACCCGGTCAGTCTTCTTCGCCCTGCGGCGGCAGATCCTTGACCACCTGCGGGTCATTCTCGGTCATCCCGACCTTGGCCGCGCCGCCCGGCGAACCGAGCTCGTCGAAGAAGTCGGCGTTGATCTGCGTGTACTGGCCCCACTGATCCGGCACGTCGTCTTCGTAGTAGATCGCTTCAACCGGGCAAACCGGTTCACAGGCGCCACAGTCGACACATTCGTCGGGATGGATGTAGAGCATCCGGGCACCCTCGTAGATGCAGTCAACCGGGCACTCCTCGATGCATGCCTTGTCCTTGATGTCGACGCAAGGCTCGGCGATCACGTATGTCACGGACGTCTCCTCAACGTGTACTTCAGCTACTGCTCAGTGTGGGGCTGCTGCTTGCCTTACCGCGGGCTTCGGGCCGCTGATCGGCGAAGCGTTCGGTTACTGATACTAGACGTTGCACATACACGTCAATCAACTGGCACGCCGGTCAGGGCACGGCCGGTCTGCACCGCGCCGCGCAGCGGCCGAGTGACATTTATGCTGCCCCGGTGGGGCTGGCCCACGCGTTCGTCGCCGGCGACCGGTTCGATGAGCAGCTCGACTACCGCAGGAGTACCCGTTGACGAGCCAGTACCCGAACCTGTTGTCGCCGTTAGACCTCGGTTTCACCACGCTGCGCAACCGGGTGGTCATGGGTTCGATGCACACCGGGCTGGAAGACCGGGTCGGCAGTACCGACCGGCTCGCCGAGTACTTTGCCGAACGCGCAAGAGGCGGGGTCGGACTGATCATCACCGGCGGCTACGCACCCAACCGCACCGGCTGGCTGCTGCCGTTCGCCTCGGAGCTGGTCTCGACGGCGCAAGCCCGAAGACACCGCCGGATCACCGGCGCCGTCCATGATGCGGGCGCCAAGATCCTGTTGCAGATCCTGCACGCCGGACGCTATGCCTACCACCCGCTTTCGGTCAGCGCGTCGTCGATCAAGGCTCCCATCAACCCGTTTCGGCCCCGGGCGCTGTCGGCGCGCGGTGTCGAGTCCACCATCGCGGAGTTCGTGCGGTGCGCGCAGCTGGCCCGCGAAGCCGGCTACGACGGTGTCGAAATCATGGGCAGCGAAGGGTATCTGCTCAACCAGTTTCTGGCACCGCGCACCAACAAACGCACCGATTCCTGGGGCGGCACACCGGCCAATCGTCGCCGGTTCCCGGTGGAGATCGTGCGTCGCACCCGCGCGGCGGTGGGCGCCGACTTCATCATCTGTTATCGGATGTCGATGGCCGACTACGTCGAGGATGGCCAAAGCTGGGACGAAATCGTTGCGCTGGCAACCGAAGTGGAAGCTGCCGGCGCGACCCTGATCAACTCCGGTTTCGGCTGGCACGAGGCGCGGGTGCCGACGATCGTCACCTCGGTGCCCAACAGCGCGTTCATCGACATCAGCAGCGCCATCGCCGAACAGGTCAGCATCCCGGTGGCGGCCTCCAACCGGATCAACATGCCTCACGCCGCCGAACACATTCTGGCCGAGACCCCGGTGCGGTTGATTTCGATGGCCCGGCCGCTGTTGAGCGACCCGGAATGGGTGGCCAAGGCGGAGTCGGGCCGAGCCGCGGAGATCAACACCTGCATCGCCTGCAACCAGGCCTGCCTGGACCACGCATTCGCCAAGAAGGCGGTGTCGTGCCTACTCAATCCACGGGCGGGACACGAGACGACGTTGGTGTTGTCGCCGACGCGGCGCGCCCGCTCGGTGGCCGTGGTCGGGGCCGGTCCCGCCGGTTTGGCGGCAGCGGTCAACGCCGCCGCGCGGGGCCACCGGGTCACGCTGTTCGAGGCCAACCACTTCATCGGCGGACAGTTCGATCTGGCCCGCCGCATCCCGGGCAAAGAGGAGTTCAGCGAAACGATCCGCTACTTCTCGACGATGCTCGACAAGCACGGCGTCGCGGTCCGGCTGGGCACCCGGGCGACCGCCGACGAACTGACAGGCTACGACGTCGTCGTCCTGGCCAGCGGTGTGGTGCCGCGCATTCCGGCCATTCCCGGGATCGACCACCCACGGGTACTGACCTATGCCGAGGCGATCACCGGCGCGAAGCCGGTCGGGAAGGCGGTGGCGGTGATCGGCGCCGGGGGAATCGGATTCGACGTCACCGAACTCCTGGTCACCGACCATTCGCCGACGCTGAACCTCAAGCTGTGGAAGGAGGAATGGGGCGCCGCGAACCCGCCGGAGGCCCGGGGAGCGCTGACCACGCCGCGACCGGCCCCGCCGGCGCGCGAGGTCTACCTGCTGCAGCGCACCAAAGGTCCGCAGGGCAGGCGGCTCGGCAAGACCAGCGGATGGGTACACCGGGCGTCGGTGCGGGCCAAAGGCGTCCACCAGCTTTCCGGGGTGAACTACGAGCGGATCGGCGACGAGGGCCTGCACATCAGCTTTGGCGCGCGCCGGCAGCGGCCCCGGGTGCTGGCAGTGGACACCGTGGTGGTCTGCGCCGGCCAGGAGCCGGTCCGGGATCTGGAAGGCGCGCTGCGACGTGGCGGTGTCGACCCGCACATCATCGGCGGTGCGGCCGTTGCCGCGGAGCTGGACGCCAAACGCGCCATCAAGCAGGGCACCGAGCTTGCCGCCCGGCTGTGACCCGGGCGGGACCCTCGGGGACCCTGCCAGGACCGGATGGGCCCGATTTCACTGAGCGTGAAATCGCCGCCATTAGGGCGCTGACCTGCGGATAGTTACGCCGGGAAGGATGTTCTCGATAAGACGTTTGATATGAGTTAGCCCACGGAGGCTGCTAATCTTGACCGAAGACGGCAACCCGCTGGGCAGATGCCGTCGACGTCTTGTTGGCGGTGCAATAACTGGGAAGGTGTCCGAACATGAGGCTGTCGTTGAAGGGACTGACTGTCGCTGCCGGCGCGTTGGCATTGTCGCTGAGCGCTGGCGCCGGAGTCGCGTCCGCAGACCCGCTGGACGCGGTCATCAACACTACTTGTAACTACGGCCAGGTGATGGCGGCGCTGAACGCCACCGATCCGGGGGCCGCTGCTCAGTTCAACGCCTCGCCGATCGCGCAGGGCTGGCTGCATTCGTTCCTGGCCGCGGCGCCGCCACGGCGCGCGCAGATGGCCGCGCAGGTGCAGGCGATGCCGGGGGCTGCGCAGTACGTCGGGCTGGTCGAGTCGGTCGCGGCGTCCTGCAACAACTACTGATTCTGGGCGTGCGGGCGTAGCGCCACGCAAGACTCCCACCCGGGGATCTTGTGTGCGTTACGCCCGCGCTGTTATGCGCTGTTGCGCGGCCAGCGATGCGTAGGTCGTGGTGCGCTGGCGCGCCGGCCGGCCTATCCCCTGGGCGATGGCCACCAGTTCGGCGACGGTCTTGGCCGAGCCGTGTTCGGAGCCGGCCATCCGCGAGATCGTCTCCTCCATCAGCGTGCCGCCCAGGTCGTTGGCGCCGCCGTTGAGCATTGTCTGGGTACCTTTGTCCCCGAGCTTCACCCAACTGGTCTGAATGTGGGCGATACGGCCGTGCAGCATGATCCGCGCCAAGGCGTGCACCGCCCGGTTGTCGCGCTGCGTGGGCCCGGGCCGCGCCGCCCCCGCCAGATACAGCGGTGAATTCTGGTGAACGAACGGCAGCGGCACGAACTCGGTGAAGCCGCCGGTGCGGTCCTGGATTTCACGCAGCACGTTGAGATGGGCGATCCAGTGCCGGGGGGTGTCGACGTGCCCGTACATCATGGTCGACGACGACCGTAGCCCCACTTCGTGTGCGGTGCTCACGATCTCGACCCATAGCGACGTCGGCAGCTTGCCCTTGGTGAGCACCCAGCGCACCTCGTCGTCGAGAATCTCGGCGGCGGTGCCGGGAATGGTGCCCAGCCCGGCTTCGCGCAGGCTGATCAGCCACTCGCGAACGCTCAGTCCGCTCTTGGTCACGCCGTTGGCGATCTCCATCGGCGAAAACGCGTGCACGTGCATTTCCGGGACCCGGGTCTTGACCGCGCGCACCAGGTCGGCGTACCCGGTGACCGGCAGCTCCGGGTCGATGCCGCCTTGCATGCACACCTCGGTAGCGCCCGCGACATGGGCCTCCCAGGCGCGGTCGGCGACTTCGTCGACGGACAGCGAGTATGCGTCGGCGTCGCCCTTCCGCTGGGCGAAGGCACAGAACCGGCAGCCGGTGTAGCAGATGTTGGTGAAGTTGATGTTGCGGTTGACCACGAAGGTCACGTCATCGCCGACGGCATCGCGACGCAACGAATCCGCCAGCGCGGTAACAGCTTCCAGCGCCGGACCGTCGGCGGTGGCCAAGGCGAGGTATTCCTCGTCGGTGCAGCCGGCGGGGTCCCGTTCCGCCGAACGCAGTGCGGCAAGGACATCGGTGTCGATGTGCTCGGGTGCGCGAGCCGCCAGATCTTGCACTTGCGAACGGATGGAGTCCCAGTCGCCGAAGGCGCTGTCGAGGTCACTGCGGGCTTCGGTGCTACGGCCCTCGGTGTCGATCGCCGCGTTGAGATCCAGCCGGCCGGCAGATGCCATGTCGTCGGGCTCCTGCCACGGCATGCCCACCGGCTTGACGTCACGCGCGAAGCCGGTCGCCGGGTCGGCAAGGGCGGCAACATGTTTGCGCACCCGCGGGTCGATCCAGGCCGCGCCCGCCTGCACATACCTAGGCTGCGCGGTCAGCCGCTGCACCAGCTCGTAGCCGGACTCCGCGGTGACGGCGGCCAAGTCATCCAACGCGGGCCAGGGCCGTTCCGGGTTGACGTGGTCGGGTGTCAGCGGGGATACGCCGCCCCAGTCGTCGACACCGGCGGCGATCAGCGCCAGGCAGTCGTCCCGGGACACCAGGTTCGGTGGCGCCTGAATGCGCATGCCGGGGCCGAGAACCAGCCGCGCAACGGCCACCGTCGCGCGGTAATCGTCGATTCCGGCGTCGGGAACCGCAGCCATGGCGGTGTGCTTCTTGGCCCGGAAGTTCTGCACGATCACTTCCTGAACATGACCGAACTCCTTGTGCGCCTTGCGAATTGCATGCAAGGTATCGGCGCGCTCGGCCAGCGTCTCGCCGATGCCTACCAGCAGGCCGGTGGTGAACGGGATGGAGAGCCGGCCAGCGTCGGTCAGGACGCGCAAGCGCACCGCAGGGTCTTTGTCCGGGCTGCCGTAGTGAGCCAGACCCTTGGTTTCGAACAACCGCCGCGATGTTGTCTCCAGCATCATGCCCATCGACGGCGCCACCGGCTTGAGCCGCGACATCTCCGACCAGCTCATCACCCCGGGGTTGAGGTGCGGAAGCAGTCCGGTTTCTTCCAGCACCCGTATCGCCATGGCGCGCACGTAGGACAGCGTGGAGTCATAGCCGCGTTCGTCGAGCCACTCCCGCGCCTCCGGCCAACGATCCTCCGGACGGTCCCCGAGTGTGAATAATGCTTCCTTGCAACCCAGTTCGGCTCCGTGCCGAGCCACGTCGAGGATCTCGCCGGGTTCCAGGTACATCCCGGCGCCGTGAGCGCGCAGCTTGCCCGGAACGGTGACGAAGGTGCAGTAGTGGCAGGTGTCGCGGCAAAGGTGGGTGACAGGGATGAAGACCTTGCGCGAGTAGGTGATCGGCAGCCGACCTCCCGGGCCGCGCCGCCCGGCCGACTCCAGACCCGCGTCGCGTACCCGCGCCGCGCTGGCACACAGGTCGGCCAGGTCGGCGCCGCGCGCCGTCATCGCGACGGCCGCCTCATCGAGATTCAGCGAAACCCCGTCACGAGCCCGCCGCAACACCCGCCGCAGCGCCGACGCGTCGGGTCTGGGCGGCACCACGGCGTGAGGCAGAGCGGCGGACTCCTGGCGCGAAGTCAGTGGCACGTTGGTACAACTTCCGTCCGCGCGTCATTGGTCCGAAACTCGGCGGGTGCCATATTCGCAACAGTAGCGGCAGGACCGGGTCCGCCACTGACCGGCCTGGGCTGCGTCTTGGCCGATCCACCACGATTGGCACCCGATCGAGATACGCTAGCCAAACCACGGTGGAACGGGGGTGCAGACGCGATGTCGTATCTGGCCGCGGCGCCGGAGGCGCTGGTAGCGGCGGCTTCGAATGTCGCCGGCATCGGATCGGAAATCAGCGCGGCCAACGCCGCGGCGGCGGTTCCGACGACCGGAATCACCGCGTCGGCCGCCGACGCCGTCTCGGCGCAGGTCGCCGCACTGTTCTCGTCACACGGTCAGGTGTACCAGCGGCTCAGCGCGCAGTTGGCGACGTTTCACGACCAGTTTGCGCAGGCCCTGAGCGCCGGCGCCAACGCCTATGCGTCGGCCGAGGCCAACGCCGCCAAGACCTTGTTGGGTGCGGTGAACGCGCCCGTCGAGAAACTGCTGGGACACCCGTTGATCGGGCCCACCGGCCTAGTGCCCAACGCGGTGAGCCCGGCGCCCGGCGCCCTGTCCGGTGCGCTGGGCTCCAGCGCGCTCGGTGGGAACGCGGCGGCCGGCGCGCTGGCGCTGCCGCCCACCGGCGGACTCGGCGCTCTGGCGGGCAGCGGCGCGCTGCTGCGGCCGTTGGCCGGCGGCGCCGCGGCTCCGGCGGCGGTCATACCGGTGTCGGTGGCCACTGCCATCGAGAATTTCTATCTTTGGGCCGAGCCGTGGGTGCAGTGGGGCTTCAGCGTCGCCTCCTGGGCGGCGGGTTGGGTGCCGTATCTCGGGATCTTGGCGCCGCAGATCAACTTCTTCTACTACCTGTTCGAGCCGATGGTGCAGAGCGGCCTGTTCAATACGCTGGACTGGCTGGACGGGACGATCACCTTCAGTCAGGGGCTGAGCAACTTCTGGTCGGCCACCACGGCGTCGGTCAACCAGTTCATCAACACCGAGATCAGCTGGATCCGCGGCTTCCTCCCGCCTTGGCCACCGCTGCCGTAACCGGCCGTAACCGTCAGGGGTGGATTCGGCGCCGCCACAGCACCCATGCCGGCGGCGCGACTCCCGCCCCGATCAGGATCAACGCCCCAAAGGCCATCAGCCCACGTCCACCGAGGACAACGTCGTCGCCCGGACCGCCGAGGCTCAACACTGCCACCGTCAGTAGCCATGTCCACAGCGGTAACGCGGCCACCCGCGGCGACGTGGTCCATCGCGCGGCCGCCCACACCAGCGCCGCATTGAGCAGGCCGCTGACCACAGCGCTGATCGGGAAGGGCACCGAACCGATATAGGACGGCAGCAGCAGAGCCCCGGCTAGTGCGGATAACACCCCGTCGACGGCCAGCAACGCCAGGACAACGACACGTATCGCGGGGTCGGTGGTGGCGGCGGTCTCTTCACTCGAGACGGCGCGCGGCTGAGTTTCGGTCAGGTTGGGACGCTGTCGATCTGGGAGAGGATCGAACCGATGACCCACTGCAGGCTGTCCAGCCGGTCCTGCCAATGCTGCAGGTTAGGGTCCAGGTCGGGGTCCATGCGATTTCCTTCCGTGGCTGCCTGATTGGCAGCCTACGTGCCGTAACCGGTGAAGCCCAGACCGGCGAGCAGATCTGTTTCCCAGCCACGTTCATCACGGTCCCCCGCGACGCCCGCGGCAAGCACATAGTGCTCCTGGGCCGCGATCGGCAACGCCATGTTGTTGGACAGGGCGCAGGCCCGGCCGGTCGGCCCGACGCTGACCTGGGTGGCGTGCGCCGCCAGCGCCGCGGCCTTGGCGGCCTGCGCGTGCGAGTCCCCCTCGACGACGGCGGTGATCCGCTCGTCCGGAAAGGCGAAGGGCACGTCGTCCGGCGGCAGCACCCACTCGGGCCGCAGGTCCTCGGCGGCCAGGTCCTGCTTGGCCGCGCGAAATGCGCTGAGCCCGAAGACAGTCCAGTAAGCCTTCGGCACCGTCCATGGGTCGCCCGGGAAGTCTGAGGTGTGCGCTGCGGCCACCGCGGCGGCGGTGACTTTGTGGGTATGCACGTGGTCGGGATGTCCATATCCGCCGCCGGGGTCGTAGCTCACCACGACATGCGGACGGACCTCGCGGATGATCCCGACCAATGCTCCCACCGCCTGCCGTTCGTCGGCATCGACGAATCTGCGCTCGCTGCGCTGCTCGGTGCCGGCCATCCCGGAGTCACGCCAACGGCCCGCGCCGCCCAGGTAGCGGGGTCCGCTCACCCCCAGCAACTGCAGTGCGGCGGTGAGTTCGGCGATGCGGTAGCCGCCGAGTTGATCGGCGTGGTCGGCGGCGAGTTGGGCCCACCGGTCGCCGATGACCTCGCCCTCCTCACCGAGCGTGCAGGTGACGACATGGACCGCTGCGCCCCGGGCGGTGTAGTGGGCGATCGTTGCGCCGTTGCTGAGGCTTTCATCGTCGGGGTGGGCATGCACGAACAGCAGCCGCGGCGTCTCAGGCATCGGCTAGCACCCTAACCGCCGGACGCCGCGGCATCCAGCCCCGACCAAGGACCTACCGCAACGGACCGCAGGCAGCCCCCTACCGGCCGTCCGCCCCGATCGGGTGACCAAAGCGGAGCGTATCGCGATCCAGGGACTTAGATGACTATTTCCACAGAATCTGTTGGCAATAATGTGCCACTCGGGTAGTCGTCCCGCCTCAGGCCCGCGCCGAGGACGAAACCGCCTGCCGCTGTGAGCGTTACGGACGGGCCGGTCGCCAGGCCGGTCGCCGGGCCGGGCCCGGAAGTGGCCGCGCGCCGGGCCGGATGCTGAACGGCCGGCTCTACGAGCAACAGGTAGGAACGCGAGCGGCTACTATCACACCATGGCCCAACCCACCCACGACCGGTCGACCGTCCGCAGTCGCCGGCGCGGCGAGGTGCTCGAACGTGCGCTCTATGCGGCCACCTTGGCCGAGCTGGCGACCGTCGGATACGGCGGCCTGACGATGGAAGGGATTGCGGCACGCGCTCAAACCGGCAAGGCCGCACTGTATCGGCGCTGGCCCAGTAAGTATGACCTGGTCCACGCCGCCCTGCGACACGCTGTGCCGCCGCTGGAGGACCCGCGCCCCGGCCGGTCAGCACGGGAAAACCTGCTGACGGTTTTCACCGCTCAGCGTGATGTGCTGGCCGGTAGGACCGATTTTCCGGGCCTGGAAATCATCGGTCAGCTGATCCACGAACCCGAGCTGCGGGCGATCTTCACCGAGGCGGTGATAGCTCCGCGGCTGAAAATCGTCGAGTCGATACTGCAGGCCGCTGTTCGCGACGGCCAGATCGATGCGTCCCTGCTCACCCCGCTGACGGCGCGGGTCGGGCCCGCCCTGATCAACCAGCACTTGATGTTGACCGGAACGCCGCCAAACCGTAGAGAGCTGGAACTCATCGTCGACACGGTGATCCCGCGAAAGACGTCCTAGACGTTGCAGTTGCCGGCAACGGACCGCCGCGGTCAGTACGTTCCGCCGCCGCCGATTTCACCGCCGCCACCGACTTCGACACCGGTAGAGACATCGACCGGTCCGCCGCCGAGAACCAGGCCGACCAACTGCGTGTCGAGCATCAGTTTCTGCTGCACGGCGCCCAACAGGCCGCCGACCTGACCGTCGCTGAAGACCTGCCCGTCACCACCGATGGTCAAGTCGGCGTAAAAATCTGCCGGAGCGGGTGCGCCCAGGACGGTGTTGACCAACTGCTCACCGGTACCCAACGCCAGATTGCCCATGTTGAAGGCGCGGTCGAGGACTCCGTTGAGGGCGCCGTTGGTGCCGAAAACGGCCCGTTCCAAGCCCATTTCAGCCGCGACCAACCGATGGTTGAGGGCAAGTTCGGCACCGATCAGATTGGCGTTGAAGCCGACCAGCCCGTGCTCCAGCTGCGCCACGAAACCAGCCGGGGCGCCCAGGGCGGCCTGCGCGGGCGTCGGATCGACACCCAACGCCACCAGCGCGGGCGTCACCACGCCGCCGGTCAGGCCGATCAAGTTGGCGTCCAGCATGAGTTTTTGAGTGATCGCGCCCGCGATACCGCCGAGTTGGGCTTCGCCCGCCACCAACCCGTCGACGACCAGACTGGAATGGAAGCCGTCCGGAACCGGTACACCCAACAGGGTGTTGACGAATTGCTCGCCGGTGCCCACCAACGAGTTCACGATGCCAAAGCCATTGTTGGCCACCCCATTGAGCGCGGCATCGGTGCCGAAAAGGGCATGCCGCAACGACGTCTCCCCGGCGACCAGAGCGTGGTTGAAGGCCAGTTCACCGTTGACCACGGCGGAACCAACGGCGACTTCAGCGTGCGCAATGTGCTGCAACACACTGTCCGACGAGCCCGTCAGCACCGCCCTGACCGGGCCGGGAACCACGGCCCGCATCAGCCCCGTGTACCCGCTGTGCACGCCGGCCGCAAGCGTCCCGCCGGTGGCCACCAGCCCCGAAAGCTCACCGAGCCCACCGCCGATACCGGGCGGCAGGGCAGCACCCAACTGCGCGGCCACACCGTTGATCGCACTGTCGAAGCCGCCGGTCAGCAGCTGACCCGTCGGGATCATTCCGGCAAGAAACTGACCACCGCCTTGCACCGAACCGCCGATCACCAGGCTGGCGCTGAGATTCGGCGCGACCGGCACACCCGCGACGGTGTTGACGAACTGCTCGCCGGCATATACCAGAGCGTTGGCGGCGTTGAAGCCGGCGTTGAGCACAGCGCCCAGTGCGCCGTTGACGCCGGCGACCGCTTGCCCCAACGCGGTTTCACCGGCGACCAAGGTCTCGTTGAACGCGAGCTCGGCGCAAGCCAGGTCGGCGGTGACAGCGGCCCGCGCCTGGCCGGCCTGCTCCAGCAGCGCGCCCGCCGGGCCACCCGAGAGCATCGCCGCCACATTGCCGGCCTCACTGCCGACATACGCCGCCGCACCCGCCTTCAGCGTCCGCACAAACTGGTCATGAAACAGTGCCAGCTGCGTGCTGAGCTGTTGGTATGCCTGGCCGTGCGCACCGAACAACGCTGCGATGCTCGCCGATACCTCATCAAGAGCCGGGGGGAGCACGCCGATGGTCGCGGATGCCGCGGTATTGCTGGCCGCGCTGATCGTCGAGCCAATGTTTGCTAAATCCGTTGCCGCCGCTGTAAATAGCGCGGCGTCTGCGAGTACAAAAGACATCTCGGGCCTCTCAACCGTGCGTCATTGCTGGCTATCCCTGGCCCGATCAGAGCAGCCCGCAGCGGAGCGTATCGCGAGCTGCGAGCCGCTTCAGCCGTTTCGATGCAAACCGTTAGTAACAATTTGCCACTCGGGCAATTCGTGTGGGTTTCCGCGGGCGATCCCGTGAGCGCGTGAAAAGGGCTACCGCCCATGGGTTTACCCGAACGATGCGTCCCGAGATCTGCTATGGCCCGGTCTTGACCCATTGGCCGGCGTCGCCGACGATGCCGACTGGCACCGCGCCGGACAGGCTGACGTTCTGCACGCTCGGGCCGGCTGCGACGATCGTGGTGTCCTGCAATATCGGCAGCACGGTTGACATATTCCACAGTCGCGGTTCGATGGCGGTGATCACGTCGTTGATGTTCTTGGTGCCGTTGAGGGCGGCGTCGATGTTCGACTGGATGCTGCGATCGCAGATCCCCGTAAGGTTCGACGGCGCCTTGACCAGCGCGCTCGGATCGGCCGGCGGGCCGGGCTGCGGCGTGGGCGTAACCGTGTCGGGAGCCACGGTCGGCGTGGCGCCGGTGGGGGTAACCGCCGGCGAGGCCGGTGGCGGGACCTGGGTGGCCTGCAGCGCGGGACAGCTATAACGCGAGGCCAGCAATGTCGCCAGGTTTCCGCCGGCTTGATGCCAGCCGACGATGGCATCAATCCGGTTGTCGTTCAACGCGTCCCGGTAAAGGATGACCGGATCCAGGGCCAGCACGGTCGCGTCGATCCCGACGTTGCGCAGTTGGTCGGCCGCGGTATTGGCGACGGCCACTGACGTCGGGTCGTTTGCCGCCACCCCGACGACCAATGACAGCTGTTTGCCGTCCTTACTGACCCGGCCCCGGATCACTTCCGGCGGCCCGGTGCTCACCGGTGTGGTCGAACCCGGTCCCGACGGCGCGGTCGACGCCGAGTTGCTGTCGATCTCATATCCGGATGCGGCCAGCAACCCCAAAGCGGTGGTGGTCGTCATCGCCGGTGGCGCGGTCGGCACATAGCCCGGGTCGCTGGGCGAGCGGATCTGCGCCTGATCCAGGGTCACGGTGTTGTCGCTGCCGGCGCCCACCGCAGCCAGCAGGTCGATGTCCAGCAGCCCCAAGATCGCCTTGCGGACCTGCGTGTCGGCCAACTTCGGCACGTTTGCCCGCAGCGTCAGCTGCATGACCCGCGGTGTCACGATCCGCGCGGTCCGCACATCCGGGATGGCCGACAACTGCGCGAAAGCGGCCGAACCGCCATGCACCTGCGCCACCTGCGTGTCGCCGTTACGCACCGAATCGGCCAGCGCCGCGGGTGCCCCGGCCCGCCGGAAGAGGATCAGGCCGGGTTTGGCAGGCGGCCCCCAGTACCGGTCGTTGCGGGCGATCAGGATCTCGTCGCGCTGCGGGTCGATGTTCTCCACCCGGAACTGCCCGCCGGTGACGGGCAGCGCCCGGGCCAGCCCCGCGGCGAAACCGCCGGGCACGTCCTTGACGATGTGCGCCGGCAGCAGGTTGTTGAACAACTCCCGCCAGGCTGGGTATGGCTGCGCGAAGGTCACCACGGCCTGCTTGCCGCCTTCGAGCGATTGCACACCGGTGATCAGGTCATAGCCCGCCGGATCGACGACGCCCGGCTGGCTGACCATCTGCCGCCACAGGTACCAGAAGTCGTCGGCGGCGATGGGCGCGTTGTCGGTCCATTGCGCCTCGGGCCGGATCTTGTAGGTCACCGTGAACGGGTTTTCGCTGGTGACGTCCGCCGACACCAGCAACGTCGGGTCCATCTCCCAGCGCGAACCGGTCGGCGAGCTGGCATCGGGCACCGGGCGGAACGCACTGGGCAACACCAGCGCGCTGACCGCGGCGTTCACCGGCGACAGATCCGAGAGCAGATGCGGATTGAACCCGGCGCCGATCGAGTCGATGCCCATGATGATCTGGGTGGGATGCGGCGGCGGCGGAGGTGTGACGTGCGTGGTATCGGTGCTCTGCGGCGCCGGCGGCGGGCTCACGGTACAACCGGACAGCGCCACCCCCAACGTCGAAATCAGCACACCGACCGTCACCAGGACGTGACGGGCTCGGTGCAGCACGCCCATCAGGGTATCGAGGTGACCCACGGCGGTGATGTCACGGCGAAAAACCGGGGCGGGTTTCGCCGTGGCGTTACGCTGGTGCGCCCCGGGCGGCCCCAAGCTAACCCCGGGCCTTGGCCCGCGCCCGGCTGCGGGCGCGGGAGGTGGCATCCAGCTCGACCTTGCGGACCCGCACGATCTCCGGGGTCACCTCGACGCATTCGTCGGGCGCGCAGAACTCCATGGCCCGCTCCAGGTCGAGTTCGAGCGGCTTGGCCAGGGTTTCGATGACATCGGCGGTCGACGAGCGCATGTTGGTCAGCTTCTTCTCCCGGGTGACGTTGATGTCGAGGTCCTCCGGGCGCGGGTTGACGCCGACGACCATGCCCTCGTAGGTGTCCTGGCCGGGCTCGACGAAGAACTGGCCCCGATCGGCGAGCTGGAGCAACGCAAACGGGGTGATGGTGCCGGACCGGTCGGAGACCAGCGATCCCGTGTGGCGGGCCCGGATGTCCCCCGCCCACGGCTTGTACCCGTCGAACACCGCATGCCCGACGCCGGTGCCGCGGGTCTCGGTGAGGAAGTCGGTGCGCCACCCGATCAGGCCGCGGCTGGGCACCACGAAATCCATCCGGACCCAACCAGTGGTGTGGTTGGCCATCTCCACCATGCGGCCCTTGCGCGCGGCCATCAATTGGGTGACCGCACCGACGTATTCCTCCGGGCAGTCGACGGTCATCGCCTCGAACGGCTCGTGCAACCTGCCGTCGATGGTCTTGGTCACCACCTGCGGCTTGCCCACGGTCAATTCGAAGCCCTCGCGGCGCATCTGCTCGACCAGTACGGCCAGCGCCAGCTCGCCGCGGCCCTGCACCTCCCAGGCGTCCGGCGCACCGATGTCGAGGACCCGGATCGACACGTTGCCCACCAGCTCGGCATCCAGCCGGTTGCGGACCATGCGGGCGGTGAGCTTGTGACCGGCCACCTTGCCGGCCAGCGGCGAGGTGTTGGTGCCGACGGTGACCGAGATGGCCGGCTCGTCGACGGCGATCCTCGGCAGCGCAACGGGATTCGTCAGGTCGGCGAGCGTGTCGCCGATCATGATCTCGGGCAGGCCGGCGACCGCCACGATGTCGCCGGCGACGGCCTCCTCCGTCGGATTGCGTTCCACCCCTTCGGTGGCCAGCAATTCGGTGATCTTGGCGGTAGCCGTGCCCGCTTCCCGTATCCAGGCGACCTGTTGGCCCTTGCGGATGCGTCCGTTGTAGATGCGGATCAACGCCAGCCGGCCCAGAAACGTCGACGCGTCGAGGTTGGTGACCAGCGCCTGCAGCGGCGCGTCCGGGTCGCCGTGGGGCGGCGGCACGTGCTCTTCGAGGATCTCGAACAGCGGATCGAGGTTGTCGCCGTCGGGAACCTGGCCGTCGAGCGGCTGGGCGGTGCTGGCCACCCCGGCGCGTCCGGATGCGAACAGCGTGGGCAGGCCCAGCGCGTGCTCGGCGGCTGCGGCTGCCTCGTCGTCGAGATCGCTGGCCACGTCCAGCAACAGGTCGTGACTGGCCTCGACGACCTCGGCGATGCGCGCGTCGGGCCGGTCGGTCTTGTTGACGACGAGAATCACCGGCAGATGGGCGGCCAGCGCCTTGCGCAGCACGAACCGCGTCTGCGGCAGCGGCCCCTCGGACGCGTCCACCAGCAGCAACACCCCGTCCACCATGGATAGCCCACGCTCCACCTCGCCGCCGAAATCGGCGTGTCCGGGCGTGTCGATGACATTGATCACAGTCACGGTGCCATCGCTGTTATGGCGGTGCACGGCGGTGTTCTTGGCCAGGATGGTGATCCCTTTTTCCCGCTCCAGGTCACCGGTATCCAGCACGCGTTCCTGCAGCCCCCCGCGTTCGGCCAGCGCCCCGGATTGCCGCAGCATGGCGTCGACCAGCGTGGTTTTGCCGTGGTCGACGTGCGCGACGATGGCGACATTGCGGAATGGCACGTCGGTGATTGTGGCAGCCCGGTGGCCGGTTCGCGAAAACCAGCGTCCGGCGGCCGTTCCGAACATCGATTCTGCATACAGCGCTACCGCGGGCGGCCGAGCCGCGCGCTGGGCGCAGTCTCGACGCGCTGTGCACAGTCTGGGCGCGCGCCGACACTGCCGTGGAATGGCGCTACCAGCCTCGACGGGGCGGCGCCGAACCGACCAGTTGGTCGGTGGCGGCCACCTCGCGGCTGCGATACACGATGTAGGGCCTGAACAGGTAGGCGATCGGGGCGCTCAGTACATGCACCAGCCGGGTGAACGGCCACAGCGTGAACAGCACCATCCCGATCAGGGCATGCAGCTGGTAGTCCAACGGTGCGTTGATCATCACCTCCCCGTGCGGCTGGAACAACCAGATCCGCCGGAACCACATCCCGACCGTGTAGCGGTAGTGGAACTCGCCGCCGTGCGGCCCCGTCCCGATCAGGTCGCAGTAGAGCCCCACCACGATGGCCAGCACCAGCACCACATACATCACCTTGTCGCTGCGGGTGGTCGACGCCGACACTGCCGGACGGGTGAGCCTCCGGTAGATCAGCAAACCCACGCCCACCAGCGTCGCGAAACCCGCAATGGATCCGGCGATCACCGCTTGCAGGTGGTAGACGTAGTCGCTGACGTGAAGCGCCTTGGTCACCCGCGGCGGGATGAACAACCCCATCACGTGGCCGGCGAACACCGCCAGGATGCCGAAGTGAAATATCGGGCTGGCGATGCTGAGCAGCCGCGACTCGTAGATCTGCGAGGAGCGGGAGGTCCAGCCGAACTTGTCGTAGCGGTATCGCCACCAGAGGCCGACCACCAACACCGCCAGCGTGACGTAAGGGGTGATGTCCCAGAACAGTACGTTGCTAAACATCGGGCGCTCTTTCTTGGCGACGGGGCGGCACGGTCAAGTTAAACGGTTGCAGCCCAACGGCTTCCGCGGGCGGCCCGGCTTCGGCCAGACGCCGCGCCCGGCGCACCTCCTGGTCGGTGGCCACCGGCAACGTCTCGCACACCGCCGCCACGGTGTGCTGATACGGCGACTCGGCGTCGGCCAACGCGGACCGCAACACGTCGATGGGGACCCGGTGCTCGGTCAACAACCGCCGTCCCACCTCGGGTGCGACGGTCGCGGCGAACTCGAGCACGACCGGCAAATGATCCGGCGCCTCGCTGCGTGGCGGCTCCACTCCCGCGGCCCGGTACGCGGTGGCGAAGGCCAGCATCTCCCGGCCGCGGTTGCGGGTGTCCCCTGCGGTCCAGTACGTCAGATACATCGTGGCGCGCCGGCGCATGTCGAACGTGGCGACGTAGTCCATGGCGGCGGCCATCGGTTCCGCGGCGCGCAGCGCGGCGACCGTTCGCCCGAGCAGGTCGGCGACGGTCCCGTCCAGGTGCGCCAGCAGACCTTCGACGGTGTCCAGGCGCTCGGTCAGCCCGTCGTCGGGGTAGGCCAGCAGCAGTGACGCCGCCTGCCACACCAGCCGGTCGCGCAGCGCCGGTTCACGGGATCGGGAGCGCAGCCTCATCGCTGCTGCTTTTCCGGGAACATCCCGACCGGCGGCTGGTCGCCGTTCCAGGTCAGCAGGTCCACCTGGGTCGAACGCTGGTGGGCATGGAATGTCTGCACCGAAACCGGCACCGGTGCGCCGTCTTCATACATACCGGGGCCGCCGTCGCCGGTCAGCGAGCAGCCCATCTGCTCCAGCTCGCGGGCCTGCGGGCTGAACGCCGTCGGAATGACATACCTCTCTTCGTATTTCGCGATGGCGAGCAGCCGATACATGTCGTACATCTGTTCTTCGGTCATCCCGACCGACTGCGGAATGTGGGGCTGAGTCTCCCGACCGAGATTGATGTCGCGCATGTAGGAGCGCATCGCCGCCAGCCGCCGTAACACCGCTTCCACCACGCCGGTGTCGCCGGCGGTGAACAGTTCGGCCAGGTACTGCATCGGGATGCGCAGCGCCTCCAGCGCACCGAACAGGTTCCCCACCTCTTCGCCGTCGTGACCGTCGCGGCTGACGGCGTCGACCACCGGCGACAGCGGTGGGATGTACCAGACCATCGGCATCGTCCGATACTCCGGATGCAACGGCAGCGCCACTTGGTAGGTGTTGATCAGCGCATAGACCGGAGAGCGTCGCGCCGCTTCGATCCACTCCTCGGAGATACCTTCCGCGCGCGCACCGGCGATGACCTCAGGATCGTTGGGATCCAACAGGATTCGCCGTTGAGCCTGATACAGGTCGATGTCGTTTTCCACCGACGCCGCCTCGAGCACCCGGTCGACGTCGTAGAGTACCAGGCCCAGATAGCGCAGCCGGCCCACGCAGGTCTCCGAGCAGATGGTCGGCAGGCCAACCTCCATCCGCGGATAGCACAGTGTGCACTTCTCGGCCTTGCCCGTCTTGTGGTTGAAATAGACCTTCTTGTAAGGACATCCGGACACACACATCCGCCAGCCGCGGCAGCGGTCCTGGTCGACCAGCACGATGCCGTCCTCGCTGCGCTTGTACATCGCACCCGACGGGCACGACGCCACGCAGGACGGGTTGAGGCAGTGCTCGCAGATCCGGGGCAGGTAAAACATGAAGGTCTCTTCGAGTTGGAGTTTCACCTCCTCGTTGACCTTCTTCAAGATCGGGTCGTCGGCAAGGATCTCGGGCGAGCCGGCCAGATTGTCGTCCCAGTTCGGCCCCCACGACACCTTCATCGTTTTGCCGCTGATCAGGCTTCGGGGCGCCGCGGTCGGAAAGGTGTCACCCGCCGGTGCGGTGGTCAGGTTTTCGTAGTCGTAGGTCCACGGCTCGTAGTATTCGTCGATGGTCGGCAACTTCGGGTTGGCGAAGATCCGCAACAGCTTGTGGAAGCGGCCGCCGTCACGCAGCCGCAACCGGCCCTTGTTGTCGCGTATCCAGCCGCCGCGCCAGCGCTCCTGGTCCTCGTAGGTGCGCGGATAGCCTTGTCCCGGACGGGTTTCGACGTTGTTGAACCATACGTACTCGGTGCCGGTGCGGTTGGTCCAGGCCTGCTTGCAGGTGACCGAACAGGTATGGCAGCCAATGCATTTGTCGAGGTTCATCACCATCGCGAGCTGCGCCATGACTTTCATTGTCAGTACCGCACTTCCTGGCTGCGACGGCGCACTACGGTCACCTCGTCGCGCTGATTGCCTGTCGGGCCCAGATAGTTGAACGCAAACGCGTGCTGACCGTAACCACCGGCCAAGTGGCTGGGCTTGATTCGGATGCGGGTGAGCGCGTTGTGGTTACCGCCGCGCTTGTCGTTGGTCTCGGTGCGCGGTGTGTCCACCGTGCGTTCTTGCACGTGGTAGACGAACACCACGCCGTCGGGGATCCGGTGGGAGACGATGGCCCGGCACACGTAGATGCCATTGGCATTGCTGGCCTCGACCCAATCATTGTCGCGCACTTGGATTTTCGCTGCATCAGCCGGGCTCATCCACATGGTGGGACCGCCGCGGGACAGCGACAGCATGTACAGGTTGTCCTGGTAGGTGGAGTGGAACGACCACTTCGAGTGCGGCGTCAAATAGCGTACGGTGAGCCCGATTCCGTCGTCAGCCGGGCCGAGTTCGGGCTGGCCGAACAGGCGCGTCATGTCCAGCGGCGGGCGGAAAACCGGCAGATGTTCGCCCAGTTCCTCAATCCAGTCGTGCGCCAGGTAGAAATGCATCCGCCCGGTCAGCGTGTGGAACGGTTTGAGGTTCTCGATGTTGATGGTGAACGGCGCATACCGGCGCCCGCCGGTTTCGCTGCCCGACCACTCCGGGCTGGTGATCACCGGGACTGGACGCGCCTGGGTATCGGCATAGCTGATACGGCGGTCTTCGCTGCCCTCGGCCAGATGCGCGAGCCGCTGACCGGTCCTTTTCTCCAGCTCGCGGAAGCCTTCGACGGCTAGGCGGCCGTTGGTTGTCCCGGACAGCAGCAGCAGCACGTCGGCCATCCGCGCCGCGGTGGTGATGGCCGGACGCCCCGCCGCGACACCGGAATTCAGTACTCCGAATCTGGCTCCGAGTTCCTCGACCTCCTGGAAGGGATGCACCGTGACACCCTTGGTGGTCAGCCCAAACTTCTCGACGAGCGGACCCAACGTCACCCACTTGTCGTAGATCGCCGGGTAGTCGCGCTCTACCACGGTGATCTTGCCCATCGTGCGCCCCGGTACCGGCGTTGCACCGGTATGCAGCCAATCGTTTTCGACGCCGCCGGGATATGCCATCGCAGCCGAGGTGTCGTGCTCGAGTGCGGTGAGCACCACATCGCTGCGGGTGCCCAGATGCCCCTTGGCCATGGCGCTGAAAGCCCGGGCAATAGCGCCGAAAGCGTCAAAATCCGAGCGGGTTTCCCACGGCGGATCGGTCGCGGCGCTGAACGCGTGCACATAGGGATGCATGTCGGTGCTGGAGATGTCGGCCTTCTCGTACCAGGTCGCCGCCGGCAGCACCACATCGGATACCAGCGTCGTGGAGGTCATCCGGAAGTCGATCGACATCATCAGGTCGAGCTTGCCCTCCGGAATGTCGCCGTCGCAGACCACATCGACGGGCCGGATCCCGTCGGCCGGCGGCCCGGCCTGCACGTTGGAATTGGTTCCCAGCAAGTGGCGCAGGAAATACTCGCCACCCTTACCCGACGAGCCGATCAGGTTGGCCCGCCAGACCGTCAGCACCCGCGGCCAGTTGGCAGGGTTGTCGGGATCAGTCACGGCGAGCTTGAGTTTGCGCTGCGCCAGCTGCTCGGCGACATACTCACCGGCCTCACGACCGGCGGCGCACGCCTCGTCGGCGAGATCCAGGCTGGATCGGTCGAACTGCGGGTAATACGGGCTCCACCCCATCGCCACCGCCGAGGCCAGCACGTCCATGGTGTGCTTGTCGGCGAACCGGCCCCGCCCCACCGGGCTGGCCAACTTGTCGGCTCCGTAGCCGTCGTAACGCCATTGGTCGGCGTGCGCATACCAGTACGAGGCGCCGGGCACCTGCCGCGGCGGGCGCACCCAGTCGGTGGCCATCGACATCGTCTGGAATCCGGTGAGCGGACGAATCTTCTCCTGACCCACGTAATGGGCCCACCCGCCACCGTTGCGCCCCATCGAGCCGGTCAGCATCAACAGCGCCAGCACCGCCCGGTAGATGGCGTCGCCGTGGAACCAATGGCAGATGCCGCCACCCATGATGATCATCGACCGGCCGCCGGATTCCTCTGCGCTGCGGGCGAATTCGCGGGCAACCCGGATAGCCTGCCCGGCCGACACCCCGGTGATCGGCTCCTGCCAGGCCGGGGTGTTGGGTTGGGCGGGATCGTCGTAGCCGGTCGGCCATTGGCCGGGTAGGCCCGGACGCGCCACGCCGTAGTGGGCCAGCATCAGGTCGAAAACCGTGCACACCAGGTGCTTACCGACGCGGCGCACCGGGACGCCGCGGGCGACTGTGGTGCCTTCGCCGTTGACCGTGTCGAAGTTGGGCAGGTGGATGAGCGCGGTGCTGTTTTCGCCGTTGACGCGGTGCGCGCCCTGCACGCTGAGCGCCGGCAGCAGATCACCCAGATCGAGGTTCCACTTCCCGACACCGTCTTCGCCGTAGCGGAATCCCAGCGAGCCGTGCGGCACGACGACTGTGCCGGTCGTTTCGTCCAGCAGCGCGGGCTTGAGCGCCGCGTTCTCGGAGTTCTTATCGGCCTCGCCCAGATCCGCGGCCGTGAGGTTCTTGCCCGGGACCAGCATCTCGCCCCGTTGCTCCAGTTTGATCAGGAACGGCAGGTCGGTGTAGCGGCGGGCGAAGTCGACGAAAAACGGAACCTGCTTTTGCACATAGCATTCCGACAGGATGACGTGACCCATCGCCATGGCCAGCGCCCCGTCGGCGCCGGCCGCACACGGCATCCACTCGTCGGCGAACTTGGTGTTGTCGGCATAGTCGGGGCTGACGGTGACGACCTTGGTGCCGCGGTAGCGGGCTTCGGCCATCCAGTGCGCATCCGGGGTCCGGGTGATCGGCACGTTGGAACCCCACATCATCAGATAGGCCGCGTCCCACCAGTCCCCGGACTCGGGCACGTCCGTCTGGTCTCCGAACACCTGCGGCGAGGCGACCGGCAGGTCGGCGTACCAGTCGTAAAACGACGTCATGGGGGCGCCGATCAACTCGAAGAACCGCGAGCCGGCGGCATAGGACACCATCGACATCGCGGGGATCGGCGAGAAGCCGGCAACCCGGTCCGGACCGTAGGTCTTGATGGTGTACACGTGGGCCGCGGCGATCAGCTCGGTCGCTTCGGCCCAGCCGACCCGGACCAGTCCGCCCTTGCCGCGGGCTTGCTGATAACGACGGCGGCGCTGCGGATCTGCCTGGATGTCGGCCCACGCCAGCACCGGGTCGCCGAGCCGGGCTTTGGCCTCCCGGTACATCTCGATCAGCACCCCGCGGGCATACGGGTAGCGAAGCCGGGTCGGCGCATAGCTGTACCAGGAGAACGACGCGCCGCGGGGACAGCCGCGTGGTTCGTACTCGGGGCGGTCCGGGCCCACCGACGGGTAGTCGGTCTGCTGGGTTTCCCAGGTGATGATGCCGTCTTTGACGTAGATCTTCCATGAGCAGGATCCGGTGCAGTTGACGCCGTGCGTGGAGCGGACCACCTTGTCGTGACTCCACCGGTCACGGTAGAAAACGTCGGCCTCCCGCCCGCCGCGCCGGGTTACGGTGCGCAGATCGGCCGAGAATTCCCCCGGGGTGAAGAATCGCCCGCTGCGCTCCAGCAGCTCCTCGATCGCTCCGCCGACGTGCGGTGTGATGGTCAACAGTGACCCTCCTTGTCATGGACGACCCGGCGCCGGGCAGTAGCCAGTCGATCGCGCTCGTGGGCCAGCTGGAATCGGCGCGTGGCCGACGATAATCGGCTCGCGCGGTGCGTTGGCTGAAATTCGCGTCAACATCGGCATGGCAGCCGGCCACTGACGTGCAGCGGACCGCCGCGATCGCTACCGGCATGCAAATCCCAGGTTAGTGGTTTGTCACGTCCTTCTTCCAGTGGACGGCGGCGACCTTGAGCGGACCTGGACATTAGCTGAAAGGCGGCTGTGGAACCTGTCGCCACAGCGCCTTCGCGAGATCGGGTAGCCAGCCGCGGTCGGCCGGCACCCAATCCAGATGGTGCAGTTGCTCCGCCGTCACCCAACGCAGCGCACGGTGGTCACGCGCGTCCGGTTCACCGTTGAGCAGCCGCACCCGGTAGGCCCGCAGTATCACGTTGCCGCCCAACGCAATATCGTCGCCCAAGCGGTCACCCACGGCGATGTCGTCGAGCCCCAGCTCCTCGGCCAGCTCCCGGGCCAGTGCGGCGCGCTCGCTTTCACCCGCGGCGACCTTACCGCCGGGAAGCTCCCAGCGCCCGGCCAGCTCCGGCGGCCTTACCCGTTGCGCCACCAAGACCGTCGAACCACAGATGATGGCTCCCGCCACGACGATCTGCGCCGGCATGGGCAATCACGGTATACCGTCGCGGCCCTGGCGCAGGCTGCCAGTGGCCGGACCCGAAAGTGCACGGGCACCATTGAGCGACTCCGCCGTGACGGGAGCAGGTGCCGCTGTGGTGTTGGCTGTGCGAATGCGAACCGTCCCGGCATATCGCGGTGACGTCGTCGTTCGAGTTGTCGGGAGAGGGAACGCAAACGCCGCTTGAATTCTGATAGCGACCCGGCGGGCACAACCCGGCGGCTGAGGCTGTCGACGCCTGAGCGACGACGCCGGCACCGGCCGGTCCCGCTTCGACTGCTACCGAGACTACTACCAAGACTACTAACGAGACTGCTAACGAGACTGTTAACGAGCGAAACATGCCGGGCCCCAAACACTTAACGTCCGAGATGCGGTGCGGTTGACAAAGATGGCCCGATGCGGGCGACCCTACCGGCTTGCCCGTGCCGCCGTGGCCAATTTGGGGAGATTCGCTGCGACCGGGGTACCGTCGCGATATGGCTGTGTTAACGGATGAGCAAGTAGACGCCGCACTGCCCGACCTCAACGGCTGGGGACGCGCCGGCGGTGCCCTGCGCCGGTCCGTCAAGTTTCCGGCGTTCCTCGACGGCATCGACGCGGTGCGCCGGGTGGCCGAGCACGCGGAACGCAAGGATCACCACCCGGATATCGATATCCGCTGGCGGACGGTAACTTTCGCGTTGGTCACGCATTCAGAGGGCGGGATCACCCAACGCGATATCGACATGGCACGCGATATCGACCGGATTATCGGGAGCTAGCGCTGAGCTAGCGCCCCTTCCCAGCCGCGCCAGCCGGGGCTGTCCGGCAAGCTGGCAAAGTTCAGTCGACCGCGCGCTGATCCGTGTTCAGGGCGGGCCGAGCCATTGTCGAGGCAACCACGGATCCCGTTGGTGGCATCGACGCAGCAGGGCTTACCCGATCGCGGCCGCGAAACACGTTTGCCGGCGCACCCCGGCCGGATACCTATTAGGCAGGCGACTCCCTGCCGACCACGCCGACCCCGTTCACCGGAAAGCTTGTGGGCATGCAGCAACTGCTGACCCGAGGTGGACTCTGCCCACTACTGCCCGGCCGTACCGCGCAAGTCCGGACCCACAGAAGCACCAGCAGATCCAGGCTGTTTCCTCAGCCCAGAACGTGGGAAGTCAACGATGCCGGAGCTCTGATCCAGAACAGAACCCGGATTCCGTGAAACATTAACGTTGATAAATGGTGCTTATGGTTTTATCGACACGTTTGATTGGCGGGCAATAATTGGCTTCGTCTATCGTTTCCGACGCCGAGCAAAGTTGGTGCTCTCTGCGAGCGGTTTCGCGTCCCATCCAGCCTGCTGGCCTGATGGTCGCATAACCTGTGAAACGCGAATTGTTGGAAGCGCCGCATGGTTTTCAAGGAGTGAGCCGTTAGACATTGGAGCAGCCCGGTGCCGGCTTGACGAGTTGATGTCTGCTATCCGTCTTATGCTGTCAACGTCTCTTAATCTGAGGCAGTCTTACTCGAATTTGCATTTCATTTTGTATTCGCGCCGGCAAGAAGAAAGGCGATTTATTCAATGGCTCGAGTGTCCCGTGACCCATTAACCGACGACGGCGGCGTCGCTGAATCTGACATGCCTCGTCCCGCGCCCAGGGCAGCGAAGGGGCGGCGCGGCAAACGGGGTGCGGCGGCTGCGCTGGGCGCGCTGGCCTTGACCAGCGGTGTCACCGCCGCCATCGATGCCACCAGGGATGGCACTCAGATCAGCGCCGGCAGGCTCGCCATCACCTTGACTGCACACGGCGGATTCAAACTCGACACATGTACGACCAACGGTTCCAGTTACAGCGACGGCAATGGTTCCAGCAATAGCTCCACCACGTCCAACACGACTCAAGATTTCGGCACCAGTACAACCACTTCTGATAGCACTCAGACGTCCGGCACCGGTACGACTACCTACGACACCACTCAAGATCTAAGTACCAGCATCTCCAATTCCGACAGCACGCAGACTGGCAGCAACGAGTCGACTAATTACGACAATAATCAGCTAAGTCTGCCCGAAGAATATACGTATACTACGCCGATCGAACATACTCCGGTCCCCCCCTCAGGTTTCGAACGCGGTGGCACAATCTTCGTCGGCGGCGGCGATGAGGGTTTGCCACCCGGATTTACGCGAAGCGGCACGTTCTGGGTTGGCGGCGACGACAGCGAAGATTCCAGCGGCGATAGCAGCACTGTTCCGTACTTTGTTGATAACTACAGCGAGCGCTATAACAATGACAAGCTGAACATCGGTGATTATCAACCGAACGCGGCTGATCATTATGATCCAAACTCTAACTTAGAATTTTATCTGGACGATAACAACGAAAATGTAATTAATGATAATAACGATATCGATGCCATCACCAGGGAGAATCTGGAGTTCAAATTGAGGCTGATGTCCTGTTACGGCTAGGGCGCGCGACGGGCCGGAAGCCGCTCTGTCGCTACGGGGCTTGTTGGATCCGACCCACCGTGGAGCCGATTCTTTGCCTGTGAGTTCGACTCGAGCGACGTGGGATCTGTTGGCCCGGTAGTCGCGGCGCCTGTTCTTCGAGATGTTCTGCGCGGGTTATTCGGAGTCGGCAGCCGAAAAGGCGACCAGACGATCTACAAGAAAGTTGTTGTTGTGCGCATGTCTCAATCAATTGATGTCCCACCGGTGACAGGCGATGTTGCCGGTTCGATCGAGGAATTCCGCAGCGACGCCGCGTCGGGTATTGCGGTGCTGGACAGTAGGTGGGCTCTGGCGTTGGAGTTTGAGGCGCCCTATGTGCTGGACCGGCTGCTGAGCGAGGGTGTCGTGGACACTCGCTGCCAGGCGCAGGAATTGTTCAGCGAAGCCAAGAAGTATTTGGTGTTGTGCGAACTCAGTCCGGACACGGCAATTGGTATGTACTCGGGACTAGTCGATGCGGCCTGGCATGCGTTTATTTTGTTCACCGCAGAATACATCGAGTACGGTCAGCGATTTTTTGGTCACTATCTGGCTCACTCCCCCGCCGTTGTCGAGTCCAGGCCCTCTGTTGGAGCCGGGCACAGCCGTGGTCGGCTCAGGCGGAAGGCGACGTTCCTTGACTTCCGCTGCCGCTACGAAACACTCTTCCAACGCCCCCTGCCGGATGTCTGGTATGACGAGCGTTGCATCTGCCCAAGCCGGCGGATGATCCGCGAGGGCCGGGTCGGCCCGCTGAGTCTGACTCGCCATGACGGCTGTGTCGAGCTGCGCCGCCCCAACGGTGCCAGCCTGGTTAGCGTCAACGAGCTGGCTTACCCCGCTTTGCAATTCATCCTCGCCACCGGCGCCTTTTACGTCCGGGAACTGCCCGGGGAGCTCACCGACGAGGAAAAGGTCGGCCTCACCCAGGCGCTAGCCCGATGCGGCGCGGTCAGAATCGCGGCCTGAGACGTTGAGCACGAATAGGCCGTCGGCGCGGCACGGGACGAGCGATTGATGCCGAGCCGCAACATTTTTCATCTACTGACGCGTCGTACTGACGCATCGGCGATCCGGTCGCCGCGCCCCCGGCGGGCACCAAGGTCAGCGACATCCCATAAACCCCTACCAGGCATGGAGCGATGGTGTTTGATTTTGCGCTGTTACCGCCAGAGGTCAATTCGGCCCGGATGTATACCGGTGCAGGCTCGGGTTCGCTGCG
>NZ_MVIF01000046.1 GCF_002086675.1 Mycobacterium persicum
GCGCCGACTACGCCCACTGGCTCCAACCCGAGCATTCACCAAACATCACCATCCACCGTCTTAACTGAACGGTATTGCGCTTAAACCAGCTTGTGCTGGAAGGTGTTCGGGGGATTTCTCCGGTGTTCACCGAGTCGGATGTCCTGCCGCCGTATCGAGTGTGCAGTGACGGCTCTGAGAGTGTATGGAGGGCGGTGACCGCCGCGATGGGCCGCCCTGACGGCACACTCGGCGCCATCAGCGCACACTCGGCGCCGATCGCCTTGAGCACCAATTCCGTTGCGCCTCTTGCTTGATGCTGAAAGTACTCCGCCGAAAACAGCGTGGACTGCCACCATCGGACTAGCTGGGCGCCCGGCGCTGGACGAGGAGCGTCTGGGCTGAGGTGCCGATGAAGCCGGTCTTGTCGTAGACCTCCGCGGTGGTGACTCCCACGCCGTCCGGCCCGACCGATGCCCGCGCGCGCAGCGCGAAATCGTCGCCGGTCGGCAGCCGATGCAGGTGGACCACGGTGTCGGTGTTCATGAAAACGAACTGGTTGGGGTCCAGGACTGCACCGACACCGTTGGCGCAGTCCACCACGACCGCCAGCCGTTGCAGCGCCGTGGTGGGGTCGTTGTCGACGATGTGGGCGATCGGGGTGAACCAGGACACGGCGCCCGATTGGCCGTCGGATTGTTGTGGGCGCCAGTTGATCGCATCGAAATAGCCACCGGCGTCCGCGAAGACGGCCGGAAGGGGCTCGGCGGGTCCTTCCACCACCGCCGGGTACCGCGCCGATTCGACGTCGGCGGTGTCACTGACCGCCAACAGCCAGGCCGTCACCCGGGCCACCACCCGCGCGGGTCCGCCCTCGCGATCGGCGTGCAGTTCGGCGACCATCAAGCAGACCCGCGAGCCCGGGCGTTCCACCCAGGCTCTGGCCCGCACCGGGGCCACCGGGATCGCCCCGAGGATGTCGAGGTTGAGCCTGCCGATCCGCAGCCCCGAGCCCGCCGACAGCTCTTCGATCAGCCTGGTCAGCAGGGCCAACGGCGGTGAGCCATGCTGGATTTCGGGATTCCAGTTGCTTCGCGTGTAATCGGTGGAGTCAAAGGCCTGGTAGTCACCGTCGTCGCCGAGTCGACGGTAGAAGCAACCGTTCATGCCGCCGGTTCGGTTGGCCGCGAAACCGTATCGGCGCCGGCGTAATTGGGCCACCCGGGGTACGGCGGCGGCGTCCCGCCAAATGCCGGGCAATGCGCTTGGTGCGGGCACCAATCGCACAGCCGCGACGGGTTCGGACGGAAATCTCCTGAGCGGCCCGCGGCTTGGATCGCACGCCAGATCGCCATCAACGTCTTTTCGAAACGTAGCAGTTCGTCACGGTCCGGCGAGTAATCCAGCACCTGGCCGTCGGCCAGGTAGATGAGTCGCAACCGGGCGGGCAGCACGCCACGCGACCGAAACAGCGCCACCCCGTAGAACTTCATTTGGAACAAGGCTTTGAACTCGGCCAGGGCCCGCGCCGCCGGCGGCGCCTTACCCGTCTTGTAGTCGACCACCCGCAACTCGCCGGTCGCGGCGACGTCGATCCGGTCGATGTAGCCGCGCAACAGCGTGCCGTCGGCCAGCTCCACCTCCACCCGGTGCTCGCAGCACTGCGGGTCGAACCGCGTCGGGTCTTCCAGCCGGTAATACCCCGACAGCAAGGCGCGCGCCTCGTCGAGCAGTTCTTGTGGTTGCAGTTCATCGGCCAGCCCGGGCTCACCGGCGATCACCTGCTGCCAGGCGGACTCCACGAGCGACCTCGCGGTCTCCGGGCCGCGCTCTAGCGCGGGCAGGGCATAGAGCTGCTCGAGTGCGGCGTGCACCACGGATCCGCGCAACTGCGGCGCCGATGGTGCCTCGGGCAACCGGTCGATCGCCCGGAACCGGTACAGCAGCGGGCACTGCTTGAAATCGGCGGCCCGCGACGGTGACAGCGCCGGCCGGACCCGCGGATCCGCCCCCGGTGTCAGCTGGTCCGTCATGCCCGCAGCCTAAGACGGGGCGCCGACAACCCCGAACATCGGCTGCGGCGAGTCGGCTGGCACCCTGGACGGCGTGTCGGCAACCGGTCCCTTCGCGGCGGGCGAACGCGTGCAGCTGACCGACGCCAAGGGCCGCCACTACACGATGGTGCTCACCCCGGGCAACGAGTTCCACACCCACCGAGGTTCGATCGCCCACGATGCGGTGATCGGGCTGCAGCAGGGCAGCGTGGTCAAATCCAGTAACGGTGCGCCGTTTCTGGTGCTGCGCCCGTTGCTGGTCGACTACGTGATGTCAATGCCGCGTGGGCCACAGGTGATCTACCCGAAAGATGCCGCTCAGATCGTGCATGAGGGCGACATCTTTCCGGGCGCCCGGGTGCTTGAAGCCGGAGCCGGGTCCGGCGCGCTGACCCTGTCGCTGTTGCGGGCGGTCGGGCCCGAGGGCCGGGTGATCTCCTACGAGCAGCGCGCCGACCATGCCGAGCATGCCTGTCGCAACGTGACGAACTTCTATGGTGCGGCTCCGCAGAACTGGCGGCTGATCGTGGGCGACGTCGCCGACTCCGACCTGCCCGACGGCTCGGTCGACCGGGCCGTGCTGGACATGCTGGCTCCCTGGGAAGTTCTGGACTCGGTGTCGCGGCTGGTGTCGGCGGGCGGGGTGTTGGTGATCTACGTCGCCACCGTCACCCAACTTTCCACGGTCGTGGAGGCGCTGCGGGCCCAACAGCTTTGGACCGAGCCGCGGTCGTGGGAGACGTTGCAGCGCGGCTGGAATGTCGTCGGGCTGGCCGTGCGGCCGCAGCATTCGATGCGCGGCCACACCGCATTCCTGGTGGCCGCGCGCCGGCTGGCGCCCGGAGCCGTCGCTCCCGCGCCGCTCGGCCGCAAGCGCCCCGGGCGTGACGGTTAGTTTTGCTAATCGTCACTGCGGTGCAGACCCCGGCGCACCGACAACAACTCGAACTCGGGGTGCGCGGCGACCAGCCGTTCGGCCGCGTCGAGGACGTCGACGGCGTGACTGCGGTCACCTGAAACCGTGGCCACTCCGATGCCGGCGCGGCGGTAGAGATCTCGCGAGCCGGTCTCGGCGGCCGACACGCTGAACTTGCGCTGCAGTTCGGCGACAACGGGACGCACCACCGACCGCTTTTGTTTCAGTGACCGCACGTCGCCCAGCAGCACGTCGAATTCGAGCCAGCCGATCCACATCTGCGCGCTCAGCCAGACGGCGTCGGAGACGGCGGGTTGGGTTCCGGTGCCGGGGCGGGGCTTGGTTCCGGTGCCGGCGCGGGGCCGGGAGCCGGCGACGAGACTCGAGAATTGCTGAGGGCCAACAGCATCTCCGCGGTTCGCCGCGATAGCTGCCAACCACTCTGGGTGGGTTTGAACTCCATCGGGAAGGTGAATTCGTGATCGTCGGGTTTGGCTGTGGTGACAACGATGGTGGCCGTCACGGCGGCCGGGTCCACGCCCGACCACGTGATGTTGCTCGCCGCGAAACTCAGTGGCAGGTAGCCGCCGTCTCGGGCAGCGGTGGTGAACCGGTCCAGGGCGGCGACCGTCTCCGGGGTGGCGTCCTCGACGAGGCTGGTCTTGTCGGCTCCGGCGACCGCCGGGTCGGCCAGCCGGGACAACACCTCGACCAACGCGTCGGGGGAAGGCAGCGAGGCGGCCGGCCTCGGCGCCACCGGGGTGGACGTGGCGGGGGGTACCGATGGGACAGCAGACGTCGCGGACTCGGGCCGCGAACATCCCGAGAGCGCCGCCGCCACGATGGCGACGACGCTCACGGCGATGCAGGCTTTGCGGAGGTGGCGATGCATCCAGCGGCAGGCCCGGCTAACGGCGGTACACGGCGGGTCGCGACGAGGAGGCCGACACTGCAACCGATGTCACACTGTCGGCTCCGCCACCGATGCGGGCGCCGGCAGCACTGGCTGTGGCGAGGGATTTCACCGTCGCGGCGCTCCTTTCGATCGGGCCGAGTGGAAGCCGAGATTACCAGCGCGAAACAACTTGTTATTTCCGGCGGCATTTGGTTCCGCACATGAACTCGCGATGGCCGGTAGCGTTGAGGTATCCGCCGCACCGCTCCCGGTGCGGGAAAGGAGGGCAACATGGCTGAATCAGAGCGTTCTGAAGCATTCGGGACACCCCGCGATATGCCCCTGCCCAGCACCGATGCTGCCGAATTGGAACAGCTGCGGCGTGAAGCCGCGCTACTGCGCGAGCAACTGGAGAACGCGCTGGCACACCAGAGCCCGTCGCGCCCCGCGCGCGATGTGCATCAGCTCGAAGCCCGTATCGACTCTCTTGCCGCGCGCAATTCGAAATTAATGGAAACTCTTAAAGAAGCCCGTCAGCAATTGCTGGCGCTGCGTGAAGAGGTCGATCGGCTGGGGCAGCCGCCCAGCGGCTATGGCGTGCTGCTGGCCACCCACGACGACGACACCGTCGACGTCTTCACCTCGGGTCGCAAGATGCGCCTGACATGCTCTCCGAACATCGACGCCAAGTCCCTCAAGAAGGGCCAAACGGTCCGGCTCAACGAGGCGTTGACCGTCGTCGAGGCCGGCAGGTTCGAATCGGTGGGCGAGATCTCCACGTTGCGTGAGATTCTCGCCGATGGTCACCGCGCTCTGGTGGTCGGCCACGCCGACGAGGAACGCATCGTGTGGCTGGCCGAACCGTTGGTCGCCGAGGACCTGCCCGACGGCATTCCCCCTAACGATGGGGCCCTCAACGACGACACCCGGCCGCGCAAGCTGCGCCCCGGCGACTCGCTGCTGGTCGACACCAAAGCCGGGTATGCCTTCGAGCGCATCCCCAAGGCCGAGGTCGAGGACCTGGTGCTGGAAGAGGTGCCCGACGTCAGTTACGAGGACATCGGTGGCCTGACTCGCCAGATCGAGCAGATCCGCGATGCGGTGGAGCTGCCGTTCTTGCACAAGGAGTTGTACCGCGAGTACGCGCTGCGCCCGCCCAAGGGTGTGTTGCTCTACGGCCCGCCCGGCTGCGGTAAGACCTTGATCGCCAAGGCGGTGGCCAACTCGCTGGCAAAGAAGATGGCCGAGGTCCGCGGCGACGACGCCCGTGAGGCCAAGTCCTACTTCCTCAACATCAAGGGCCCGGAGCTGCTGAACAAGTTCGTCGGCGAGACCGAACGCCACATCCGGCTGATCTTCCAGCGGGCCCGGGAGAAGGCCTCCGAAGGCACGCCGGTGATCGTGTTCTTCGACGAGATGGACTCGATCTTCCGCACCCGCGGCACCGGGGTTTCCTCCGATGTCGAGACGACGGTGGTCCCGCAGCTGCTCAGCGAGATCGACGGGGTGGAGGGGCTGGAGAACGTCATCGTGATCGGCGCCTCCAACCGGGAGGACATGATCGACCCGGCGATCCTGCGGCCCGGACGCCTGGACGTGAAGATCAAGATCGAACGCCCGGATGCCGAAGCGGCGCAAGACATCTTCTCGAAGTACCTGACCGAGGCGCTGCCGCTGCACGCCGACGACCTCGCCGAGTTCGGCGACGACCGCACCGTCTGCATCAAGGCGATGATCGAGAAAGTCGTCGAGCGGATGTACGCCGAGATCGACGACAACCGGTTCCTGGAGGTCACCTACGCCAACGGTGACAAGGAAGTCATGTACTTCAAGGACTTCAACTCCGGGGCGATGATCCAAAACGTCGTCGACCGGGCCAAGAAGAACGCGATCAAGTCGGTGCTCGAGACGGGCCAACCGGGGCTGCGGATCCAGCATCTGCTCGATTCGATCGTCGACGAGTTCGCCGAGAACGAGGACCTGCCCAACACCACCAACCCCGATGACTGGGCGCGGATTTCGGGCAAGAAGGGCGAGCGGATCGTCTACATCCGCACCCTGGTCACCGGCAAGTCGTCGAGCGCCAGCCGGGCTATCGACACCGAGTCGAACCTGGGCCAGTACCTGTAGGGGCTCAGGCCATCACCAGGGAATAGCTGTTGGCGAGGTCGTCCTGCAGAACGCGGGCGGCGCGGGCGGTGGTGTCGATCCGCAGCTCGTTGCTGAGCCTGCGTGGCTGATAGGCCCACCCGCTGGGCAGGTTCAGCCGGTCCGCCAGCTTGGCCAGGTCGGCTCGGGACAGGTTGGGGTCGACCACCTGGCTCCAGGTCTGCATGACCCAGCGCTGTCCTTCGGGGTCGCGCAGTTCGTAGATCTCTTCGCCGGCGTTGAAGATGAAGACGGTATTGCGTCTGACCTGGTTGACGGTGTATGGCGCGGGATTCATCGACGACAACAGGACCGTGGCTTGCTGGAGCATCTCGATTCCGCCGAAGTTCTTGATCACCGGCGGGCCCTGGGGCGTCTTTTCGATGGCGTTCATCAGCCAATAACGGGGGCCGTTGAGCAAGGCGCCCGCGGCACCATGTTCGGTGGCAATGGCCTTGGGATCCAGTGCCGACCACAGCTCGGCGGGACAGTCGTTGAGCGGGAAGCTGTTGTAGACGGTCGCCTGCGGACCCGCCTCGCCGGGGGTTACCAGAAGTACTTCGCCATAACGCTTCCCGGACAAGTCGCCTGGTGGTTCCAAAACGACTGCTCCGTCTTCGGTGGTGGACATCAGGCGAAATTAATCAGTGTGGTCAGCGGCGTCAACACGGGGGGAGTAGCCGGTGATGCTGGCGTGATACCGGTTGCGGGCGATCAGGGTGGCATGCAGATCGTCGATCAGTGGGTCGACGAACGTGGTGCGGTATTCGGCGTCGTCGACCGCGCGAGCGCTGATGTACATGAAGGTCAGCGCGCCCAGGAACAGGCACATGTGGATCAGCGAATCCGGCACCGGAAACGTCAGGCCCAACACGGTCGAGCTGCTGGGCGCGCCGCGGGTCCATTCGTCGAGCAGTGCCGAACTGAGCACGATCAGCCCGAGCATCACGTAGATCACCGCGGTCAGCAGTGCCACCACCATGATCTGCACCAGCTGCGAGACGGCCAGCACGAAGACCATGTTGACGCGTTCAGCCCTGGTCAGCGGGGGGCTGCCGGCAGAATCGGGAAGCTCCGCAAACGGTGTGTGGATCAGCCGTTCACAATCTCTGGGCAGCGCCGCGGCTGACTGCAGCATGGGCCGGACCCGCTCCCTGGTGGCGGAGACGACGAAGGCGGCGGCGATGCTGAGCAGAAACGCAATCGCGAGCCCCAGTCGCTCGGCGCCGATCGTCGCGGCCATCAGCCAGACGTTGCCGTTGAAGAACACCAACGTCGTCAGCAGGACGACCGGCAGCGCCCGTACCGCCAGTGCGCCGATCGTCGCAAATTGCGAGACGGTGATGCGCAGCGCCCATCCGACCACCGACCCGATACCGCTGGCGGTCAGGAGCAGCACCAGCGCCGTGAAGATGGCTGCGCCGGGTAGATGGGACGGGTCGGTTTCGACGACGATCACGACGCCCACCATGCTGACCGCTGCGGTGGCTGCCATCGCACGTTTGCGCCTGTCCGACATTCGCGACACCAGCCAGCCGACCCCCACAATCAGAACTGGGGCCAGCGCGACGATCGTCAGAACGACCCAATCTCTCGGGGTGGGGTCCTCGCCGATGTTGACATCTTCGCCCTTGGTGATCAGGAACAACGGGAAGGTCCAGCAGTGAAACGCGGCATAGGCGGCCAGCGCGGGCGCTGACCTGGACCACAGTCGCCGCCATCGGGACCGCTTGGTCAGCACAGACGGCAAGCCATGCTGCAAGAACCAGCTTTCAGCCGCGACAGTCGCAGGTGCCAGGCGTGACGGCATGCGGCGCGGGGAGAGCTTCATGCCGGCTCACCCTAGTCCCCGAATAAGCGAGCCGGACCCGTCATACCGGGCGTGGTGGCGATGAAGCATCGCCCGGAGGCCTTAATTGAGCTGGCTGCGGATCAGTCTCTCGGTCTCGTTGCCGTCGATGACGCCGTCGCGCCGCTTGTGCATGTAGTCAAAGACCGTGGATTCGGCGATTTGGACGGTCTGGCCCGCATGCAGGCCCAGGCTGCTGGCCGGCTCGTTGACCAGGAACCCGGTGATCGCGTCATCGGTCCAGCTCGCGACCTCCACCCAGATCCACTCCCGGATACCACCCGCACCTTCGAACGGGGCCTTCAGTTGCAGGGATTCACCTGGTTCCAGCCCCTCGTTGAACAGGCCGCGCAGCGCCGGCAGCTTGCTTCTGGCCTGTTCGCTGGCGGCGTTGAGCGCATCGTCATGCATTGTCGGGACGACCGGTGACCCGGAGCCGAACACCGGCGCCAACACCGCGTGTCGCCGAGCGTGAACATCCTCGCCGGCCCCGCGGTCAAAGGTGAGTTCGAGGATCCGGTTGTCGGGATCACCGGCTTCGGGCGTCCCCACTTTCAGGGTGAGTGGCGCCGTCTCGGTGCCCGCGGAACCAATGCGGCGGACGTCGAGATCGAACTCTCCGCGACGATCGACGACGGATCCGTCGGTGATCGCCTGACAGAACGCACTGACTAGATCCCCGACCTGATGGCTGACCGACCGCGGCAGTTGGTTCACCACGACGTCGGGCAGCCCGAACTTCGCCATGCCAAGCGTGATCAGCCGCATATGGCCGTCGGTCTGGTAGACGTGAATGACCGTGTGGTCGCTGATATCCGGCGTCGGACCCGTCCATTGGTCGATGCGCATTTCGGTCCATGCGGCCGGGGTGAAGACTTCCCGCGTCTCGTCGTCCCAAATCAGGCCGCCGGTGCACGAGGCCAGTTCACTGGTCAACCGCAGCGCCGTACGCATGCGGCTCAGACCCTGGCCCTTCGGGTAGACGAAGTTGAGGACCAGCGCCGCCTCGGTGGCTGGTAGCGCCGCCGTCTGCTGCGGGCTGACTCCGCGACCGAACAACTGGACAAACTCGGGGCTCGGGGGCGGACAGTCGTGGTGCGGATCGACGGTGATCCAGGCGTTCACGGTGGGCTCTGTTTCATCTCCGCTGAGATAGTCGGCGTGGTGGAATTCCCTGAATTCGCTGGCCAGCAGCGCATCCAAGGTGGCGAACGGGTCCGCCGACGGCATGGGTAGGTAGTAGATCGCGAACGCATAGCTGATCTGTTCGGCTTGGAGCGGTCCCGCGGGAACCAGGTCAGCGCCGGACTGTGCGTGCTGAAATGGGTCGGGGTTCACCGCCGGTCCCCGCACGTCTTGCGGCGACGGCGGCTCAGCGCTGCGGAAATGAGCAAAGGCCACAGCCCTTTTGGCGTCAACGCGGAAACTCCGAAGTCTGGGGTGCAAATGGTCGGGGCGAGTCGGGGGCGACCGTACCAATCGGCAGCTGAATGCGCCAGTCGATCCATGCGAGCGCTCCCGATCCTGGCCGGCCCGATTGCCCGCCTTCTCAGCGGCCCGCTACGCGGGCCGCATCGTCGCCGGGCCGGCCCGATTGCCCGCCTTCTCAGCGGCCCGCTACGCGGGCCGCATCGTCGCCGGGCCGGCCCGATTGCCCGCCTTCTCCGCGGCCCGCTACGCGGGCCGCATCGGCGCCGGGCCGGCCCGATTGCCCGCCTTCGCAGCGGCCCGCTACGCGGGCCGCATCGTCGCCGGGCCGGCCCGATTGCCCGCCTTCTCAGCGGCCCGCTACGCGGGCCGCATCGTCGCCGGGCCTAGGCTCTAAAGCATGCAACGGATTATCGGCACGGAGGTCGAGTACGGCATCTCATCGCCGTCGGACCCGACCGCCAACCCGATCCTCACCTCGACGCAGGCGGTGCTGGCCTATGCCGCTGCCGCGGGTATTCAGCGCGCCAAACGGACCCGTTGGGACTACGAGGTGGAATCGCCGCTGCGGGACGCCCGGGGCTTCGACCTGAGCCGCTCGGCCGGGCCGCCGCCCGTGGTCGACGCGGACGAGGTGGGGGCGGCCAACATGATCTTGACCAATGGCGCGCGGCTCTACGTCGACCACGCGCACCCCGAATACTCCGCGCCCGAGTGCACCGACCCGCTCGACGCGGTGATCTGGGACAAAGCTGGTGAACGGGTGATGGAGGCGGCGGCGCGGCACGTCGCGAGCGTCCCCGGCGCCGCGAAACTGCAGCTCTACAAGAACAACGTCGACGGCAAAGGCGCGTCCTACGGGGCGCACGAGAACTATCTGATGTCTCGCCAGACACCGTTCTCGGCCATTATCGCCGGGCTCACCCCGTTTCTGGTGTCGCGCCAGGTGGTAACCGGCTCGGGGCGGGTTGGTATCGGGCCCTCCGGCGACGAGCCGGGATTCCAGCTGTCGCAGCGCGCCGACTATATCGAGGTCGAGGTCGGCCTGGAGACCACGCTGAAACGCGGCATCATCAACACCCGCGACGAACCGCATGCCGACGCCGACCGGTACCGCCGGCTGCACGTCATCATCGGCGACGCCAATCTTGCCGAAACGTCGAGCTACCTCAAGCTCGGTACCACGGCGCTGGTGCTCGACCTGATCGAAGAGGGAATCGATCTGGCTGATCTGGCGTTGGCCCGCCCGGTGCACGCGGTCCATGCGATCAGCCGTGATCCCACCCTGCGGGCCACGGTGGCCCTGGCAGATGGCCGCGAAATGACCGGTCTGGCGCTGCAACGGGCGTATCTGGACCGGGTGGCCAAGCTGGTCGACAGCCGCGACCCGGACCCGCGGGCGTCCGACATCGTGGAAACCTGGACCCACGTGCTCGACCTGCTCGAGCGCGACCCGATGGAATGCGCCGAATTGCTGGACTGGCCGGCCAAGCTGCGGCTGCTCGACGGTTTCCGGCACCGGGAGAATCTGAGCTGGTCGGCGCCCCGATTGCATCTGGTCGACCTGCAGTATTCCGATGTCCGGCTGGACAAAGGCCTGTACAACCGCTTGGTGGCCCGGGGTTCGATGAAACGGCTGGTCAGCGAACACCAGGTGCTCGAGGCTGTGGACAACCCGCCCACCGACACGCGGGCGTACTTCCGCGGCGAATGTCTGCGCAGGTTCGGCGCCGATATCGCCGCCGCCAGCTGGGACTCGGTCATTTTCGACCTGGGCGGTGACTCGCTGGTACGAATACCGACGCTCGAGCCGCTGCGGGGCAGCAAAGCCCACGTCGGCGCCCTGCTGGAGTCCGTGGACAGCGCCGCCGAACTAGTGGAACAACTCACCAGCTGAGATCCGTGAGCGCGGCAGGGAGCGTAAGCCCGGAAACGTCGGCGCTGACCGGTACTGTTAGGGAAAGACCAGCGGGCGTGCGGTACGGCGCCCGCGGCCTGTAAGCAGGCCATGACGAGAGCAGGAGGCGGCGATGGCTCAGGAGCAGACCAAACGCGGCGGTGGCGGCGGAGACGACGACGACTTCGCCGGCAGCACTGCCGCAGGCCAGGAGCGTCGCGAAAAGCTGGCCGAGGAGACCGACGATCTGCTCGATGAGATTGACGACGTGCTCGAGGAGAACGCCGAAGACTTCGTCCGCGCATACGTCCAAAAGGGCGGACAGTGACCTGGCCGTTGCCTGATCGCTTGTCCCCTAAATCGGCACTTTCCGGATCCGCTGCAGACCTCTCCTCATTCGCCGACTTCCTGCGCCGCCAGGCGCCGGAATTGTTGCCGGCAAGCGTCAACGGCGGTGCGCATCCTGGCACCGTCGGCGGGCAGCTGCCGCACGGCACCACCATCGTCGCGTTGAAGTACCCCGGCGGCGTCATCATCGCCGGAGACCGACGCTCGACCCAGGGCAACATGATCGCCGGGCGCGACGTCAAAAAGGTGTACATCACCGACGACTACACCGCCACCGGAATCGCCGGCACCGCGGCCGTCGCCGTGGAGTTCGCCCGCCTGTACGCCGTCGAACTCGAGCACTACGAGAAGCTCGAAGGGGTGCCGCTGACGTTCGCCGGCAAGGTCAACCGGCTCGCGATCATGGTGCGCGGCAACCTCGCGGCGGCGATGCAGGGCCTGGTGGCGCTGCCGTTGCTGGCGGGCTACGACATTCATGCCTCCGACCCGCAGACCGCGGGGCGCATCGTCTCGTTCGACGCCGCTGGAGGCTGGAACATCGAGGAAGAGGGTTACCAGTCGGTGGGCTCGGGATCGATCTTCGCCAAGTCGTCGATGAAGAAGCTGTACTCTCAAGTCACCGATGCCGATTCCGCGTTGCGGGTGGCCGTGGAGGCGCTCTACGACGCCGCCGACGACGACTCGGCCACCGGCGGCCCGGATCTGGTTCGCGGAATTTATCCCACCGCGGTCACCATCGGCGCCGACGGGGCGGTCGACGTCCCGGAGAGCCGGATTGCCGAGCTGGCCCGCGAAGTCATCGGAAGTCGTTCGCGTGCTGACACTTTCGGGCCAGACGGCGGTGAGAAGTGAGCTTTCCGTACTTCATCTCGCCCGAGCAGGCGATGCGCGAGCGCAGCGAGCTCGCCCGCAAAGGCATTGCTCGGGGCCGCAGCGTGGTGGCGCTGGCCTACTCCGGCGGCGTGTTGTTCGTCGCGGAAAACCCGTCGCGCTCACTGCAGAAAATCAGCGAACTCTACGATCGCGTGGGTTTTGCCGCCGCGGGCAAGTTCAACGAATTCGACAATCTGCGCCGCGGCGGGATCCAGTTCGCCGACACCCGTGGCTACGCCTATGACCGTCGCGACGTCACCGGACGCCAGCTAGCCAATGTTTACGCCCAGACGCTCGGCACCATCTTCACCGAGCAGGCCAAGCCGTATGAGGTCGAGCTGTGTGTGGCGGAGGTCGCCCATTACGGCGAGACCAAACCACCTGAGCTGTACCGGATCACTTACGACGGTTCGATCGCCGACGAGCCGCATTTCGTGGTGATGGGCGGCACCACCGAGCCGATCGCCAACGCCCTCAAGGAGTCCTACGCCGAGAACGCCGATCTGCCCGACGCGCTGCGGATTGCGGTGGAGGCGCTGCGGGCGAGCAGCGCTGATACCTCGGGAAACGGTCAGCCCGCCCTGGGGGTGGCCAACTTGGAAGTCGCCATTCTGGACGTCAATCGGCCACGGCGGGCGTTTCGGCGGATCACCGGCGCCCAGCTGGAAACATTGCTGCAGAAGGCGACATCCAAGAAGGCCGAAGAGTCCAGCAAGCCCAAAGACTCCGAGGAATCCGAAGGCTCCGACGAGTCCAAGGACTCGAACGCCGACGGCGAATCGTCAGACTAAGCACGTCTGTTCAGGAGTCTGGCTCGGCTGTCGCGGCGGCATCAATGTCTTCTTGGACCGCCTTGTCGGGGTACACGATCCGCAGCGCCGGTTGACAGAAAACCGTGGTCGCCAGGGCCATGACCACCATGATGGTGAACATGTCGGTGTCGAAAATGCCGACCTCTTTGCCGACCGACAGGACCACTAACTCGGTCAGTCCGCGGGTGTTCATGAGCACGGCGATTGCGGCGCTGTGCTGGGCGGAAATTCGCTGCAGGCGGGCACCGGCGAAGGTGCCGCCAAGTTTTCCGGTGCCGGCAGCTGTCAGAACCAACAGCAATTGCAATGCCAGATCGAGTCGCGAGAGGGTACGCAGATTGACGCTGAAACCCGCGATGACGAAGAATACGGGTAACAGCAACAGCGAATTGATTTCCCCAAGTCGGTCGAGGATCACCCGTCTGAGAGGTTGCGCGCCCTGCCTGGGCATGATCGCGCCAAAAAGGAATGCACCGCAGATCTCGTGGATGCCAATTCTGGCCGTGATGAAGGCCGACAGCAGTGCACCGCCGGCAACGACAGCCAGCATGACGACGGCGGAGCCGCTTACCTTCTGGTGCCACTTGACCATTCGCGCAAGAAGTGGTCGCGCCACGCCCAGCATCAGCGCCGCAAACAGGGCGGACAGCATGAGGATTCGGAGCACCGTCATGACACCGTTGCCCTTGACGATGGCGCACACGTATGCCAGCAGTGTCCATGCGAGAACATCGTCAACCGCGGCCGCCGAAAGTGCCAGAACTCCGACTCTGGTCCGATATACCTTGCGTTCAGCGATAATCCGAGCGAGGACCGGAAATGCGGTGATCGACATCGCGATACCCATCAACAGCATCAAGGTTGACAAGGGCACCTGCTTGCCGTCGACCATGTGGTGCCGCGGATGCAGGACCAACGTCACCAGCAGACCGAGGACAAAGGGCGCTGCGAAAGACAGAAGCGAGATGCTGGCGACAGCACGCCGACGTCCACGGATCAGCGTGAAGTCCAATTCCAGGCCGACCATGAAAACGAACAAGACCAGTCCGAGTTCGGCCAACATCTTGAGGTAGGGCATCACCTCGCCGGGGAAGAGGCGAGTGTCCAGGTGACCCGGTAACAGCCCGAGCAGACTGGGTCCCAGCGCAATCCCCGCAAGCACTTCGCCGATCACGGCCGGCTGGCCGAGCCTCGGTGCGACTTTTCCGAACAGTCGGGCAGTGACGACGATGACGACCACATCGAGAAGCACAAGCGCAAACGTGCGATCCATGGCACCCACCTGCTCGTGTGTGTGGCGGCCGCATCGGGCCTGGATGAATACGGCCGCCCGGCATCTTCGTCGCATTCCCGACGACAATGTCTCACGGCGAGAGCTTCGATTCACCTGCAATGCGTGTCATCGCGTCGGACCGACCGCCGGGCGCCTCGGGCCCCTGGCTAGTGCGCCTAGCCGATGTCGCTTCGTCTACCTGCGGTTCCGGATAAATTTGGCCTCTCGCGGAACAGGATGTTAGCGACTAACGTGACGGGGGGTCGGAACGTTGTCTCCGATCAGCGCTTGGGCAGGCCGACCAGCCGGCCAGTGACCGCGGTTTGAACACCGTCCGTCGTCGATGCTTCGGTGAGGGGTATCGGATGCAGGGACCCGGGTTCGGTTCGCCAAGCGATTCGCTCGGGGAGCCGATCAACGTCCATGAACTGCTGGCGACGGCCCGAGAAACCCTGGCACGACAGCGCGAGACGATCGAAAGACTCAGGGCCGGTCGCCGCGAACCCATAGCCGTGCTCGGCATGGGATTACGATTGCCCGCCGGCATCGAAACGGCCTCACAACTGTGGACTTTTCTGCGGGCCGGCGGCGACGCGATCACAGCGATCGGTGACGACGGCTGGAATGTCACGCTTGATTGCGACGGCGATGGTCGCCGCGACGGCGGCGTAGCACCGCAGAGCGCCGCGCTAATAGCCGATCACGATGCATTCGACCCGGGATACTTTTCCATCTCGCCCAAGGAAGCCGCGGGAATGGACCCGCAGCAACGCATGATCCTCGAAGTCACCGACCGGGCGTTCGCTGACGCCGGGGTGTCGATCCGGTGCGCGGCGAGCGAGCGAACCGGGGCGTTCGTCAGCACCAGCAGTGACGACTATCTGCTGCAAAGCGCCGATCTGTGTCGGCGTGAGCTTTTCGACGCGTACACCGGGACCGGCACGGCTCGCGCCGTCGCGGCCGGCCGGCTGGGCCACGTCTTCGGACTTACCGGGCCGATAATGCACGTCGACACCGCATGTTCGTCGTCGCTGGTGGCCCTGCACTTGGCATGCCGCAGCCTCCATGACCGGGAGTGCACGCTGGCGGTGGTCGCCGCCGCCAACCTCATTGCCACACCGCAAAACCTGTTGTTGCGCAAGGCGTTAGACGCGGTGGCCGCTGGCGGCCGGAGCAGGCCATTTGCCGACGACGCCGAGGGCTTCGGGCAGGGTGAGGGAGCGTTGGCATTCGTGCTGCAGCCGCTGTCGGCCGCTTTGGCGGCCGGGCGACGGCCACGCGCGATTATCCGGGGTTCGGCGGTCAACCACAACGGCCGGGGTGCCGGCCTGACGGTGCCACGCAGCACCGCGCAACGCGACGTCATGCGCGAGGCGTTGAGCTGCGCGGGCATCGATCCGGACGGCGTCGATGTGGTGGAGGCCCACGGCACCGGCACCCGGCTCGGAGATCCCATCGAGCTTGCCGGCCTGGCCGACGTTTACGGGTCGACCGGCACCGTTCAGCTCGGCTCGGTCAAGTCGAACTTCGGGCACCTGGAGGCCGCCGCGGGCCTGCTCTCGCTGGCAAAAGTCGTGCTGTGCATGGATAACGACGAAATTCCGCCCACCCTGCACGCGGCCAGGTTAAACCCGGAAGTGCCCTGGGACAGCCTGCGGTTCGCGGTTACCACCCGGCCCACCGCCTGGCCTCGCCGGAAACGCGGACGGCTGGCTGCGATCAGCTCGTTCGGGATGGCCGGCACCAATGCCCACGTGATTCTCGCGGATTCGCCTGAAATTGCTCCACCGCAACATGTTTCACGTCCGGTGCAGATATTGCTGATTTCGGGCCGCAGCGACGCGGCGCTGCATGACCTGGTTACCGCCTATGCTGAGCTACTCGATCGTGGTGCGGCCGAAGCGTTTCCCGACGTCTGCGCCAGCTCCGCGCTCGGTCGCGACCATCATCGATTCCGGCTCGTCGTCGTCGCACCGGATTCCCAGACCGCGCTGGGCGCACTCAGGTCCTGGCAGTCCGCACAGCCGTCGGAGCTGGTGGCCACCAACGACGCCGACGCGCCGAATCGGATCGTCGTCATTCGAGACGAAGCCGATGCCGCCACGGTCGACGCGGCGCTGGCGGATCTGCTGCCGTGCCAGCATTGGGTGGCGTGCACCGCATCTGCCGCTGCCCGGCAGGACGGGGTCCGTGTCGAAGTCCGGCCGGCGGCGCGCTGGCCAGCCGAACGCGACTCGACCGGCGCCGCACTCGATGACGACCAGCGGTTGGCGATCGCGCTGCACCTCGCCGGTGCCCACGTTAACTGGTCGCGGGTCTATCCACCCGCGACCTTCACGCCGGTGCCGCTTCCGGCGCATCCTTTCCGCCGCAGACCACTCTGGATCACGCGGCCGCCGAAACCGTTTGAACGCAATGGCGCAATCGACGAAGGGACAGCCACGATGGCGGATATCTCGCCTGCCGGTGTACGCCCGCCACAACGCAGCGCACCACAACGCAGCGCAGCGGTAACCGCGGTGGCAGCTGTCATCACAGGCTGGATCGCCGAGCTACTCGGCATGCAGCCAGATGAGGTGGAGCCGCGGCGCCCACTGCTGGAGCAGGGCGCGGACTCGATGGTGCTGGTGGAAGTGGTGAGCCGGGTCGATACCACCTTCGGGGTGATGTTGGTGCTGCGCCAGCTTTTCGAAGAATTGCTCACCGTCGCGGCGATCACCGATTACGTCACGCAACACGGTGGAAAAGCGCCGTCCCCGGCTGACGATCGCGGCGACTACCTCAGCACGCTGACCGACACCTACACCCGCATGACCGCGCGTTCTATCGCCGAATACCGCTCCTACCTACCGGTGATGTGCAATAACCGGCGCAGCGCCTCCGACGTACGGCCCGAGACGGCGGCTTTCGCAGCGCCGCTTCGGGTGGTCTCCTCTTGGGGGGCGCACCTCACCGATGTGGACGGCAACGACTTCGTCGACATCGCAATGGGCTTCGGCGTCAACCTATTCGGTCATCAAGCGCCCTTCATCGTCGATGCGGTGCGCGAACAACTCGCCACCGGGATGCAGCTGGGCCCCGAATCGGCCGTCGCCGGCGAAGTCGCCGCAATGCTGGCCGAACTCACCGGTCAGGACCGAATATTGTTCTGCAACAGCGGAACCGAAGCGGTGATGACCATGATGCGGCTGGCCCGGGCGCACAACGGCCGCAACACGATCGCGGTGTTCCGCAACGCTTATCACGGTCACTTCGATTCGACTCTGGTCAACCCGATCGGAATCAACGACGTCTCGGCCACCCCGATGGCCATCGGCACACCGCCCGGCCTGGTTCACGACGTGATCGTGCTGCCCTACGCCGACAAGCGCGCGCTCGCCGAGATCCGCTGCCGCGGCTCGAATCTGGCCGCGGTCCTGGTCGAACCCGTGCAGAACCGCCGGCCCGACCTGCATCCCGGCGACTTCCTTCGCGAGCTCCGCGACATCACCAAGTCACACGATGTGCTGCTGGCCTTCGACGAGGTGCTCACCGGGTTCCGCATCCACCCCGGCGGCGCCGCAGCCCATTTCGGCGTCGCGCCGGATATCGTCAGCTACGCCAAGGTGATCGGCGGCGGCATGCCGATCGGGGTGGTGGCCGGCCGGGCCGACGTGATGAACCGCGTCGACGGCGGAGCCACCCGCCCGGGACCACCGGTCACCTACACCGCCGGCACCTTCTGCCGCCACCCGCTGGCGATGGCCGCAGCGCGTGCCGTGCTGCGCAAGCTCGGCGACGATGGACTACGGCTCACCAGCCGGCTCAATCAGCGCACCGACGAGATGCGTGCCGAACTGAACGCACGATTCGCCGATCTGGGCGTGCCGTTCGCGATGCACAACTTCGGCTCCTTTTTCCGTTTCTCCATCAACGGCAACCTGAGCTTTGCCTATCAACCGGTGGAGATGGACTACTTCAACGCCGCGATGCTGACCAAAGGCGTCTACATCGCCGAAGGAGGCACCTGCTTCCTGTCCACCGCACACAGCGATGCCGATATCGAACGGGTAATCGACGCGGCCGGCGGCGCGGCCCGGGAGTTGCGCGACGCCGGCCTGCTCAACCGGGCGGCGGCAGACACTTCGGCGGCTCACCGAGCCGAACGGTTGGTCGACGCCAAGGCGACGGTCGCGGCCCGCGGTGTGGCTGAGACCCGGGCGGTCCCAAGAGAATCCGAACCCCAAGCGCCGCAGGTTCGGATCTCCGGCGGGTCGCCGGCGCCGGTGCTCAGCCTCTCCTTCTTCGGCGACTACCCACGCAACACACCCGGCATCTTCGACGTGATCCGCAGCGCGGCCGCGGCCGCCGATGGGCGCCTGGCCACCCTGTGGATTCCGGAACGCCACTTCCACTCCTTCGGCGGCCTGTCACCCAACCCGTCGGTGCTGGGGGCGTTCCTTGCCGGGATCACCACAAAGATCCGGATCCACGCCGGCAGCGTCGTGCTTCCGCTGCACGACCCGATCCGGGTCGCCGAGGAGTGGGCGATGATCGACAACCTGTCCGACGGGCGGATAGGGGTTGCGTTCGCCTCCGGTTGGCAGCGCAACGACTTCATCCTCGCCCGCGAACCGTTCGACCGACGCCGCGAAGTGATGTGGCGGGACATCGACACCGTGCAGCGGCTGTGGCGCGGCGATCCAATCACGTTCCAGCGCAATGGTATTGAGGCCGAGGTCAGTCTGTATCCGCAGCCCCGGCAAGCTGAGCTGCCGACCTGGATCGCGGCACTGGGCTCCCCGGAAACCTTCCGCACGGCAGGAGAACGAGGCCTGTCGATTCTGACCAACCTGGTCGGCCAGAGCACCGAGCAGCTCGCGTCGAACATCGCGCTCTACCGGAACGCCCGCCGCGGCGCCGGCATCACCGGGCCCGGACATGTCACCGCCCTGGTCCACACGCTGGTCACCTCGGACGACTCCGCGGCCCGGCTGGCCCGCACCCCGCTGCACCGCTACCTCGGGTCGTCGGTCGACCTGTTCAGCGCGGTCACCGGGAGCCGCGAACAACACGCATTCGAACGGCTCACCGACAGTGAACGAACCTACCTGCTCGATCGGGCGGTCGATCGTTTCCTGCAGGACAACGCGATCATCGGCGATCTCGACCATGCGCTTGACGTCGCCCGCCGGATCGCCGGTCTGGGGGTTGACGAGATCGCGTGTTTCGTCGACTTCGGCGTCGCCGCAGACGATCTGCTGGGCGGTGTGGACCAACTGGTGCGGCTACGCGAGCGGTTGCAGACCGTCCAGCGACCCCCGGCGCCACGGCCCGCGACGGTGTCGGCTGGCACCGGCCGGGCGCGGGCGACCGCAGACCTGACCGGCACCTTTGATCCCGACGAGGTCACGCTGGCGGTGAAAGCGGCCGTCGCCGCCGAGCCGCGCCTGCAGAAGCTCGTCGAACCGGCCGGGCCGCCCAACGTGCACCTGGTCGACCTGTCCCTGCTGGATGACACCGAGCAGGACCGGCAACTTGCCGAATTCTGGGAAATAGACGAGGACTTCGCCGCGCACCAGTGCTGCGACGTGCTCATGATTCGCCGCTCCGGCGGACGGATCCGGCTCATGGCAAGGCTGCCCGAGCCCGCGTCGTCCCGGGACGCCGAGGAGCTGCTGGACGCGGTGGTTTCGGCCCTGCACTCGTCCCGGCGCGACGATGTGGGCGGTGTCGAAGCCGAACTCGCGGCCACGCCCAACGAGCAACTGATGTGGTGGGCCTGCGAGGCCGACTCCGATACGGCCCGAGCATGCCATGTCCGAACCTCGCTAGAGGTCTCGGAACGGCTTGACATCGACGCCCTGCAGGACGCCGTGACCGCCGTCGCGGGGCGCCACCAAGCGCTGCGCTCGACGTTCGGCGCCGAGGGCGAGACGCTGCTGGTGCACCGAGAACTGGTGCCCGTGGTACACGTGGTCGATTTCACTGCCCTGTCCACCGCTGATCGAGACGAGGAGCTGGCGCGCTGGTACGCCGAAGACGCCGAGCAGCTGATCGACGTGGCCGCGGGGCCGTTGTGGCGGATCGCGGTGCTGCGCCTCGCCGAGCGGCAATGCCGAATTGTCGTGACCGCCCACCACATCGTCTTCGACGGGGTCTCGGAGCGGATAGTGCTCGACGAGCTGGCCGCGGCGTATCGCGGTGCCGCCGCGGAGTTACCGGCGCCCGTCGACTTCGCCGCCTGGCGGCGCGAACACGCCGGGCGGGCAACGGAAGCCGATCGCCACTTCTGGCGCACCAGCCTCGCTGGCGCCGAGGCCACCCGCACCGCGCAGCTGGCCGCAGGCCCGGGCGGCCGGCTGCGGACCACGCTGCCGGCCGACACCGTGGCCGCGGTGCAGCGCGTCGCCGCCGACATGGGCTGCACCCGCTACGTCGCCCTACTGGCCTGTTACGCCATGCACCAGGCACGGTCCCGGGGCGGCGCGGACGCGGTGGTCGTCGGCGTCTCGGCCGACCCGCGCGACGCCGCGGCCCGCCACGGACTGATCGGCTACCTGTCGAACCTGTTGCCACTGCGGCTGCCCCTGGATCCCCAGGCCCATGTCGCCACGGCGTTGCCGGTTGTTCGTGCCGCGTTGTTGGATGCCTACGAGCACCAGCGGCTGCCGTTCGCCGAGATCCTCTCGGAATCGCCGGGGACACATGTGTCCACCTGCTTCAACTGGGACCACGTGGGCCAACCGCGGTTCGGATCGGCTGGCGTGCGTGCCCTGCCGGACCCGGCGAGCTACGTGCGCTTCGGATTGAGCCTCAACGTGGTGGAAACCGATGACCCCCAACTGATCTTGGAATGGGACTACACCAGCGACTCCTATGACGCTGACGCAATTGCCCGGGTGGCACAGAGTTTCGCCGACATCGTCGCCGAGCTGGTCAGCGGCGACGAGCTCGTCACCGGGTCGACCGTCCACGGGCGGTTCGCGGCGCGGGCCGCCGAGTCTCCCGCGACGGTGGCCGTCTACGACGGAACGTCGAGCGTCACCTTCGCCGAACTGGATGCGTTCTCGGACCGGATCGCCGCCGGCCTGCTATCCGCCGACCTGCCGACCGAGTCTGTCGTCACCATCGTCGGATCGCTCTGCGTGCCAATGGTCGCGGCGATGCTCGGCGTCCTCAAGGCCGGCGCGGCCTTCAGCGTCGCCGCGGCCTCGACGTCTGACGCCGCGCTTGCGACACACCTGCGGGCGTGCGGATCCCAGGTGGTCATCCATACCGCGGCGGCGCGCGGCACGCAGCGGCTGGATCGACACCACGACGTGGCGACCCTTGCCGAATCACCGTCAGCCGCGCGGTTGCCGGTAATCCCGGCCGCGCACGCCGCCTACGTCATCATGACCTCCGGATCCACCGGCGAGCCCAAACCGGTCGTGGTCACCCATGCCAACTTGTTGAGCTATCTCGACGCTTTGGCGCAGCGGGTGGATATGACCGGGCAACGCTGCCTGGTTGTGGGTTCACCGGCATACGACCTCTGTTACAGCACGCTGTGGTCCGCGCTGACGCGTGGCGGCACCCTGCTGCTGGCCGATGAAGACGCCAGCGCCGACGCGGAGGCCCTGGTGGAATTGACGTCACGACATCCGGCCGACGTACTCAAAATCGCCCCGGCCCATCTGGACGCGTTGTTGAGCACGGGTTTCGATGCGTTCCTTCCGCGGGCGCATCTGATCTTCGGTGGCGAGCCGCTGCGTTGGCCGGCGGTGCGGCGGGTGCGTGCGGTCCGCGGCCAGGTGACCATCTGGAACCATTACGGCCCAACGGAAACCACGGTGGGTGCCACCATGTACCGGATCGGCGACCCGGATCCGTTCGAGTCGCGTGCCACCGTGCCGATCGGCGCTGCGCTCCACGGACCGGTGCGGGTCGACGGCGATGAATTGCTGGTCGGTGGCCCCGGGGTGGCCACGGGTTATCTTGGCTTGCCCGCGGAAACCGCCGCGCGCTTCGTGTGGCGTTCCGAGCCGGACGGGGCCCGAACCCGCTGGTATCGCACCGGGGATGTGGTCGCCGAGGTTGCCGACGGATGTTTCGAGTTCGTCGGACGCCTCGACGACCAAGTCAAGGTGCGCGGTCACCGGGTCGAACTGGGCGCGGTGGACACGGCCCTACGGGCGGTGCCCGGGGTGCGGGCGGCCGCGGCCTGTGTGCTCGGTGACGGCGAAAACGCGTGTCTGGCCGCAGGTTTGGTGCTGGACGAAGCCACCTCGCCGCAACGCGTTCGGACCGAGCTGGCAACCACCCTGCCCAGCCACGTGATACCCACCACGCTGGTGGCGATGCAACGGCTGCCGCGTGCGGGATCGGGCAAGCTCGACCGGACCGCGCTGGCCGCCGCGATCAGCGCTGCCTCACCACAGCGGCCGGCGGGTCACCAAACCGGTGCTTATCCGGCCGATCCGCTCGAGGCGATGACCAAGATCTGGCGAGATGTGCTGGAAAGGGACGTGGTCAGCCCCACCGACGACTTGTTCGACCTCGGTGGTCATTCTCTGCACGCGATCAAGATCGCGGCCCGGATACGCAAAGTGTTCGGCCGGCGGGTGCGGATCCGGGACGTGTTCGATTCCCAAACCCCGCAGGCATTGCTTACGCATATCACCGAGCTACCGGAAGCCGCTCAGTTGTCCTAAAGGTCCTAAGGAGAGACGGTTATGAGCACCTCAGCAACCGCAGTCCCGGCCACAGTGCTGCGCGCGTTTCCCGCGCTGGCCCGCCAACTCGACGCCAGCCCGGCGCCGGCGAAGGTGTTGTTCGTCCACGACGACTTTGTTGTGCGAGCCGGACCCACCCGGTACAGCCCAGAGATCTTCAGCGACCCCACCGCGGCTTGGCGCACGTTCTGCGCCAACAATTTCCGCGCCGACGACACGTCGCCACCGGAAGCGACCAGCCTGCCGTTGCACGAATGGAACACCGACTTCGCGTGGCGACCGATCGAAGGACCTTCACGGCTGCTCGATGACGCCCAGCGCCGGCAATACAACGACGACGGTTACTGCGTGCTGCCCGACGTGGTGCCGCCGGACGTCGTTGAGACGCTGATCGCCGAGGTGGACCGGTTGGAACGCATCGGCGAGCAACGGTTGCGGGGAATGCAGGAGGGGCGAGCCTTCATCGCACGCGCCGACGAGATCACCTTTACCACCCACATCGTTCGCAATTCACCGTTCACGCGACGCTTCTATACCTCAAAACTGTTCTGCGACATGGTCTTCGATATCATCGGGCCCGACGTGCGGTTGTATTGGGACCAGGCGGTGTACAAGAAGCCGTTCTCGCCCCAACCGTTCCCCTGGCATCAGGACAACGGGTACACCTTCGTCGAGCCGCAGCAGTACCTGACGTGCTGGGTGGCACTCAGCGACAGCGACGAGTCCAATGGTGGCCTGCAGATGGTGCCCGGCGTGCACACCCTCGGCACCATCGCCCACCGGCGTACGCCGCTCGGATATGTCTGTTATGACCGGACACCGGCCACCGCACAGTCATTGACGACGAAAGCCGGAACGATCGTGTGCATGAGCGGCACCACGCCGCATCAGACCGGACCCAACTCCACCGGGGATATCCGCCGCGCGCTGGTGGCGCAGTTCGTTCCCGAAGGTGCCGTCGCGATCACCAGGGAAGCCGACGGCAACATCGTGCGACTGCCGACCAACGACCCGATCCGCCAGTTCCCGATCATCGCCGCAGGTGCCAGTGTTGGCTGACGGGGACACCGCGACGGTGTTGTCCCCGTATCGATTCGGAGAATCGGCAGCCGGCATCGAGGCGGCAACACTGGTCGAACTGGCCGACACCGCGCGACGGGTCATCGCGCTGTCGTTGGCTTTGCCGTCGCGGCTCGCCGACGCGGGAACGCTGGCCGAGGTCCTGCCCGACGTCGACGAAGACTGGCTGAGCTTCGTGCTCGAGCCGCCCGACGGGCTGGACGGATGCCTGTCCAGACCCGATCTCGTCTACTCCGACGGCCGGTTTCGCTGCATCGACGTCAATGCGGCCCACGCGGGCGGCTGGCTGGTCCATGGGTGCTGGACCCAGCAGCGCGGCTGGTCACCGGCGGTTGCCGACCCGCTTGTCGCCGTGTGCGATATGGCGCACGCGTGCGCCCGGGAATCGGGTGTGGCGACAGCGGGGGAATCCGTTGGCCTGGTGGTGATCCGGGCGCCGGGCTCGGCGGAGTTCACCGAATCCGTGCGCCACGCCTGTCTTCCGGCGTGGCGCGCGGCGGCGGCCCGGGCAGGCGTCACACCCGGCGGGTTCCATTTCGCCGACTACGCAGACCTCGAGGTTGGCCCGGATGGCATTTACTGTGCGGGGGAGCGGGTGCATGCCCTGCTGGAGGGTGACGTGCTCGACGGAGCCCCCCGGATGCGATGTGTCGCCGCTGCCAAGCGGGGGCTCGTCTCGTTGCATAGCGGCCCGATCGCCGCGGTGGTCAACGACCGCAGGGTGCTCGCCGAACTGAGTCGGCAAGCCGACGAGGAGCGACCGCTGTTGACGCCCGCGGAGCGCCGGCTGGTCTGCGGCACCGTCGCATGGACCCGAAGCATCCGGCCGGGCACTACCCGCTGGCATGGGCAGTGGGTGGATCTTCCCGGCCTGGCCGTCTCGCGGCAGCCCGAGATGGTGCTCAAGCACGCCACGTCCGACGGCGGCACGCAGGTGTATCTGGGTCACCACACGTCACCCGCGGCCTGGCGCGGCCTCGTCGAAAATGCCTGCGACACCGGGGATTGGGTGGTTCAGGAGTATCTGGCGCCACAGTGGCCGCCGGGTGCGTCCCAGACCGGTCCCGCTCTCGACCCGATCTGGAGCGCCTTTGTTCTGCGCGGACGTTATGCCGGCGGGTTGGTCCGGCTGCTGGGCGTCGACGACTATCCAGACATCAGCACCGCCACCAGCATGGCCGAAAGCCGCAACAGCGACAACAACGTTCGGCTGGCGCCCATCGCCACGAATTTCGAGTTGAAGGAGGCTAAGTGAGCATCGGCAGCGTGGGATCGGACCTGCGGGCCGATATCGCCCGCTTACTCGCTGACTCGCCAGATGCGTTGGACTGCACTGTTATCGAGCGCGGCACCGCGGCGGGTGAACGACGCCTGGTCGCCTACGTGGTGCCGGCCCGACCGGTGACCAGCCGCCGGATTCGGGACACGATCACCGCCGCCGCGGCGCCGATGCCGGTCGACGTGGTGCTGGTTTCGAGCCTGCCCCGCACCGCCGACGGTGAGGCAGACATCGCGAGCCTGGCGATGCTACCGGTGCTGGACGAAACGACGCTCGCCCGAACCGAAGCCGCGATGACCGCCCGCGGCGCAGCTCCCGCGGCCAGCGTGGCGTTCGCGCCCGCGGCCGCGGATGGGTATGCCGGCACAATCGGCACGGCACGGCAGCCGGTGCGACAACCGATCGGCGACCAACGAGCGCCGGCTTCCATCCTGAGTGGTGGGGACGCCCGCCCCGGCGGCCCGGCGACGCTGGGCGAACTGCTCGTTTCGGCGGCCGCCGAGTGCCCGTATCGCGACGCGCTGCGCCTGCACCGCCGTGACGGGCGAGTCACCATGGCCGGTTATGACGAGCTTCTCGGCGATGCCCAACGGGTGTGCGGCGGCCTGCGACAACGCGGGCTGCGCCCCGGCGACCGGGTCGTGCTGGCATGCGGCGAACCCGCCGGCTTCGTGCCCGGATTCTGGGGTGCGGTGCTGGCCGGGCTGATCGTTGTCCCGTCGCCGCTGCCGGACACCGTTGAGCCGCACGCCGCACTGGGTGCGTTGCAGGCCACCATGTCGTCGGCCGCGGCGGCGGTGGTGGTGACCGATCTGACGGCGGCGCAAAACACGCCGGGCTTTGCCGACATCGGTGAGTTGCGCGCGGCCCCGCCCGGCTCGGTGGTCAGCCGATCGCCCGACGACCTGGTGCTCGGATTGCCCACCAGCGGCAGTACCGGTACGCCCAAGATCGTCGGTCAGACGCACCGCGCGGTCCTTTCCAATGCCGCATCGGCCAGCGCCCACAACGGATTTAGCGCCGAGGAAATCTCACTGAACTGGTTCCCGCTCGACCATGTCGGTGGGCTGGTCATGTTCCACATCCGCGACGTCTGGTTGCGTTGCCGGCAAGTGCAGGTGCCCACCGAGCTGGTCCTGCGTGAGCCGCTGACCTGGCTGGAACTGGTTGACCGGTATCGGGTCACGGTCACCTGGGCACCCAACTTCGCCTGCCAGCTGGTGACGGCGAGGCTACGGGAGTTGCCGCCCGACGAGCGGCCCCCATGGGATTTGTCGTGTCTGACCTTCATTCTCAACGGCGGCGAGCCCGTCGTCGCCGATCAATGCCTGGACTTCCTGACCGCCCTTGCCCCCTACGGCCTGCCGCCGGAGGCCATGCACCCGGCCTGGGGGATGTCTGAAACGTGTTCGGGGGTGGTGTATTCGGCTGGCTTCGCCCCCGGGCTGGTCGAGCGGTCGAGCCCGCACGTGCCGGTGGGGCAACCGATTCCGGGCTGCACGGTACGAGTGGTTGACGACAGCGGTGCGGTGCAGCCGCACGGCGAACCAGGGCAACTGCAGGTGCGGGGGCCGATGATCACCGCCGGCTACCTCGACGACGACGCGGCCACCGCGTCGGCGGTGGACCCCGACGGGTGGTTGCACACCGGAGATCGCGCCGTGATCGGACCCGCGGGCCTGACCATCATCGGCAGGGACAAAGACGTCATCATCGTCGGCGGCCGCAACATCACCGCGAGCGAGGTCGAGGCCGTCGTCGACAAGGTTTCCGGGGTCGACCCGACATGGAGCGTCGCCTTCGGCGTCCGTGCCACCGATGCCGCCACCGAACAGATCGCTGTCGTTTTCGTGCCGCTGCCCGGACACCCCGCCGCCGAGGTGGCCGAACGGGTACGCCGCGCGATGCTGCGGGAATTCCACGTCTGCCCCGCCCCCATCCGCGCCGTCACCCGAAACGACGTGGCCAAGACGTCGATCGGCAAACCGAAACGGGCACTGATCCGCGAGCGGCTGTTCGGTTGTGCGCCGGACCCGCGCGATCGCCCTCCCGTGGTGGAGGTGCTGTGCACACCCACCCTCGAATCGGCACCCCGCGGCGCGGACTTGTCGGTGTTGTTGCTGGGCGACCGCGGGCAGTTCGCCGACGCGCTGGCCCGGGCGTTGCGGAATCGGGGAGATGCATTGAGCGCCGGCATGTTTGGGCCCGCGGATACGCTCGGCGGCGCGCAGCATGTGGTCTATGTGCTGCCGGCGGGGCCACCGACACCCGACGACGTTGTCGCTCGATGCGCCGACCTGGCAACCCTGCTGCGCGTCATCGAGCCGGCCGGCGGGTCGCGGCCGTCGCGGCTGACGGTGGTAGCCCCGGCGGGCTGTGACTATGGCCAGGCGCTGGCGGCATTTGCGCACAGCGCGGGTCGGGACCTGCCCTGGCTGTCGGTCCGGGTCATCGGCTCCGCGGCCTCACCCGAAGCGGTCGCCGAGGAGTTGTCCCGATCGGAACCGGCCGAGGTGGACCTTGGCCTGCCGGTCCGGCGGATCTTCACCACCGCGCCGGCGCCGATCCGGGCAACCGGGCAATCCGCACTCCAGGCCGCAGGGCGCTACCTGGTCACCGGCGGACTGGGCGGTGTCGGCCGGCACGTCTGCGAGTACCTGCTCCGGAAATTCGGCGCACGCCTGCTCATCGTGGGGACATCGGAGCTGGACTCCGCCGCGCCCGCGGGGCCGCGCGGGGAGAACCTGCGCGCGCTGCGCGAGATGGGTCGCCAGAGGGGAGAGGTGACCTATCTCGCGGTGGATGCCGTCGACGAGGTGGCCCTGTGCGGTGCGGTCCAGGCGTTCGAGCAGCGCTGCGGCGGGCCCATCGACGGAGTGTTCGCGCTGGCCGGTGAGCTGGTGCGACGGTCCGCGGTGCACCTGTCGGCGGCCGACATCGACGATGCGCTCTACGCCAAGGGTCGGGGCGCGATCGCTATCGAGCGGCTCCTGGCCGCACGCCACCACGCGATCGAGGTGTATTTCAGCTCGGTGCACACCCTGGTCGGCGCGCCGGAACTGGCCGCATATGCGGCCGCCAACCGGTTCCAGGATGCGCTGGCGGCCCGTCACCGGGATCGGGGCAGACGTGCCTGGTCGATCTCATGGAGCCGGTGGGCGGGTCCGGGTATGAGCCAGGACGTCGCCGGCGGTGACCTGGCGGCCGAGATGGGGCTGGCCACCGCCGACCCCGCGGCGGCCATCGATGCGCTGGACGCCGTCCTGCGTTGCCGGCCGGGGTGGTATGCGGTGGGGCTGGATACCAGCAATCGGCGCCTGGCACACCTCGGCGGAGGCTTGCGGCCACTGGAACGGATCGTGGTCCGGATGGCCGGGCCCGCAACGGATCTCACGCCGGCGATCACCGATGCGTTCGGGGTCCCGGTCGCGGTGCACGTGCTGGGGCAGCACCCGCAGGCACCGGCCGCGGCGGCCGATCGGGGCTCGACCATGGCGGTGCTCGCCGGTATCTGGGCCGAGATGCTCAAGCTGACCGACGTCTCGGCGGAGGATGACTTTTTCGAGTTGGGCGGGCATTCGTTACTGGTGCCGCGGTTGCAGGAGCGGGTGCAGCAGTTGTTGGGTGTGCCATTGCCCGCGGTCGCGGTGTTCGAGTACCCGACATTGCGGGAGCTGGCCGAGGTGATCGAGGACCGCGGCGCCTCCGGGGCCGGTCGCGCGGACAAGGGCCAGCCGCCAGTCGAGGATCCGCGGGCAAACCTGCTCCGGCGCGCGTCATTACGTGAGGCGTCCGGGACCAGCTGATGAGCGAGTTCGACGTCGCCGTGATCGGGCTGAGCTGCCGGTTCCCCGGGGCAGCCGACCCGGACTCGTTCTGGCGCAACATGGTTGCCGGCGTCTGCTCGATTCGCCGGCACTCGCGCGCCGAGCTGCTACGGCACGGTGTTTCGCCGAAATTGGTCGACGCACCGGAATACGTGCCCGTCGACGGGTTCCTCGAGGACGCCGACGCCTTCGACGCGACGTTTTTCGGTATCAGCGAGCGGGAGGCGACGCTGACCGATCCGCAACACCGGTTGTTTCTCGAATGCGCTTGGGCGGCACTGGAAGACGCCGGGCATTCACCGCAATCACCGGCGGCCGTTGTCGGCTGCTTCGCCGCCGCCGGGATGAGTCTTTATGCGGGCGCCAGGATGTCGTCCTACCTCACCGAGGCGGTGCTCGCCGACACCGACCTCGTGGAAGGCAGCGCCGTGCCGTTGATTTCGGTGGCGAACCGGGGCGACTACCTGGCCACCCGGGTCGCTTTTCAGCTGGGCCTGCGGGGGCCGGCAATCAACGTGCAGACCGCGTGTTCGAGCGCGCTTGTCGCGACCCACCTGGCGATCCAGAGTTTGTTGTCGGGCGAATGCGATATGGCGCTCGCCGGCGCCGCCGCGGTGCATGTCCCGGTTGCCTGCGGCTACCTGCATCAGAACGGCGGGATTCTTTCGCCGAGCGGCCGCTGCCTGCCCTTTGACGCTGACGCCGACGGCACCGTCGGTGGCAATGGTGTCGGGGTGGTGGTGCTCAAGCGATACGCCGATGCCGTCGCCGCGGGCGACCCCATCCGGGCGGTCATCACCGGATCCGCCATCAACAACGACGGCCGGGACAAGTCGAGCTTTGCCGCGCCCGGCATGCGGGGCCAACGCGAGGTGATCGCCGCGGCGCACACGCTGTCTGGGCGCAGTCCGCAGACCATCGGCCTGGCAGAGACCCACGGAACGGGTACCCGGCTCGGCGATCCCATTGAAATCCGTTCCCTGCGTGCGGTATTGGACGGTGACGATCGCAACCGTTGTGCCATCGGGGCGGTCAAGGCCAACATCGGGCACCTGGATACCGCGGCCGGCGTGGCCGGTCTGATCAAGGTGGTGCTGGCCGTGCAGCGCGGCGTCATCCCTCCGGTTGCGGGCTTTCGCAGGCTCAACCCGGAGATCGATCTCGCCGACAGCCGGCTCTATGTGCCGACCGTGGCCACACCGTGGCCCGGACCCGACGGCAGCCATCGACGGGCGGCCGTCAGCTCATTCGGCGCCGGCGGAACCAATGCGCACCTCGTGGTCGAACAGGCACCCTCGCGTCAGCCACGCCAATCCCGCGGGGGCGGGCGGTACCTGATCGCCGTCTCGGCCCGCGACGGCGAGGCCCTGCGTGACTCCGCCCTGAGGTTGGCCGACCGGCTGCGCGGCACCGAACCGGTCGAGCTCGCCGACGTCTCGTTGACCAGCCTGGCCGGTCGTGCGCCGCTGCGCGCGAACCTGTCGGTGGTAGCGGCCACCACCGCGGAGGCCGCCGACCGCCTGGCCACCGCAGCCGAATCGGTCGACACCACAACACAGTTGACGCCGGCGGCAGCGGGCCCGGTGACATTGCTGTTCCCGGGACAGGGGGGCGAGGGCTGGTCTGTACTACATCGATGGCTAGCCGTCGACGAGGACTTCCAGGGCGCGTTCGGAGCGCTCCATCAGCAGGCGCGGCCGCGCCTTGACGCCGACCTCACCGAGCTCATCGGCTGCGCCGACGACCCTCGCAGAGGACAGGCAGCCAACCTACAGCCGGCGTTGGTGGCCGCCGCGATCGCGCTGGCCCAAACGCTGACCGCGGCCGGCGTGCGTCCGGCCCTGGTGATCGGGCACAGCCTCGGTGAGCTGGCTGCCGCCGCGATCGCCGGGGTGTTCAGTCCGGTCGAGGCGGTGGTGTTGGCCGGTACGCGGGGCCGATTGATGGACCAGCGGTGCGCGGGCGGCGCGATGGCGGTCGCCGTCATCGACGCCGGGGGCGCCGCAGCCGCCATCGACGCGGCCGGCGCCACCGATGTTGCGGTGGCGGTGATCAATTCGGAGCACAGCGTGGTCTTGTCCGGGCCGCACGCGCAGCTGACCGCGGTCTGCGCGGCACTGCGCGCACGCGACGTCAGGACCACACCGTTGGGCACGACGCACGCTTTCCATAGCCCGATGATGGAGGCGATCGTCGACGATGTCGCCGCCGCGGCCGCGGCGGCCAAACCGGGTGCGCCCGCCATCCCGATGCTGTCGACCGTGACCGGGCGCATCGGTAGCGAGGTCGCCGACCCGGTGTACTGGGGCCGCCAAGTGCGCGACCCAGTTTTCTTCGGCGACGCCGTGGGCGCCTCGATCATCCCCACCGGCACCGTGTTCGTGGACCTTTCGCCCTCGGGAGTTCTTGCCGAGATCGTCGCGGTCAACCGCCCGGCACTGGCAGATCGTCTGGTCCGGTTGGACCGTCACGACCAGGCTCCACCCAGCGCGCGCCTACTGCTCGGGCTCCGTGACCGAGGCGTCCCCGTGGACTGGTCGGGCACCGCACTGCATCGGCGCGCGCACCGAATCGCCTTGCCCGCCTACCCCTTCCGGCGAACCACCTACTGGCCGCGCCGCGACGCGGCCGGCTCCGCCGCGGCGCTCCGCCCGGTCCGGCTTGCCAGCGTGGTATGGACGCCACTGGACGCCGACACGTCAGCCGTCGACGGTAGACGTCCGGTGGTGCTGGCACCCCGTGCTGGCGCCGCGGCGGTCGACGCGGTACGGAACCAGGTGCCCGGCTGCCGCACAGTGCCGGACTGGGATGAGCTGCTGCGGACAGACTTGGCGCGGGCAACCCGGGTGCTGGAGAAGGCGCTGCAGTCGGCCGACGGGATCGTCGACCTCACCGCGCTCGGCGGCGCCGACACGGCGGACGCGACAGACCCGGCCCGGGACTGGATCTCGCTGCGCTCTACGATGGCCGTGGCCGCAGCCAGCCCTCAGGTGCCGGTCGTGACCCTCACCGTCGGGGGTGCCGACGTACCGGGATCGACCTCGGGCCGCCCCGATCAAGCTGCGGTCTGGGGTTTCGTCCGGTCTGCGCGTGCCGAATCACCCGGCCCCGGCTGGCGATTGGTGGACTGCGACAGCACCGTCGACGCGGCGACGCTGAGCGCGGAGATCGTCCGCACCGATCATTCGGAGATCGCGCTGCGCAACACGCTGCGACTCGCCCCGCTCCTGATCGATGCGCCGGACACCTCCGGCGAGGCGTCGCCGACGGGACTGACCGGCCCGCTGGATACCGTCGTGATCGGGGGCGGCACCGGCGGCATCGCAGCCCGGATGATCCAGCGGTGCGCCCGCAACGGCGCGCGACGGGTGGTGCTCGTCGCGCGCAACCCGCCCGGGCAACCCCCGGCCGGCCCGCCCGGCTGCGTCGTCGAATTCGCCCGGGCGGATTTGGCGGTCCCTGCAGACGTGGAACGCCTGGCCCGGTCGCTACCCCGGGGATCGGTATCGCTGGTGATCGCGGCCGCCGGGGTGCTGCGCGACGCGATCGCCTCGCGCGTAACCGAATCCGACCTGCGCGCGGTGCTGGCACCCAAGGTGCTCGGCACCGCAGCGCTGGCGCGGCTGGCCGCTGAGCATGGGTGCCCGATGTTGGTGATGTCGTCGCTGGCGTCGCTGTTGGGTTCGCCGGGACAGGCCGCGTACGCCGCCGCGAACGCGGCGCTCGAGTCGCTGAGCCGGGCGGCCGGACCGGCGGTAACCACCGTGGCCTGGGGGCCGTGGCAGCAGGTGGGGATGAGCCGTGAGCTCGATCCCCGCTCCGGGCCGCGGGCCCTGCCGGCAGACCAGTGGCTCGACGCGCTGGATCGGGTGCCTATGGGCGGGGCCACTTATTACGCCTTGCCCGATCCCGTTGTGGCAGAAGGTGATTCTGGGTTGATGCCGAGGCCGGAAGCGTTAGCCGCGCAGGTCTGGGCCGAGCCAGGGGTTCATGACGCGGCTGCTCGCACCGACCAGTGGCGGGAGGCCGTAGCGGGCGGAGAAATCACCGGGTTCGTCTGCCGCGCGGTCGCGGCACTGCTGCGCCGCGACTCGGTGGCCGTTGACGCTCCTTTGGTAGATCTCGGCTTGGACTCGCTGGCCGGCCTTCGGCTGCGGCGAGACCTGATGGCCGCGACGGGAATCGACCTGCCGCCGACGCTGATCTACGACTATCCCCATTGCGCTGCCCTGGCCGCTCATCTGGCCGCCGTGACGGCGCCCGGCGACGGCCAGGCGCCGCATAACGACTCCAACGGCTCGATCGCCGAGCTGGGCGCCGAATTGAAGCGGGAGCTCGCACGATCGCTGGAAGCTCTTTAGTGAATCGGAAAGGATTCTCAATGAGTGGTGTAGCCAACCTGATCGAGGACCCGGACCTGCGCGGGTTCGAGGAGAACGGCGTCATCGGGCCGTTCACGCTCTACTCGCCCGACGAGGCGAAAGCGATGTTGCGGCGCATCCGTATCGGCAACCAGGACCGCAGCCACATCCTGTTCGACAACGAGGTCAACTACGACCGTCATTTCGACATCCCCGAGCTGGCACAACATATCGGGCATCCGACGATCATCGAGAAGGTCGGCAAGATTCTCGGGCCGGATCTGCTCGCCTGGCGCACCGAGTTCTTTCCGAAGTTCCCCGGCACCCCGGGCACCGAGTGGCATCAGGTCCGCAACTATCAATACGCCACCGGAACCGCGATGCTGCAGCACAGCACCCAATCCGACGACCTGCCGCTCGATATCACCGTGTGGACCACCTTCACCGAAGCCACCAAGGAAAACGGCTGCATGAAATTTTTGCCCGGGTCACACCGCACCCTCTACTACGACGAAAGCAAGTCGGTCACTATTGGCCGCGACGGCGAGTACAGCTCCGTCACTGCCATGGAGGACAGCGGATCGTTCTTCGGCTACGACTTCAAAGAATTTCGCATCGACCCGCAGTGGGTACCACCCGAGGATGAAGCGCTGGCCGTGGAAATGGAAGCCGGGCAGTGCGTGATCTTCACGGCCAGGTGTGTGCACGCCTCCTATCCGAACACCACCCAAAGGTCTACCCGGTTTGCGATCGCATCGCGATACGTGCCGACGGAAGTCAAGGTCTATCCCGGGTGGCCCTCGTTCGAAGCCCACGGCGGGCACTTCGATCTCACGCACTACGGTGCCGTCCTGGTAGCCGGCCAGGACACCTACGGCCACAACAAGATTCGTAGCACCGACAACAGAGGCCGGCCGTTTCCGCACCACGCCGTGGCCGTGGCGGCGAGGTGACCGGTGGCCGGCTACCAGCGACAGGCCGCCGGCTTCGGCCTGCTCTGCTATGGACCTGCGGACACCGCGGATCCGCACCGCTCAGTGCTGGCCTTCCCGCACGGCGGAGGAAGCCCGCACTCGTTTGCCAGGCTCAGTGCGGAGCTCGGTCAACACGGCTACTGCGTCACCGCGGTTGATCCGCCCGGACGACCACGCTCGGGTGGCCCCGTCCTGCACGAGCTTGGCGAGCTGGTCCAGTTCTACCTCGATCAGCTGCCGGAGCAGCTGCTGGGCGGGGTGCTGATCGGCCACAGCGTCGGCGCTTACGTGGCGTCGGCGCTGGCTGCTCGCCTGGAGCGCGAAGGCCGGCCCGCACGGGCCGTGGTCATGTCGGCCGTGGTGCCGCCGGCCTACCTCGACCCATCCCGGCCGCTATCGAAAATGACTGACGCGCAACGACTTGACTGGTGCCGTCACCTGGGCACCTTCCCGGCGGCCGATAAGTACAGCGGTGCCTTGTTCACCCTGTTCGCCGGCGCCATCCGGGCCGATTGCGAGGTGTTCGAGTCGGCGATGGGCGTGTCGCTGGACCATACGACGCCGTTGCTGGTGCTCGCCGGCGATGCGGACCCGGCGTGTCCGGTCCAGCAGGTGGCCCACTGGCCCGACACCCACCCGCAGGCGGTGATCCGGACGCTGCCCGGCGGCGGACACATGCTCCCGCAGGATGCCGCGCCCAGGTACGCGGCGGAAGTGGCCGACTTCCTGCGCCCCGGCCGCAACGGCTCCATCCCGACACCGCGAATTACCGGGCACCGGCGGTCCTGGCGCCGGGAGGATATGTGGTTGCGCGGCCGAGAAGGCCGCCGATGCCTACCGGTCGTGCTTCCCCGAGGTCGTGACACGCCGTCGGCGCTGGCCGAGGTTATCTCCGAAAACGATTGCGTGGCAACATTATTGGCCGAACATGGGGCGCTACTGGCCCGCGGGTGGAACGTGGGCGACGCGGGCGGGCTGCAGGCGATCACGGGGCGGGCCGGCATCGAGCCGACGCGCTATGTCGGCGGGAACTCGCCCCGGACCGCGTTGGGCAACGGGATCTATACGTCCACCGAGTATCCGCCCGAGGCGCCGATCAGCCCGCACAACGAAATGTCGTACTCGGACCGCTGGCCCAAGCGGCTGTACTTCTGCTGTGCACGGCCCGCGGCCCAGGGCGGTGAAACGCTGCTCGCCGACGGCCGCGCCCTGGTTGCGCACCCCCGGCTGCAGGAAGTTGTCGATTGCATGCGGCGCAAGGGGATTCGATACCTGCGCACCATGCGCAGCGGGTCCGGGCCGGGCAAATCATGGCAGCAGACCTTCGAGACCGCCGACCGGGACAAGGTGGCCGGTCTGTTGCGAGATTCGGGCGCGACCGCGACGTGGCTGCCCGGCGGGGCGCTGCGTATCGTCGAATGCCGGCCGGCCTTCATCCATGATTCGGACTCGGGCCGGCAGGTGTGGTTCAACCAGGCCGAACAGTGGCATTCTTCGGCCCTTCCGGTCGAGATCCGCGACGTGTTGCTCGATGAGTTCGGCGAAGAGGGGCTGCCCCACCATGCGTCCTACGGCGACGGCGAGCCCATACCGGAACGCGATCTCGACGCCATTCGCCATGTCCTGGAAGCTGTTTCAGTGGCCCACTCGTGGCGCCGCGGTGATGTTCTGGTGGTGGACAACGTGACGACGCTGCACGGCCGGGCCGCCTACCGTGGCGAGCGGCGCGTTCTGGTCGCGATGACTGACCCGGTGGCGCGCGAGTGAGCGTGCCGGGTTGGCTCATCGGGCTACGTGACGCCAGCAGTCCGCTGGGAGCCGATTTTGCTCCGCTGGTTTTCCAGGCTGTCGATATTGATCCGGACATGCTGGTTGCCCGGCTGCCCGTGCTGGTGTCGCGGCACGAAGCGTTGCGACTGGTGTGGCCGGACCTGTCGGTGGGTTCGCCCGAAGCGGTTCTCGACGCCGTTCTCGGGGTCGATACCCATGGCGGGGACATCGGCAGCTTCGCCGCGGCGCTGGCGCTGGCTGGGTACCGGTGCGCGGGAAAACCGTTGTGGCGGGTGCGATTGGTCGCAACGGTCCAGCCGCCCCAGCAGTATGTGGTTGTGGGCCTGGACCGATTGATCACCGACCCGTGGTCGTTGCATGTGCTCGCCCAGGAGCTGTGTTTGTTGTGCCATGCCGGTCCGCCGCCGGACTTGGGCCCGCCACCGGCGCAATTCGGTGCGGTGCTGGCTGATCGGGCCGCCGGGTCGGACGATTCCGACGCGAGGGCCGAACGGCTGCACTGGCGGCGACAACTTGCGGATGCGAATTTTGGTGCCGATCCGCGGGTGCCGCGCTCCGCGGTGACGGCGGCGCGAATACGGCGGGTGCCGCTGACGGCCGACGACGAACAAGCCATGGTTGCGCTTGCTTCGGCGTGCCGGACCACGCTGCTGGCGCCGGTCGTTGCCGCGGTACACCTGGTCTGGCGGCGGCAGGTCGGCGCGGCCGAAACCGTGCTGTTGACCGAGGTCGGCCACCGCGACACCCAGGAGCTGGACGGTGCGGTGGCGCCCCTGATGGAGCCGCGTCCGATGCGAATTACGTCGGATGTACGTGCGGGGCCACTTATTTCGCAGGCCCGCGACGCACTTCTCGACGTCTTGGACAACAGCTGCGTGCCGCTGGCCACCGATCCCACGCCGATGCAGCCGTTTTTCGATCACCCCGACCGGATGACGGTGCTGGCCGAGTTTGATACCCCCAACCAGCCCACGGTGCCCGATTCCACGCTCAATCTGCTTGACCAGCCGAGCATCTGGGCGCTCGGCCCACCGCGCGCCGATGTGCACGTGATGGTCCGCGGCGAGCATCGGGCGCCGTCGGTATATCTGGCCGATAACCCGCTTGCGGTGACCGATCAAGTCGCCGAAGAGTTCGCCCACGGACTGGTTTCGGCGCTGCGCGCGATGACGTCCGACGTCGATGCCTGAGCTTTCGCCGCTATGCCGCGCACGCCGCGGGCAGCGAAACGCAGAACAGCCGATGTGCCCCCACGGCGCGACGGCGCGTCACTCCGGCACGCTCGGCCAGGCAGCGGCCGGCAGCACCTCGCGAGACCACAATGGCGGCGCCGAAGGCGCTCGCCAGCACCGGCCACCCGATCAGTCCCACCGGCATCAACACCGCCATCACGGCAGGGCCGATGACCTGTTGGCCGGTGTAGGCGAGGCTGAAGGCGCCGAGATAGCGGCTCAACTCTGTCTCGGGTGACAGCTCTGCGGACAGCTCGTAGGCGGCCACGTTGTGGAGGTTCTCGGCGACCGAGAGCAGCACGACGGCCGTCAGCACCGCCAAGACCGCAATGGTGGTGGTCGCCGCCTGGCCGAGGGCCAGGAAGCCGCAGCAGGCCATCAGCAGCAGACCCGCCAGTCCCAGTACCCGATTCGCGGCCGCAGCCCCGTCAGCGAACCGCGCGACGTAAACCTGAAGCACCGCCGTCAGCACGGTGTTGACCGCCATGAATACGGGCACCCATCCCGCGGGCACCGCGGTGTGCTTGATGACCCAAATCGGCAGCAGCACGATCAGCACGCTGTCGTGCAGCCACAACACGCCGTTGCCGATCGTGAATACCACGAACCACCGGTCGCGGAACGGGGACCGCTGGCCGGCCGCGGCTCCGGCCGCCGGACTGGGTGTCGGAGTCTCGGCCGCCACCACGGCTTGCGTCCGCGAAACCGTCGGCCACACCATGGCGGCCGCCACCAGGAAAGAGATCCCGTTGGCAACAAAGAGCGCGGTGAACACCGACGTCGCGGCGGCGGCGAACGCCCCCGCGGCGAGCAGGAAGCCCGCGGTCAGGCCCAGGTTCCGCACGCCGCGGATTGAGGCCATCGTCCGAGTGCAGTCCTGGTTGCCGATCACCGCCCGGACGACCGACTGCTGCAGCGGTGTGCTCGCGCGGTCTGCGGCGGTGAGGACCACCGTGAGAACCAGAAAGCCCTTGAAGTCGGAAACGCCTGCAAAGCAGCAGTAGCCGAGACCACGCAGCACCAGCAGTCCGATGTAGAGCCTTCCGGGCCCCAGTCGGTCCGCCAGCCGGCCCAATGGCACCGGGACGAACAGAGCGAGGATTCCGGCCGCGGTGCTGGCAAAGGCGACTTGCGGCGCACCGATTTTGACGATCCCGACGAAGTACAGCGTGAAGGAGGCGAAAAACAGCCCGGTGCCCAGCGAATCGATACCCCCACTGATCGCCAGTGTGCGACCTGCCGGGCTGGCGGGCAGCAGCATCGCACCCAGCCGGCGAATTCCTCCCTGCGTCGCCGGGCGACTCGGGGATTGCCTGCGGTTGGTGCCAGCCATTGGTGTTGCTGCTCTCTTCCAAGGCCGCCATCGCGGCGCGAGTACCTCGACCAGCACAGCTTCGCCGCAGCCGCTACCTGAATCCTTGGCGAATTCTGGAAACGCGACAGGCGTTAGGACCGATGGTGCGGGCGACACACCGTCGGGCTCGGGTGTAGGTTGGATGTCTCGCAAAAGCCGAGTGCAGGGATATATCGCGATGCGTGTCCGCCGGTACGTCAGCGTGGAAATCGCTTGTGGCCCTGGATCGGTCAGGGGTGGTGGGCACCCTCGTCGACGCACCCTCGGTGCCGGGCCTGGTCATTCCCATGGGCTCGGCCGCTGACGGCGTCCAACCGTTGGTGGCCGCGGCGCCGCCGAAGCCGGTGCCGTTGTCCTACGGGCAACGTCGGTTGTGGTTCATTGATCAACTAGAAGGGCCGTCCCCCCTTTACAACATGGCGGTGGGGCTGCGGTTATCTGGACGGCTGGACACCGAGGCGCTGTGCACGGCGGTCACCGATGTGGCGAGCCGCCACCGCTCGTTGCGCACCGTCTTTCCGGTCACCGACGGTATCCCCGAGCAGCGCGTGGTCGATGCCACCGCCGCCGACACGGGCTGGCAGATCACCGACGCCGCCACGTGGTCGGCAGCCCGGCTGCAGCAGGCCATTGCCGCGCGGGTCGGCTACCGGTTCCATCTGGCCAACCAAATCCCGCTGCGGACAGAGCTTTTCAGCGTCGGCGCCGACGAACACGTGCTGGTCATCGTGATGCACCACATCGCCGCCGACCGGTGGTCACTCGGTCCGCTGCTGCGCGACCTGGCCACCGCCTACACCGCCCGCCGAGCAGGGGCGGCCCCCGGCTGGGAAGAGTTGGCACTGCACTACGCCGATTACAGCCGGTGGCAGCGTGCCCAGCTGGGTGACGCGGACGACCCCGCCAGCACCATCTCCGCCGGGCTGGTGTATTGGCAGCAAACCCTGGCCGGACTGCCGGAACGGCTGGAGCTGCCCACCGACCGCCCCTACCCGCAAGTGGCCGGGCACGCCGGCGCCAGCATCGCCGTCGACTGGCCGGTGGCATTGCACCGCAGGATTGCGTGGTTGGCCCGCGAGCATCGCGCCACGAGTTTCATGGTCATTGCGGCGGGCGCGGCTGCGTTGCTTGCCGGTCTGACCGGCAGCACCGATATCGCGGTGGGCATTCCCGTTGCCGGGCGCACCGACCCCGCGTTCGAGGAGATGGTCGGGCTGTTCGTCAATACGGTGGTGTTGCGAGTCAGCCTGGCCGGTGACCCTAACCTCACCGAGCTGATCACCCGGGTCCGGGAAGCCAGCCTGGACGCCTACGAGCACCAGGACGTGCCCTTTGAGGTGATCGTTGAACGGCTCAACCCCACCCGCAGCCTCACCCATCACCCGCTGATCCAAGTCATGTTGGCCTGGCAAAGCGCCGCCCCGGCCGACGAATTGATCCTGCCCGGACTGCGTGTCGGCTCCGTCCCCGCCGATACCCAAGCCGCCCACCTTGACCTGACCCTCACCTTCGGCGACCGCTTCGCACCCAGCGGGGCGCCCGCTGGCATCAACGGTGAAATCACTTACCGCACAGATGTATTCGATGCCTCCAGCATCGAGAGGCTTCGCGACCGCCTGCAACGGCTGCTGACCGCGATGACCGACGATCCGAGTGCGCCGCTGTCGTCGATCGATGCGCTCGACGCCGACGAACACGCCCATCTCGATGAAATCGGGAACCGCGCAGCCCTGGCCAAAACCACGGCGCCGGTGTCCATACCGGCGTTGTTCGACGCCCAGGTCGCTCGCACACCGCGGGCGGTGGCGCTGGTCGGTGTGGACCGAACGCTGACCTACGCCCAACTGGAGCGGGCCGCGAACCGGCTGGCCCACGCGTTGATCGATGCCGGGGTGGGCCCCGGCGCCGTGGTGGCGCTGCTGCTGGCGCGCTCCATCCCGGCCACCATCGCCATCCTCGCGGTGCTCAAGACCGGGGCGGCCTACCTACCCATCGATACCCAACACCCAAGCGCGCGCATCGCTTTCATGCTCAACGACGCGACCCCCAAGGCCGCGATTACCACCACCGACCTCGCCCCGTTACTCGTTGCCGCCGGAGTCGGCACCGATCTGGCAGTCATCGACGTCGACGATCCCCGAATCGATACTTATCCGGGCACCGCGCCACCGCCCCCCGACGCCGACCACATCGCCTACATCATGTACACCTCCGGTACCACCGGTACTCCCAAAGGTGTTGCGATCAGCCACCGCAACGTCACCCAACTCTTCGAGGTAGTGCCGCCATTCACCGCCACCGCCGGAAAGGCCGGCGCCCAATGCCATTCGTATTCGTTCGACTTCTCGGTATGGGAGATGTGGGGAGCACTCCTGCACGGCGGGCGGCTGGTGGTGGTGCCGGATGCGGTGGCGCGCTCGTCCCCGGATTTGCATGCGCTGCTGGTACGGGAACACGTCGACGTGCTGACGCAAACTCCCTCCGCTATCGCGATGTTGCCCCGGCGTGGGCTGGAGTCCGCGGCTGTGGTGCTGCTCGGCGAGGTGTGTCCTGTCGAATTGGTGGATCGGTGGGCGTCCGGGCCGATGATGATCAATACCTACGGCCCGACAGAGGCGACGGTCTGGGTGTCGACGAGCGCGCCACTGGTTGCCGATGCGGCGCCGCCGCCGATCGGCTCGCCGGTGCCGGGTGCGGCGTTGTTCGTGTTGGACGCCTGGCTGCGCCCGGTGCCCGTGGGGGTGGTGGG
>NZ_MVIF01000047.1 GCF_002086675.1 Mycobacterium persicum
AACCGCCACGCCCGCTCATCGAGATGCGGGCGGATCAACGACAAACGGGCGGCGACCCGATCGGAGTCCACAGCAAGTAGCGTCATACCACAAGTGTGAACAAACCAAACAGAAAAACCTAAGCAATTACTGCGCGAGCCCTGACGGCAGCTTCATTCCCCTGCCGATTGCGTGCCCGTAGCCTCGATCCGCGGATGGGATGGTGCGGCGTGTGACTGTCTAGGCGTCGCCGTGAGACGCGATCCGGTATGCGGTGCCGCGTGGCTCGCGCACCCACAATGTCTCGCCCGCGCCGACGGTTGTTCCGTCGCGGATCAGCTGGCGCTTGAGCACCTTGTGCGTGGCGGTGCTGGGCAGGTCGGCGGCGATGCGGACGTACCGTGGGCGGGCCTTGGGGGACAGGTCGGGCTGTGCGTCGAGGAATGCTTCGAACGAGTCGGTCTCGAAGGCGCGGCCCCGCTGCAGCACGACCGCGGCCATCACCTGGTCACCGACCTGCTCGTCCGGCACCGCATAGACCGCTACGCGGTTGATAGCGTTGTGGCGCAACAGGATTCGTTCGATCGGCGCGGCCGCCAGATTTTCGCCGTCCACCCTCATCCAGTCGCCGGTGCGGCCGGCCAGATAGATCCAGCCTTGAGCGTCGCGGTAGCCGAGGTCACCGGACCAATACATGCCGTGGCGCATCCGTTCGGCGTTGGCGTCGGGGTCGTTGTAATAGCCGCTGAAGAAACCCGATCCGGTGGTGTTGACCAATTCGCCCACGGCCTCATCGGCGTTGAGCAGCGCACCGTGCTCGTCGAAGTGCGCGACGGGGCACTCGGTGACGGTCTGGCTGTTGTACACCGCGACTCCGGGGGCACCTTTGCCGATCGAGCCGGGCGGAGTTCCGGGTTCGCGAATTACGATGACCGCGTTTTCGGTCGAGCCGAAGCCGTCTTCGACCTGCACCGCGAAGCGGCGCGCGAACTCCTCGATGTCCTTCTCGTTGGCCTCGTTGCCGAACGCCACCCGCAGCGGATTGTCGGCGTCGTCCTCACGCTGCGGCGTGGCCAGGATGTACGCCAGCGGCTTGCCGACATAGTTCATGTACGTGGCGTGGTAGCGGCGGACGTCGGCCAGAAAGTTAGTGGCCGAGAACTTTGCCGGCGCAATGGCCGCGCCGGACACCACCGCGGGCGCCCATCCGGCGACCACCGCATTGGAGTGAAACAGCGGCATGGACACGTAGCAGGTGTCCTGCTCGGTGAGCGCGAAGCGCTCGGTGAGGCTGCGCCCGGCGAATATCGGCATCGGCTGCGACACCTGCACCGCCTTGGGGCTTCCGCTGGTGCCGGAGGTGAAGATCATCATGAACGGGTCCGTCATGTCGACCTTGCGATGCGGGACCAACGGATCGGCGGCGGCGACCAATTCGGCCCACTGCGGTGTCGCGGTGTCGAGAATCCGGGTGCCGGCCAGGTCCAAACCGTGCAGCAGGTCGCGGTGTTCGGCATCGGTCACCACGATCTGACAGTCCGCCTTTCTGATGTCGGCGGCCAGCGCCTCGCCCCGGCGGGTGGTGTTCAGACCGCACAGCACGTAGCCACCCAGTCCGGCCGCCGCCATCTGGGCCAGCATCTCGGGTGTGTTGCCCAGCAGAGCACCGATGTGCATCGGCCGGTCCGGGTCGGCGGCGGCGATCAAAACCGCTGCGCGCGCCGCTGACTCCGCGAGATACTGTTGCCAAGTCCATTGCAGATCATGGTATTTCACCGCGACCGAGGAATCGGATGCGCGCTGTTGCAGGAGCGTCTGGATGGTGTCGGTCATGGCCTGTGGTCCATCTGCTCCTCGGATTGCCCTGGCGCATCACGAGTTGGTTGGCGGTCTAGCCTTGCAACGTTGTTCGATGGCGGTGCTTCGTATCGCCTCAAGCTCCGGGTCGATCGGCGCGCCCAGCGCGCTGAACATCTTACCCACCGGTCACCAGATGCCGATATGTCGTGGCAGGGGTACTGCGCGAGGTCACGCGTAAGGTTTCCGGCAGCCGCAGACTTTCCAACAGACGCCGACAGAATAGGCGCGCTTATTCACAAGCCGAGTCAATTTCCGTCCAGTGAGTGCAGCTCCGATCGGCGTGTCAGAAAACGCATTGGCGCGCGGCCGATCCGCAAATACGGAACCCCTTCTTCGGGCCGCGCGAAAATTGGAAACTTAGTACCAGCCAGGTGGTAGACCGCCCGGGAAGCATTCACCGCCCGTTCCGCACGGCGGCCATGCAGGCGGTGCGGGAGGCGGCGATGGATAAGGTTCTCCTGGTGGTGGCGGCGGCGGCGCGGGGCACGGCTCGAACCTGGTGCCGCCCAATCCGAACGGCGGCCATGGGTTGGGGAAGGTAGGCGTCGGTTCCCCCGGCGCCGGCGGCGGTTCCCATGGCGGCCAACATCTCGGAGAGCATTGACCACCCATTCCGCACGGAGGCCACGAGTGCGGTTGCGGTGGCGGTGGCGAATCCGATGGGGACGGAGGCGCCGGTGTCTCGGAATCTGCTGGTGGGTTCGGGGGCGGCGAGGTTGGGTCCGCTTGTGCCGAACCCGACCCAATACCCAGCGCGGCCAAGCCGAGCGCACCGGCGAGCAGGAATCTGGCCAATGTGTGCTTGGTGCTCATCTCGCTGTCCTTTTTGCGATGATGCCATCGCAAGTGCAATATCGGTGAATTCTCCCGATGGGCAGGCCATTACGAGCTGGCTCCGTCTGCGCGCTTTCTGTTAGCCAGATTCCTGGTTCGCCGGTAAGGCGCTCAGGGCGCAGAATATCGTCATTGAATATCTACCAAAGGGATGACGTGAAGCCACCATACAACAGTATGGTCAGCGCGTCAATAATTGTTCTGATAAATTGCAATTATGACACCATAGACAATATCGATAAATTCTCATTGCCGCGTTGATCGGCCACCGTCAGTTCGGGGTTGGTCAGCGCGGCCGGCGTTGACCGTACGGCGGGCCCCTGCGGCATACTTCGCGCAGACGGTGCGCGCCCTATGCTTGCGCTGATGTCTGAGACAACCACATGCGCGATTATCGGCGGCGGCCCTGCCGGCATGGTCCTCGGGCTGCTGCTGGCCCGGGCGGGTGTCGAGGTCACCCTGCTGGAGAAGCACGGTGACTTCCTACGGGATTTCCGCGGTGACACCGTGCATCCGACTACCCTGCGGCTGCTCGACGAGCTGGGACTTTGGGAGCGTTTTGCGGCGCTGCCCTTCAGCGAGGTCCGCAAGGCGACCTTCGATACCGCCGGGCGGTCGGTGACCTACCTCGACTTCGAGCGGCTGCGACTACCCCGCCCCTACATTGCGATGGTGCCGCAATGGGATCTGCTGAACCTGCTCGCGGAGGCGGCCCAGGCCGAGCCGACCTTCACGTTGCGCATGAAGACCGAAGCCACTGGGCTGCTGCGCGACGGCGATCGGGTGGTCGGAGTGCGCTACCAGGGACCCGACGGCCCCGGTGAGCTGAGGGCGGAGCTGACCGTTGCGTGCGACGGGCGCTGGTCGATGGCACGTCAGGAGGCCGGGCTGAGAGCACACGACTACCCGGTCAAGTTCGATGTGTGGTGGTTCAAACTGCCGTACGAGAACAGCACGGAGTTCTCGTTGCTGCCGCGATTCGGACCGGGTAAGGCCCTGGTGGTAATTCCCCGCCAAGGGTATTTCCAGATCGCCTACCTCGGACCCAAGGGCGCCGACGCCGCGTTGCGGGAGCGCGGCATCGAGGCGTTCGGCCGCGACGTCGCCGCGCTGGTTCCCGAGGCGGCCGAGTCGGCGGCAGCGCTGACGTCCATGGACGATGTCAAGCATCTCGACGTGAAGGTGAACCGGCTGCGGCGCTGGCACACCGATGGACTGCTGTGCATCGGTGACGCCGCACACGCGATGTCGCCGCTGGGCGGTGTCGGGATCAACCTGGCCGTGCAGGATGCCGTCGCGGCGGCGACCATCTTGGCCGAACCCCTGCTGCGACACCGGATCACCGATCGCGACCTGGCCGCCGTGCGCCGTCGCCGCCTCCTTCCCACCGTGGTGACTCAAACGGTGCAACGGGTACTGCACCGGATGCTGGTCGGCCCACTGCTTGGCGGCAAGGACCCGACCCCGCCGGCGGCCTTACTCGCGGTGGTGGACAAATTGCCGTGGCTGTCGATGCTGCCCGCCTACTTTGTCGGCGTTGGGGTGCGGCCCGAGCATGCCCCCGCATTCGCCCGCCGCGGACCCGGCAACACCAGCGGTTGACCCTGGATCATGGCCGCAGACCGTGAGGTTGGCGAAGCGCCCGCATGCGGGGGTGAGGTTTGACAACGCCGTCTCTGGGATACTTGTTGGATAGACGTCACCGTAGTGGCTGACGCAGTGCCCACGGCGGCTGAAGGAGGGCGACACGATGATCGCGAAGAAGTTCGCCGGCAAAGCCGTCATCGCTGCGGCGTTGGGAGCATCCGCGCTCGGATTCGCCGGCGCTGTCGCACAGGCCGACCCGGGGCAGCCGCGGATTCCGCCAGGGCCCCATCTCAACGATCGGGGCATTGCGAACCCGTTCCCGCCGGGGCAGGTTCAGCAAGTCTGCCCCTGGCAGGCGCCGCCCGGCCATTGGATCGGGGGCCCGCACGGGTTACAGTGCACCTGATTTCATGCGGTGAAGGGGGAGCCTGCGTCCGTCAGCCGGCTCGCCTCGTCCACACAACGGGCACCATCGTCTCGTTGACCGTCGCGAGCACTGAGTGCAATCAACATGCCGGTCGCGGCTTGCTGCCAGGTGAAGGCTTCGGCGCGCCGTCTTGCGCAGGCACGGCGGTCGTCCTCGGGACGGCTGACGACGCTGCGGACCGCCGCTGCGATGGCGACCGGGCTGTTATCGGCCGATGAGCCGCTGTCTGTGGTGATGATCTCGGCCAGCGCCGACGTGCGCGATACCACGACCGGTGTCCCGCACGCCAGTGATTCCAGTGCGGCCAGTCCGAAGGTCTCGTGCGGTCCGGGCGCCAGGGTCACGTCGGCGCAGGCCAGGATGGTGGCGACGGCGCGCCGATCGGAGATGAAACCGGTGAACTCAACCGGTAGACCCGCGGCCTGACGTTGCAGTCTGGAGCGCATCGGGCCCTCGCCGACGACGACCAGGCGGGCGTCGACACCGGCGTCACACAATGCGGCGACCGCATCGATGCTGCGATCGGCACGCTTCTCGACCGACAGCCGGCCGCAGTGGACCAGCAGGATCTGTGTGGATGCGGCGAAACGTCGGCGCACCAGAGAACTGCGCCGGCGTGGGTGGAAGGTCTGCAGATCGACACCCAGTGGGACCGTGGCGATATTGGTCGCTCCGATACGGTCGAATTCCGCGCGCGCGAACGCGGTGGTGCACACCACGGTGTCGTAGTCGGCGGCGGTTCGCCGGTTCGCCACGTCTGCGAATGCCCGGGCGGCGCGCCGCGGAAGCAGCTGGCCGGCGAAGCGATCGAGGCGTTCGTGGGAGATCATCACCGTTGTCACGCCGCGGTCGCGCCCCCAGCGGCCCAGTGATCGCAGGGTGAGCCGGTCGGAGACCTCGAGGGCGTCGGGCCGTAGCGTTTCCAGCAACGTCCGCACGGGCCCGGGCAGCACCGCGCGGTAGCCTCCGGTGAAGGGAATCAGCTTGGCCGGCAGGGTGATTCGCACGACACCGGTGCCCAACCGAGTATGTGTGGCCCGGGCGCCGGGAACGATCAGATATACCTGATGGCCGCGTGCGCAGTATTCCGATCCCAACCGGTCGACGGCGGTCCGGAGCCCGCCGGAACGAGGTCCGTAGAAGTTGGCGACCTGAACGACACGCATACCGTGAGACAAACGGTCTCTCGTGTGCGGTCCATGAGGTCTGCTCGACCGATGCCTGAACGGTCCATGAACTCCATGAACCCCTGCTCGCGGCGGGCTGTTCGGATCAGGATCAGCTGGGCTTCTTGAGATGCGGCCCCAGCATCTGCTGCCATGCCTTGGACATGTTCTGGAACTCCTCCTCGCAATTGCCGGCCCGGTCCTCCGGGAGATCGCCGGAGGCGACCATGTTGGCGTTGGCCGCCGGGTCGGACCCGTAGATCCAGCACTCCCAGTTGTACATGCGGGTGATGTCCATGGAGTGCCCGTCCCAGAACGGCAGATCGTTGGCGTCGCCGGACTCCTTGGCGCTCAGCTTCCAGTCCTGGGCGGTGTTGGTCGCAATCCGGACACCGTTGGGATAGGGCTTTCCGTCGGCGCCAGGAGCCAGCAGCATGAACGCCGAGAGCTGGTCGGCCACATCCTCTTCGCGCCCGGTGAAAGCGAGCTCGTAGATGGACAGGGTGGCGTGACCGAGCTCGTGATAGAACCCCGAGGTCGTTGCGTCAACCGCGGTGACCACCGGATCGGGGTTGCCGCTGTCGGCGAACCGGTGCTCGCTTTGCTGGATGTCCTCGTAGCACAGTGTTATCTCGTTGGTGTTGGGGTCCCAGTAGTCGTTGGGCTCGCCACATTGTTTGCCCAGAACCGCCACGTCGTGCGGCAGATTCAGGGTGTCGTTGACCTGCTGAGCCAGCGCCTCCAGCAGTTTCGCGTCCGTCATGAGCTGGCGGCCTTGTTGGGCCTCCGGTGTTTCGGCGTCTTCGTAGCGGGGGTTCATCCGTCCCGAGGAGGCGGGCTCGGTGGTGGTGGCGGTATTCGAGCTCGATGGGTTTCCCGACGGCGAATTTTCGGCGGCCTGGCTGTTGGTGGACCGGCCACACCCGGCAGTCACGAGGAGCACGGCAAGTGTCGCCAATGCGGTCGTCGGTTTATTCATCGTGTTGAACCCCTTCCCTCGGTGCTGCGTTCGGCTCACGGTGCGTGACCTCATATCCGGCTTTTCGCTGAACCGCGTGAGACCTGTGTGAACGGTACGACACCGCCGGCGTCCCGATGCGGATTTGCGATGCTGATCCGAAACGCCGGGACGAGCGTTGGCAGTCAACCGAAGTGCCCATGGCGCCGCCCCGATAACCGTCTTGTGCCAGCCGAGCACCGCCGCTAGACCCGTGTCCGGTGATGGCGGACGATCTCTACTATGGCCGCCGACGCCACAGCGACATGGGGCAAGCGAGACGACATGATCGTGCATGCGGAGCTGCCCTACAACGCTGAGCCGCCGGTCGCGGCGCTGGCCGGCAGCGACATCACCCCGATCATTGCGTTCTATGCGCGCAATCACGGCCCCATTCCCGCTATTGCGCCCCCTCAGTGGCGTCTGACGGTTAGCGGCTGCGTGGACAAACCGCTGACGCTGACCTATGACCGGCTGGTCAACGATTTCCCGCGCCACAGTGTGGTGGCGACGTTGGCCTGTGCGGGTAACCGTCGCGCCGAGTTGCTCCGTGTGCGAGCGATCCCGGGTAAGGAGCCCTGGCAGCACGGTGCGATCTCGACGGCACAGTGGTGTGGCGCGCGTCTGGCCGACGTCCTCGGCGCGGCCCAGACCCACGTCGAAGACGGGCTGCATGTCGCCTTCGATGCTCCCGACGTGGCCCCGGAGGCCCGGCCCGTACAGACCTACGGCGGTTCCATCCCGTTGCGCAAGGCGATGTCGCAGGAAGTGCTGCTGGCGTGGCAGATGAACTCCGAACCGCTGCCACCTGCCCACGGCGGCCCGGTCCGGGTGGTGGTGCCGGGGTACATCGGCGCCCGCAGTGTCAAATGGGTCAGTGCGATCACCGTGCAACCCGGTCCGTCGGAGAACTACTTCCAGGCGCATGACTACCGGATCCTGCCCCCCGACGCCGATCCCGCCACAGCTGCTGCGGGAGAAGGCATTTCGCTTTCGACGCTGGCGCTCAACTGCGACATTCTGCACCCCGTCGACGGTGCCGTCGTCGCCGCCGGCGCACTGACAATCCGCGGCTACGGCATTGCCGGCGACGGTCACCGCGTCGCCCGCATCGACATATCGCTCGACCACGGGCGCACCTGGCGGCAAGCCGAGTTGCACCCGTCGCCCGGCACATGGTCCTGGCAGCCGTGGTCATCGACCGTCGACGTCGAGCCCGGCAGGCTGCACATCACCGCCCGCGCGTGGGACGACACCGGGACTCTGCAGCCGCAATCGCCGGCGTCCCTGTGGAATCCGGGCGGCTACGGCAACAACGCCTGGGCCAGCTTCGCATGCGCGGTGCGGTAACCCCGCGCCGGCGCGGCAACTCGGCACTGGCGTGCCCTCGGCGACTCAGCCGGCGCCCCTTCTTGATGGCCGCGTCTTGTCTACGCCCGACGTCGACGCCGAACTGCGGCCGACGGTGCTCGACGTGGCGTCGGCCGACTTCGAATGGCCGCCACAACCGGCCAGCGCCACCAGCCCCAGCGCGGCCGCTGCCCTGACGATTCTCATTCCAAGCCTCCTTCGGCTCAGGGCTCCGACAACAGCAACATGACCCGCCCGCCGGCCGACGGTGCGGGAAAGGCGTTTTCGTTGAATCCGTAGTACTTCCGCTGGGTCGCGGTCACGGCGTCGATCACCTTGCCGGTTGCGCTGACTTCGCCGTGGTGGACGTGGGCCATCATGCCCTTGAAATCCGGCACCGCCATCGAGTCGGCGAGCAGCAGCGCCTCACCGCCGGTCGGCAGCGTCACCAGGATTCCCGCTCCCGCGTAGTTGTTGCCGCCGCGGCCGGTCCCTTGCGGCGCCCAGTAGACGGGCTCCGACGCCACTTTGCCTGTCACGCGCCGATATTGGCCGGGATACTGCGTGTCGGCAACGGTGACGACGGGCAAGGCCGCGATGGTGCGCTGCTCCTTCAGCCACATGGCACCGAGCGGGATGCACACGATCGCATACATCAGCACCACCAGAACCAGCACGGGTTTCCAGGCGATTTCCCAGCCGAGGCGACGTTGGGAGATCGGCAGGCCCCGCAGTTGCTCGTCGAGCCGGCGGCGGCCGATGCGGAATACGTACCAGGCCAACGTGCGTGCCACCGCCATGCAGGCCAGGATGATCAGCCCGACGATCCCGCAGACCCGGAAGTAGAAGGTGCTGTCGCCCTGGTTGACGGTCGCCGCGACCATCATGGCGGGAATGGGTGCGGTCAGCAGCAGCAGCAGTGCATAAGACGGGTGGCTGGTCAGGTAGGGATAGGTCACCGTCCAGGCCCGGTTTCCGCGGTAGACGGTAAATCCTCCGACGTCGGCGTGCACCGTGGGCGTCCACGAACCCTGGGCGATGCGCGGCTTCACCAGGGAGCGTACGAACAAGAACCCGAAGACGAGCGCGACGACGAGGGCTCCCCAGAATGTGGCGTCGAGGCGCTCGCCGGTGCCGGGCACGCCGAAGGCGCCATGGATGTCGATGACCTTGCCGATGAAGAAGGCCAACGGCATGGCGAAGAACAGTTCCAGCAGCCAGACCTGGATCAGCTGCGGAATGCGGGAGCCGATTCGGTCGAAGGCCAGCACGCGTTGCCAAAGGAACCGCACGACGCCCATGACGGGGCACCCTATCCACTCCGCGATACGGCTGAGCGGGATTTGGCTGAGAGGGCTCAGTACCGATAGCCGGTACTGGTGCCCAGAATCTCCACCGCCGCGTTGATGTTCGGGATGATCGTGGGCCCGTACCGGCTGACGATTTGTCCCAGAGCACGGGCGACGTGCGGACCGACGGCGCCGGCGGCCAGGAGGTCCTCGGCGATGACGATGCCGTTCACCAGGTGTGCGGCGACCAGCCGACCGTCGTGGGCAACTTCATAGCGCCAATCACCGATCTGGATCCGCTCCGGGTTCGACCGGAACAGGCCGCGTCGTGCGGGTGTGTGAATCACTCCCGGAAGATTGGCGAAAACGTTGACCACCAAGGCGACTCCGCCGGGGCCGGCGAGCGCGGCCCCGATGGTCCGGCTCACCTGCTCGGCGTCGAAATGGGTCATCAGTTATCCATGGGCAAGACGAACGACGGCGTGATGGTTTCCCCGCTGCCGGTGCGGCGTACCGCGGTTCCGGCCGTGTAGTACTCCACCGTGTGCAGGCCCCACGCGTAGTTGGAGATGGCGAAATGCACGCCCACCACGCCGGTGGCACCGTCGCGCTCCGCCTCGCTCTGCATGCGCGACATCGCCAGTTCCCGCGCCTGGTAGTTGCCCTGAGTCCACTGCGGCATCTCCATATTGCGGCCGATCTGCTTCAGCGTCTGCATGAACCCCTGCACGGCGATGTGGAACACGCAATTGCCCATCACGAAGGCCACCGGCGCGTACCCCGATCGCAGCAGCGTCACCATGTCCTGCCCGGACAGGTGGCTGGAGAAGGCTTGCCCGTTGGGACGCCGAAATGCCCCGGGCTTGGCGGTGTAGCGCACCGCCGTGCCGACCGCCATGAACTCCAGATGCTCGCCGCCTTCACCGTGATGACGCCAGTTGAGCCGGACCCCGACGATCCCGTCCGCCTTGAGCGCATCGGCTTCGGCCTGCATGCGCGCCATCGCATTCCAGCGTGCCCGATAGGTCGCCTCGGTCAGCACGCCCAGTTCCTGTTGCTGCCGCATGCCGCTGAACTGGAAGCCGACGTGATAGACCGAGACACCCATGACCAGCTCGATCGGTTCGAACCCGGCCCCGTGCAGCAGCGCGAACTCGTTGATCGACAAGTCGGAGGTGAATGACTTTTCGGCGTGCGACAAACGATCGCTGGCCACCGGATCGAGCGAACCTGGTTGCATGTGCAGGCGTTCCCTTCTGTGGTTTGCGTCAGCGTACGACGAGTCCAGCGCCGGCGTCGGTGATATCCCGCCTCCGGCGCTTCCGCGTCGGTTACCGACGTCCTCAGGTGTCGCGGCGTCGCGCCACGAGGGCGTTGTGCGGCAAGCGATCTGGCCGGCCGCTCACCGGGACAGGGTGATCGCCTGCTCCGGGCAGTTTTCCGCTCCCGTCACGGCCTGCCGCTCCAGCTCGCCCGAGACGTCCGCGACCCGCACGACGGAGTGTCCGACTTCGTCGGCGTCGAAGACGTCCGGCGCCAGGGTGTAGCAGCGGCCATGCCCGACGCAGCGATCGGCGTCGACCCAGACGTGCGTCATCGCGCGACCGGGAACGTCAGCGGCAACGATTCCACCGACCGCAGGGCGGCGGTGTAAACCAGCTGGGTGCCGGGTTTGATGTCGTAAGCCGGGATGCGGCGGTGGAATTCGCGCAACGCCACCCGCAGCTCCATGCGCGCCAGGTGGGAACCGAGGCACCGATGCGGACCGCCACCGAACGCGCGGTGCCGGTTCGGGTTGCGGGTGAAGTCCACTCGTTCCGGATCGGGGAACTCCGCCGGGTCGGTGTTGGCCGCGCCGAGTAGCGGGCTGACGCGTTCACCCTTGCGGATCGGGCATCCCCCCACTTCGACGTCTTGCATGGCCACCCGGGCAACGCCGGGCACCGGCGTCTCCCAGCGCAATAGCTCCTCAACCGCATGCGGCAGGACGTCGGGCTGCTCGATGAGTTGTCGACGATGGTCGGGGTGTCGCGCCAGGTAGACGAAGAAGCAGTCGAGCGAGTCGGTGACCGTGTCCAGGCCCGCGATCAGGAACAGGAAGCAGATGTCGAGCAGCTCCTCGCGGGATAGCGGTTGGCCGGCCGGCCCCTCTAGTCCTTTGACGTTGGCCGCGATCATCGCTGACAGCACGTCGTCTCGCGGGTTGGCGATGTGGTCGTCGATCGCGCGGTCGAAGTAGTCGTAGATCTGTTGCGCCACGGCTGCCGACGCCTCGTGGCGGTCGTCGTAGCCGGTGGAGCCCGCGGGACGGATGACGCCGTCCTTCCACTCCAGGAATCTGTCGAGGTCGTCCAGGGGAAGGCCCAGCAGTTGCAGGAAGACGGTGCACGGCAGCGGCACCGCGAACTCGGCATGGAAGTCGCATTCACCGCGGCCGGCGAACCGGTCGATCATCTCGTTCACCAGCGCGGTGACGTGGGGTTCGCGCCGAGCCATCTCCCGCGGGGTGAACAGCGGATCGAGGATACGGCGGTACTTGGCGTGTTCGGGCGGGTCGATTTGGAGCGGGATCAGCGGCCGCAGGTTACCGAGATCGACGGCATCCATGTTGGAGGAGAACAGGTCAGTGCGTTTGAGCGCCATCTCGATGTCGGCAAGCCGGCTCAGAACCACCGCCTGCGGCGCCCGGAACACCGGCGTCGACTCCCGCAGCGCCTTGTACATCGGTTGTGGTTCGGCGATGCCGGTGACCGCCTGATCGACATACCCCTCGGTTTCTGTCATGCAGATAGCGTGGCACCGGCGCGCGGAGGGGGGCAATGCCTGCGGGGTCCTTTATATTGCAAAAATACGTAACTTACCGACGTTGAGGTATCGTCGCTGCCGCGCTCACCCGGAAGTCGGTTCGTGTCGCTGGCCGCCGCGCCGTTTGCGGGCCAGGGAGGTGACGCTGCGCAGCGCGCCGCGAAGCGCGTAACCGGCTGCCACCACCGACAACACGATCAGCACGATGAACGTCGGCAGCCAGTTGCTGCGGCTGTGGTTGACCTCCCACCAGATGACGGTGAACAGCACCGCGCACAGCAACAGCACGATGTCGCGCCAGTTGCCCTGGTAGGACATTGCGGCTTTGCGCAGTGCGCGACTTCGGTCGGCGGCGTCCACCAGGTCGCCGATGCGCTCGTTGATCGTGCGCTCCAGATCGGCGCGTTGCGGGGCGTCGGCGGGAAGCCGGTCGAGCAGGTCCATGTCCTGCTTGAGCTGGCCGCGAAAGTCGGTGCCCTTGAATTGCCCGGCCGCGACGGCCAGCATGACACCACCGAAGACGGGCGCACTGCCCAATGCGAGCTCTCGCAGACCCGACACCTGTTTCCTCCTCCGGACCCAGACCGCCACCGTCGGCCGAATGCGGATTGCCGAGCCCGAAGAGGTGCGGCAACCGTGGCACTGTTGACCGGTCGAGAGCCCTTTACGTGATCCGAGCAGGACTATAGGCGCTGAGCGGTCGGTTCACTGGTCTCGGGTGGTGGCCGATAACCCGGGCCCCGGCATCGCCGGTGGCGTCGACGACGGAGGTCGCGGATCCCGGTGCACGACCCAACTTTCCGCGGCCCGGTGGCTTGGAGCCGTCTAAAGTCCAAATCGCGCTGTCGGCAATGGGTTTGAATTACCGCGGCGCCGAAGCCCGGATCGCCACCGTGGCGGTCGAGGTGGGCGGACTTCGCTGACATGCGGTGCTAGCCGCGCGACGAGCGTTGCCACTAACATCGCATGAATGGCTGAGGCGGGCATAGCGGGGCGGCGTGCCAACAAGCGCGGCCTCGCAACGCGCGAAAGCATGCTCGAGGCTGCGATACGGTCGTTGGCCACCGGCGAACCCGGGGCCGCGTCGGCCAATCGCATCGCCAAGGACAGCGGCGCCACCTGGGGCGCGGTCAAGTACCAATTCGGCGACATCGACGGGTTGTGGGCCGCAGTTCTGCACCGCACGGCGGCGCGGCGGGGCACGTTTGGGTCGAATGCAGTCTCCAGCGGTCCGCTTCACGAACGGGTTTCGGGCATTATCAACACTTTGTACGAGGGGCTGACCTCGACCGATTCCCGTGCGATCGAGACGCTTCGTCGCGCCCTGCCCAACAACCGTGCCGAACTCGAGCGGCACTATCCCCGAACCGCTGCCGAGCTGGCGTCGTGGCAGCGGAGCTGGGCCACGACCTGCCAGAAAGCATTCGCGGATATGGATGTCGATCCCGGCCGGGTACGCGAGGTCGCCGCGTTCATCCCGGGAGCGATGCGCGGCATCACCTCCGAAAGACAGTTGGGTACCTACTCCGACCTCGATCAGGCCCGCCGCGGGTTGACCAACGCGATCGTCGCCTATCTGCAAAACTCTGGGGCACAGTGACTTTCGCGAGAGAGCCCGGAATCGTGCGCTCGGCGTGCTGCCGACGGTCAGAACCGACGGCCGGACGAGTGGGCTCGGCTGGTACACCAGGCTATCTGCATACCGGTCCGGCGTAACAGGTTGTGGCCGAGCAGGATCGCCGCAGCTGGGACGAGCGGTACAGCAGTCAGGGACCGCCGGCACTCGACGCTGTCGGTCCGCCCAGCGCCTTTGGATGTCACGCGGACGTATTCCCAACCGCGGGAAAGGCTCTCGATCTGGCCTGCGGTCCGGGGCTGGGCGCGGTCTGGTTAGCACGCCGAGGCTTGCAGGTGTGGGGAGTGGACATCTCTACGGTGGCGATTGGCCAGGCACGGGATTTGGCCGAGCGTTGCGGGCTTGCCGATCGCTGTCGATTCGACGTGGTCGACCTGGACGCAGGTTTGCCGCCCGGGCCACCCGTCGACGTGGTCGTGTGCCATAAGTTCCTCGATCCTCGCCTGGACCGGCCGATAGTCGCGCGATTGGCACCGGGCGGGTTGCTGGCCATCGCCGTGCTCAGTGAGGTCGGCGCAGCCGCGGGGCCCTTCCGCGCCGGGCGAGGCCAGCTCCGGGCGTCGTTTGCCGGACTGGATGTGATTGCCGCCGGGGAAGGCCGGGGGCAGGCCTGGCTGTTGGCGCGGGCCTAGCTGTCAGCCTCGGTGCGCCGGGACTGTGAAAACCCTTGTGTACTGCAATGATAGTCCGCGCCATCGTGGTAACTGTGGACGCCAGGTGGTGCGGTGCCGACGGTATCGGCAGCGCCGGTCGGGATGTCGTCGGCGACACCGGTGCCGCGGCGCGTTCGGGGAGCATGCCGGGCTTTTTGCCGAATCCACCGCCAACGATCGGAAACTATGCGAACCTGAACCGATATTGCGCGGAGCAACATCAGGGGGCAGTCATGTCCGAGCTTTTCCCGGCCTACCGGGCCAGCTGGGAAACCGATCAACATCGCGAGCTGCGTAAGTATGCTGCCGAGTTCCTGCTGAAGGAGTCCACTCCCAACCAAGAACGCTGGGCCCGCGACCATCAGGTCGATCGTGAGTATTGGAACAAGCTGGGCGACGCGGGGTTGCTCGGGCTGGATCTGCCCGAGCAGTTCGGCGGCGCCGGTGGCGATTTCGGTTATTCCGCGGTCTTCGCCGAAGAGCAGGCACTGGCGCACGACACCTCCTCGGGGTGGGCGGTGCACTCACCGATCGCCGCGCACTACCTCAACGCCTACGGCAACGAGGAACAGAAGCAACGCTGGTTGCCCAGGGTAATCAGCGGCGACGCCGTGCTGGCGATCGCGATGACCGAACCCGGTGCCGGCTCCGACCTGCAGGGGATCCGTACCACCGCCGTCCGCGACGGCTCACACTATGTGATCAACGGTTCGAAGACCTTCATTTCCAACGGAACTCACTGTGATCTGCTGATCATTGTCACCAAGACGGATCCGACAGCCGGTGCGGCAGGGATTTCCCTGATCGTCGCCGAAACCGACGCGAGTCTGCACGGTTTCGAGCGCGGGCGAGTCCTGGAAAAGATCGGCCAGCACGGCCAGGACACCCGGGAGTTGTTCTTCTCGGACATGCGGGTGCCGGTGGCGAATTTGCTCGGTGAAAACGAGGGGCTGGGTTTTTACCAGCTGATGGAGCAGCTGGCCCGGGAGCGACTGGTCATCGCCTCGCAGTGCGCCGGTTTGGCCGAATGCGCGGTGCTCGAGGCGATCCGCTACACCCGGCAGCGGGAGGCGTTCGGGCGGCCGTTGATCCAGTTCCAGCACAGCAGGTTTGAGTTGGCACAGCTCAAGGCCGAGACGCTGTCGATCAAGACCACCGTCGACCACTGCGTGCAGCAGTACATCGACGGCAACAACGACCCGGCCACGGCGTCGATGGCCAAGCTGATCGCCGCGGACAAGGCGGTCGACATCGTGGATCGGTGCCTGCAGTTCTTCGGCGGCTACGGCTACATGATGGAATACCCCATCGCGCGCGCGTATGCGGCGGCGCGGGTGACCAAGATCTACGGCGGCACAAGCGAAATCATGAAGGAGATCATCAGCCGGTCGCTGTAGGCGCACGCCTGCGTCGGGTACTGTCACCAGCATGCAACGGCGCGTCCTCGAAGCGACCATTTATGAGCGCGAACCACCGATCGCGCGAATCATCCTGAACCGGGTCGACAAGGCCAACACCAAGGATGCGGTCCTGGTCACCGAAGTCGATGCGTGCCTGCACGAGGCCGACCGCGATAAAGAGGTCAAGGTCGTCATCCTCAAGGCCAACGGAAAAGGGTTCTGTGGCGGGCACGTGGCACGCTGGGGTCCGGACGAAAACCCTTACCCGGATTTCGGCAACACCTTCGAGGAGCTGTACAGGGGCACCGCCGACCTGTTCCTGTGGCCCACGCTGTATCTGTGGGAATTCCCCAAGCCGACGATCTCCCAGATCCACGGCTACTGCGTGGGCGGCGGCATCTATCTTGGCCTGTTGACCGACTTCTGCGTCGCGTCCGAGGACGCGTACTTCCAGATGCCGCTTGCCCAAAGCCTCGGCGAGCCCGGCGGGCACACCATGATCGAGCCGTGGTTGCTGATGAATTGGCACCGCACCATGGACTGGCTGCTGCTGGCGCCGACGTTGTCGGCGCAGCAAGCCCTCGACTGGGGTCTGCTCAACCGGGTGGTGCCCCGCCAAGACCTGGAAGCCACGGTCGAGGAGATGGCACGCAAGATCGCGCGGATCCCGCTCACCACGCTGATGGCGGTGAAGAACAACGTCAAGCGAGCCTGGGAACTGATGGGTATGCGGGTGCACCTGCAGGTCAGCCATATTCTGACCAACATGGTCGGCGCCGCCTCCGATGTTCAGGCCCGCCGCGCCGAGCTGATGCGGTCAGGGCTGACGCCGCGCGATTTCGTCGATGATTCCGGCCTGCCGCCAACGTGACGCTGCAGTCACATTCGCAGCCGAGCGTGACTGCAGCGTCACACTGGGGGCAAGTGCCGGGCGGCGACGTAGCCGAACACCATCGAGTTGGCGATGCTCGCGCCGGCTCCCGGATACGTTCGTCCCATCACCGTCGCGGTGGTATTGCCGGTGGCGTAGAGGCCCTCGATCACCCGGCCATCCTCGTCGATCACCTGCGCGTGCTCGTTGGTGACCACGCCTCCACAGGTGCCGACATCGGCCGGGAACACTCTGGTTGCGTAATAGGGACCCCGGCGCAGCGGGCCGAGGGCGGCGTTGGGCCGGTAGCCCGGGTCGCCCAGGCAGGTGTTGTAGGCCGACTGACCGCGCCCGAAGTCGGGATCAAGGCCCTGGGCGGCAAAGTGGTTGAACCGCTGGATCGTTCGCGTCAGCGCGTCGACGGGCACACCGATCTGGTGGGCGAGGTCGCCGACGGTGTCGCCGCGCTTGACGGTGCCGCTTGTGATGAACTCGGGCGGCAGGCGCCGGTTGAGCGGGTTGGTACCCGTGACGTATCGGCGGACGTAGCCGTGGTCGAAGATCATCCAGCACGGCACCGCCTTGGCGGCGTACATCGCCTTGCCGACTTCGACGTAGGAGTTCGACTCGTTGCAGAACCGGCGGCCGGCCGTGTCGACGTAGATGGCTCCCGGTCGTTGTCGCCCCGAGCCCAGTGACGCCGCGGCGGCGCCGCCGTTGGGGATGAATACCGAAGGCAGCCACCATGCTTCGTCGAGCAGGTCGGTTTTCGCGCCCAGCCGCATGGCGGCGCGCAGCACTTCGCCGGTGTCGCCGGCATTGGCGATCGACCATGCCCCGTCGTTGGGCTGATCGCCGCCGTATTCCCGTCGCATCTCGGCATTGTGGCCAAAGCCGCCGGCGGCCAACAGAACTCCCTTGCGCGCTTCGACGCTCACCGGACTGCCGTCGCGGATGACGCGTGTCCCAACCACCCGGCCGTCGTCGACAATGAGATCGTCCATGGCGGTGTCAGTCCACAACGGCGGCCGGCCGTCGCTGACGTCGATGAGCACCTTGAGCATTTGGCCGATCAATGATGCCCCGTTGGTGAGGATTTGGCGGCCGCGGATCCGGGCGGTGCGGGTGCGCAGGAATACTCGGGCCGCTACCGCGAAGGCGCGTGGCGATCGGTTGAAGTATTGCACCGAGCGCAATTCGTTGGTCAGCACCACGTACCCGTAGTTCTTGGCCAGCGGCGGCTGCAGCCGGTCGCTCCAGGACCCCAGCGCGGCGGCGTCGAAAGGAACTCCCTCGACGGCGCGGCCGGCGGCGTTGCCGCCCCGGTGATTCGGGTAGTAGTCGCTCCAGCCGGCACAGCGGATCAGCCGAACCCCTTTGCGGATAAGGAAATCGATCATCTCGTAGCCCGCGGTGAGGAACATTTCCCGGCGGGCAGCCGAAGATGCCGCGCCAACGTCGCCGACCGCGTCGGCCAGGTAGCCAAACCCGTCTTCGTACGTGTCGGCGATGCCGTCGGCCCGCATCAACGGGTTGTTCGGCAGCCAGACGATGCCGCCGGAGAGACCGGTCGAACCGCCGACCAGGGATTGCTTTTCGACGATGAGCGGCTCGAGCCCACGGTCGAGTGCGGCCAGCCCCGCTACCATGCCGCCCCCGCCGCTGCCCACGACGAGTAGGTCGACCGAGCGGTCCCACCGAGCGCTCACTGTGGCGCCGAAACGTCTGAAGTGAATCCCAGGTCGGCGATCGGCACGTCGATGGTGGTGTTGGTCTGCTGGATCGCGGGCACCAGCGTGTCGTAGGGCAGCCCGGCCAGGAACCCGTCGATGACCCGCTCGAAATTCGAGATCAGTCCCTCGATCTGCTTCGATAATCGCATGTATTCAAATCCCTTGGAGCGCAGACCTTTTTGCTGCCGCGGCAGATTGGAGAAGTCCTGCGCGGGAATCGGCGGCCAGCTCGGGTCGTCGGGCGCCTTGGGTTCCGGCGGGGCGGGCTTGGTGACCTGATCCGGTGGAATCCGGGTGAGCGACCAGATCTCGAACAACGTCTCCTCCGGCCCCAGGGGACGGATCCGGTACGAGGAAGCGCTGCTGTATTGCGGCAACAGGAAGTAATGCGGGAAGCCGAACCCGATCGCGTCGACGATGCCGCGGCGCGCCAACGCGTTGAGGTCGGGAACATCGCATCCCCGCGCGCGATGCCAGGCGACGACGGCGTCGTTGAGCGTGGCGCGCCAGGCGGTCGTCGCCTCGGCCGGATCGTCCGGCAACTCGATGTGCTGCAGGCCTTCGGCGATGCGAATGTCGTTGGCGTGGGTCATGCCGCCCATGCCGGCGCCGAGCGTCCGCATGAAATACAGGCTGCTCTGGATGACCGGGTGGGTGCCCGGCGCGGTCGCGCCCGGCGCCGACGGCAACAGCTGCGGGTGGGTCTGCGGCACGTGATAGCCCTCCATGAACGCCGCCGTGGCAAGCTTCCAGTTCACCGGCAATCGGCACGACTGCCACCACTCGGTGCGCAGCGATTCGACCTTCCAGGCGTCGTAGATCGAGGCGAACGGCTCCAGGCAGGCGCGCAACGCGGGCGCGGCGTCGTCGAGGTTGATCCACGCGCACCCGCCCCACAGTTCGCACCGTACCGACACGAGCGCAAGATCCTGCGGGCACAGGTTGTGCTCGTCGAACACCTCCGGCCGCGCGACATAGGTGTTGCGCCCGTCGATACCCCAGCACCAGCCGTGGAAGGGGCAGACGAAAGTGCGACGAGATCCATTGCCCTCCACCAGCTTCACCCCGCGATGCCGGCACGCGTTGTGGTAGGCGCGTACGTTGTCACCGGCTACCCGCACCACGATGATCGACTCGTCGAGGATCTGGTACTCCACGTAGTCACCCGGCTTGGGGATCTCCTCGAGCCGGCAGGCCATCTGCCAGACGCGCGGCCACAGCATCGCCGTCTCCAGCGCGTAGAACTCCGCGTCGTAGTAACGCTGCTTGGGAATCCGGTCGGCGGCGCGGACTGCCCACGGCACTGGCAGCGGTGTCCAGTTCACCTCATTGCTCACCATCTGGTTCCCTCGCTCACACGATTCGCGACGCGCGGCCTTGCCAATAGCGTTCGCGGATACGCCTCTTGTAGAGCTTTCCGTTGGGGTCCCGCGGCAGCTCCGCGGTGAAGTCGACTGTGCGCGGGCACTTGTAGGAGGCCAGATGGGCGCGGCAGTGGTCGATGAGTTCCGCCTCCAGGTCGGGTCCGGCGATAACGCCGTCCACCGGTTGCACCACGGCCTCGACCTCCTCACCGAATTCGTCGTTGGGTACACCGAATACCGCCGCGTCGACCAGCTTGGGGTGCATGACCAACAGGTTCTCCGCCTCCTGCGGATAGATGTTGACCCCGCCGGAGACAATCATGAACGTCGAGCGGTCGGTCGGGTAGAGGTATCCGTCCTCGTCCACGTAGCCCATGTCGCCCAAGGTGCGCCACCCGCGGTCGTTGCACACCGACGCGGTCTTGACAGGATCTTTGAAGTACTCGAACGGCGGGGCCCTCGAAGTAGAGCTCGCCGCACTGCCCGACGGGCAGCTCACTTCCGTCGTCGCCGACGACATGCACCGGGCTCACCGGTTTGCCGACCGAGCCCGGTTGAGCCAGCCACTCCCGCGGGCCGATCGTGGTGCCGGCGAATCCCTCAGTCCCCCCGTAGTATTCGTGAATGACGGGACCGAACCAGTCCATCATCCGGTACTTGACGTCCACCGGGCACGGGGCGGCCGCGTGCAGCACACACCGCAGGCTGGAGATGTCATAGGCGCGCCGCACCTCTTCGGGCAACTTGAGCATCCGCACGAACATCGTCGGCACGACCTGGGCGTGGGTAACCCGGTGCGTCTCGATGAGCCGCAGTACGGTCTGGGCGTCGAATTTGCCCATGATGACCACGGTGGCCCCGACGCGGTGAACCGCCATGGCGTAGTTCACCCCGGCGGCATGGTAGAGCGGCGCGGGGGACAGGTACACGCTGGCCGGGCTCATCCCGTAGCGCTGAGTCAGCGCCAGCTCCAGAACGGCCTGAGCCCAGGAGCCGTTGGCGGAGGGCAGCGGGACGGTTAGGTGAGTGTTCACCGGCGTATAGTAGAGCCCGGAAAGCTGGCAGCCCCAAGGGATTTCGAGAAACTCCGGGCGGTTGGCCAGCAGCAGAGCCACCCCGTCGCCGCGCCTGAGCCCCGCCTCGTGCAGCAGCGCGGCGACCCGTCGGCTCCGGGCATGCAACTGCGCATACGAGAGGGCCGGCCCGTCACCCACCATGAGTGCCGGGGCGGCGCTGTCGGCGTGGTCGGTCAGGTTCATCAGCGTAATATTCTGCGCCCCAACTGCATCAGGTCGCCGACGCACCGTCGGGAGACTCGGCCGCCGCCGCCTGGCGGCGCGCCATCTCGGCGGGCTTGATCTTGCCCTTCAGCACCTGTTGCACCAGGGCCTGCACGTCGGCACTGATCGACGCCAACGCCACCAGGTCGTTGGAGCTTTGCCAGTGCACCCGCATGCCCATCAACTCCCAGGCGCGTTTGATGTTGGCCTTGGTCGCCAACAGCGTGGTCAGCGGAGCCTGCGCGATGTGCCGGGCGATCGCGTCCACCCGCGCGTCGAGTTGATCGCGCGGCACCACCTCGTTGACTAGACCCACCGCCAGGGCCTTCTGCGCGTCGATGACTTCGTTCAGATACAGGTAATACGACGCCCGCCGCCAATTCATGAACACCCACGGCTCGATGGAGCATTCGCCGGACGGCATGCCGAACCCCTGCAGCGGCGGGTACTGAAAGTAGGCGTCCTCGGCGGCGATGACGATATCGGTGGTCAGCCCGTAGTGCGTGCCCCCGCCCACACAGTAGCCGTGGACCTGGGCAATCGTCGGTTTGGCGAACTCCCACAGGTTGAGTACCGGCTTGACGAACAGGTCGGATTGCGGCTTCCACGGCGTGCCCATGACCTTGGCGCCCTCGACGAAAGCCGGATAGTCGACCGCGTTGTTGCCGATCGCGTGTCCCGAGCAGAAGCCCTTGCCGTTGGCCTTGAGGATCAGCACCTTGATGTCGTAGTCGCGGTCCGCGTCGGCCAGTGCGGCGTCGACTTCCTCGGCGAGTTTCTGGTCCTGGGCATTGGCCTTCTCCGGCCAATTCAGCGTGACCCGAGCTATCGCGCCGGTCTTCTCGTAGATGATGCGTTCGCGAGTTTCCTTGAGGTCCATGCCTTCTCCTGAGTTATGCGGTGATGACGCCGATCGGCACGCCGATGTCGTAGGTCCCACCGGCTGTTGCGGTCCACTGCACGACGCCGGACGCGCCGGCCTCGATCTCCTGTTCGGCCTTCTCGGTTGCGATGACGTAGATCGGGGTGCCCTGCTCGACATGCCGGCCGCTGTCGACGAGAAATTCGACGAGCTCGGCTTCGGATACCGCGACCGAGACCCGCGGGATGCGAATGACGAAGTCAGCCATGCACTCTCGCCCTGTCCAGGGTTCGCTGTGCGGCTGCGACGATGCGGGCCGGCGAGGGGTACACTTGCGCCTCCAGCGCGGCGGCGGCCGGGCTGGGGACGAACCGGGCGCCGACCCGCTCAACGGGTGCGACGAGTTCGCCGAACAATTCCGATTGCAGGATCGCGGCGATCTCCGCCCCGGGTCCACCGAATTGCACCGCGTCGTGCACCACGACGGCTCTTGTTGTGCGACGGGCGGATTCGACGACGGTCTCGACATCGAGAGGCACCAGGGTGCGCAGGTCGACGACCTCGGCGCTGATGCCCTGTTCCTGCAGGGTGGCCGCGGCCGCGAGCGCGTCGTACACGCTGCGCCCGTAGCCGATCAGGCTGACGTCGGTGCCCGGCCGCTTGATATCGGCCTGGCCCAACGGGATCGAGAAACCGGGGTCGACGGGGACGGGTCCGCGTTTGCTTTGCAGGCGGATGGTTTCGACGAACAGACACGGGTCTTCGTCGAAGATGGCGGTGGTCAGTAGGCCCTTGCCGTCGCCCGGGGTGGACGGCACGATCACTTTCATCCCGGGGATGTGCATGAACCACGCCTCCAACGTCTGCGAATGCGTGGCGCCAGTGCCCAATCCGGCGTACACCTGGGTGCGCACGGTGATCGGCGCCGTGGTGCGTCCGCCCGTCATGAAGCGCAGCTTGGCGGCATGGTTGATCAACTGGTCGGCGGCGATGCCGATGAAATCCATGATCATGATCTCGGCCACCGGCAGCATTCCGTCCATCGCCGCGCCGATCGCGGCGCCCAAGATCGCGGCTTCCGAGATCGGGGTGTCCACCACCCGGTCGTGGCCGTACTTGGTCGACAGGCCCGCGGTGGGCCCGGACGCGCCGGGATCGGCGATGTCCTCTCCGAGCAGCAACACCCTGTCGTCGGCCTGTAGCGCCTGATCGAGTGCGAGGTTGAGCGCCTCGCGCATCGTCAGCTCTTGTTCGGTCATCCGCCACGTCCCCACACCGGGAACCCGAGCGGCGTTGCGTAAACGTCACGGTCGAGTTCGTCGACGGACGGTGACTCGCCGGTCATCACCGTGTTCAGCGCCGTCTCCACGGTTTGCAGGGCGTCGTCGTCGATGCGGCTAAGCTCGTCCGCGCCGCAGATTCCGGCTTCGAGGAGGTGGTTGCGGAACCGCGGCACCGGGTCGGCCGCCATCGCCGCCGCCAGCTGATCTGGTGGTATGTAGGGCATCCGGTCACCGAAGTAGTGGCCGCGGAAGCGGAACGTCACGCACTCGATGAACGTGGGACCGCCACCGCCGCGGGCGGCGTCCACCGCTTGGTCGAGAGCCGACGCGACCGCCAGCGGGTCGTTGCCATCGACCGCGACACCGGGCATGCCATAACCGGCGGCCCGATCCGCGACATGCTCGAGCTTCATGGTGGCGGACGTGGGTGTCATCTCCGCGTACTGGTTGTTCTGGCACACGAACACCACGGGCAGGTCCCAGAGCGCGGCCATGTTGGCGGCCTCGTGGAAGGAGCCGGTGTTGGTGGCGCCGTCGCCGAAGCTGACCACCGTGACCCGATCCAGGCCCTTGCGTTTGCCGGCCAGTGCCAGCCCGACGGCCACCGGCGGGCCGGCGCCGACGATGCCGGTCGAAAGCATCACGCCCACCGCGGGATTGGCGATGTGCATGGTGCCGCCCTTGCCGCGGCTGGCGCCGACGGTGCGTCCCATCATCTCCCCGAAGATCTCCCGCAGCGGAACCCCCTTGCCGATCAGATCGTGCAGCCCGCGGTAGGTGGTCACCAGCTGATCGTCGGTCCGTAGCACCACACCCATCGCCGCGCCGATGGCTTCCTGGCCGCGCGACGGCCAGTACACACAGATGAACTCCCCGGTGCTGATGCCCTTGGCCAGCCGGTCGTCGGCCGTTTTCATCAGCGTCATCAGCTCATAGAGGCGGCGGCGGAAGTCGCCGAAACGGTCGAGAGTCACCGCGTGCCTCCACGTCCGCTGTGCCGCAACTGAATTGACCACATCGCGAGATCACCCGCCGGACCATGGCTTGACTTTGAGAAAGCCGCCGCCGTCCACCCGGAGCTGCTGTCCGGTGACGTAGCGGGCCGCGTCGGAGGCGAGGAACAACACGGCCTCGCTGATGTCTTCGGGTTCGACATAGGGGATCGGCATCGCTTGCATCACCGGGAAAACCGGCTCGGCCTCCTCGCGGGTGGGGTTCGGCAGGTCCGGCCGGACGGCCCGGTACATGGGAGCGCTGTGCAACATGTCGGTGTTGACGTTGGTCGGGTGTATCGCGTTCATCCGGATGGAGAAGGGGGCCAGCGCGAGGGCGAAGTCGTTGACGTAATGCGCGGCAGCGATTTTCGCGAAGGCATAGCCCGCCCCGCCGGGGCCCCCATCGATGCCGGTGGTGTTCATCGACGACATGAATGCCGCGTTGGAACCGATCACGATGATCGACGCGCCTGCGCGTAGGTGTTTGAGGCTGGCGTGCACCAGGTTGAGCACCCCCACTAGGTCCACGTCCACGGCGTCGGCGAACGCCTGCGGCGGCAGTCCGGCGGTGAGCGGGCAGATGCCGGCGTTGGCCACCACGATGTCGAGACGGCCCAAATCGGACACCGCGTTGTCGATCGTTGTCGACATCGCGGCACGGTCGCGCACGTCGGCGATCGCGGTGATGACCCGCCGGCCTTCCTTTTCCACCAGACGCGCGGTCTCGTCCAGGTCCTCCGGCCGGGCCAGCGGATACTCGTTCGTGTCGATATCGGCGCACAAGTCGACCGCGATGATGTCGGCGCCCTCTGCGGCAAGCAATCGTGCATGCGAGCGGCCCTGCCCGCGCGCGGCGCCACTGATCACCGCCACCTTACCGGCCGCCCGGCCCGCTATCCGGCTCATCGCCGCCCCTTGTCCGAGTTGTCCGAGTCCAGATACCGACGATTCACATTGAGAGTCAAAGCCTTTCGCTGCCCACATGGTGGGGGCGCCGAACTGTGCCGGGCAGTGACCATCCGCACCGGCATCGAACCGTTGGTGGGTCCCATCGCATCTCTTCCGAAGAACCGCGTGCCTGCAGCCGGAATATCGCCATCCGCTACGCTAGCTAGAATATCTAAAATAGCAAGGAATAGCTGCGGCGGCCGAGGGGATTGCGATGGCAGGGGTACTCAGCGGTGTCCGGGTTGTCGAGCTGGCGTCGTGGACCTACGTACCGTCGGCCGGTGCCGCCCTGTCGGATTGGGGTGCCGACGTGATCAAGGTGGAGGGCGTCGCGGCGGGCGATCCCGGCCGGGCATTGGTGGTGGGTGGTTTCACCCGCGAAGCAGCCCGGGTCGACGCCGACTTCATCCTCGAGTTGGGTAATCGTGGCAAGCGCAGCATCGCGATCGACATCAAAACCGAGACCGGGCGTGAGCTGTTCGGCCGCCTGCTGGCCAGTGCCGATGTGTTCCTGACCAACTGGCTGCCCGGAGCCCTCGAGCGGGCCCGGTTGACCGTCGAGGACATCCGCTCCTTCAATCCCACGATCATCATCGCCAGAGGAACGGGACTGGGCGTGCGCGGCCCGGATCGCGATCGCGGCGGCTTTGATGCCGCCACCTACCTGGCACGTGGCGGGGTGGCGTACACCCTTACCCCCTTCGGCAGCGAGACGCCGGCTGTGCAGGGGCCGGCGTTCGGCGACCTGCAGGGCGGGGCGACACTCGCCGGCGGGGTGTGTGCGGCGTTGTTTCACCGGGAACGCACCGGCGAGCCGTGCATCGTCGACTCGTCACTGCTGGCCCAGGCGATGTGGGCCATCGCGCCGTCGATTTCGGCGGCCGACTTCTTCGATATCGACGGCATTCCCGGGGCACCTCCCGGGGTGGCCATCAATCCGCTGGTGAACCGGTACAAAACCAGGGACGGCAGGTGGATTCAGCTGGTGTTCTTACAACCCGACAAATACTGGGCCGGCTTTTGCCGGCGGATGGGACTTGCCGAGCTGGCCGCCGACGAGCGGTTCGTGCCGTCGCGCAACCTCATTGCCAATGCGGCCGAGGCCACCGAGATCTTCGCCACCGCGTTTGCCGGCCACGACCTCGCACATTGGCAGCAGGTGCTCGCGGACGAACCGGGCGTGTGGGCGGCCCTGGCGACGCCACGGGAGACGCTCAACGATCCTCAGGTCGAACCCAACGGGTACGTGGTGACCAACCGCGATGACAACGGCGAGCCGTACCGGATCGTGGCCGCGCCGGTTCAATTCAACGAAACGCCGCCGGGGCCCGCGCGCGCCCCGGAGCACGGGCAGCACACGGAGGAGATTCTGCTCGAACTCGAGGTGGACTGGGACGACATCGCGCGGGCCAAGGATCTCAACGCGATCCTGTGAGAGCGGCGGCTACCGAGCGGCGGCTGCCCGGCGGGCGGCGATCTTGGCGCGCACGGTATCCATGTCCAGCGATTGCACCTGGGTGATCAGATTCTCCAGCACCGCCGGTGGCATCGCCCCGGCCTGGCTGTAGACCAGCACCCCGTCGCGAAATGCCATGATGGTCGGAATTGAGCGGATACCCGCCGCGGCGGCCAGTTCGGGCTCGGCCTGGGTGTCGACCTTGGCGTGCACCACGTCGGGATGGATCCGCGCCGACCGCTCATAGATCGGGGCAAACGTTTGGCACGGGCGGCAGTAGGCGGCCCAAAAGTCAACCAGCACAAGCGGATTGTCGGTAACCGTGGACTCGAACGTGTCGTGGGTAAGATTGACGGTGGCCATGTCGGTCCTTCCATCGGGGGATACTGACCTAAGAAACAAATACCCGCGGGGGTATGTTCCCAGTCGTGTCGGCGGTAGCTATTCATACCCCCAGGGGTACTATGGTCGATAAGACCGATGAGACGGGAGGATCCACCGTGATTGGTGATCAAGACAGCATGGCTGCGGTACTGAACCGGCTGCGGCGCGCCCAAGGGCAGCTGGCCGGGGTAATTTCGATGATCGAGCAGGGCCGCGACTGCAAAGAGGTGGTTACCCAGCTGGCGGCGGTGTCCCGGGCGCTCGACCGTGCCGGGTTCAAGATTGTCGCCACCGGATTGCGGGAATGCATCACCGGAGCCCAGTCCCAGGGTGCCGCGCCGTTGAGCGAAGCCGAGTTGGAGAAGCTTTTCCTGGCGCTGGCCTGAACAGAAGTTCCCACAAGAATCCGAAGAGAACATCGGAAAAAGTTAGAGGAGATATTGGTGATGGACATTGCATTGTCGGCCACCTTGCACACCGGCTTCGACGAAGCGGTCAAGCGCACCCGCGAAGCGCTGGCGCAGCAGGGCTTTGGCGTCTTGACCGAGATCGACGTGAAGGCAACCCTGAAAGCCAAACTCGACGAAGACATGGAGGACTACCTGATCCTGGGCGCCTGCAATCCGCCGCTGGCGCACCGCGCAATCGAGGCGACCCGCCAGATCGGCACTCTGCTGCCCTGCAATGTGGTGGTGCGATCGGACCCCGAGCAAGCCGGCACCATCGTCATCGAAGCGATGAACCCGCGGCTGTTGGCCGACGTCACCGGTGAACCCCAGCTTGCCCCGATCGCCGACGAAGTCACCGGCCGGATCCAAGCCGTCATCGACGAGCTGCAACGCTCGGACAAGGCGGCCGAACGGTCGCCGGCGTAATCGGTACTCTTGCGACCCTGAGGTTCCCACAACTAGCCGAAGGGTAACGAGGCTGATGTCAGACCAACACCATCACGAGGTCCTCGAGGAGCTGCGGCCGCAACACCGGGCGCTTCGCAGCCAGATTCCCGACGTCTACAAGGGATTTGCGGCCCTGAGCGGCGCCGCGCTCACCGACGGCGCCCTCAGCCGTAAGGTCAAGGAACTCCTGGCGATGGCGATCGGGGTGGTACAGGGGTGCGACGGCTGCATCGCCTCCCACGCTCAGGCCGCGGCCCGCGCCGGTGCCACCGCCGAGGAAGCCGCCGAGGCGATCGGTGTCACCATCCTCATGAACGGGGGACCGGCCACCATCTACGGCGCTCGGGCCTACACGGCATTCTGCGAATTCGCGGAGAACAAGCCTTCTTAGGGCCGTCCTAATGTCGGACGGCGGTGCTGGGCCGCCGACAGCCGCGAGATCGCTGAAACATTCCGGGCCCGTCCGGCGAAACGATCGGTAGGTCTACCGGAAATACGGGGTGTGCTGACCCGATGGCGATACCCTTTGCCGAGGGTTGATGGCGACCGGGCGACCGCCAGGTTTCCGTGAGGTGGTGGGAGGTCCCTGATGTCGTATCTCATCGCGGCCCCAGAGCTGGTGGCGGCGGCCGCAACGGATCTGGCGAGCGTCGGTTCGTCGATCAGCGCGGCCAATGTTGCCGCCGCGGCGCCGACGATGTCAGTGCTGGCCGCCGGCGCGGACGAGGTGTCGGCCGCGATCGCTGCCCTGTTCGGGGCGCATGCCCAGGCCTATCAGCTGCTCAGCGCTCAGGCCGCGGCATTTCATGAACAGTTTGTGCAGCTGCTCACCGCGGGAGCGGGCTCGTATTCACTCGCTGAGGCTGCCAATGCCTCGGCGGCGCAATCCCTGCAGCAGGACGTGCTTGACCTGATCAACGCGCCCACCCAGGCACTGTTCGGGCGTCCACTGATCGGCAACGGCGCCGATGGGATAAACGGGACCGGACAGAGCGGCGGTGACGGCGGGATCTTGATCGGCAACGGCGGCAACGGCGGGTCCGGCGGCGCCAACCAGGGCGGTGGCAACGGCGGCAACGCCGGCCTGTGGGGCAACGGCGGCGCCGGCGGAGCCGCGGGGAATTCCACCACCGCCGGCCTCAACGGGTTCAACGGCGGTGCCGGGGGCAACGGCGGCCTGTTGTGGGGCAACGGCGGCATCGGCGGTGCCGGCGGCAACGGCGGCCCGGCGCCCCTGGCCGGTGGCGTCGGCACCACCGGCGGCAACGGCGGCAACGGTGGTGGCGCCGGACTGATCTACGGCCTGGGTGGCGCGGGCGGAAACGGCGGAATCGGGGGAGCCGCGCCGGCCATCGGTCCCTCGCCGACCATCATCCCCGCGGGCGGCGTCGGCGGGTCCGGTGGAGCCGGCGGCGGGGCAGCGGCGTTGTTCGGCGTCGGCGGCGCGGGTGGGACTGGCGGGGCCGGAGGCCTCAGCAACAATACGGTCCAGAGCGTGGGTGGCTACGGCGGCATGGGTGGTCTCGGCGGGCAGAGCGGACTGCTGTACGGCGCACCGGGCGCTGGGGGAGGCGGCGGAGCCGGCGGAGCCGGCGACGGAGCCTTCGCCAGCTTCGGCGGCCACGGCGGGTCCGGTGGAAACGGGGGCGCCACCGGGCTGTTCGGCAACGGCGCGGTCGGCGGTGACGGCGGGCTGGGAGGTGACGGCGGCACCGGGGGCGCCGAAGGCGGCCAGGGTGGCATCGGTGGTCTCGGCGGCACCGGAAGCCCCGGTGGACTGCTGTTGGGCAATGGCGGAGCCGGTGGTAGCGGTGCCCTCGGTGGCGACGGCGGCGCCGGCGTGACCACCGGCTTTGCCGGCTCGGGCGGCTTCGGCGGCGCCGGCGGCGACGCCCAGCTGCTCGGGGTCGGCGGTGTCGGCGGCAACGGCGGCGGTATCGGCACCGGGACCACGGCCGCGTTGCCGGTCACGACGCAGCCGGTGGGCGGCATCGGCGGCAATGGCGGTCGCTCCGGATATCTGTTCGGGACGGGCGGCAACGGCGGCAACGGCGGGGCCACCAGCACCAACGGCACGCTGTATGCCAGTGGCGGCAACGGCGGCGACGGCGGCCTGATCTTCGGCAACGGCGGCACCGGTGGCAACGGCGGCACCGGCGGCGGCACCAGTGTCGGCAGCGGCGGTCAGGGCGGCAACGGCTCATTCTTCTTCGGCAACGGCGGTGCCGGGGGCACCGGCGGCGCGGGCGGTCAGGGTGCTGGCGGCGCCGGCGGGTCGGGTGCGGTGTTCTTCGGCAACGGCGGCGCCGGCGGTAACGGCGCCCCCGGCGGCGCCGGCGCGGGCGGTAACGGCGGCAGCGCGGTGATCATCGGCAACGGCGGCAATGGCGGAAACGGCACCGGCTTGGCAGCCGGGGGCGCCGGCGGCGCCGGCGGATTGCTCTTCGGCCAAAACGGGACGAACGGGACGGCCTAATCCGGCGGGAGCACCGCGGCCGCCAATCGCAACGGCGCAGCCGGCATGGCATTCGGCATGCCCACCACGTGCCGCAACATCATCGATCCGCTGCCAGAGTCCGTCACGTTCAGTAAGGTGACGGCGTGCCTGAGGTGGGTCGCGAGCAGCGTGCCGACGAGCCGGTCAGGCTCGACGCGCACGGTCGGCTGCACCGGTACGAAAAGGCATTCGCCGCCCTGGACGCGCCGTTGGCCTTCGTCGACCTCGACGCGATGTGGGCCAATGCCGGTCAGCTGCTTTCCCGCGCGGCTGACAAGCCGATCCGGGTGGCGTCGAAGTCGTTGCGGTGCAGGCCTTTACAGCGCGAAATCCTCGACTCGAACGCTCGGTTCGACGGGCTGATGACGTTCACGCTGGCCGAGACTCTCTGGCTGGCCGACCACGGCTTCGACAACCTGCTACTCGCCTATCCGACGACCGATAGGGCGGCGCTGCCCAAACTCGGCGAGCTGACCGCCGAGGACCCCGAACGAGCGCCGATCCTGATGGTCGACAGCGTCGAGCATCTCGACCTGATCGAAAACGCGACAACCAAGCCGCTGCGGCTGTGCCTGGACCTTGACGCCGGCTACTGGCGAGCCGGCGGGCGGGTGAAGATCGGGCCCAAGCGCTCACCGTTGCATACGCCGGAACAGGCACGAGCGCTCGCGGTGGAGATCGCGCGCCGGCCGTCGCTGACGCTGGTGGCGTTGATGTCCTACGAGGGCCATATCGCCGGGTTCGGCGACAACGTGGCCGGCAAGTCCGCCCAGAACGCGGCCGTTCGGTGGATGCAGCGGCGGTCCTTCGCGGAGTTGCGGGAACGTCGCGCGCGCGCCGTCGAGCTGGTGCGCGAGGTCGCCGACATCAAGATCGTCAACGCCGGCGGCACCGGTGACCTTCAGCTGGTTGCCCAGGAGCCGGCGATCACCGAGGCCACCGCCGGCTCGGGGTTCTACGCGCCGACGCTTTTCGACTCTTACTCGACGTTCGCCTTGCGGCCGGCGGCGATGTTCGCGCTGCCGGTATGCCGCCGCCCCGACGCCGATACCGTGACCGCGCTCGGAGGCGGCTATTTGGCCAGCGGCGTCGGCGCGAAAGACCGCATGCCCACCCCGTACCTACCGAGCGGGCTCAAACTGGACCCGATGGAAGGCACCGGTGAGGTCCAGACGCCATTGTCCGGTGCGGTGGCGCGGCAACTGCAGATCGGCGACAAGGTGTATTTCCGTCACACCAAGGCCGGCGAGCTGTGTGAGAGGTTCGATCGGTTGTATTTGGTTCGGGGCGCGCAGATCATCGACGCCGTCCCGACCTACCGGGGTGAGGGTCGCACGTTTCTTTAATGATGGAATGGTTCGCCGACGGACCGCGCGACAAGGAGCTGCCATGACTGCGATCACCGCATTGCCGACCGAATTGGCCACGATGCGTGAGGTCATCGAGACACTCGCACCGATCGAACGCGGTGCCGGGGACCCCGGCGAGCAGGAGGCTGCGGTCAAGATCGTCGAGTACCTGCGCGCCGCCGGTGCACAGAATGCGCGGATCGAAGAGGAACAGTTCTACGACGGCTACCCGCAGCTGCACGCCAAGCTGTCGGCGGTCGGGGTCGGCGCCGCGATCGCCGGTCTGATCAGCCGTCGGTTGCGGGTGCTTGCCGGGCTGGCGGGGCTGGGTGCGGGGCTGGCGATCGCCGACGACTGTTCCAACGGGATACGCGTCGTGCGCAAGAAACTCCAAAAGCCCCGAACGACATGGAATGTCGTGGCCGAAGCCGGCGACCCCACCGGCAAGCGGACGGTCGTGGTGTGCGCTCATCACGACGCCGCGCACAGCGGCAAGTTCTTCGAACCCGGCTATCAGCGGTTCTTCGTCGAGCGATTCCCGGGGATCGTCGAGCGCATCGACACCTCACTGCCGAACTGGTGGCCGTCGATCCTGGCGCCGATGGTGGCCGGTGCCGGCGCGCTGCGGGGCAGCCGCAAGATGATGCTCGCCGGGGCCGCGATGAGCGCGATCGGGGTGGCGGCGTTCACCGACATCGCCCGCAGCCCGATCGTGCCGGGTGCCAACGACAACCTTTCCGCCGTGGCGCTGATCGTCGCGTTGGCCGAGCGGCTACGTGACCGCCCGGTGCAGGGTGTGCGGGTGCTGCTGGTGTCGCTGGGCGCCGAGGAGCAATTGCAGGGTGGCATCTACGGTTTCATCGCCCGCCACAAGCCTCAGCTGGACCGTGACCACACCTACTTCCTCAACTTCGACACCGTCGGCTCGCCCGAACTGATCATGCTCGAGGGCGAGGGCACCACGATCATGGAGGACTACTACCACCGGCCGTTCCGTGACCTGGTGGCTCGAGCGGCCGAACGCGCTGACGCACCGCTGCGGCGGGGGCTGCGATCACGCAACAGCACCGACGCCGTGCTCATGAGTCGGGCGGGCTATCCGACGGCCTGCTTTTCTTCCTTCGACCGCCACAAGGCGCTGTCGAACTACCACCAGATGTCCGATACCCCGGAAAATGTCGTCTACGAGACGGTGATGCACGCGGCAACGGTGGCCGAATCCGTGGTGCGGGAGCTGGCCCGGTGAGCACCGTCTGGCGCAACTGGGCCGGCGAGCAGTTGTGCGCGCCGTCGCAGATTGTCCGCCCCACTTCCGAAACCGAGTTGGCGGAGGTCGTCGTCAAGGCGGCGCAGCGCGGCGAACGCGTACGCGCCGTCGGCACCGGGCATTCGTTCACCGACTGCGCCTGCACCGACGGCGTGATGGTCGACATGACCGGCATGCAGCGGGTCCTCGACGTGGATGTCGCGGCGGGTCTGGCTACGGTGCAAGGCGGGGCGAGGCTGCACCCGCTGTTCGCGCAGCTGGCCGAGCGCGGGCTGGGCCTGGAGAATCAGGGCGACATCGACAAGCAGTCGATCACCGGGGCGACCGCGACCGCCACGCACGGCACCGGGGCGCGCTTCACCAACGTGTCGGCGCAGGTCGTTTCGCTGCGACTGGTCACCGCCGGTGGCGACATCCTGACCCTGTCGGAGGGTGACGACTACCTGGCAGCACGGGTGTCGATCGGCGCGTTGGGCGTGATCTCTCAGGTGACCCTGCGGGTGGTGCCGCTGTTCACGCTGCACCGCGACGACGAGCTGCGCCCGCTGGCCGATACGCTGGAGCGACTCGACGAGCAGGTGGATGGCAACGACCACTTCGAGTTCTTCGTGTTTCCCTACGGCGAGACGGCGCTGACCCGCACCACGCGCCGCAGCGACGAGGAGCCCATGCCGCTGCCGGTGTGGAAACGCCGGATCAACGACTACGCCGAAAACGCGGCGCTGAGCCTGATCTGCCGCACCGGTCGTCAATTCCCCAGTGCCGCACCGGCATTGAACCGTCTCATGACGAACTTGATGTCGCCGGCCACCGTCCAGGATCACGGCTGGAAGGTCTACGCGAGCGCACGCAACGTCAAGTTCACCGAGATGGAATACGCGATCCCACGCGAACACGTGCGCGAGGGTGTACAGCGGGTCATCGACCTTGTCCGCCGCCGCAACCTGCCGATCATGTTCCCGCTCGAGGTCCGCTTCGGCGCCCCCGACGACGCGTTCCTGTCGACCGCCCACGACCGCGACACCTGCTACATCGCCGTTCACCAGTACACCGGCATGGAGTTCGAAACCTACTTCCGTGCCGTCGAAGAGATCATGGACGAGTATGCGGGCCGTCCGCATTGGGGTAAGCGCCACTATCAGAGCGCCGGCACGCTTCGTGATCGGTATCCCGCTTGGGATCGCTTCGCGGCGGTCCGCGATCGCCTCGACCCCAACCGGGTCTTCCTCAACGACTACACCCGGCGGGTCCTCGGCTCCTGACGGGCGACCAATGGCACCACTTGTAGGGACCAAAGTCCTTGGCTGCCAACATGCTAGTGACCGAGGCCGGAAGGCATCGTAGCTTTGTCCGTGGAGCCACTATGACTGAATTCATGCGCAACAGCGATGCCTTTACCTGGGCGATGGAAACTGACCCACGGCTGCGGTCCACAGTGGTCACGGTCGTGCTGCTGGATCGATCCCCGGACTGGGACCAGATACGCCAACGTTTCGATCTGATCAGCCGCGAACTTCCGATGTTTCGCCAGCGGGTGGTGGAATCTCCGCCGCCCGCCCCGCCGCGGTGGGAGTACGACGCGGACTTCGACTTGGACTATCACATGCGGCGGGTGGCCGTTTCGGGAGCCGGCACCTTCGACGATGTGCTTGAGATGGCCCGAGTGGCCGCGATGCAGGATTTCGACCGGGCCCGGGCCCTCTGGGAGGCGACGCTGGTCGAGGGCCTGCACGACGGCGCCGCGGCGGTGATCTGCAAGTTCCACCATGCCCTCACCGACGGTGTCGGAGGCATCCAGATCGCGATGCGGCTATTCGATCTTTCCGAAGAGCACTACGAGCTGGAATCACTGCCCGCCGCACCGGAGGTACCCCAGCCGTCTCGTCTGGAGGGGTACCGCGATTCGTGGCGCTATAGCGCCTCGTTGCTTGTCAACGTGGTGACCGGCACGGCACGGCAGGTACCGCAACTGGTGTACGGCGGTATCCGGCGGCCCATCTCGACGCTCCGGTCGGCAGCGGCCAACGCCGCGTCCGTCTACCGGACGGTCCGGCCGCTCAACCGCACCGGTTCACCACTGATCAGGGAGCGCGGCCTGATCCGGCGCCTCGGGGTGCACGAGGTGCCACGGCTGCAATTGCGCGATGCCGCGCACCGGTGTGGCGGCGCGCTCAACGATGCGTTTGTCGCCGGGGTGGCCGGCGGGTTACGCATCTATCACGAAAAACACGGCGTCGCGGTCGGCGATTTGCACCTGACCATGCCGATCAGCTTGCGGACGAACACCGATGACATGGGTGGAAACCGAATCACGTTGATGCGGTTCGACATTCCCGTCGGTGAGGCCGACCCGGCGAAACGGATCAAGGCCATCCACGAGCGCGTCGGCGCGGTGCGGCAGGAAAAGTCGCTGCCCTACACCCAGATGATTGCCGGCGTTCTCAACCTGATGCCGCGTTGGTACATCGGCTCGGTGCTGCGCCACGTTGATTTCCTGACCAGCGACGTACCCGGAATCCCGGTGCCGGTGTTCCTCGGAGGTGCGGCAGTGCGCACGCAATACGCGTTCGGCCCGACGATCGGCTCGGCCGTCAACGTCACGCTGCTGTCCTATGTCGACACCTGCGCACTGGGCATCGACGTCGACACCGCCGCGATCCCCGACTACGACGTCTTCCATGACGCTCTGGTCGCCGGCTTCGACGAAGTATTGGCGCTCGCAGGCTAATTGGCGCTCACGGACCTGGCAGCGGGTAGGGCGGTCGACCCGCCTGCCGCCAGCGCCTTTCTCGTCTCTGCACGCCCGGCTCGCATGAAGCCGGCCCAGTCGCGGGTGCTGAGGAATTGGCGGTAAAAGCCGAGTCCCCGCACCGTCTGGTAGGGCACGGGCTCGATCATGATCAACCTCGACGCCGCACGTAACCGGGCCAGGTTCTCGCGGGCGAGCTCGATCTGCTGGCAGGTGCGCACCTGGCTCGCGACGTACAAGATGCTGGCGCGGCGATACTCCCAACCGGTGGCGTCTTCGCCGGCAAAGCCCGGGGGATAGAACCCGTTGATCGCCAGCGTGACCTCGCAGGGCTGCTCGATGTCGAGCAGGGGGCGAACCGGGAAGATGTCGACGATGCCGCCGTCGCACCAGTGGAACCCGTCGAACTCGACCGGCTGGATGAACAACGGTAACGCGATGGCCATATGTACGGCACGCGCCACCGTGAGCTCCGGATGCGTACGCGGACCGATGAATTCGATTCGATTCTGTTCGATATTCCAGATCGGCGCGTAGGCCGGAATGGGCAGTTCGCCCAGGGTCAGGTCGCCGAGCAGACGCCGGTACGTCTGCTCGATCACATCGCCCGCAATGATGCCGGCAAACCCCCGCCCGGCAGTGAGCGCCAGCCGCAGCAGCCGGCCCCAGTCCAGGTCGACATAGTCGCGGGGAAGCAGCCCCAGAGTGAAGGCCGCCACCTCGTCCGCGCTGATCCCGGCCGCCAGCGGAAAACCGAACAGCGCCGAACCCGAGCACAGCGAGTAGACGGACGGGCGCATACCCGCTTCCTCCAATGCTCGCGCGGCCCCGACCAGCGAGGCCATCGCGCCGCTTCCCCCCGTCGCGGCCAGCGCAATCCGTTGCCCTTCAGCGATATTCGCGATGTAGGGCGCTGTGGACGGGAACGGCTGGGGGTGCTGGGTACCTGCGGAGGGCAAGCGCAGCGCGGCCCAGGCGGCATCCGCCAGAAATCCGGCGTCCTGGCGCAATCCCGCCGAGAATTCGCGTGCGCGCGCCAGCACGTCGAAGTATTGGCGGAGCCGAAAGACATCCAGGATCGTGCTTAGCATGCCGCTGACTATGCACGGCGGCCGGCGCCGGGCACAGAGTCCTCGGTCATCAATGCGGAGGGCCATCGTCGTCAAAGACGATTCGGTGCCGGCCCGTGCCGGCGGGGGCCGGTATCGAGGTGATCACGGGCGAATACCAATGTGGGCGGCAGCCTGGCACAACGGGGCCGATACCCAAATCATGGCACGGTGGCCGGTGCGGCTTCCCCGGGGCGACCTGCCCCGGGCCGAGGCACCCTTGTGGTGGGTATCGGTAGGACTCGACAGGAGGTTGACAGCGCATGACGGCGAACTGGGCGCCGACCCAGGTCTCGGGTGGCCCGGACGCTGGTCGCATTCTCGACACCGCGCGGGGCATTCTCATCGGGCTGCGCCGGTGCCGTCCCGAGAACGCAGTCGATGAGCTGCACACCGCGGCCCAACGTCACCAGGTGTCGGTGTTCGCGATGGCGTGGGCGTTGGTCCATTTCGCGGGTGACGGCGCGACATCTCACGTTTTCGCCGATGCCCAATCGGCGGTTCGACGCGAGTGGGGTCAATTGTTTGCCCACCCGGCTGGTTCGCCCGCCGGGTCGACCTGCTGAGGGCGTGCACTCAGAATCTGAACAGGTCCGCGCCGGTGTTTCCGAAGCCGAGAATTCCGGCGAGCAGGTTGGGCAGGGTCAGTGGAAGCGTTCCGGTGTTCGCGAGGCCCGATACCGCGCTACCGAAGTTGAACAACCCTGAGGTGCTGGTGCCGACATTCTGGTAACCCGAGCCGCCGAAAAGTCCGGCCGGATTCACGTTGAACAGACCCGACAGGCCCAACCCACGATTGCCGAACCCTGAGCTGCCCCCGGCGCCGGTGTTGAAGAATCCCGACGAGGGTGTGGTGCTGGTGTTGCCGAAGCCCGGCGGCGGCGGGACGTCGAAACTTGCGATCGTGGTGCTGGGCAGCGTCATGCTGGGAATCGTGAAGCCTGGGACCGCGAAGCCGTCGAGGTGCACGGGCGGGATCGTCAGGCCCGGAATGGTGAAGGGATCGAGCCTGATGGGATTGACGGCGAGTTCGGGGATGGTGAAGGCGCCCAGTTTGATCGGCGGGACGTTGATGTCTGGCAGGGTGATTGGCGGCAGGCCGAAGGAGTCCACGCCGATCGGGTTGATGGTGAACGCCGCCGTGGTGGCGCCGGGAATGCTGAAGCCGTCCAGATGGATGGGATCGATGTCGAGCCCTGGGATGGTGAACGCGCCCAGCTCGATGGGTGGGACGTTGATGTCGGGAAGCGTAATGGGCGGCAGGCCGAAGGAGTCGACGCCGATGGGGTTGATGGTGAACTGCCCGGTGGTGAACCCCGGAATGGTGAAGGCGCCCAAGTTGATCTTTGGAATCCTGATGTCCGGCAACGTGATCGGAGGAAGGCCGAACGCGTCGATTCCGATCGGGTTGATGGTGAATCCACCTATGGTCAAGCTGGGAAGATCGAAGCCGGGGGAGCTAATCGAGCTCAGGTTGAAGAACGCCCTGCCGTTGAAAGGATCTACAATCGCGGTGTTTCCGACAAAATTGACTCCCTTCAGCGCAAATACATTTGTATCCCAATCTATCCTCAGCTGCGGAGTGATCGTGAACTCATTTACACGTATCGCCGGCGCATTCAATTGCGGCACCACTATTTTCGGTAATGAGAAACCACCCAGCGCAGCGCTGTCGATCTTGAAGCCGGGTATTAATACCTCCGGCAAGTCAAAACCTGGGGCGTTGATCGTGGGCATGGTCAGTGCTGGGATGACCAGTTTGGGTGTGGTGAAGCCGCCCAACAGCGCGCTGTCGAGTTTGAAGCCGGGAATGGTCGCCGCGGGCAGGTCTAGTCCCGGTACGCCGATTGGGGGTGTGGTGATGTTGGGCAGGTCGAGGCCGGGCACGGTGATGGTGGGTATGGTCAGCGCGGGAATGGCGAGTTTGGGTGTGGTGAAGCCGCCCAATAGTGCGCTGTCGAGTTTGAAGCCGGGAATGGTCGCCGCGGGCAGGTCTAGTCCCGGTACGCCGATTGGGGGTGTGGTGATGTTGGGCAGGTCGAGGCCGGGCACGGTGATGGTGGGTATGGTCAGCGCGGGAATGGCGAGTTTGGGTGTGGTGAAGCCGCCCAATAGTGCGCTGTCGAGTTTGAAGCCGGGAATGGTCGCCGCGGGCAGGTCTAGTCCCGGTACGCCGATTGGGGGTGTGGTGATGTTGGGCAGGTCGAGGCCGGGCACGGTGATGGTGGGTGTGGTCAGCGCCGGAATGCCCAACTTCGGTGTGGTGAAGCCGCCCAACAGCGCGCTGTCGAGCTTGAAGCCGGGAATGGTCACGGCCGGCAGGTCCAGCCCCGGCACGGCGACGGTGGGTGTGGTCAGCGCCGGAATGCCCAACTTCGGTGTGGTGAAGCCGCCCAACAGCGCGCTGTCGAGCTTGAAGCCGGGAATGGTCACGGCCGGCAGGTCCAGCCCCGGCACGGCGACGGTGGGTGTGGTCAGCGCCGGAATGCCCAACTTCGGTGTGGTGAAGCCGCCCAACAGCGCGCTGTCGAGCTTGAAGCCGGGAATGGTCACGGCCGGCAGGTCCAGCCCCGGCACGGCGACGGTGGGTGTGGTCAGCGCCGGAATGCCCAACTTCGGTGTGGTGAAGCCGCCCAACAGCGCACTGTCCAACGTGAATCCCGGCAGGGTCACAGCTGGCAGGTCCAGCCCGGGCACATCTATTGCGGGTATGGTCATCCTCGGCAAGTCGATAGCAGGTATCGTCATGTTCGAAGTAATAATCGTCGGTAAATCCAGAGCCGGTATTGCTAGTCCGGGAACATTTAGTGGCGGCAAGGTCAGATCCGGCGTGCCCAGATTGAATCGGAGACCGCCCTGCCCGGTTCCTCTGAAGGCGAAGCCGTTGTTCATGTCACCCGTGTTGAGGACGCCGGTGTTCAAATTACCCGAATTAAAAAACCCGGTATTCGCATTGCCCGTATTATAACTACCGGTGTTGGCCGATCCTGAGTTGAAGCTGCCGGAGTTGTAGTTTCCGAGGTTCGAATCACCGGTGTTGGCATCGCCCACATTGAAGCTGCCGGTATTGAAATCCCCAGGGTTGAATAGTCCGGTGTTGGAGTTGCCGGAATTTCCGCTGCCAAAGTTTGCCAGACCGGCGTTGAAGAACCCCAGATTTCCCGATCCGGAGTTTCCTATTCCGACATTGCCGGTGCCGGAGTTGAAGAAACCGACATTTCCGGTGCCGGAGTTGAACAAGCCGATATTTCCGGTGCCGGAGTTCAACCAGCCGAAGCCCACCCCCCCCGTGCCGGTGAGTCCGATACCGATATTGTTGCTGCCGGTATTGCCGAACCCGAAATTGTTGCTACCGGTGTTCGCCAGACCCACGTTGAAGCTGCCGGCGTTGCCGAAGCCGGTGTTGTAGCTGCCCAGGTTTGCGGGGCCGACGTTGTTGCTGCCGAGATTCCCGACGCCGAGGTTGTAATTGCCGAGGTTTCCATGGCCGACGTTGCCGGCGCCGGCGTTTCCGTTGCCCACATTGCCGCCGCCGAGGTTGCCGAAGCCCAGGTTGAGGGGCGCTCCCGCCGCAGCGGCAGTCACCGCGCCGGCCAGCGCAGCGGGCAACCCCGGCAGATTCTGCAGCGGCGCGGTGAACGGCTCCAGCGCCGACACCACGGCCGAAGCCCCCGTGTGATAGGCGGCCATTGCCGACACATCTTGGGCCCACATCGCCTCGTATGCGGCTTCCACCGCGGCGATCGCCGGAGCGTTTTGCCCGAACAGGTTCGACATGACCAGGGACACCAAATCGAAACGATTGGCCGCCACCATGATTGGTCGCACCATCGCCGATCGGACTGCCTCGAACTCGATCCCCAGCGTCTCGGCCTGCATTGCCGCTTGCCGCGCCTGGGCCGCCGTGGCCGAAAGCCAATCGGCATACGGGGCTGCCATTGCCGCCATAGCGGCCGACGACGGCCCCAGCCATGATCCGCCGACCAGCCCCGCGGTTATCGC
>NZ_MVIF01000048.1 GCF_002086675.1 Mycobacterium persicum
GGCTCCCCCGGCACCGCCGGCCGCACCGGCGCCGCCGGCGCCGCCCAACCCGCCGTTTCCGATGAGTCCCGCGGCACCCCCGGCGCCCCCTGCTTGCCCGCCGGCGGTTTGCGAATAGCCGCTACCGCCGTTGCCGTAGAGGAGCCCACCGGCCCCGCCGTTGGGATTGGCCGCCGTCCCATCGGCGCCGTTGCCGATCAGGGGGCGGCCCAACAGCGTCTGGGCCGGCGCATTGATCGCACCCAACACGGTGTCCTGCAGCGCCTGCAACGGCGAGGCGTTGGCCGCCTCGGCGGCCGCATAAGCGCCGCCCGCGCCGTTGAGTGCCTGCACAAACTGGGCGTGAAAGGCGCTCATCTGAGCGCTGATCGCCTGGTAGGCCTGCCCGTGACCGGCAAAAACCGACGCTACGGCCGCCGAGATCTCATCGGCTCCGGCCGCCAGCACCCCGGTGGTTGGGAGGGCAGCCGTCGCGCTGGCCGCGCCCAGCACTGAACCGATCCCTTCCAGATCCGTCGCCGCCGAAGCCAGCATCTCCGGAATCGCCACCAGGTGCGCCATTGCTACCTCCAGCCGTTCGTCGGTGAACTATTGACGGCAGCGTAACTGTGACGTAGACGCAAATTCCGGCATTCCCCTGAACTCATATTTGCCAGCGGCCGCGGCCCCAAGCTGACACCGCGAGCCGTGCGGAGCCAGCGAATCTGCGATCAGGACGCCGGTCGCTGCGCGGACACGAAAAGTGTTGGTGGCATGGAATCTTTGAGATCGCTGGGCACGCTACGGCCGTAACGGGCCAACACCTCCGACATGGTCCGCGACGACACCTGCCAGCCGTGTCGCGATAGCCAGTCGGCCGCGGCGGTGCGTTCCTCGGCGTACCAGAGGTCGTCGAGGTCGGTCACCTCGACCGTGACCAGCCGGGCGGCGGCGGCTCGCATGCGCTGCATGTCCTCACGCTGGCGCCGCACCAGGTCTGGGTCGAGGAAGCCCTCGCCGGGCGCGTTGCAGGCAAGCCGACTGCCGGGCGGGCTCAGGGCATCGATGCGCTCGAACAAGAGGTCTTGGGCCTTCGCCGAAAGATAGCGCAGCAGGCCCTCCGCCGACCAGGCCGAAGGCTCGGGCGCATCAAACCCAGCCTCCTGCAAGGCCGTTGGCCAATCCCGCCGCAGATCGATCGGAACATTCACCAGGTGTGCCGTCGGGCGTGCGCCGTGCCGGCGCAGCGTTGCGGTCTTGAAGTCCAACACCTTGGGCTGGTCCAGCTCATAGACGACGGTGCCGTCGGGCCACGGCAGCCGCCACGCGCGGGCGTCGAGTCCCGCCGCCAGAATCACCACTTGCCGCACACCGGCGTCGGCAGCGCCCAGAAAAAACTCGTCGAAGAACGCCGTCCGGGTGGCCATGAAGTCGACCATCGCACGAACCCGGGAGCGCACCTCGGGTTCGGCATCGGCCGCCTGGGCCAGCAACCGGGGATCGGCGAAAACCGACCAGATGCCCTCGCCCGCCGCTTCGACGAACACCCGGGCGAACGGATCCTTGATGAGCGGGTTTTCGCTCTCGGTCTCGGCGGCGCGAGCGGCGGCCACGCCCAGGGCGGTGACTCCCACACTCTCGGTGATGTCCCAGGAATCATTGTCAGTTCGCGGCATCCCCACACCCCGTCGGATAAGGTCGGATTAAGTCGGTTTTCGCGAGCCATTCTTCCAGCGGCTGCGGGCTACGATCGCTCGCTATGACACGCACGCCCCAGGAAGTATTCGCCCACCACGGTCGGGCGCTGGCCACCGGCAACCTCGACGAGATCGTCGCCGACTACGCCGACGACTCCGTGGTGCTCACCTCAGCCGGCGTCGCGCGCGGCAAGGACGCCATCCGGCAGGTATTCGTCAGGTTGCTCGACGATCTGCCCGACGCGGCGTGGAACTTGAAAACTCAGATCTTCAAGAACAGCACGTCGCCGACGGCATCGACACGTTCGTGTTCGCCGACGGCATGATCCGGGTTCAGACAGTGCGCTACACCTTGCGCGCCAAGCCTCAGGACTGACTCAGCAGCTCGGCCATCTTCGGGATGATGGCCTGAAGCGCCTTCACCGGGCGAATCATCACCTTGACCGACACGATCTGGCCGTCGTCGTTCCAGTGGAGCATGTCGATTCCGTTGACGTAGATGCCTGCCACGTCGGCTTCGAACTCGAGGATGGCCGAGCGTTCACCGTGCCACTGCTCGACGTAGTGAAAACCGGAGTCGCCGAACAACTTCAACGCCGCAGCCAAATACGCGACCACTTGCGCCCGCCCTTCCTGCGGCCTAAAGACCGCGGGCGAGAAGAAGACCGCATCCTCGGCGAGCAACGCTTCGAGACCATCGATGCGCCCGGAATCGACGATCTCGATCCAACGCTGGAGTACCGGCGACGTCATGGCACCAGAGTAGGTTTTTACAGGTGGACCTGGAAGCGGTGGCCGCATGGATGTCCGAACGGGGACTCGGCGAGGGTCCATTGCAGGACGTCGGCGCGGTAACCGGCGGAACGCAAAACGTCATGCTGCGATTCACCAGGTGCGGCCGGCAGTATGTGCTGCGGCGCGGGCCGCGGCACCTGCGGCCGCGCAGTAACGCGGTGATCCTGCGGGAAACCCGGGTCCTCGCCGCGCTGGCCGGCTCCGACGTCCCGCATCCGCGGCTGATCGCCACCTGCGACGACCCCGGTGTGCTCGGTGACGCGGTCTTTTACCTGATGGAGCCCGTCGAGGGTTTCAACGCCGGTGAGGGGCTGCCGCCGCTGCACGCGGGCGACGCACAGGTGCGGTTCGGGATGGGCCTGGCGATGGCCGATGCGCTGGCCAGGCTGGGCGCGGTAGACCATGTCGCCGTCGGGCTCGCCGACTTCGGCAAACCGGAAGGCTTCCTGGAACGCCAAGTGCCGCGCTGGCTTTCCGAGCTGGAGTCCTATCAGCAGTACGACGGCTACCCCGGCCCGCAGATCCCGGGAATCAAGCAGGTGTCAACGTGGCTGGAGCACCATCGGCCGACGATGTGGACACCCGGCATCATGCATGGGGACTACCACGCCGCCAATGTCATGTTCTCCTGGACCGGGCCGGACGTGGTCGCCATCGTCGACTGGGAAATGTGCACGATCGGCGACCCGCTGCTGGACCTGGGCTGGCTGCTGGCGACCTGGCGCCCGCCCGACGGGTCGAGCGTCTTCAGCCACGCGTTGGGCGGCCAAAGCGGACTGGCCAGTACCGACGACCTGCTGCACCGGTATGCCGCCAACACCACCCGCGACCTGTCGCACATCACCTGGTACACCGTGCTGGCCTGCTTCAAGCTCGGCATCGTGATCGAGGGCACGCTGGCCCGCGCCTGCGCGGGCAAGGCCGAAAAGCAAGTCGGTGATCAACTGCATGCGGCCACCGTGCACTTATTCGAGCGGGCGCTGACCATCATCGAGTCGCGGCGCTGACGTGCGCAGAGCGCGACGACATCCCGGCATCTGATGGCGGCACCTACCGTGGGCCGTGAGCAAGACTCCCATCAGCCTCATGGCCGGGTCTAGTGTCGGGGGCAGCGGCGATGATCGTCCCAGCGCCGCTGAAGGAGGCCGCACATGACTGCGCTGCAACCGGGCACCACGAACGCAGAGTGGGTTCGGGAGGTGTTTCGGCGGGTGTTCGACGAACGTGATTTCTCCCATGCACAAGACTTCTGGAGCGACGACTCGGTCGATTACTTCCTCGCCACCGGTGAAACCGTGCGCGGGGCAGCGGCCTTGACGCAATGGTTCACGGGACTCTTCGCAGCGGTCCCGGATTGGCGGCTGGTGATCGAGAACGTCGTCGACGACGGCACCGGCCAGGTCGTGGTCCAGTGGAAGGGCGGCGGATCGTTCACGGGATCGCCTTTTCAGGACATCGAAGCGACCGGCCGCCGAGTCGAGATTCTCGGATGCGACGTCATCCGGCTGGCGCCCGACGGCCGGGTGGCCAGCAATACCGTCTACTACGACGGTGCCGGATTTGCTCGTCAGATCGGGATGCTACCGATGACAGGCACCCGCGCCGACCGCCTGGTCACCCGCGGGTTCAACGCAATCACCAGGCTGCGTCGTCGCCTCGGGCGGTAGGCCGGAACATCCGGTTTCGGTCGGAAAAGGTCGTGGTCGGGCCAAAACCGCAGTCCCACAAGCTAATTCCGCATCCATCGGATGAATTGGGAACGCCTTGACGGGCGTCGCGCCGGCAGGTCGGCGGTCAGTTAGCGTTAGCCAGTCGTACGGTGATGCTGACGCGTCCCTCGTTGTCGCGCTGCGCGACGCCATGCCCGGTGTGCTCTGTCCCGTCGAGCCGCAGCGTGAGCGGGCCCCCGTTGCCGAGGAAATTCCGCCACCACGTCTTCGCCTCGGGCATCTTGACGCTGATGATGACCTGGTTACCGGCGCGTCGGTATGCGACCGGGATGGTGAAGCTGCGTCCGGAACGCCGCCCGGTATAGCTGAGCAGGGCGATGTTGTGGTTCACCAATCCACCCAAGCGTGCCGAAGTGGCCACCGCGGCCACCGGCGCATTGAAAGCCGGCGCGGCGCGCATGAGAAGTCGTCCAAGCGTTTTCGGTCGTACGATCACGATCACTATCTCCCTTCAGGTAGGGGACGGCCTCAGGTCTGGGACCGTGCAGTCCGTCGCGGCCGGTGTGGGTCAGACGATCAGCGTCAGGCACAGCGCTGCCAGTGCCACCCCCTGCAGAATGGCGCGAGCGTTGATAATGCTGTCCCAATTGGACTGCAGCAACCGGGCATTCGTCGGGAGCCGGCCGGCGGTAGCGGCGGAGGTGAGCTGGCGGTTAATCGGCGCGCTGACCCGCACGTAAAGCGCAATCCACGCCAGCAGTATCACCACGGCACCGACCACCGTAATGGTTGGCGTCCATTGACCGGCAATCGCGAACAGTGCGGCACTTGCGACGGCAGCCACAACCCCGAGAACCCCGGGTACGGGCATCCGCCGGTCGCCGTAACGATGCACCTGGCCCATTACCGCCACCAGGGCGCGCTCGTCCACCGCGGCCAGTGCTGGTCGCTGAACAAGCGCGCAGAACACGTCGGTGCCGTACACCACCGCAGTACCCAGCACCGAGATTATTGCCAACATCTTGGCGAGCTCGATCACCTCGAACCTCCTATCGGGTCGTCATTGGTAGCAATGCTAGCGGTTAGTCGCGCTCGTAACAATAGCATTACTAATGTATCTAGCGATGCTATGGTGAAGCATGGCCATCAATGAGCGCCGGGCTCGCGAACACGCCGCGCGTCGTCGACTGATCATCGCTACGGCGCGGCAATTGGCGGAAGCCGAGGGCTGGGAAGCTGTCACCACCCGTCGGCTCTCCGAGGAGATTGAATACAGCCAGCCCGTGTTATACAAGCACTTCTCGGGTATGGATCACATCGCTGAAGCCGTGGCGATCGACGGGTTCGCCGAACTGGCCGAGGTGCTGTCGTGCGCCCGTCGCGGACGACGGACTCCCAAGGCGACGCTGAAACGAATCGCACATGCCTACATCGAGTTCGCCGAGAAGAACCCGGCGCTCTACGACGCCATGTTCATCCGGGCAACCACATTGCGATTCGCCGACACAGCTACCCCACCCGAGTTGTCAGCGGCCTTCGAAGAGCTACGTCAAGCAATCACAGAAATTGCGGACCGACAGGACGTCGACACCCTGACGGAGGTGTTATGGGCGGCGCTGCACGGACTCGTCGCGCTCAACCGCGCGGGCCGATTGCGCCCGGGGCAACACGGCGCTCGAGTCGAGCTCCTGATTAGTCAGTTCACTCGTGCAACCCACGCTACTGAACCCGACCGGCGCGCTCCCCCGCGCCGAAGAACTTCAAGATCCGTCGCCGATTCGTAAGTCCACGATCAGTTCGGCGCAGCTACCCGCCGGCGAAGTCAAGCCGCCGGACGGAACCAAATGCATTTCCGCGAGAGATTTGTCAAATGTCCTCGTCCCGAGGCGCGCATACTGGTCGCCGTGAATCCCCTAACCCGTTCATTCCGCGTCGGACTCCACGGCGTGATTGCTGCTGCCGTCGTCTTCACAAGTGCTGTCGGCTGCGGGGGCGATCGCAATCGTGCGGAGTCCACACCAGGACCGACACCCGCGCCCGTCACGCGGTCAAGCCTTCCGTACGACAACACGCCGGACGTTGCCGCGGCGGATGAGCAGAGTTTTGTCAACGCCACCAACGGTTTCGGGCTGGACCTGTTCCGGCGCATGTCGGCGGCCAGTGAAAAGAACCTGGTCTTCTCTCCGCTGAGCCTCGGCGTCGCGTTGTCGATGGCCTATGCCGGTGCCGCCGCTGACACGGCGGCTCAAATGAAAACCGTGCTGCGCGATCCGTTTGGCAATGACAGCTACTACCGTGCCATGAATCAGCTGCTGCTCGAGCTTCGTTCACGCAACCGCGCTGCGATCTCTGCCGAGGACCCGCGGAGCATCGAACTGGCGATGGTCGACGCGGTCTGGCTGCAGCGTGGCATGTCGGTTCGCGCGCCGTTCCTCGACATCCTGGCTACCCAATACGATGCCGGCGCGCACCTCGGCGACTTCAAGGGCAACCCCGACGGCGAGCGGGTCACCATCAACAACTTCGCCAGCGACGCGACGAAAGGGCAGATCAAAGACCCGATCCCGCCGGGCGCGATAGACGAGTTGACGCGTGTCGTGCTGCTGAACGCGGCCTACCTCAAGGCGAGCTGGGAGAGCCCATTTCCGACACAAGACACGCGCGACGGCAGCTTCCGCGTGACTCCGCAATCAGCGGTCACCGTGCCGATGATGCACAAGGCGAGGTCGCTGCCCTACGTGGCCGGGTCGAATTTTCAGGCAGTGGAACTCCCCTACGTGGGCGGCGACCTCACGATGCTGATCGTGTTGCCGGCGGAGGGACAGCTCCAGGCGGTTCGCAACGGCATGGACGACGCTTGGTTCCGTAACTTGGCCTTTGTGCAGGGGCCCGTCGTGCTGAGTTTGCCCAAGTTTCGTATCACCTGGGGACCCGAGGAATTCAAGGAGACTTTGGCGGCAATGGGGATGCCGCGCGCATTCGACGAGAAGCAGGCGGACTTCTCCCACATCACCACTGACGAACAGCTGAAGATCACCCACATACTGCAGAAGGCCTTCGTCGGGATCGACGAGTTCGGTACGGAAGCCGCAGCCGTTTCAACGGTGATCGGCGGAGGGTTTGGTCCGGTCGAAGAGGTGACGGTCGATCACCCGTTCCTGTTCGCGATTGTCGACAAGACCGGCGCAGTGCTCTTCGCGGGACAGGTGATGGATCCGCGCTGAGGCATGGCGGTGCGGCACATCGATGAGATCGGCCGGCCTTCCCGGCACAGCCGCCCGACTTACCCGCGCGACCGCGACGCATGGTCGACGACATCGCTAAGTCTCACAGTTACTGTGATAATGTGGAACTGTGAAAAATATTACCGTCGCCGTCCCCGACGAGGTCTACCGGGCGGCACGGATTCGGGCGGCAGAACTTGGCCAGTCGGTAAGTACGCTGGTGGCGGGATATCTCACTTCACTTGCTGAACGCGATGCCGCGTTTTCGCGGCTCGAGGAACAGCAGCGAAAGATCCAGAATGAGATTCGTCGGTTTCGCGCCGCAGATCGTCTGAGCCGCGACCAAGTCCACGCCCGTGCGGTTCATTGACACCAATGTCCTGCTGTACGCGATCTCCCGCGATCGCCATGAGCGGGAGAAGGGCAGGCGTGCGAACGAAATCCTGGCCGACCGCGACCTCGCGGTTTCCGTTCAGGTTCTTCAGGAATTCTACGTTCAGGCAACGCGCAGCAGCAGGCCCGATCCAATCAGCCACGAGCAGGCCGTCGGGCTGGTGGAGTCGTTCATGCGGTTTCCCGTCGCCCCGATCACAGCTGAACTCATGCTCGCAGCTTTTGCGACTGGTAGGCGATTCCGCGTCTCTTATTGGGACGCCGCAATCCTGGAAGCCGCCCGCTCTCTTGGCTGTGATGTCGTCCTATCCGAGGACTTGAGCACCGACGAAGACTACGCCGGGGTACGGGTAGTTAACCCGTTCGCTGCCAAGGAGTGAACGGCATCGTTGAAGCCGCTGCCTTCAGCTGGCTCGCGAAATGCGGTTCGTGACTTCTCCGGCGGCTAGGCCGCCGGCTTCTTCTCACGCTGTTTGAGCATGGTTGCCGCCGACTCACGAAAGCTAACGATTGTGATTAAGCAGGAGATAGACGTCGAACTGAGCACTGCCGGGGCACAGGAGTCGCTTGCGTCGACGTCTGCCGCTCACCTGGCTTATGTCGGCAAAGACGGGAGGCCGAGGGTGATCCCGGTCGGGTACTTCTGGACCGGTGAGGAATTCGTCATCGCCACCGCTACCACGTCTCCGAAGGTAGCTGCCTTGTCCAGCTCCGCGAACGTGGTTCTGTCCATCGATTCCTGGGACACCCCGAAGACAGCGCGGGCGTTGGCGATCCGCGCACATGCCAGCGTGAACATCGTCGACGGTGTGGTTCCGGAGTACCTGGCCGCAGCCCGCATGGCCATGGATGCCGACGCGGCCGCGAAGTTTTAACAACAGGTACGCGACACCTACGAGCGGATGGCAAGAATCGCAATCACGCCCACGTGGGTACGGTTTCTACGATTTCGGCGCCGGTCGTATGCCCCGGTTCCTCGAGAAGCTGGCTATCTACCCGGATGAAAAGCGCGCCCGAAGAGATTCGAACTCCCAACCTTCTGATCCGTAGTCAGATGCTCTATCCGTTGAGCTACGGGCGCTTGTGTTCAGTTGTGTTCCCCGACGGATCCAGCGGAGGCGAGAGGATTTGAACCTCCGGTCCCCTTGAAGGGGGACAACTCATTAGCAGTGAGCCCCATTCGGCCGCTCTGGCACGCCTCCATGGACTTCCTGAGGGTACCCGATGCCGGGAACCCGGAGCCGCCGGACGCTTAGCGTACACAGCTGCCACATATGCTGTCGACGTGCCTGCCCGTCTGCGACCCGTACTGGACGGGCTGCCAGTCTATGTTCCCGGCAAGACGGTGCCCGGGGCGATCAAATTGGCCAGCAACGAGACCGTGTTCGGCCCGCTGCCCGGTGTGCGCGCGGCCATCGAACGGGCCACCGAGTCGATCAACCGCTACCCCGACAACGGCAGCGTCGAACTCAAGGCGGCGTTGGCCAAGCACGTAGACGTCGGTCCCGAGCACGTGGCGGTCGGGTGCGGTTCGGTCAGCCTGTGCCAGCAGCTCGTTCAAATCGTCGCCTCGGTGGGCGACGAGGTGATCTTCGGCTGGCGCAGCTTCGAGCTCTACCCGCCGCAGGTTGCGGTCGCGGGCGCGACCGCCGTCCCGGTGCCGTTGACCAACCACACGTATGACCTCGAGGCGATGCTCGCCGCGGTCACCGACCGCACCCGGCTGATCTTCGTGTGCAATCCGAACAACCCGACGTCGACCGTTGTTCCCCCGGACGCCCTGGCCGACTTCGTCAAAGCGGTTGCGCCACACATCCTGATCGCGATCGACGAGGCCTACATCGAGTACGTCCGTGACGGCATGGCCCCCGACAGTCTGGAATTGGTCCGCTCCCACGACAACGTGGTGGTGATGCGAACCTTCTCGAAGGCGTACGGGCTGGCGGGTTTACGCGTCGGGTATGCGATCGGCCACCCGGACGTGATCGTCGCGCTGGACAAGGTCTACGTGCCGTTCACTGTGTCGAGCATCGCGCAGGCGGCGGCCATTGCCTCGCTGGATGCCGCCGACGAACTGCTGGCCCGCACCGACGCGGTGGTCGCCGAGCGCATCCGGGTGACCGCGGCGCTGCGCGACGCCGGATTCACCCTGCCGCCACCGCAGGCCAACTTCGTCTGGCTGCCGCTGGGAGCGCGCACTCGCGACTTCGTGGAAAACGCGGCCGCCGCGCGCATCGTGGTCCGCCCCATGAGCAGCGACGGCGTCCGCGTGACCGTGGGTGCGCCGGACGAAAACGACGCCCTGCTGCGATTCGCCCGCAGCTGGCGGGAAGTCGATGCTCGGTCGATCCCGTGACGGCTATCAGGCCGGGTTGCGGCCGGTGAACGCGACAAGCCGATGCAGCGCGCTGGCGTGCTCGGGAACCTCGACTGGCGCGTCAAAGCCGGCGGCGCCGCGTTCGTGCGGCTTGATCAGCGTGTGCGCCAATCCCAGCACGTACTCGGCCAACGAATCGGCCACGCGCACCTCACGTCCCACTGCCGTCGCGTAATCCCAGGCGTGGACCAGGAATTCGATCGAAAAGACAGACACCGCCACCTTGGCGGACATCGAACCCGGGCCCAGCGACACCTCACCTTCCAGGCCGCGGCGGTGCCAGGCATCCAGCGCCGGCCGAGCGGCACCGATCACCAAACGCTCCACCGAGTCGGTGTCCTCTCGCATGGAGAATTCCGCATCGACCATGCCGCCGAGAACCATGATCGAGTTGAGCAGATGCCCGGTCAGCCCCTTGACGTCATACTCGGTGCACGGCGTCTGCTTGGCCCGATCGTCGGCGGCGATGGTGTGCAGCACCTGCTGCAGGACCCCGAGTGAGGCCTCGGCACTTTGCAGCTCGTCGGTCGGTGGAGAATCTGGTCCGGGTCGCAAATCGGAGAACATACTCGCCACGCTACGGTCTCGGGCATGGGCGAAACATACGAATCCGTCACCGTCGACATCAAGGACCGGGTCGCGCAGGTGACCCTGATCGGGCCTGGCAAGGGAAATGCGATGGGCCCGGCGTTCTGGTCGGAGATGCCCGAAGTGTTCGCAAAGCTGGACGGCGACCGCGAGGTGCGGGCCATCGTCATCACCGGCTCCGGTAAGAACTTCAGCTACGGCCTCGACGTCCCCGCGATGGGCGGCTCCTTCACCGCGCTGCTGTCCGGCGACGCCCTGGCGGGCCCGCGCGCGGAGTTCCACGCCGAGGTCAAGCGCATGCAGAACGCGATCAGCGCGGTCGCCGACTGCCGCACCCCCACCATCGCCGCGGTACACGGCTGGTGCATCGGCGGCGGCGTCGACCTGATCTCGGCGGTGGACATCCGCTACGCCAGCGCTGACGCCAAGTTCTCGGTGCGCGAGGTCAAACTGGCCATCGTCGCCGATGTCGGCAGCCTCGCCCGGCTGCCGTTGATCCTCAACGACGGCCACTTACGCGAACTGGCGCTGACCGGCCGCGACATCGACGCTGCCCGAGCCGAGAAGATCGGCCTGGTCAACGATGTCTACGACGACGCCGAGGCCACGCTGGCCGCGGCGCACGCCACCGCCGCCGAGATCGCCGAAAACCCGCCGCTGACCGTGCACGGCATCAAGGATGTCCTCGACCAGCAACGCATTTCCGCCGTGTCGGAGAGCCTGCGCTATGTCGCCGCGTGGAACGCCGCGTTCCTGCCGTCGAAGGACCTGACCGAGGGCATCTCGGCGATCTTCGCCAAGCGGCCGCCGCTATAGCCGCTAGAGCCACGTACCCTCGCGAAGGTGGCAGAGATGACCCCCGACGGAAAGATCCGCGTCCCCGCCGACCTGGACGCCGTGACGGCGATCGCCGACGAGGACCGCTGCGACATCGACAGCGCGGCCGTCGAACGGATCTGGCAGGCCGCCCGCCACTGGTACCAGGCCGGAATGCACCCCGCTATCCAGGTGTGCCTGCGGCACAACGGAAACGTGGTGCTCAACCGGGCGATCGGCCATGGCTGGGGCAACGCTCCGACCGATCCACCCGACGCGGAGAAGATTCCGGTCAGCACCGACACCCCGTTCTGCGCCTACTCGTCCGCCAAGGCCATCACCGCGACCGTCGTGCACCTGCTCGCCGAACGGGGGCACTTCTCCCTCGACGACCGCGTCTGCGAGTACCTGCCCACCTACACCAGCCACGGCAAGGACCGCACCACGATCCGCCACGTGCTGACCCACAGCGCCGGCGTCCCGTTTCCCACCGGCCCCCGGCCGGACGTGACCAAGGCCGACGACCACGAGTACGCCCTAGAAAAGCTCGGCGAATTGCGGCCGCTCTACCGGCCCGGGCTGGTCCACATGTACCACGCGTTGACGTGGGGTCCGCTGATGCGCGAGATCATCTGGCGGAGCACCGGTAAGGAAATTCGCGACATCCTTGCCACCGAGATCCTCGACCCGCTGGGCTTTCGGTGGACCAACTTCGGTGTCGCCAAGAAAGACCTCCCGCTGGTCGCGCCCAGCCACGCCACCGGGCGGCCGTTGCCGCCAGTGATCGCCGCGGCCTTCCGCAAAGCCATCGGCGGAACCGTGCATGAGGTCATCCCGTACACCAACCAGCCGCTGTTTCTGAGCACCATCGTCCCGTCGTCCAACACCGTCTCCACCGCCAATGAGCTGTCGCGGTTCATGGAGATCCTGCGCCGCGGGGGCGAACTCGACGGGGTGCGAATCATGCGGCCCGAGACGGTACGCAACGCGGTCAAGGAATGCCGGCGGCTACGGCCCGACGTCGCGACCGGTCTGATGCCATTGCGCTGGGGCACCGGATACATGCTGGGTTCGACGCGGTTCGGGCCATTCGGGCGCAACGCGCCGGCCGCGTTCGGTCACCTCGGCCTGGTCAACATCGCCGTCTGGGCCGACCCGCAGCGCCGCCTGGCGGCCGCGGTGATCAGCAGCGGAAAACCCGGCAGAGATCCCGACGCCGGCCGCTACGGGGCGCTGCTGAACACCATCGCCGCCACGATCCCACCGGGTTGACCTCGCCGGCCGGCGGGAACCCTGCAGCCATGTCTACCTACCGAGTGATCAACCCGCACGGCGAGGTCGTGGCCACCAAGGAGATCGGCAACGCCGACGACGCACACGCGTGGTTCGTCGATAACAAGGCCGACAAAACCGAGCTCGGCTGGCGGATGGAAGTCGATATCGACGGCGACTGGCGATTCTTCGACCAGACCGACGGGGACGGGGCTTAGCGGGTTTGTCGGGTTTGTCCGCCGACCTGCCCGGCAACCCGACAAGTATGCAATCCGACCGCTTCCGCCAATTGTTGGACACGCCTGGACCGTTCGCGTCGATCTATTTCGAGGACTCACACGACACGCATGACGCCGCCGATCAGTTGGAGCTCAAGTGGCGCGGGCTGCGCGAACAACTCGAGCAGCAGGGCGTGGCCGATTCCGTGACCGCCGACATCGAGCAGGCCGTGCTGGAGCTGCGCCCACCGATCGGCCGAAGCGGGCGCGCGGTGATCGCCGGCGCAACGGGCGTGGTGGTCAACGAACATCTGCTGCGCCCCACCAGCACCCCGGTGGTGCGCGTCTCCGAACTGCCCTACATCGTTCCCATCGTCGAACACGGCTTCGACCCACCGAACTACGTGCTGGTCGAGGTCGACCACACCGGCGCTGACATCACCGTGCGCAGCCACGGCACCCTGCGCTCGGAAACCGTCGACGGCGGCGGTTATCCCGTCCACAAAGCCGCCGGCGCGGAGACGGCGGGATATGGCGACCCGCAGTTGCGCACCGATGAAGCCGCGCGCAAGAACGTGCGCGCCGTCGCCGACCGCGTCACCGAATTGGTCGACGAGACCGGCATCGACGCGTTCTTCGTGGTCGGCGAGGTGCGATCACGCTCCGACCTGCTGGCGGCCCTCCCGGAACGGGTACTCGGCCGGGCGGTGCCGCTGAAGGTTGGTGCGCGCCACAGCGGGTACGGCCTCGACGAGGTGCAGGGCGCCATCGAGTCCTGGTTCGTCCGGCGCCGACTCCGGGCGATCGACGATGCCGCCGAACGATTCGGCGCCGAGATCGGCCGCCGGTCCGGACGCGCCGCGGAGGGTCTGGGCGCCGTCTGTTCGGCGTTGCGGCAGGGGGCGGTCGACACGCTCATCGTCGGCGACATCGGAGACGCCACGGTGGTCGCCGACGAGACACTGAGCAGCTTCGCCCCCAACGCGGACGTGCTTTCCGAGCAGGGGGCCGCGCCGGCCAAGACGCTGCGCGCCGACGAGGCGTTGCCGCTGCTGGCGATCTCGGTCGGGGCCTCGCTGGTACGCACCGACGAGCGGTTGGCTCCCACCGACGGGGTTGCCGCGGTGCTTCGGTATGCGCCGACGCTGCACTGAACGGCGGTGTCCGGGTTACCTGGATTCACGACATCGTTCGCAGCAGGCGCCGTAAGCGCAGCGCGAGGTGGAGTTCGGTTGCCGAGCTGGTGGTATGCAGATCGACATCGAGCAGCGTTTCGATCCGTTGCAATCGCTGCTGGACGGTGTTGGTGTGGACGTGGAGATGTTGGGCCGCCGCCCGGATGCTGCGGTCTCGGTCCAGGTAGGCCTCGAGGGTCGGGATGAGACTCGTGTGACGATCGGTGTCGTGCTCTTCCAGTGCACCCACGCGGCGATGCACGAAGTCGCTCAGCTGGGCGCGGTCGGGGTTGGCCAGCAGTAGTCCTACGAAGCCGAGGGTGTCGATGGTGGCCGGGCCGTGTCCGGTCAGCGTGTCTTGGGCCGTGGCGCAGTCCAGCGCTGCTGCGTAGTGCTGCTCGATGTCGCTCGGTCGGGTAGCGGGACCCGAGGCGCCAACCGCTACGAGCAGTCCGGCCTCGTTGAAGGCGGTGGCGACATCGGTTGCCGCGGCGTGTGGGTCGGCCAGCGGAAGGATGGCGACGAGGTGGCCGTCTATCTCGCCGGAAAGCCCGCCGACTCGGTGCGCGTGTCCGCGAAATAGTGAGCGGGTCTGACGTCGGCGATCGGACAGCGTCGACGTGACGAGGACGACGTTCGGCCTGCTGAGCTCCAGGCCCAGGCTCGCAGCCTGTCGGTCCACATTATCGAGCCGTCGACCGCGGACCAGGTCGGTGACCAGGTCGGCAGACGAGCGGAACTGGGCCTCGGAGATGGCGTGCATGGTGGCCAGGAGCAGGGCGGTCGCGGTCGCCGCGCGCTCCAATAGCAGGTGTTCCATGTCGAGGAGATCATCGCGTTCGACGACCAGCACCGCGAGCGGCTCACCGCCGGAATGGGCAGAAGCTGCCCACAGCGGCGCCCCGCCCTCACCTGTGACATGCGCGGTCCGGCCACCGGCAGCGATTCTGTCGAGGTCGCCGCGAGCTATCACGGGCCGCCACGACAAAGGCGCCGCGGCGAGGAGCACACCCTGCGGGTCGAGCACGGCGGCCTTCGCTCCCAGTAGTTCGTTCATGGTTTCGGCGACCGCGTCGATCCCAGTTCCTGGTAGCAGCAGGGCCAACAGCCGGTCATGAGCCTGAGCACCCCATTCGAGCTGAGAATTCACCCGGCTGAAGTTCTCGTTCGCTTCCTCGAGCGCGATGCGAGACCGGCGTGCTTCTTCGTGACGGCGGGCCGCCGAGACGGCCACGGCTGCCAAAGAAGCGAGCGATGTCAGCAGGTCGACTTGTTCGTCGGTGACGCTGACGGGCCGCCGCCAGCTCACCATGAGCACTCCGAGCGGCTCCTGCTTGTCGAGCATCGGCGCTCCAGCCATCGTGACGAGATGGTCTGCTCGAACTGAGGCGTCGCCGGACGGATCATGTTCGATGGCAGGGTCGCTCAGATAATCCTTCGTGACGTAGGGGCTCCGAAGACGCAGCACAAGTCCGGTGAATCCCGCTCCGGCGGGTGTGTGCTGAAGACGGAACGTCTCCGTGCGGGCGCCAGTGGTCGCGCGGATGGTCGAGAACTGCTCGCCGCGATCCACGAGGTTGAGATGGGCGACCTGGCTGCCGATCAGATCGCGAGTCGCCTCGACGATGACAGCGAGCAATTCCTCTAAAGCAGCAGTGCCCAGCAGCCGCTGCGCCGTCTGCAACAGCCGGTACAGCTCGGTCTCCCGGCGAAAGTAACCGGCGTAGTCGGACCGGATGCCCTCGATCGGTGCCTGCAACGAGGAAAGATCCGGCTGTTCACCCGCCTGCGTCAAGCTGTCGGCCAGTCGTGCGATCGCCCGCGTGGTATCGCTCGCGGCGGCTCCGGCCCGGCAGGAATCCAGAAGTGCAGCGATGTCCGCCACGACCGTGGACATGTGTGTGTGAACCTATCCAGATCCATTGAATAATAGTTTTACAACTATATTGCAGGCGTCATGGCCGCCGTAGGTTTGTGCCTCATGACGCATGACAGTTCGCATGGCCAATCTCCTTCGGCGACCGGTCCCGCCAAGTACCTTCCGCTCGAGGGCATCCGCGTCCTCGACCTCACCCGGGCGCTGTCGGGTCCGTTCTGCACCACGCTCCTGGGCGACCTCGGCGCCGACATCATCAAGGTCGAGCCGACCGGCGGCGACATGATCCGCCGCTGGGGGCCGCACGATCGAGGCACCAGCCTCTACCACGTCTCGGTCAACCGCAACAAGCGCTCCATCTCCCTCGATCTCCGTTCGGAAGACGGCAGGGCCGTGCTGCGCCGGCTGGCCGAGCACGTCGACGTGATCGTGGAGAACTTCCGTCCCGGCATCCTGGCGGACATCGGCCTCGACGCCGACTGGCTCGACCGGCACGCGCCGGGCGCCATCGTCGCCAGTGTCAGCGGGTTCGGGAGTAGCGGACCGCTGCGCCGTGAACCCTGCTTCGACCAGATCATCCAGGGCATGGGCGGCCTGATGTCGCTCACCGGCGAGCCGTCCCGTGACGGGGTGCGGGTGGGCCTGCCGATCGTCGACCTCCTCACCGGCATGTTCGCCGCCGTCGGCGTTGCGGCGGCGCTGGCCGGGCGTGCCCGGGGTATTACGACCCGCGCCGTCGGCACCTCCATGCTCGAGAGCGTCCTGGCGGTCCTCACCTTCCAGGCGCAGAATTACCTGTCCAACGGCATCGTCCCCGAACGCGTCGGGAACTCCCATCCGGTCCTGGCACCCTGCGGCGTGTTCCAGACCGCCGACCACGCGATCAACATCGCCGCAGGCACCCAGGCCCACTTCGAGCGGCTCTGCCGGCTGGTCGGCCGCGAGGATCTGATCAACGATCCGCGCTTCTGCGACAGCCCGAGCCGGCTGCGCCATCGCGAGGAACTCGACGCCGTCATCGCCGGGGCTCTGGCCACGGCGGACTCGGCGCATTGGGTCCGCCTGCTCCGTGAGGCCGACATCCCGGCCGGGCCGGTCCACGACATGGCGGGCGTGTTTGCCGACCCGCAGGTGCGCGCGGTCGACGTCGTCGAGAGCGTCAACCACCCCAGCCTCGGCACCGTAAACCTCGTCCGTGGCCCCCTGCACATCGACGACCAGCCGTGCTCCGTGCGGCTGGTGCCTCCCCTGCTCGGCGAGCACAGCCGAGAGATCCTGCGCGAGTTCGGTGTGTCCGAGACCGAGATCGCCGGTCTGGTCGCCGACGGTGTGCTGCTCGCACACGGCGAGATGGCCGAGGTCACCCGATGAGCGAGATCCGGTGGAAGATCGACGGTCCGCTGGCCACGGTGACCGTCTCGCGCCCGAATAAGCGCAACGCCCTGACCGCAGCGATGTGGACCGCGATCGCTGAACTGGTCCCGGAGCTCGCCGAGACCGACGGGGTCCGGCTGATCGCGCTGCGGGGGGCCGGCGGCTACTTCTCCGCGGGGGCCGACCTCGCCGACGTGCTCGCCGCGACCAGTGATCTCGACGCCGCGACCGCGTACTGCCGGATCGTCGTCGGGGCATTGGCCGCCGTCGCCACCTGCCGGATCCCGACGATCGCCGCCGTCGACGGCCTCGCGGCGGGCGGCGGCGTCGAGCTGGCTCTGGCGGCGGACAACCGGATCGCGACTGCCCGCAGCACGTTCCGGCTGCCGTTCGGCGCGCTGGGGGTTGTCCCCGATGGCATCACACTGCGCAGGCTGACCACCATCGTCGGCGATGCGACCGCCCAATGGATGATGCTGACCGGCCGGCCGATGGACGCGGCGAATGCGCTGCGCACCGGGCTGATCGACGACCTGGTCACGGACGTGCCGCTCGACACCGTTCGCCGCATCGCCGAATCCGTGGCCAACCACTGCTTCCCAGCCCTGCTGCGAACGCGGGAACTGGTCAAACCCACGCTCGACGCCGCACGGATCGAGCGCGACGCCGAGGAGATGGCGCGCTCATTCGTGTCGGGACACGTCCGGGAAGCCGTCGTCCGCTTCACCGAGGAACGTTTCCGCTGCGCCGAATCCGCGGCAAGTACCACCGCGAGCTAGGAACCGCCATGTCGGTCCCCCGTCGCCGAACGGCCCCAAGCTCCGGTGCCAAACTCGCAAACCGCCCCAAATGGCGGTGGCGGAGGGATTTGAACCCCCGGACGGTTTTAGCCGTCTCTCGCTTTCAAGGCGAGTGCATTAGGCCGCTCTGCCACGCCACCGCTGCTTAGGGTAGCGGTTGTAGCGTGGCCCTCATGCGTGCCATCGTCGCCGAATCGGCGGAGCAACTGGTTTGGCAGGAAGTGCCCGATGTCTGCGTGGGCCCGGGCGAGGTGCTGGTCAAGGTCGCCGCGGCCGGGGTCAACCGCGCCGACGTGTTGCAGGCGGCCGGAAAGTATCCGCCGCCGCCGGGCGCCAGCGAGACCATCGGTATGGAGGTCAGCGGCACGGTGGCCGACGTGGGTTCCGGTGTCTCGGATTGGGCAGTGGGACAAGAGGTTTGCGCGCTGCTGGCGGGCGGTGGCTACGCCGAGTACGTCGCCGTTCCGGCCGGCCAGGTGATGCCGCTTCCACCGAAAGTCGGTCTGGTCGACGCCGCAGCACTTCCCGAAGTCGCCTGCACGGTGTGGTCGAACCTGGTGATGACCGCCCATCTGAGCCCGGGTCAGCTGCTACTGATCCACGGCGGCGCCAGCGGCATCGGCACCCACGCGATCCAGGTCGGACGCGCTCTGGGCGCCCGGGTGGCGGTCACCGCGGGGACGCCGGAAAAGCTGGAACTCTGTCGCGAGCTCGGGGCGCAGATCACCATCAACTATCACGACGAGGACTTCGTCGCGCGCCTCAAACAGGAAACGCCCGGCGCCGACGTGATCCTCGACATCATGGGCGCGGCCTATCTGGACCGCAATATCGACGCCCTGGCCGTCGACGGTCAACTGGTGGTCATCGGCATGCAGGGCGGGGTCAAGGCGGAGCTCAACCTGGGCAAGTTGCTCACCAAACGGGCCCGGATCATCGGCACCACGCTGCGGGCCCGGCCGGTCACCGGTCCGAACAGCAAGAGCGCCATCGCGTCGGCGGTGACGGCCTCGGTCTGGCCGATGATCGGCAACGAGCGGGTTCGTCCGATCATCGGCACCCGCCTGCCCATCCAACAGGCGGCGCAGGCGCATCAGCTGATGTTGTCGGGCAAGACGTACGGCAAGATCCTGCTGACCGTCTAGCCCGACTCAGCCCAGGGACGCCAGCGCGCGCACCAGCTGGTCCACTTCGGCCGTCGTCGAATAGTGAGCCAGCCCGACGGTCACCGCGCCGCCCACGTCATTGGCGCCCAACACGTCCAGCGCACGGGAGTTGGCATTCGCGATCGCCAGGATGCCGTTGTCGGCCAGGCGCTGTACCACCCGATCGGCGGGCACGTCCTGAAATGCGAAGCTCAGCACCGGTATCCGCGCTTCCGGGCGGCCGATCAGGATCACCAACGGCAACGACCGCAACGACACCATCAAGTAGTCGAAGATCCGGTTCAGGTAGGCCGACGCCGAATGCATCGACACCGACAGGCGTTCGCGGCGAGTCCCGCGAGCCGACTCGTCCAGGGAGGCCAGGTATTCGATGCTGGCGACCACGCCGGCCAGCAGCCCGAACTGGTGCCCGCCGATTTCCAGCCGCGCCGGACCCGTGGCATACGGATTCGTCGACACCGAGGCGAAGGTGTTCAGCAGCGCCGGCTCACGGAAAACCATCGCCCCGACCGGCGGCCCGCCCCAGCCGACGGCGTTGACCGCCACCACGTCGGCCTCGGTTTCCTTGATGTCGATCAGCCGGTACGGGGCGGCGGCGGAATGGTCGACCACCACCAGACCGCCGACGTCGTGGACCAGCTTGGTCATCGCCCGCAGGTCGGTGACCGCGCCCAGCGTCCCCGACGCCGAGGTGACCGCCACCAACCGGGTCGACTTGCTGATCAGGCTCTCCCACTGCCACGTCGGCAGCTCACCGGTCTCGATGTCGACCTCGGCCCACTTCACCTTGGCGCCGTAGCGGTGGGCCGCCCGCAGCCACGGCGCGATGTTGGCCTCGTCGTCGAGGCGGCTGACGATGATCTCGTAGCCCAAGCCGGCGCGCGAGGACGACGCCTCCGACAACGACGACAACAGCACCGCGCGATCGGCGCCCAGCACCACGCCGCCCGGATCGCCGTTGACCAGATCGGCCACCGCCTCACGCGCGGCATCCAACACGGCGGCGCTGCGTCTCGCCGAGGGGTGCGCACCCGCCATGCTGGCGGCAGACCGGCGAAATGCCGTCGACACCGTGGTCGCGACGGAGTCGGGGATCAGCATGCCGGCCGGCGCGTCGAAGTGCACCCATCCGTCACCCAGCGACGGGTGCAACCCCCGCACCCGGGCGACGTCATATGGCATGCCAGCCACCCTAATGCTCTCGCTATATCTGCAAATTGGTGACGGTCGTGGGCGCCCCATCGACGTTGTAGCCGTTATGGCTTCCCGAGCCAGGACACCCGGCCAGCCATACTAGTCCAGTGAGCTTGTGGTTCGGAACGCTGATCGCATTGGTATTGCTGATCGCGCCCGGGGCAATCGTCGCACGGATCGCTCAGCTGAACTGGCCCACCGCCATCGCGGTGGGCCCGCCGCTGACATACGGCGTCATCGCCCTGGCGATCCTGCCCTACGGCGCGCTGAGCATCCCGTGGAACGGCTGGACGGCACTGCTGGCCCTGGCCGTCGTGGCCGCGGTGGTCACCGGCCTTCAACTGGTGCTCGGCCGCTTTCGGGACCCGGACGCCGAGGCGCGGTCGGTCGGTCGCGGTCCGGCGCTGACGGTCGCGGCCGGGGTGCTGTTGGGGGTGCTGTTCATCAGCTGGGCGGCCTATCGCGGGATCCCGCACTGGCAGTCCATCCCCAGCACCTGGGACGCGGTGTGGCACGCCAACACCGTGCGCTTCATCCTCGACACCGGCCAGGCGTCGCCGACCCATATGGGCGAGCTGCGCAACGTCGAAACCCACGCGCTGCTGTACTACCCGTCGGTGTTCCACGCGCTGGCGGCGGTGTTCTGTCAGCTCACCGGCGCCGCAGCCACCACCGGTTACACGCTGAACTCGCTGGCCGCAGCGATCTGGCTGTTTCCGGTGAGCGCGGCGGTACTGACCTGGCGGGTGCTGCGCTCCCGGTTGGCCGAATGGCCGGCCACCTCGGCCTCCGCGGAGTGGCTAACCGCCGGGGCGGCCGCCACCGCGGCGGCATTGTCGGCGTCGTTCACCGCGGTGCCCTATGTCGAGTTCGACACGGCGGCGATGCCCAACCTCGCCGCCTACGGGGTCGCGGTACCCACCATGGCGCTGATCACCTCGACGTTGCGCCACCGCGACCGGATCCCGGTGGCCGTGCTGGCGTTCGTGGGTGTCTTGTCGGTGCACATCAGCGGCGGCGTTGTCGTCGTGCTGTTGGTGTCGGCCTGGTGGCTGTTCGAGGCGCTGTGGCGTCCGGTCCGCGGCCGGCTGGCCGATCTGCTGACCCTGGCCGGCGTGGCGGTGATTTCCGGGCTGATCATGTTGCCGCAGTTCCTCAGCGTCCAGCAGCAGGAAGACATCATCGCCGGGCACTCGTTCCTCACCTACCTGAGCAAGAAACGTGGCCTGTTCGACGCCGTTTTCCAGCACTCCCGCCACCTCAACGACTTCCCCGTGCAGTACGCCCTGATTGTGCTGGCCGCCATCGGCGGGTTCATGCTGCTGGTCAAGAAGATCTGGTGGCCGCTGGCGGTGTGGTTGCTGCTGATCGTGATGAACGTCAACGCCGGCACCCCGCTGGGCGGTCCGATCGGAGCGGTGGCCGGCGGGCTCGGCGAATTCTTCTACAACGACCCGCGCCGGATAGCGGCGGCCACCACACTGCTGCTGATGCTGATGGCCGGCATCGCCGTGTTCACGCTCGTCATGCTGGCGGTGGCCGGCGCGAAACGACTGACCCATCGGTACCGGACGCTGCCCCAGTCCTTCTGGACCTCGGTCACCGCCGCGCTGCTGATAGCGATCTGCCTGGTCAGTACCTGGCATTACTTTCCGCGGCACCGCTTCCTGTTCGGCGACAAGTACGACTCGGTGATGATCGACCAACGCGACCTCGACGCCATGGCCTACCTGGCGACCCTGCCCGGCGCACGCGACACCCTGATCGGCAATGCCAACACCGACGGCACCGCGTGGATGTACGCGGTGGCCGGCCTGCACCCGCTATGGACCCACTACGACTACCCCGTGCAGCAGGGCCCCGGCTACCACCGGTTCATCTTCTGGGCCTACGCGCGCAATGGCGATGCCGATCCGCGGGTATTGGAGTCCATCAAGGCGCTCAATATCCGCTACATCCTGACCAGCAGCCCGACGGTCCGGGGGTTCGCCGTTCCCGACGGACTAGTCTCTCTGGAGAAATCGCCGTCGTGGAAGAAGATTTACGACAACGGCGGAGCCCGGATTTTCGAGTGGCGCGGGCAGGGCTTGACGACGCACTCCTAGTCGACGCGTAAGAGGATGGTGACTGGATTGACTACCGGCAACGACGACCAAGATGTCGAGGGCGTCGAGATCATCGGTGGCGAACCGCGGTTCATGGCGATAGCCGAAGACGACTCCGACGAACGTTCGCTGACCGACCTCGTCGAACAGCCCGCCAAGGTGATGCGAATCGGCACCATGATCAAGCAACTGCTCGAGGAGGTCCGTGCCGCGCCGCTGGACGAGGCCAGCCGCAACCGGCTCCGCGATATCCACGCCATCAGCATCCGCGAGCTCGAAGACGGCCTGGCGCCCGAGCTGCGCGAGGAACTCGACCGGCTGACGCTGCCGTTCAGCGAGGACGCCGCGCCTTCGGACGCCGAATTGCGGATCGCGCAGGCACAGCTGGTCGGCTGGTTGGAAGGTCTGTTCCACGGCATCCAGACCGCGTTATTCGCCCAGCAGATGGCTGCCCGCGCGCAGCTGGAGCAGATGCGCCAAGGCGCGCTGCCCCCCGGCGTCGGCAAGCCGGGTCACGGCCACGGCCACGGCCACGGCACCGGACAGTACCTGTAGACCGTGTCCAAGGGTCCGCACATCGAGACGCGCGATGCGTGGGTGGAGTTTCCCATCTTTGACGCCAAATCGCGTTCCCTGAAGAAGGCCTTCCTGGGCAAGGCTGGCGGCGCGATCGGCCGCAACAGCTCCAACGTCGTCGTCATCGAGGCGTTGCGGGACATCACCATGTCGCTCGAACTCGGCGACCGGGTGGGCCTGGTCGGCCACAACGGAGCCGGGAAATCGACTCTGCTGCGCCTACTTTCAGGCATTTACGAGCCGACGCGCGGCTGGGCGAAGGTCACCGGCCGGGTCGCGCCGGTCTTCGATCTGGGCATCGGCATGGACCCCGAGATCTCCGGCTACGAAAACATCATCATCCGCGGCTTGTTCCTGGGTCAGACCCGAAAGCAGATGCAGGCCAAGGTGGACGAGATCGCCGAGTTCACCGAGTTGGGCGAGTATCTGTCGATGCCGCTGCGCACCTATTCCACCGGTATGCGGGTGCGGCTGGCGATGGGCGTGGTGACCAGCATCGACCCGGAGATCCTGTTGCTGGACGAAGGCATCGGCGCGGTGGACGCCGAATTCCTCAAGAAAGCCCAGTCGCGGTTGCAGAGCCTGGTCGACCGTTCCGGAATCCTGGTGTTCGCAAGCCATTCCAACGAATTTCTGGCCCGCCTGTGCAAGACCGCGATGTGGATCGACCACGGCGTCATCAAACTGACCGGCGGTATCGAAGACGTGGTGCGTGCCTACGAGGGTGCGGACGCGGCCCGGCACGTGCACGACGTGCTGGCCGAGACGGCGAACACCGGCATAGCGCAACAGCCGCTGGCGCAACAAGTGTCCGGGGATGAGTGAGTTCATCGTTGCCGTCGTGGTCACCCACCGGCGCCTCGATGAACTCGCCGTGTCGCTGGAGGTGCTGAGCACCCAGACCCGGGCGCCGGATCACCTGATCGTCGTCGACAACGACGCCGACGACCGGGTCCGCGATTTGGTTGCGGCCCAACCGATCCCCACCACGTACCTCGGTTCGCGCCGAAACCTGGGCGGCGCAGGCGGTTTCGCTCTCGGCATGTTGCACGCGCTGGCGCTGGGCGCCGATTGGGTGTGGCTGGCCGACGACGACGGACAGCCGCAGGACACCGGCGTGCTCGAGACGCTGCTGGCATGCGCCGAGAAATACGGCCTGGCCGAGGTGTCGCCGATGGTGTGCAACATGAACGACCCGCAGCGCCTGGCGTTTCCGCTGCGGCGCGGCCTGGTATGGCGAAGGCGCACCAGCGAATTGCGCACCGAACCGGGGCAGGAGTTGCTTCCCGGGATCGCGTCGCTGTTCAACGGGGCACTGTTTCGGGCCGCCACGTGCGAGGCAATCGGAGTGCCCGACCTGCGGCTGTTCATCCGCGGCGACGAGGTGGAGATGCACCGCCGGCTGGTTCGATCCGGCCTGCCGTTCGGCACCTGCCTGGACGCGGCGTACCTGCACCCGTGCGGGTCCGACGAGTTCAAGCCGATCCTGGGCGGCCGCATGCACACCCAATACCCCGACGACCCCGGCAAGCGGTTCTTCACCTACCGCAACCGCGGCTACGTGTTGTCGCAGCCGGGTCTGCGTAAGCTGCTGCCGCAGGAGTGGCTGCGGTTCGGCTGGTTCTTCCTGGTGACCCGCCGCGACCTCAAAGGCCTGCTGGAATGGATTCGGTTGCGTCGCTTGGGCCGCCGCGAGAAGTTCGGGCGGCCTGATCTGGGAGGGTCGTGATGACGTTCATCGACGCTCAAGCTAGCTTCAAAGCGCAGTCGCGCACACTGGCCCGCGCCCGCGCCGATCTGATCGACGGGTTCCGCCGTCACGAGCTGTGGCTGCACCTGGGCTGGCAGGACATCAAGCAGCGCTACCGTCGTTCGGTGTTGGGCCCGTTCTGGATCACCATCGCCACCGGAACCACCGCGGTCGCGATGGGCGGGCTGTATTCCAAGCTGTTTCACCTCGAGTTGTCGGAGCATCTGCCCTACGTCACGCTCGGGCTGATCATCTGGAACCTGATTAACGCCGCCATCCTCGACGGCGCCGATGTGTTCGTCTCCAACGAGGGCCTGATCAAGCAACTGCCGACACCGTTGAGCGTGCACGTGTATCGGCTGGTGTGGCGGCAGATGATCTTGTTCGCCCACAACATCGTGATCTATCTGGTGGTGGCGGTCATCTTCCCCAAGCCGTGGTCGTGGGCGGATCTGTCGGTGATTCCGGCATTGGGGCTGATCGTGCTCAATTGCGTATGGGTGTCACTGTGTTTCGGCATCCTGGCCACCCGCTACCGCGACATCGCCCCGCTGCTGTTCTCGGTGGTGCAGCTGCTGTTCTTCATGACCCCGATCATCTGGAACGACGACACCCTGCGCCAGCAGGGCGCCGGGCGGTGGTCGCGCGTCGTCGAACTCAACCCCCTGCTGCACTACCTCGACATCGTGCGGGCCCCGCTGCTGGGCGCACACCAGGAGTTGCGGCACTGGGTGGTGGTGGTGGTGCTGACCGTCGTCGGCTGGGCGCTGGCGGCGGTTGCCATGCGGCAGTATCGCGCGCGGGTGCCCTACTGGGTTTAGCGGCCACGGTGGCGACGTCGCGTCATCCCGTCGCAACCGCAGCCACGCCCCGGTTAATCTCGGTCGCGATCGGTGACTATGTGCTCAACGGCCTCGACGGCGTTCACGACATGTCATGATGCGGCGGTGAGCTCCTGCTTGCGGGCCCGGACCCCGACCCGGCCCGGGCAACCGGCGTCCGAACGGGCTCCCGGGCGCGGCGCCCGAGCCATCATCGCCCGCCTGGTCCTGGGCAGCACGGCGACACTGTTCATCGAGCTCGTCCTGATCCGCTGGCTGGGGTCGAACGTGCTGCATCTGTCGTACTTCACCAACTTCGTGTTGCTCGGCTCGTTCCTGGGCATCGGCATGGGCTTCTTGATCTCCCGGAAATCGTGGTCGATCCTGCCGCTGTCCAGCGTGCTGCTGATGCTGCTGGCGCTCGCCGTGCAGCTGTTTCCGATCAGATTGAACCGCGGCGGCAGCGACATCATCTACTTCACGTCGGCCAGCCCCAGCGGCCTGCCGGCCTGGATCGTGCTGCCGGCGGTCTTCGTCGCCGTGGCGACGCTGATGGCCGGACCGGGCGAGGTGGTCGGCCGCTGTTTCGGGCAACTCGATGCGCTCACTTGTTACCGCTGGGACTTGATCGGCTCGCTGCTCGGCATCGGCCTGTTCACGCTGCTGTCGTTCCTGCGGGCGTCGTCGGTGGTGTGGGGAACGATCGCCGCCGTCATGCTGGTGACGCTGAACCGGCGCGGATTCAAAGTGGTGACCGCGATCTCGGGCGCCGGGCTGATCCTGGTCCTGCTGGCGGAGTCGATCACGGCCGGCGTCTCCTGGTCGCCGTACTACAAGGTGCAGACCTGGGGGCACCGGTCGTGGGACGGCGCGACGCTGGTGGCGATCTCGGTCAACGGCATCCCGCACCAGGTGATGGCGCCCGCGGACTGGATTCTCAGCCAGTCCGCTCCGACATACCAGCAGTACCGGGTGCCCTATGAGCGGACGAACACGCTGCGCCTGGATAACGTGCTCATCGTCGGGGCGGGGTCGGGGTCTGATGTCGCCATTGCACTGTCCAAGGGGGCCAAGCACGTCGACGCGGTGGACATCGACCCGCGTCTCGTGCAGATCGGCGTCGGGCGCAACCCCGACCGGGCTTACGCGGACCCGCGCGTCACCGTGCACATCAACGACGGCCGGGCCTTCCTGCAATCTACCGACGCCACCTACGACCTGATCCTGTTCGCGTTGCCGGACTCGCTGGCTCTGGTCAACGGCGCCTCGCAGATTCGCCTGGAGTCGTTCCTGTTCACCGATCGCGCGCTACGGACGGCCTACGAGCACCTCAAGCCGAGCGGGGTGTTCGCGATGTACAACGCCTACCGCCAGCCCTGGCTCATCGACCGGCTGGCCGAGACGGCGGCCGCCGCGTTCGGACATCGGCCGTGCGTCGACCAGATGGCCAGTCACCGTGCGGTGATCACCGTCGCGGTCGATCCGGCCAATCAGAAGTGCGCCGCGCCGTACGCACCGCCGAGCGAGGTCGTCGCGCCCGCCACCGACGACCGCCCGTTCCTCTACTACAAGGGCGGCGCGATCCCGGCCATGTATCTGTGGGCGCTGGCCGGAATCACGCTGATCACGCTGCTCGCGGTTCGGCTGCTGGGCGGGTCGTTTCGATCGATGCGGTCCTACGTCGACCTCTTCTTCATGGGCGCCGCGTTCCTGCTACTGGAGACGAAAAACATCGCCACCTTCGCGCTGCTGTTCGGCACCACCTGGCTGGTGAATGCGCTGGTCTTCGCCTGCGTGCTGGTGATCGTCCTGGCGGCCGTCGAGACCACCCGGAAATTCCGCACTCCGCCGCTTCCGGTGGTGTGGGGGACCATCGTCGCGTCCCTGGCGATGGCGTACGTGATCGACCCGGCCTGGTTGCTGAGTTGGCCGTTCTGGCCGCGACTGGTGGTGGCCTGCGTGATCGGATTCCTGCCGATTTACCTGGCCAACATCGCCTTTGCCAAACGCTTCGCCGCCACCGAGCACGCACAGTCGGCGTTCGCCATCAATCTGCTGGGTTCCATTCTCGGGGGCTGCCTCGAATATGGCGCCCTGGTCACCGGCTACCGCAATCTGCTGATCGTCGTCGGGGTGCTCTACCTGCTCGCGTTCGTGCTGACCCCGAAACGGGACGGCGCGCTGGTCACCGTCTGACCCCGGCCGCCTTGCACCGCCGGCCTTGCGAAACCCCGGCTTCTCAACTGATCCCGGATTCGGCTGACAATTCCCGGTTTTCAGTACGCGCGTTCGAATAAGGTCGGTGTTTGCGGGTATGACGCGAGGGACGCAACCAATGGAAATACCTGTTAGGAAAGTTCTCGTCGCGGTAGTCGCCGCCGGTCTCGCCTTCGGTGGCTGCACGACGGCCTCCGCGGCGCCGACGCCCGATGCGTTCCTGGCCTATCTGCCGTCGGCACTCGCTATCCGGCCAGGGTGGTCGGCCCCGAGATTGCCTAACCCGGTTCCTGACGGCTGCCCGTCCGAGTCACCGGCGACGGTGGCCCGGCCACCCGCGCGCAGCCTGCCCTGGGCCGCTTGAAGGGCAGCAGCGCGTCTTCGGTGCCCGATCGTCAACCGCAGCGGAACTGAGCCATCAAGGGCGGCAACGATTCCCGACCCGATAACGATACCGGGGCCGCCGGATCGGTTGCGGAGTCGATATTGATGCGCGGCAGCGGTTTGTCGCGCGCGGCCGGCAAAACTCGACGCCGTGCCCCCTGAGGGAGCAGGATGCCTTCGTGAGCGACGCCGCGGTGATCGGTTGCGTGGGGACGCTGATCGTGGCGACCAGAGGCGCAGACGGTCCCGGCGAGGTCATACTTTCGGTGCGGGGCACCAGGGAGGCATTCCTGGCCCGCTCTGACGAACCGTTGCCGAAGGGGACCAGCGTGCTGGTGGTCGCGGTTCGGGGCGCGAGAACGGTCATCGTCGAGCCCTGGACCCAGATGGTGTCAACCGAACTTTTCTCCTAGAAACCGTGAAAGTGTAAGGAGTCCAACGATGCTCGGTTACAAGGTGCCCGCTCCCGACGAGGCGATGCTGATCTCCGGCGGCAAGGCCAAGGGCAACGTCCCCTTCCGGGTCGTCACCGGCCACGGCGCCTTCGTCGTCCCCTTCTTCCGAAAGGCCGCCTTCCTGACGTTGGCCATGTGCGAGTCCGAGGTCGCCGAAAAGTGCGTCACCCAGCAAGGCATCACGCTCAACGTCCGCGCCGTGATCGCGTTCAAGGTGGGCAACGACACCGAGAGCATCATCGCTGCCGCGCAACGGTTCCTGTCCGAGCAAGACCAGATGTCGGTGCTCACCGGCCGGATCTTCGCCGGTCACCTGCGCTCGATCATCGGCTCTATGACCGTCGAGGAGATCATCCGCGAGCGCCAGAAGCTGGCCACCGAGGTGCTCGACGGCTCCAAGGAAGAGATGGCCCGGATCGGTCTGACCGTCGACGCGCTGCAAATCCAGTCCATCGACGATGACGGACTCGGCTACATCGATGCGATGTCGGCACCGCATAACGCCGCGATCCAGCAGCAGGCCCAGATCGCTCAGGCACAGGCCAACCAGGCGGCCGCCGAAGCCGAGCAGGAATCGCAGCGCAAGCAGGCCGAGTTCGCCCGGCAAACCGCCATCGTCAAGGCGCAATACAAGGCCGAGATCGACAAGGCACAAGCCGAGGCCGCGCAGGCCGGTCCACTGGCCGAAGCCCAGGCCCAGCGAGAGGTGCTGGAAATGCGCACCGAGTTGGCCCAACGCGCCGCCGAATTGCGGCAGCAGGAATTGGTCGCCGAAGTGGTCAAGCCGGCGGAGGCCGAAGCCGAACGGGTCCGGATCCTGGCCGTCGCCGACGCGGAGAAAATGAAGATCCAGGCCGAAGCGGCGGCGTCGCACAATCGGGTGGCGCTGGACCGGATGCTCATCGACCAGCTGCCGGTGATCGTGGAGAAGGCCGCCCGCGGCCTGGCCGGGGCGAATCTGACCGTGCTCAACGGCGCCGAAGGCCTCAGCCAGGTGGCCGCCGGGCTGGTTTCGCAGGGTGTGGCCATCTTCGACGCGCTGCGCGGCGGAACGCTGGACTACGACGAGGACTCGGACAACGTGGTGTCGCCGCTCACCAGCGGCGCCAAAGAGGGTGCGTAACCACCTGATCGGCACGCCGCATCGGGCGGCACGGCCGCCCGAGGGTTAACGGCGCGAATAACCGGCTATATCCGCTTGGCGAATATCAGTGACGGCCGGGCTTTCGTGGTGTAACACTGAAACGCCGCGATTCCGATGTGCAATCGGCGCGCGGCACCTACCGGCAACCTGGGGCGAAAGGTCTGCGGACGTGAGCGAGGAAGTCCAATCAACGGGGCTGGCGGAAGCGGCGCGCGATCACCTCGCCGCCGAGCTGGCCAGGCTGCGGCAACGCCACGACCGCCTCGAGATCGAGGTCAAGAATGACCGAGGCATGGTCGGTGACCACGGGGACGCCGCCGAGGCGATCCAGCGCGCCGACGAGCTGGCCGTCCTCGCCGACCGGATCAACGAACTGGACCGGCGGCTCAAGTCCGGGCCGCTGCGCGACACCGGGTCCGACACACTGCCCGGTGGCACCGAGGTGACGTTGCGGTTTCCCGACGGTGAGGTCGTCACGATGCACGTGATCTCCATCATCGAAGAGAGCCCCGAAGGCCACGAAGCGGAAACGCTAACCGCCAACAGCCCGCTCGGTCAGGCGCTCGCCGGGCGTCAACCCGGCGACACCGTCACCTACTCCACCCCCCGGGGGCCCAGTCAGGTCGAGCTGATCGCAATGAAGTTGCCCACCTGATCGGCTGACGCACCGGAAACTGAAGGTACCCGAGGCGCTGGCCCGCCCGGCTAGACTTCCCCCCGATGATCCCGCCCGAGCCTGATGCCGCGCCCACGCGCGAGCACCATCAGCACCTGCATCTGACGACCCAGATGGTGCGTTTCGTCGTCACCGGCGGTTTCGCGGCGATCGTCGACTTCAGCGTCTACGTGGCGCTCTACAAAGGGGTGGGCCTGCAGGTTGACCTGTCGAAGTTCATCAGCGTCGTGGTCGGCACCATCACCGCCTACCTGATCAACCGCCGATGGACCTTCCAGGCCTCGCCGAGCAGGGCGCGGTTTGCCGCGGTCATGGGCCTTTACGGGGTCACCTTCGCGGTGCAGGTCGGGCTCAACCATCTGTGCCTGGCGCTGTTGCACTACCGGGGGTGGGCGATACCCGTCGCGTTCGTGATAGCGCAGGGCACCGCCACGGTGATCAACTTCGTCGTGCAACGAGCGGTGATCTTCCGGATCCGCTGAGCGGACTGCGGCCGGATCGATACCGCCACTGCACGCTCGATCGAGCTACCTCCGGTGACGGACGTCGGCGTCCCGCGGCGCCACCGCCGGAGGCGGTACCCTCTTTGACGATGTCGAGCAACGCCAGTTCCACCACCCCCACCCGGCTGACCGGGTGGGGCCGCACCGCGCCATCGGTGGCCGACGTGCTGCGCACGCCGGATCCCGAAGTGATCGCCAAGGCGGTGGCCCAGGCGGCCGACTCCGGTGCCCGGGGCGTGATCGCCCGCGGGCTCGGCCGGTCCTATGGCGACAACGCGCAAAACGGCGGCGGACTGGTGATCGACATGTCCGCGCTGAACAACATCCACTCGATCAGCGCCGACAGCAAGATGGCCGATGTCGACGCCGGCGTCAACCTCGATCAGCTGATGAAGGCCGCCCTGCCGTTCGGGCTGTGGGTGCCGGTGTTGCCGGGTACCCGGCAGGTGACGGTCGGCGGCGCGATCGCCTGCGACATTCACGGCAAGAACCACCACAGTGCGGGCAGCTTCGGCAACCACGTGCGGTCGATGGAGCTGCTGCTGGCGACCGGCGAGATCCGGCGGGTCGCCCCGGATGGTGATGAGGCCGAGTTGTTCTGGGCTACCGTCGGCGGCAACGGGCTGACCGGGATCATCCTGCGCGCCACCATCGAGATGACACCCACCGAGACCGCGTATTTCATCGCTGACGGTGACGTCACCGCCGACCTGGACGAAACCATCGCCCTGCACAGCGACGGCAGCGAAGCCAACTACACCTACTCGTCCGCCTGGTTCGACGCGATCAGTGCACCCCCGAAGCTGGGCCGGGCCGCGGTATCCCGCGGCTCGCTGGCCAGGCTCGAGCAGCTGCCGGAGAAGCTGCGCCGCAATCCGTTGAAATTCGATGCGCCCCAACTGCTGACGTTCCCCGACGTGTTCCCCAACGGGCTGGCCAACAAGTACACCTTCGGGCCGATCGGCGAGCTGTGGTACCGCAAGTCCGGCACCTACCGCGGCAAGATCCAGAACCTCACGCAGTTCTACCACCCGCTGGACATGTTCGGTGAATGGAACCGCGCTTACGGTCCGGCGGGTTTTCTGCAGTACCAGTTCGTGATTCCCACCGAGGCGGTCGACGAGTTCAAAAAGATCATCCGCGACATCCAGGCCAGCGGCCACTACTCGTTTCTCAACGTGTTCAAGTTGTTCGGCCCCGGCAACCGGGCACCGCTGAGCTTCCCGATCCCGGGCTGGAACATCTGCGTCGACTTCCCAATCAAGGCCGGGCTCAACGAGTTCGTCAGCGAACTCGACCGCCGGGTACTGGAATTCGGCGGCCGGCTCTACACCGCCAAGGATTCCCGCACCACCGCCGAAACCTTCCACGCCATGTATCCGCGCATCGACGAATGGATTGCCGTGCGCCGCAAGGTCGACCCGCTGCGGGTGTTCGCCTCCGACATGGCCCGACGTTTGGAGCTGCTCTAAATGGTGCTTGATGCCGTGGGGAACCCCCAGTCCATCCTGCTGCTGGGCGGCACGTCCGAAATCGGCCTGGCCATCTGCGAGCGCTACCTGCGCAACGCCGCGGCCCGCATCGTGCTGGCCTGCCTGCCCGACGACCCTGGGCGCGACGACGCGGTGGCCGCGATGAAGGCGGCCGGCGCGCGGTCGGTGGAACTCGTCGACTTCGACGCGGTGGACACCGAAAGCCACCCGAAGGTGATCGAGCAGTGCTTTGCCGAGGGCGACATAGACGTGGCCATTGTCGCTTTCGGCCTGCTCGGGGACGCCGAAGAGCTATGGCAGAACCAGCGCAAGGCGGTGCAGATCGCCAAGATCAACTACACCGCGGCGGTTTCGGTGGGCGTGCTGCTGGCCGAGAAGATGCGCGCCCAGGGCTTCGGCCAGATCATCGCGATGAGCACCGTGGCCGGCGAACGGGTGCGCCGGTCCAACTTCGTCTACGGCTCCACCAAGGCCGGCCTGGACGGCTTCTACCTGGGATTGTCAGAGGCATTGCGCGAGTACGGAGTTCGGGTTCTGGTGATCCGGCCGGGCCAGGTCCGTACCCGGATGAGCGCGCATATCAAGGAAGCTCCGCTGACCGTCGACAAGGAGTACGTCGCCAACCTCGCGGTGACCGCGGCCGCAAAAGGTAAGGAATTGGTTTGGGCGCCAGCAGCATTCCGTTACGTGATGATGGTGTTGCGACACATCCCGCGAAGCATCTTCCGCAAACTGCCCATCTGAGCATGCCGGGCGCCCGCAACGCGCTGGCCACTATTGGCCAGATGGCCCTGGCAGCGCTGGTGGCTGTGGTCGTAGCCGTGGTGGCACTGAACGCTATTTCGCGGGTGCAGTGGCCGGCTTACCCGTCGTCCAACCAATTGCATGCGCTGACCACCGTCGGCCAGGTCGGCTGTCTGGCCGGGCTGCTCGCCGTCGGCTGGGTGTGGCGCTCCGGGCGGCTTCGCCGGCTGGCGCAGCTGGGCGGGTTGGTGCTGGTGTCAGCGTTCACCGTGGTGACGCTGGGCATGCCGCTGGGCGCCACCACCCTGTACCTGTTCGGCATCTCCGTCGACCAGCAGTTCCGCACCGAATACCTGACCCGGCTCACCGACAGCCCCGCGCTGCAGGACATGACCTACCTCGGGCTGCCGCCGTTCTACCCGCCCGGCTGGTTCTGGATCGGCGGCCGCGCCGCCGCGCTGACCGGCACACCCGCCTGGGAGATGTTCAAACCTTGGGCGATCATCTCGATCACCGTCGCGGTGGCGGTGGCGTTGGTGCTGTGGTGGCGGCTGATCCGCTTCGAATACGCGCTGCTGGTCACCATCGCCACGGCGGCGGTGACGCTGGCCTACAGCTCGCCGGAGCCGTACGCGGCGATGATCACCGTGCTGTTGCCGCCGGTGCTGGTGTTGACCTGGTCGGGGCTGCGCGCCGGCGATCGCCGCCGCGAGCGTGACGCCACAGTCACACCCGACGCCGAGCGTGACGCCACAGTCACACCCGGCCTGCCGACGAAGGCCGGTTGCGCCGCCGTCGTCGGCGCCGGCGTCTTCCTGGGTTTCGCGGCGACCTGGTACACGCTGCTATTCGCCTACAGCGCGTTCACTGTCGCGCTGATGGCGCTGCTGCTGGCCGGGTCCCGGTGGCGGCGGGACGGCCTCAATGCGGCCCTCGACCCGCTGCGCCGGCTGACCGTCATCGCCGTCATCGCCGCCGCCATCGGCTCCAGCACCTGGCTGCCGTATCTGCTGCGGGCGGCCCGCGACCCGGTCAGCGACACCGGCAGCGCCCAGCATTACCTGCCGGCCGACGGCGCCGAACTGACCTTCCCGATGCTGCAGTTCTCGCTGCTGGGCGCGCTGTGCCTGTTGGGCACCCTATGGCTGGTGGTCCGGGCGCGGTCGTCGACCCGGGCCGGCGCGCTGGCCATCGGTGTGCTGGCCGTCTACCTGTGGTCGCTGCTGTCGATGCTGACCACGCTGGCGCGCACCACGCTGCTGTCCTTTCGGCTGCAGCCGACGTTGACCGTGCTGCTGGCCGCGGCGGGCGTGTTCGGCTTCGTCGAGGCGGCACAAGCGCTGGCCGTGAGGCGGCACGCGGTGCTCCCGGTCGTCGGCGCCATCGGACTGGCCGGCGCGATCGCGTTCAGCCAGGACATTCCCGACGTGCTGCGGCCCGACCTGACCGTCGCCTACACCGACACCGACGGCCACGGCCAGCGCGGTGACCGGCGCCCACCCGGCTCCGAGAAGTACTACCCGGCGGTCGACGCGGCCATCCGAAAGGTCACCGGCAAACCGCGCGATCAGCTCGTGGTGCTCACCGCCGACTACAGCTTTCTGTCCTACTACCCCTATTGGGGGTTCCAGGGGCTGACGTCGCACTACGCCAACCCGCTGGCGCAGTTCGACAAGCGCGCCGCCCACATCGAGAGCTGGGCCAAGCTCAAGACCGCCGGCGAGTTCATCGCCGCCCTGGACAAGCTGCCCTGGCCGGCGCCGACGGTGTTCCTGATGCGCCGCGGCCCCGGCAATACCTACACCCTGCGGCTGGCCGAAGACGTCTACCCCAATCAGCCCAACGTCCGTCGCTACACCGTGGACCTGAAGTCCGCGCTCTTCGCCGACCCGCGTTTCAGCGTCGACACCATAGGCCCCTTCGTCCTGGCCATTCGCAAACCGACGGCGGGCCCCTGATGGCCACCGAAACCGCACCGGGCGCGCTGCAACAATTACCATCTACCTCCGTGAGCGACGCGGGAGCAAACTACCGGATCGCTCGGTTCGTCGCCGCGGTCGCAGGCCTGCTCGGGACCATCCTGGCGCTGGCCACCCCGCTGCTGCCGGTCAAGCAGACCACCGCGCAACTGAACTGGCCGCAAAGCGGCACCTTCACCAGCGTCGAGGCGCCGCTGATCGGCTATGTGGCCACCGAACTCAACATCGCCATCCCCTGCCGAGCCGCCGCCGGACTGGCCGGGCCGCAGAACACCGGCAAGACCGTGCTGTTGTCGACGGTGCCCAAGCAGGCCCCCAATGCCGTCGACCGCGGGCTGCTCATCCAGCGCGCCAACGACGACCTGGTGCTGGTGGTGCGCAATGTCCCGGTGGTCAGCGCTCCGCTGAGCCAGGTGTTGAGCCCCGCATGTCAGCAGTTGACGTTTACCGCCCACGCCGACAAGGTGGCCGCCGAATTCGTGGGGCTCAAACAGGGTCCCAACGCCGAACATCCCGGCGAAGCGCTGCGCGGGGAGCGCGGCGGCTACGACTTTCGACCGCAAATCGTCGGGGTGTTCACCGATCTGTCCGGGCCGACACCGCAGGGCCTGAGCTTCTCGGCGACCGTCGACACCCGCTACAGCAGCGGCCCCACCTCGCTGAAGATGGCCGCGATGATCCTCGGCCTGCTGTCGACCGCCGTCGCCCTGGTGGCATTGCACGTCCTGGACACCGCCGACGGCACCCGCCACCGGCGCATCCTGCCGCAGCGCTGGTGGTCGGTCGGCGGGCTGGACGCCCTGGTCATCGCCGTGTTGGTGTGGTGGCACTTCGTCGGCGCCAACACCTCCGATGACGGCTACATCCTGACCATGGCCCGGGTGTCCGAACACGCCGGCTACATGGCGAACTATTACCGCTGGTTCGGCACACCCGAGGCACCCTTCGGCTGGTACTACGACCTGCTGGCAATGTGGGCGCACGTCAGCACCGCAAGCGTCTGGATGCGGCTGCCCACCCTGGCGATGGCCCTGACGTGCTGGTGGCTGATCAGCCGCGAGGTCATCCCCCGTCTCGGCCACGCCGTCAAACACAGCCGCGCCGCGGCGTGGACGGCGGCGGGCATGTTCCTGGCGGTGTGGCTGCCGCTGAACAACGGCCTGCGGCCGGAGCCGATCATCGCCCTGGGCATCCTGCTCACCTGGTGTTCGGTGGAGCGCGCGGTGGCCACCAGCCGGCTGCTGCCGGTGGCGATCGCCTGCATCCTCGGTGCGCTGACGCTGTTTTCCGGACCCACCGGCATCGCCTCGATCGGCGCGCTGCTGGTCGCCATCGGGCCGCTGCGGACCATCCTGCACCGGCGCTACAAGCAGTTCGGCGCGCTGCCGCTGCTGGCGCCGCTGCTCGCCGCGGCCACCGTCACCGCGATCCTGATCTTCCGCGACCAGACGTTTGCCGGCGAGGCCCAGGCCAGCATGCTCAAGCGTGCCGTCGGCCCCAGCCTCAAGTGGTTCGACGAACACATCCGCTACGAGCGGCTGTTCATGGCCAGCCCCGACGGGTCGGTGGCCCGCCGCTTCGCGGTGCTGGCGCTGGTCGTCGCGCTCGCCGTCGCGGTGGCAATGTCGTTGCGCAAAGGGCGAATTCCGGGCACGGCCGCCGGCCCCAGCCGCCGCATCATCGGGATCACCATCATCTCGTTCCTGGCGATGATGTTCACTCCGACGAAATGGACCCACCACTTCGGGGTGTTCGCCGGGCTGGCGGGCTCACTGGGGGCGCTGGCCGCGGTCGCGGTGACCGGGGCGGCGATGCGGTCCCGACGCAACCGCACCGTGTTCGCCGCCGTGGTGATCTTCGTGATGGCGCTGTCCTTCGCCAGCGTCAACGGCTGGTGGTATGTCTCCAATTTCGGTGTCCCGTGGTCGAATTCGTTCCCGAAGTGGCGCTGGTCGCTCACCACCGCGCTGCTCGAGCTCTCGGTCGTGGTGCTGGTGGTGGCGGCGTGGTTCAACTTCGTCGACACCGACGACGGGCCGCCCAAGACCCGGGTCGGGGCACAGCTGGCCCGGATAATCCAGTCCCCGTTGGCAATTGCGACGTGGCTGCTGGTGACCATGGAAGTCGCGTCGCTGACTCTGGGGATGATTTCCCAGTACCCGGCCTGGTCCGTCGGCCGGTCCAACCTGCAAGCGGTCACCGGCAAGACGTGCGGGCTGGCCGAAGATGTACTGGTGGAGCTCGATCCCGAGGCTGGCATGCTGGCGCCGGTGAGCGCTCCGGTCGCCGACGCGCTGGGCGCCGCCCTTTCAGAAGCGTTCACTCCCAACGGAATTCCCGCTGACGTCTCCGCCGACCCGGTGATGGAACGTCCGGGCGACCGCAGCTTCATCAACGACGACGGGCTGTTCACCGGCACCGAAGCCGGCACCGAAGGCGGCACCACCGCCGCACCGGGGATCAACGGCTCCCGCGCCCGGCTGCCCTTCAACCTGGACCCCGCCCGAACCCCGGTGCTGGGCAGCTGGCGAGCCGGCATCCAGGTCCCGGCGCTGCTTCGGTCGGGCTGGTATCGCCTGCCCCCCAAGGAGGAACGCAACAAGACACCGCTGCTGGTCGTTTCGGCAGCCGGCCGCTTCGACCCTCGTGAAGTCCAGGTGCAATGGGCCACCGACGACCAGGCGGCGTCCGGACACCCCGGCGGCTCGATGAGCTTTGCCGATGTCGGCGCGGTGCCCGCCTGGCGTAACCTACGCGCGCCGCTGTCGGCCATTCCGGACAGCGCCACCCAGATTCGCCTGGTGGCCGACGATGAGGACCTGGCTCCCCAGCACTGGATCGCGTTGACACCGCCGCGTATTCCGCGGCTGCGCACCCTTCAGGACGTGGTGGGCTCCCAGGATCCGGTGTTCCTGGACTGGCTGGTCGGGCTGGCATTCCCATGCCAGCGACCGTTCGGCCACCAAAACGGCGTCATCGAGACACCGAAATGGCGGATCCTGCCGGACCGGTTCGGCGCCGAGGCCAACTCACCCGTTATGGACAAGAACGGCGGCGGCCCGCTGGGCATCACCGAGTTGCTGCTGCGCGCGACGACGGTGGCCAGCTACCTCAAGGACGACTGGTTCCGGGACTGGGGATCGCTGCAGCGGCTGACCCCCTACTACCCCGACGCCGAGCCGGCACGCCTGCGGCTGGGCACGATAACCCGTAGCGGTCTGTGGGATCCCGCGCCGATGCGCAAGGGGTAAGCGGGCAGTCCAGTCCGGGCTCAGGAGCTGGCCTAGGTCGTTGAGAAGTCGGCTGCCAGGATGCGCGCGGCCCTCGCGGTCTGGACTCCCGTCGATGACAGTGAAGTGCACAGAGATGGGGCAGTTCATATGCGCATCGCAGCCGACTGTTTGACCCGGCCATAGCCGTGGCCGCGACGATCGCGACCATGCCGAGCTTGTCGCAGCTGTTGGCCTGGCCCCACCGAACATCTGACTGAAGCGGCGGACTATTGGAGGCTCTTCACAATCGAGGGTGTAGTTGGGGTCTGAATCCACCGGTTTCCAGTAGCGATCTGGCAATGTAGTTGGTGAGGTTGCGAAAGCCTAGGGCGGATCCGCGGAGGTGTTCAAGACGGCCGTTGATCGCTTCGGTGGGCCCGTTGGAGGTGCCGGGCCGGTCGAAGTAGGCCAGGACATCGGTGGCCCTCTTCTTGAGCGTGCGCCCGAGGGTGATGACCTCCTGCAAGGCTTGGGGAACGCCGGTGCTCAGCGTGGTGATCAGCGCGGCCATCATGGTGCGGCCGGTGGCGCGGTCGGGGTGGCGGTAGGCGGCCACGGTGCGCTGATACATCTGCCAGGTGGCTTCGACCTCGGCATGGACGTCGACGGCGAATAGGGCTGTCAGCCTGGCCCGTTGCTTGTCGGTAAGCAGATCAGCGCCAGTCTGCAAGGTCCGCCGGCACGCATAGAGCGGGTCGGTCTTGCGGCCCCGGTGCCCGCAGGTGTCCAGCTGGACACGGCGCCGGCATTCATCGAGGGCGTTGCCTGCCAATCGGACCACGTGGAAGGGATCCATCACCGTCGCTGCATCGGGAAGCTCTTCAACGGCCGCGGTCTTGAACCCGGAAAATCCGTCCATGGCAACGACTTCCACACCATCACGCCATTCCTTCGGCCGGTCGGCCAACCATTGCTGGAACGCCTTCTTCGACCGCCCTTCGACCATGTCGAGCAACCGCGCAGGACCAGCCTTGTCGCGCACCGGGGTCAAATCGATGATGACGGTGACGTACTTGTCGCCCCGGCGGGTGTGCCGCCAGACGTGCTCGTCGACGCCGATCACCGCCACCGAGTCGAAGCGGGCCGGATCGGCGATGAGCACCCGCTTGCCTTCGGCCAGGACCGCATTGTTGGCGGTGTTCCACGACACCGCCAGGGCTTCGGCGATCCGAGCCACGCTCAGGTGCTGGCACACAAGGGCTTCCAGCGCCCACTGCAACCCGCGGCGGGAGAGCTTGCCCCGCGACTCGGCGACCTTGCTGCTGTCT
>NZ_MVIF01000049.1 GCF_002086675.1 Mycobacterium persicum
GGCCAGCCTTTTGCCGAGTTCTTATGCCGGACGTTTCGGGGGGGATAGGAGACCGGCTAAAGCTCGTCATGCCGCCGTTGCCGTAAAGCAGGCCACCCGGCCCGCCGTCCTGCCCGGTGTTGGGTAGACCGTTGGTGCCATTGCCGATCAGCGGGCGGCCCAGCATGGCCTGAGCGGGCGCATTGACCGCGTTGAGCACGTTCTGCTCCAGGGTCTGCAAAGCCTGGAGCGGCGACGCGTTGGCTGCTTCGGCGCCCGCGTAGGACGTCGCACCCGCGCCGAGCGCCCGCACGAATTGGTCGTGGAAATCGACCGCCTGGGCACTCACCGCCTGATACGCCTGCGCGTGCGAATCGAACAGCGCGGCGATGACTGCCGACACCTCGTCGGCCCCGGCGGCCAACACACCCGTGGTCGGGATGGCGGCGGCGGCGTTGGCCGAGCTGATCGCCGCGCGGATGCCCGCGAGATCCGTCGCGGCCGCCGCAACCATTTCCGGTGACGCGATCACAAATGCCATCGCTACCTCTCCCGTCGGAGCGCCACCGAGAAAGTCGGCGAGAATTCAGCGTAACGGGGACTCGACAGCCCCCGGGTAGGAATGTTCCGGTCCCATCGTTATGAATCTGCACCGGACTACCAAACTGGACGCCTTGTCCCGCCATGAGCTGGAACGCAACAGCTCAAGCTCGACTGCCCACCGGCACCCGAAGTCGCGCCAACACTGCGGGTGTTCCCTGGTGCACTGAATTGGCTTACTGTGTGTTGCGTGGAGTCACACGGAACCCCTGAATTGGTGGCCGTCGAAAATTTGCACTCTGGTGACCCGATCACCGATATCAACGGTGGGGGTCAAAGGTACATAGTTCTCGAATCCAAGGCCGTCGGTGATGGCTGCGTGGTTCTTGAACTCGAGTCCAGGGTCGACCATCGACTGCAGGTCATCGAAAAGTCATTCCCCACCGGCTATCACGTTGGCCGGGCGAACCACCGCATTCTGTAGCGGCGAATTTCGTCGCTCGAATATCCGACCCGCGTGGTCCTTTCGGCGGCGACCGGTCGACTCAGCTATTCCGCGACCGGCGACCTCGCCATGGTCCCGACGGCCGCCAACGGACAACCCGCGGCTGCTGAGTACCACCGCGCTGACGATAACCTGATGCGGGCTCATTCCGTGCATATCCTGACCCTGGGTGCCACCGGGATCGCCGCGATGACCGTGTTTCTCGATCCGAGCCTGTTTAGCTCGTTCGGTTTGCCGTCAACTCGGTAGCCGGGTCCACCCGCACGCCGTGTGGACAGGTCGTTGACACGCCGCGAGTATTAGGGCGCGGTAGGCCCGGGCAAGGCACGGTAGGCCGCGGTAAGCACTGAGAGGTGGCGGAATGAAGGTTCCGGGTGTGGCCGACGTCGTCGGCGGGATCACCGGAGGGGCAGCACAGGCCTTGCGGGCCGGGGTGAGTGGTGTGGCCAGCGCTGCGGGCACGGTGGAGATGCTGGCCAGCCCGGTGCTGGAGCTGATCGTTCCGGTGGTGGAGGCCGCGGCTCACTCGACCGGACATGCGCTCGGGATGACGAGTTCGGCTACCGAACGGGCCGGGCGCCTCGCGCCGCCGATGCGTTGGCACAGCGGGCGGCGGGTTCACCTGGACCTCGATCCATTGCTGCCGTTTCCCCGATGGCATGAGCATGCGGCGGTGCTCGAGGAGCCGGTTCGCCGGATTCCGGGAGTCGCCGAGGCCCATGTGGAGGGCGCGTTGGGCCGTCTGGTGCTCGAAATCGCGGCCGATGCCGACAGCGACGCCGTCGTGGACGAGGTGCGCGACACGGTGTGTGCCGTCGCCGCCGACCTGACCTCCACGGTGTCGGCACCGCGGACCGCGCCCTTCGCCGACCCGGGCAACCCGCTGGCCATTCTGGTGCCGTTGACCGCGGCGGCGATGGACGTGGTAGCCCTCGGGGCGTCGGTCACCGGCTGGTTCACCCGGCTGCCCGTCGCGCCGCGAAGTGCGCGCGCGGCGGCCGCGCTGCTGAACAACCAACCGCGGGTGGTGGCGGTGCTGGAGTCGCGGCTGGGCAGGGTCGGCACCGACCTTGCGCTGAGCGCCTCGACAGCCGTGGCGTCCGGATTGAGCCAATCGGTCGGCACCCCGCTGCTCAACCTGGCCCAGCGGGGCCTGCAGCTGTCCGAGGCGGCAGCGCATCGGCAACGATGGCGTGTCCGCGAGCCCGAGCTCGCCTCACCCGGCCGGCCCCAGGCGCCGGTGGTCCCGGTCATCTCGTCGGCGGGTCCCGAGTCGCACGTGCCCCGGCACAACTGGGCGGCCACGGCCGCGGGCGACGCCTCGCACATCGTCGTCGACGGGGCCATCGATGCCGCCATCGACACCGCCAAGGGCTCGATGGCCGGGCCGGTCGAAACCTACGTGGACCAAGCCGCCAACGGCTCGGCGGTGGCAGCGGTGGGCGCGCTGCTGGCCGGCGGCGGACCCGCCGAGGCCGGCGAGGCCATCCTGGCGGGAGTGCCGAAGGCGGCCCACCTGGGTCGGCAGGCGTTCGCCGCGATCCTGGGTCGCGGCCTGGCCAACTCCGGGCAATTGATCCTCGACCCGGGAGCACTGCGGCGGCTCGATCGGGTGAAAGTGGTTGTCATCGACGGCGCCGCGCTGCGCGGTGATCACCGAGCCGTCTTGCGGGCGCGCGGCGACGAGCCGGGCTGGGATGACGACCGCGTCTACGAGGTTGCCGACGCGCTGCTGCACGGCGAGGAGGCACCCGAACCCGACCCCGACGAATTGCCCGCGACCGGCGCGCGGTTGAAATGGGTTCGGGCACAAGGGCCGTCGGCGGCTCCGGCGCAGGGTCTGGAACGTGCCGACCTGATTGTCGACGGCGAGACCGTAGGCAGCGTGGACGTCGGATGGGAGGTCGACCCGTACGCGATCGCGTTGCTGCAGACCGCCCACCGGACCGGAGCACGGGTGATTTTGCGCCACGTCGCCGGCACCGAGGATCTGGCCGCCAGCGTCGGCGCGACGCATCCGCCCGGCACGCCGCTGCTGAGGTTGGTGCGCGAACTGCGGGCGGATCGCGGCCCGGTGCTGCTGATCACCGCGTTGCACCGCGATTTCGCCTCCACCGATACGTTGGCCGCGCTGGCCATCGCCGACGTCGGGGTGGCCCTCGATGATCCCCGCGCGGCGACGCCGTGGACGGCGGACATCATCACCGGCACCGATCTCGCCGCCGCGGTGCGAATTCTGTCGGCGCTGCCGGTGGCGCGGTCGGCCAGCGAATCCGCGGTGCGCCTCGCTCAGGGCGGCACCACCCTGGCCGGCCTGCTGCTGGTCACCGGTGATCCGCGGCGCACCACCAATCCGCTCTCGTTGCGACGCTGGTTCAACCCCGTCAATGCCGCTGCCGCAACCGCTTTGGTGTCGGGAGCGTTCTCGGCCGGCAAGGTGCTGCGGCTGCCCGATCCCACCCCGCAACCGTTGACGGCCTGGCACGCCCTGGACCCCGAGATCGTCTATTCGCGCCTGGCCGGGGGGTCCCGGCCGTTGGCGGACGAGCCTGGCACCCCGGAATGGCGGCGCCGCCTGGACGACCTCTCCTACACCCCGGTTCTGGCGCCGCTGCGCAAACCGGCGAGGAACCTGGTGAAGCTGGCGGCCGCCACCCGGCACGAGCTCGCCGATCCGCTGACTCCGATCCTGGCTGTCGGGGCGGCGGCCTCGGCGATCGTCGGCAGCAACGTCGATGCGCTGCTGGTCGCGGGCGTGATGACGATCAACGCGATCACCGGTGGAGCGCAACGGCTGCGGGCCGAGGCCGCGGCGGCCGAGTTGTTCGCCGAGCAGGCCCAGTTGGTGCGCCGCGTGGTGGTCCCGGCGGTCGCGACCACCCGGCGCCGGCTGGAGGCGGCCCGTACCGCGACCCGGACGGTCACCGTGTCGGCGAAATCGCTACGCACCGGCGATGTCATCGACCTGGCCGCACCAGAGGTGGTACCGGCGGACGCCCGGGTGTTGGTGGCCGAGGACCTCGAGGTCGACGAATCCCTGCTCACCGGTGAGTCGTTGCCGGTCGGTAAGCAGGTGGACCCCGTCGCCGTCAACGACGACGACCGGGCCAGCATGCTGTTCGAGGGCAGCACCATCGTGGCCGGGCACGCCCGGGCCATCGTGGTGGCCACCGGCGTCGGTACCGCGGCGCACCGGGCCATCACCGCGGTCGCCGACGTCGAGACCTCGGCCGGGGTGCAGGCCCGGCTACGGGAACTGACCAGCAAGGTCCTGCCGCTGACGCTCGCCGGCGGTGCCGCGGTGACCGGCCTGGCGCTACTGCGGCGAGCGTCGCTGCGTCAGGCGGTCGCCGACGGCGTCGCGATCGCGGTCGCCGCCGTGCCCGAGGGCCTGCCGTTGGTCGCCACCCTGTCTCAGCTGGCCGCCGCGCAGCGGCTGACCGCGCGCGGCGCGCTGGTGCGCGCCCCCCGCACCATCGAAGCGCTGGGCCGCGTCGACACCGTCTGCTTCGACAAGACCGGCACGCTGACCGAGAACCGGCTACGGGTGGTGTGCGCCATTCCGGGTTCGGCCACGCCGGAACAGTCGTTCCCCGACGCCGCCGACCCGCGCTCGGCGGCGGTGCTGCGGGCCGCCGCGCGCGCGTCCACCCAGCCCCACGACGGACAAGGACACGCCCACGCCACCGACGAGGCGATCCTGGTTGCGGCGAATTCCCTTGACAGCCAAGGTGATTCGGAGTGGACTTTGGTGGCCGAGGTGCCCTTTGAATCCAGTCGCGGCTTCGCGGCGGCCATCGGCAGGACAGCTGACGACGCCCAGCCGGTGCTCATGCTCAAGGGCGCCCCGGAGACGATTTTGCCGCGCTGCCGTTTCGCCGACCCTTCAAAGGAGCAGGCCGACCTCCAACATGCCGAGTCGCTGGTGCACAGTCTCGCCGAGCAGGGCTTGCGGGTGCTCGCGGTCGCCCGGCGCCCCTGGGAGCACGACACCGCCGACGATGACGACACCGACGCCGACGCCGTCGACGCCGCCGCCCACGATCTGGAACTGCTGGGCTATGTCGGCCTGGCCGACACCGCGCGCCCCTCGGCGCGGCCGTTGATCGAGGCGCTGCTGGACGCCGAGCGCCACGTGGTGCTGATCACCGGCGACCATCCGGTCACCGCGCGGGCGATCGCCCGCCAGCTGGGCCTGCCGGCAGACGTGCGAGTGGTGACCGGAGCCGAACTGGCCAACCTCGACGAGGACGGCTGCGCCAAAATCGCCGCCGACGTACCGGTATTCGCCCGGGTCAGCCCGGAGCAAAAGGTCCAGATCGTCGCCGCTCTGCAGCGTTGCGGCCGGGTGACCGCGATGGTGGGCGACGGCGCCAATGATGCCGCCGCCATCCGGATGGCCGATGTGGGTATCGGGGTGAGCGGTCGCGGTTCGTCGGCCGCCCGCGGTGCGGCCGACATCGTCTTGACCGACGACGATCTGAGCGCGCTGCTCGACGCGCTGGTCGAGGGCCGCAGCATGTGGGCGGGGGTGCGCGACGCGGTCACCATCCTGGTCGGCGGCAACGTGGGCGAGGTGCTGTTCACCATTATCGGGACTGCGTTCGGGGCCGGCCGCGCGCCGGTGGGGACCCGCCAACTGCTGCTGGTCAACCTGCTCACCGACATGTTCCCGGCCCTTGCCGTGGCCGTCACGTCGCAATACGCCGCACCCGACGAGGCCGAATACGAGTCCGAGGAAGAGGCCGAAGAGGCCCGTCGCGCCCACCGGCGGGCGGTGCTGACCGGCCCGACGCCCTCCCTCGACGCGCCGCTGATGCGCCAGATCGTCACCCGCGGCGCGGTCACGGCAGCCGGTGCGACGGCGGCCTGGGCCATCGGCCGCTGGACACCGGGAACCGAACGCCGCACCTCGACAATGGGATTGACCGCGCTGGTGACCACCCAGTTGGCGCAGACCCTACTGACCCGGCGGCCCAGCCCCCTGGTCGTGGCGACCGCGCTCGGCAGCGCGGCCGTCTTGGTGGGCATCATCCAAACCCCGGTTGTCAGCCACTTTTTCGGATGCACACCGCTGGGCCCAGTCGCCTGGACGGGCGTGTTCGGCGCCACCGCCGGAGCCACCGTGGTCTCGGTGATCGCGCCGAAGTGGTTGGCTAACACCATCGGCGTCGCGCAGGACGACGATCAGGAGTGAGATTCGGGGCCGGCGATGCTCATCAGCTCCTTGCGCAGCACCTTGCCGGTCGTATTGCGCGGGATGCGGCTGACGACGTGAATGTCTCTGGGCTGCTCGAATCGAGAAACCCTGCCCTTCACGTACTCCCGGATCTCTTCCGGGTCGATGTCGCGGTCCGCCCGGGGGACGATGAACGCGGCCAACCGATGACCGAACCGTTCGTCGGGAACACCGATGACCGCGTTCTCGGCGATGTCGGGATGTTGGGCGAGAGCGTTTTCCAGGGCACGCGGATAGACATTCTCGCCACCCGAGAGGATCATGTCGTCTTCTCGCCCAACGATGTACAGCCGGCCGGACTCGTCGAGGTAGCCCATGTCGCCGGTACTGGCCATGCCGTCGATGACGACTTTGCCGCCACCGCCGGTATAGCCGTCGGATTTCAGTTCACCGCCGACGAAGATGCGTCCGGTGACCCGGGGCCCGACCGGGCGACCGCTTCGATCGAAGATGCGGACCGGGCAACCCGCCACGGGCCTGCCCACCGTTTCCGGAGCGGCCCGCAACTCGGCTGGTGTGGCCAAGGATCCGATGCCGACCTCGGTGGAGCCGTACAGGTTGTAGAGGATGTCACCGTAGGTCTCCATGAACCGTTGCGCCAGCCCCGGATCGAGCCGGTCCCCGCTGGAGATCACCACCCGCAGGCACGGAACCGGGTTTCGCGCCCGTACCCGCTGGGGCAGATCCAGAATGCGGGAAAGCATGACCGGGACCGCGCTCAGCGCGTCGGCCCGATGTAGCGATGCCTGGGCAAGAGCGGCTTCGGCATCGAAGCGTCGCCGGGTCAGCACCGTGCCGCCGAGGCCGATGGTCAGTGCGAGCATGCCGAAGCCCAACCCGTGAAACATCGGCGTGGCCAAGGCCATCCGCGAGCCGACCCGCAGCCGGGTGCGCTCCAGAACTGTCACGCCGACGCCCACGCCCGAACTCACCTTGGGGGTGCGTGGCACCCCCTTGGGCACGCCCGTCGTACCCGAAGTCAACAGGATGATCCGACCCGACGCGACAACCTCGGGCCGCGCACCACCGCGCATGGTGGTGACCGTCTGCGGATCGATTACCGTTGCCGGCTTGCCGGTTTCGGCGACTTGGTCGATGAATTCCTTGTCGCACAGCATTATTCGGATTTGGTGGGAATTCAGCGCGGCCGCCAACGCAGTGCTGCGGAATTCGGTGTTCACCAACACCACGTCGGCGCCCACCAGGCTCGCCGCGAACACCGACGTGACGAAATTGCGGCCGTTGCGGCACATCACGCCCATCGCCTGCCCGGCCCCGGCGCCGGTATCCGAGAGCTCGTGGGCAATCGATTCGGTCATCGACTGCAGCTCGCGGTAACTCAGCGCGCCGTCGTCGTCGATGATCGCGGTCCGGTCCGGCCATCGCGCCGCGGCAACCGCAAGCAGGGTGTACAGATTCATGCCGCCGCGATACAGCTCGCGGGCCAGGCGCAACAGCGCGACCGGGGCAGGCGGACTGAGCAGTCCGGAGAACAGCACCGCCCGAGCCGCCGTGCCGACCACGCTGCTGACCATCGTCACCTTTCCGTCCGGGCCGAGCCGGCGAAGAACCGACGATGCCACAATCCTGCGGCGCGTTCGGCCGGTCCGGCCAGCAACACCGAGGCAAGTTCGGCGGGCCAGAGCCAGGGTGGCTCGTTGGTTCGGGGCCGCTCGATGATCGCCTTGGCGATGGCGTCGGCGGCCTCATCGGGATACAGGCCGGGAAGTCGCCCGAGGATGGGTGTGGGCTCGATCATCCGGGTGCGCACCAGCGCAAAGTAGACCGTAGTCACATCCACACCGTCGACATGCAACTCCGGTGAAACGCTGCGCAGCCAGCGATCGAAGGCTCCCTTGGAGGCCTGGTAGGCCCCCCATTGCGGGCCGGGCACCACGCGTACTCCGACGCTGGAGACGTTGACGATGTGCCCGCGGCCCGCCTCACGCATCGCCGGCAGCAGTCCCAGCAACAGCCAGATCGGCCCCAGGTAATTGATGTCGATGGTGCGCTGGAAGTCGTGCGGCCGGTCGTACTGGTCGTGCAGCGACCGACGCAGCGACTTGCCCGCGTTGCTCACCACGATGTCCAGCGGACCGTGGTTCTCGTTGATGTGCTTGGTCAGTACGCTGACGGCGGCCTCGTCGGTGAGATCGGCCGGATAGGCGATCGCCGCGCCGCCGCCGGCGTTGATGGCCGCGGCGACGTCGTCGAGCCGGTCGGCCGATCGGGCCACGATCAGCACGGTCGCTCCCGCCGCGGCCAGTTTGCGGGCGGTCGCTTCGCCGATACCGTAGGACGCGCCGGTCACCAACACCGTCTTGCCGGAGACGGCGCCGCGCAGTTTGTCGGGATCCGATAGGCGCGCCGGGTTGGCCAGTCTGGTGCCGGCCTGTTCGAAGGCCTGTTCAAAGACCTTCGTAACCGCCTGCGTTGCCCGACTCATCCGACCAGATCTCCCAGTTGCGTTTTCACTATCTTGCCTATCTTGGCAATCTTGGCTCACGACCGCCATCGCGGTGCAACGGGCTCCCGTCTGCGGGGTTCTACCCTGTCGCGCGGCGGTTGTGCAGCGTGCGCGGGTCGACGCCGCAACGGGCCCACGCATCGGCTGCCCAAGGCGCGTAGACCCACCTCAGCGGTAGCCGGTTGATCAGCGGATTCACCGCCCGGACCAGCGCCGCGAACCGCTGGTATCGCTTCTCCTTCCTGGCATCCCAGTCCAGGTCGCAGACGTCGCGCATTTGCGGCGGCAACGTTCCCACGATGACCACCCGGGTGTAGGCGTTCAGTGGCGCAGACAAGACCTTCCAGATCGGGCCGGGAACCTTGCGTGGACCGGGTATCCCTTTGCGCAGGTAACCGGTGCCGTACCGGACCGTCTGGTGCGGGACGAACCGCTCGAGCATGCCCTCCCAGTAGGCGCAGAACTCGTCGTAGGTCTGGGGCTGGCCGCGATCGCTGACGCCGTAAAGGCGATACCAGGTCTTGCTTTCCTCGAAGATCTGCTCCTTCTCGGCGCGGGTCAGCCGCCGGATGAACATGTCCGCCGTGTACAGGATCTGGTCGACGAAGGTGGCATGGGCCCAGTAGAACAACTCCGGGTTAAGCGCGTGATACCTCGAGCCGTCGCTGATGGTGCCTTTGATCGACTTGTGGAAGTCACGCACCGTGCCGCCCCAGGCGGCGGGATCCTCGGAGTACACCGTTTTCATCAGTGGCGGCGCCGTCCGCCGGGCCCTGCCCACGGTGTCGCTGAAGATCACCGAATGATCGAAGACCCCCTGAGCGAGCTGCTCGATGCAGTTTTCGGTGCCCGCGACGCGCTGGAAGCCGAAGATTTGGGTGCGGTAGTCGCCGTAGAACTTCCAGATCAGCGAATCCGGGCCCAGCCGCGGCGACGCGGTGTGGTCAGCGGGTTGCTCGACGAGCACCGGCACCGCTTCCCGCACACCGGTGTCGAATCTCGCGCCGGCGGTCAATTCAGCCGTCATCGGTCCTCCGCGCCGCAACCTGACGAAGCAGTGACACAATTCTGTTTCTTTGTATCAAAGTAGCGGGCTAGATGGACGTCGGCAACGCGGTATCGAAATTGCCGCGACGGTCGTTGATCTGGGCGTGCCACAGCCGCCACGGCAATCTCGAAGGCAGGGCCGAACTATCATGCAGTCCAGGATGGGCGCCGAAACGAGCACCGACACGGCCGAGTCGATCACCGACCTGGACCGAACCATCCTGGACACCGCCCGCACGGTGTTCGAAACCTACGGCCTGCGCCGGGCCAACATCGAAGACGTCGCGGCGCGCGCCGGAGTGAGCCGCAGCACCATCTATCGACGCTTCCCCACCAAGGACGAACTCTTCGAACGCGTCGTGCGCCGCGAAGCCGAACGGTTCTTCACCACGCTCGACAACGCCACCGACGGCCTCGATCCACAGCAGGCGGTGATCGAGGCGTTCACCCTCGGGGTGCGACTGATCAAAGACTCGCCGCTGTATGCGCGCATCGCCGAGAGCGAACCCGAGCTGTTCGGCAGGTTCTCCCGATCGCATGTGTTCCCGATCGGCCAATTCGCCGACGGGATCGCCCGCACGCTGCGGCGCTGCGGTGCCGGCATGCCCGACTCCGACCTCGCTAACATCGCCGACATCCTGCTGCGGGTCGCGGTCGGCATCATCATGTTCCCCACCGACCGCCTCGACACCTCCGACGACGCGGCCGTCCGCGACTACGCCGCCCGCTATCTCGTCCCGATCGTCAGCGGGTAGCCGTGTCCGAGGTGTCCCCCACTCCCAGGACCCGCTACGCCAAGTGCGGCGAACTGGACATCGCCTACCAGGTGCTCGGCGATGGTCCGATCGACCTGCTCGTCGTGCCGGGGCCGACCATTCCGGTCGACACGATCGACGCCGAGCCGTCGATGTACCGCTTTCACCGGCGGCTGGCCTCGTTCAGCCGGCTGATCCGATTCGACCATCGAGGGGTCGGCCTGTCGTCTCGCGTTCCGTCGGCGGAGCTGCTCGGCCCCAAGTTCTGGGCCGAGGACGCGGTCGCGGTCATGGATGCCGTGGGATGCGAGCGAGCCACGGTCTTCGGGTCCGGCTTCACCGCGACGACGGCGCTGCTTTTCGCCGCCCGCTATCCCGAACGGGTGCAGAGCCTGGTGATCGTCGACGGCTCAGCACGCACGATGCGGGCGCCCGACTATGAGATCGGAATCGACTCGAAGACAGCCGACCCATTCCTCACCGTCGCGGTGGAGCCGGATGCCGTCGAGCAGGGCTTTGACGTGCTGCGCATCCTGGCTCCCAGCGTGGCCCGGGACATCGCTTTCCGCTCATGGTGGGATCTGGCGGGCAACCGGGCGGCATCGCCGAGCGCGGCTCGGGCCTTCAACAACGCCGTGCGCGACTCCGACGCGCGCGACTGCCTGCCACACATCACCGCGCCCACGCTGATCCTGCATCGTGCGCGTTCGAGATACGTGCCGGTCGAACACGGCCGTTACCTTGCTGCGCACATCGCCGGATCACGCTTCGTCGAGCTACCCGGCTCCGATTCGCTGTACTGGGTCGGCGACACCGCGGCGCTGCTCGACGAGGTCGAGGAGTTCATCACCGGGGTGCGCGGCTCGCTCACCGAGCGGGTGCTCACCACGATCATGTTCACCGACATCGTCGGCTCGACCCAACGTGCGGCCACCCTCGGTGACGATCGATGGCGCGACCTGCTCGACAACCACGACACTCTGGTCCGTCACGAAATCCAGCGCTTCGGCGGGCAAGAGGTGAACACCGCGGGCGACGGTTTCGTCGCGACGTTCAACAGCCCCAGCGCGGCGATCGCCTGCGCCGCCGACGTCGTTGGCGCGGTCCGGGTACTCGGCATCGAGGTCAGAGTCGGCATCCACGCCGGTGAAGTCGAGGTACGCGGCGCCCGGAAAGGCCACCACGGCGACGTCGCCGGCATGGCCGTGCACATCGGCGCGCGGGTCATGGCGCTCGCCGAACCCGGTGAAGTGCTGGTGTCCTCGACGGTGCGCGACATCGTCACCGGCTCCAAGCACAGCTTCGCCGAGCGCGGTGACCACGATCTCAAAGGTGTGCCGGGCCGGTGGCGGCTGTACGCACTGGTCAACGAGCCTTCCCGATAGCGGGAACCGATTGCCGCCGGTGTCCGACTTGTAGGCTGACAAGGGCACAAACACCAACCCAAGCCAATCCAAGCCAATCCGAGGAGGGCCGTGGCGGCTCCAGTTGTGGGGGACTCCGACCTCGGCTCCGCCCGGCCGTCGCCGACATATATCCAGCTCGATATCGCCGGAATGTCCTGCGCCGCCTGCGCGAGCCGGGTCGAAACGAAGCTGAACAAGGTTCCCGGGGTGCGGGCATCGGTCAACTTCGCCACCCGCGTCGCCACGATCGATGCCGTCGGCCACGCGGTCGACGAGCTGTGCCAGGTGGTCGAGAGCGCCGGATACCACGCGGTCCCGCATGCGGAGTCGGCCACCGACGAGCGCGATCCCGACGCCGAGCATGCCCGCAAACTGTTGTGGCGGCTGCTGGTGGCGGCGGTGCTCTTCGTGCCGCTGGCCGATCTGTCGACCATGTGCGCGCTCGTGCCCAGCGCCAGGTTCCCCGGCTGGGGGTTTGTGCTGACCGCGCTGGCCGCCCCCATCGTGACGTGGGCCGCCTGGCCCTTCCACTCGGTGGCGCTGCGAAACGCGCGGCACCGGACCGCGTCGATGGAAACGCTCATCTCGGTGGGCATCACGGCGGCCACCGCCTGGTCGCTGTCGACGGTGTTCGTCGACAAGCATCCGCGGGAAAGCAGCGGAATCTGGCAGGCGATCCTCAACAGCGACTCCATCTATCTCGAGGTCGCCGCCGGAGTCACGGTCTTCGTCCTGGCCGGCCGGTACTTCGAAGCCCGCGCCAAATCCAAGGCCGGCAGCGCGTTGCGCGCGCTGGCCGCGCTGGGCGCCAAGGATGTGACGGTGCTGCTGCCCGACGGAGCCGAACTGGTGATCCCGGCCGGCGAACTCAAAAGGCAACAGCGCTTCGTGACCCGTCCCGGCGAAACCATCGCCGCCGACGGGGTCGTCCTCGACGGCGCCGCGGCAATCGACATGAGCGCGATGACCGGCGAGGCCAAGCCGGTCCGGTCGGCTCCGGACTCCCCGGTCCTGGGCGGCACCGTCGTGCTGGACGGCCGCCTGGTCATCGAGGCCACCGCCGTGGGCGCGGACACCCAGTTCGCCGCGATGGTTCGCCTCGTCGAGGAAGCACAGGCGCAGAAGGCCGGCGCGCAACGCCTGGCCGACCGGATCTCCGCGGTGTTCGTGCCGGTGGTCTTTGCCATCGCGATCGTGGCCGGTGGGTGCTGGCTGCTCAGCGGGGCCGGCGCGGACCGGGCATTCTCGGTGACGCTCGGGGTGCTGGTAATCGCCTGCCCGTGCGCGCTGGGGCTGGCCACCCCGACGGCGATGATGGTGGCCTCCGGGCGGGGTGCGCAGCTGGGAATCTTCATCAAGGGTTACCGGGCGCTGGAAACCATCCATGGCATCGACACGGTGGTGTTCGACAAGACCGGCACCTTGACCGTCGGCCAGTTGCGGGTAAGCACGGTGACGACGGCCGCCGGGCGCGATTCCGCGGAGGTCCTGGCGCTGGCCGCCGCCGTGGAAGCGGCCTCCGAGCATGCCGTGGCAACCGCCATCGTCGCGGCGTCGCCGGCCCCGGCTCCGGTCGCCGATTTCGCCTCGGTGGCCGGATGCGGCGTGTCGGGACGTGTCGGCGGCCACCACGTCGAAGTCGGCAAGCCCTCCTGGATCACCCGCGACACACCGTCCGACGCCGCGTTGGACGACGCCCGCCGCGAAGGCGAGTCACGCGGCGAGACAGTCGTTTTCGTGTCCGTGGACGGCGTGGCCTGCGCCGCCGTCACGATTGCCGACGCGGTCAAGGAGTCGGCGGCAGACGCGGTCCGGGCGCTACGCAGCCGTGGGCTGCAGACCATGCTGCTCACCGGCGACAATCCGGCCGTGGCCGATGCGGTCGCTTCCCGGGTCGGTATCGACACCGCCATCGCCGATGTGCTGCCCGAAGGCAAAGTCAGCGTGATCCAGCGCCTGCGCGACCAGGGACATACCGTCGCCATGGTCGGCGACGGTATCAACGACGGTCCTGCCCTGGCAGGTGCCGACCTGGGGCTGGCGATCGGACGTGGCACCGACGTCGCGATCGGTGCGGCCGACATCATCCTGGTTCGCGACGACCTGCACATCGTCCCGCAGGCACTGGATCTGGCGCGCGCCACCTTGCGGACCATCCGGATGAACATGATCTGGGCGTTCGGTTACAACGTCGCCGCCATCCCGATCGCGGCCGCCGGCCTGCTCAACCCACTGATCGCCGGCGCCGCGATGGCGTTCTCGTCGTTCTTCGTGGTGTCAAACAGCCTGCGGTTACGTAACTTTGGGAGTCAATGATGGCCGAACAAACCTTCTCCGTCGACGGACTGCGCTGTGCGGGGTGCGTCGACACCGTCACCCACGCGCTGACGGCCCTGGAGCCCGTCAGCTCCGTCGCCGTCGATCTGGACGCCGACGGCCCGTCGACAGTGCGGATTTCGGCCGATGTGGAACTCACCCGCGAACAGGTCCAGGCGGCACTGTCGGGGAGTGGCGACTTTTCCGTCGTCGGCCAGGGGTAGCGCCCATGCTGATCTAGTCACCGCGCTGCGCGGAGTCCCGGACCAGGCGACCACATCATTCACATGGAACCCCAGCCGGTGCGCATTTTGCTCGCCTCACTCGGAATTCATGGGGACCACGAATGCTGCGGTGAGCGATGTCCTGTGGCGCAGCCTTGGATATCTGGCTCTGTTTTCGGCATACCTTGGCTCTGTTTTCGGCACGCCGATACCGCACCTTCGCTCAAACCTCTTGTGATGGGAGGCGTTCGGGGGAAGTCGCGCGCGCTCACCGTTATCGGCTGGTATGCCGCCGTATCGAGTGTGCGGTGACGGCTTTGACTGTGTATGTAAGGCGGGAACATCCACGATCGGCCCGCCCTGACGGCACAGTCGGCGCCATCAGCGCGCACTCGGCGCCATCACCGCGCACTCGGCGCCCCCAGCCGCCGACCCAGCAGCACCAGCACGCGATTTCCTTCTCCTCATGCCGGGGCGCAGTCCCACGACCGCCATTAGCGACAAGCCAAGGGGCGCAACGAATTTGTCGCGGGCAGGCGGGCAGAACGAGACATCCCGAACCCGTGAGACTGATGTGGCTGATGGGAAAGCCGCAGTTGTGTCCTATCACGAGGGCACTAGATCCGCGCCGTCCTAGGCCCAGAACAGCTTTGGGCCAGTAACCATCAAGTAGCGCCGGCCACCGCAACCGCGCTCATCCAGGAAGATGTGCGGGTTCCGCGCTGATCTCCAAAGCATCAGCGCGGAACGAATTTTGGGTAATCGAGCGGGATCGGCCAGCAACGCGACCAAGGTGAACTCCACGATCTCAACGGGATCGACCGCGAGATCCGGGAACGTCACTGCGTCGAACATCGCCTCGATCAGCCTGGCTACCGAAACCGGATTCAGTTCGCGCACATCGCCTTCGTCCTGTCCCGCCCGAATGAGATCCACGATCACCGGCTCGATCTTCGAAACCAGCGCCTGTTCGGCCGCGAAAGCGTCGTCATGCTGCAGTTCCGGGGTGATGATGATGGCGGCCAGTACGTTGGGCGAGCGATTCACATACTCGTAGGTCTCCAGGAGCCAGCGGTGCAGCTTGACCACCGCCGGGGCGCGCACCGCCGCGAGCTCGTCGGCCACCGCCAGGGGACGCTCCAGAGCGAGCCGCACCAATGCCGCGAGAATGTCTTTCTTCGAGGAGAAGTGCTTGTAGAGGGCCGGCTGCTCGACGCCGACGGCGGCGGCGATCTCCCGGGTCGAGGTGGCGGAGTAGCCCCGCAGCGAGATGAGCTCGGCGGCCGCGCGCAAGATGCGGTCCGCCGTTGGGCTGCGTCGTGCGGCTTCCCCGGACATGCACCTAAGGTAAGCCATCAGCCACCAGCGCAGCTGTGCGGTTCCGGTACGACACGAGCAGCATCGCGGCCCGGCCTCTCAGGCTTCTGCCGCGAGCCGTTGCGCCGGATGCGACCGTGACCGCGGCGCGGTCGCGGGATGTTGGTTACGCGGCGCAACACCGGCACACTGACCGCGGTGGGCCTTGGCAGGCCTGTCGGTCCTGACCGGGTGAAATACCCCTACGTGGTAGGAGCTGCTGGCATATTCCTTGGCGCCCACCAGTTGCGACAGCGGCGTGCGGACCGGTTCGCCGTCGGCCACCCGGGCTGCGACGGCATTCAGATCGAAGCGTGGATTCCATCCCAGTTCCTGGCGGGCCCGGGTGTTGACGTACACGCGGTCCAGCCGGTCGGGAAACCGCCAGCCACGTTCGGCCCACACCGCCGCGGCATCCGGCACCCGACGCGCCAGCACCGCGGCTGCGTCAGTTCGCAACTCGGCCATGTCCTCCTGAGCGAACGGTGTGGTGGCGGAGATGATGTACCGGGCGAATCCCAGGCTCGGTGCGAGCTGCGCCGCCCTCAGATGCGCGTCGACCGCGTCCTCGAGGGCGACGCGCCGGCATGCATACTCGTTGGCCTTGATGTTGTCGTCGCTGCGACCGTCGTAATCGTCGGGCATATCGTCGAACTCGGCGAAGAACCGCGCCACCCGCAGCACCACACAGGCCAGGCCGTCGTTACGATGCGCCAGCTGGCACAGGTCCTCGGCGGCGGCCTTGGTCACCCCGTAGATGTTTTTCGGTATCGGCACCACCGATTCGTTGATCCAGGCCGCGGGCTCGCCCGGCGGCGGCACCAGCGCGTCCCCGAAAACCGTTGTCGAGGACGTCATCACAAAGGAGCGGACGTTCGCCGCGACCGCGGCGTCGAGCAGATGATGAGTGCCGCTGATATTCGTCTCCACAAATTCATGACTCGGCACGAAGGCCAGCTGCGGCTTGTGCAGGGTAGCCGTGTGAAATACCACCTCTACGCCGGCCATCACCTCGCGCAACAAAGCCGGGTCAGTCACCGATCCGACAACATCGGTCCACTTCGACGGCCGGCTGTCCAGACCGATGACGTCGGCTCCCCGCTGCCGCAGGGTTCGCACCAGTGCCTCGCCCAGGTGGCCGGAGCTGCCGGTCACCAGGGTCCGCATGTTGAGTTCCGGCGTCCGGGTCCACGAGCTCGCCGCGATTGCGGCTTGGCGTTGTTGGTTATCAGTGGATAACATGGGTTTATGGTATCGGCTGATAACCGGATGTCAAGACCTTTTGACGTGGCTTCACGCGGTAGCGGCCGACCCCATAACGCCGATTTTTCGCCGGCGCCCACCCCTTGACCGCCCGGGATATCAGATGATAACTTTTGTTATCAGTCGATAGCCGATGTCAACTGCACCGCCCTCACTGGCAGCGCCGGGCAGTTAGCCCGGCACTCCAAGGAGGGTCCAAAAGCGAATGTCTATGTCCATGGTGAAGCCCAAACCGCCCACCCGGCCGGTAGCGGGCCCCAAATGATCTCGGTGCCAGCGATGTTGATGCGGGGCGGCACCTCCAAAGGGGTCTACCTGCTCAAGTCGGATCTCGATCGCGTCAGTGCAGACCGGAATGTGCTGCTGCCTGCCGTCATGGGCTCACCAGATCACCGGCAGATCGACGGACTTGGCGGCGGCAGCTCAACAACCAGCAAGGTCGCGATAGTCGGGCCGGCGACCCGTCAAGGCAGTGACATCGACTATCTGTTCGCACAGGTGGATGTCGAATCCATGCGGGTGGATTGGACACCGACGTGCGGGAACATCCTCGCCGGGGTGGGACCGTTCGCGATCGAGCGCGGACTTGTCGCACCGGTTGACGGTCACACCTCGATCCGGGTCCATCTGGTTAACACCGGTGCTACCGTGGCGGTTTCGGTGCCCACCCCGGGCGGGCAGGTCGAGTATGCCGGCGAATTCGAAATCAGCGGTGTGCCCGGACGCGCCGCGGCGATCGACATGGTGTTCAGCGAGTTCTGCGGCGGGAGCACCGGGGCATTGTTCCCGACGGGAAATCCCGTCGACGATGTCGACGGAGTCGCGGTCACCGCGATTGACGCCGGGGTGTGCGCCATCATCGCCCACGCGGAAGCGTTCGGGATCGCGGGCGACGAATCGCCGCAGCAGCTTACCGGCGATCGCGAATTGCTGTGCGATATCGAATTGGTCCGGCTGCGTGCTGCGGTCGCGATGGGCCTCGGCGACGCCACCGGACGCGTTCTGCCGAAGGTCATGCTGATCTCCAAGTCGCACCGTGGTGATCTCCGGTCGCGCTACTTCGTGCCGAGCAGCTGCCATCCAACCCACGCGGTTTCCGGGGCGCTATGTCTGGCGACGGCAGCAACCTTCGCCGACACGGTTGTCGGAAGACTTCTCCCGCAACGCTTCACCGCCGGGCCGTTGGTGATCGAACATCCGGTCGGCGCAATGGACGTGGAGGTCGTCGACGGCGGCGGGGCCGACAGGATTTCCGCGGTGCTGCGCAGCACAGCGCGAAAGCTGTTCGACGGCTATGTGTTTGCCGACCTGGGCAAAATGGTCGCCTGAACGATGGATATCCGACAAAAGCTGCGAACCGGCGGTTACTGGTCGTGCTGTCTGCTACTCACGATCACACTTGGGCTGCTGCTCTCGGCATTTCACATGCCGATCGGATGGCTGATCGCCGCGCTGGCCAGTGCCGGATGCATGGCGGTGTTGGCGGGCGGGGAGTTCGTGCCGCACAAGCTTCTGCTTCGGCCGGCGCAGGGATGCATCGGCATGGCGGTCGCCGTGCCGCTGAGCGGCCTGGCCAGTACCACGATCGCCGGATACCTCGGAATCTCTGCGGTGTGCTCCGCAGCGACGCTGATCTTATGCCTGGTCTGCGGCCTTGCCTTGACCCGCGCCGCGAAAACGCTGTCGCCGGCAACCGCGTTGCTGTCGACATTGGCGGGCGGGGCCAGCGGAATATGCACCATGGCACCGGAATTGCGCGTCGATCATCGTTACGTGGCGCTGTCGCAATACCTTCGGGTGGTCGCGGTCGCGCTGACGGTTCCGCTGGTCCTGCAATGTGTCGGCGCTCCAGCGGGCCGGTCGCATCCAGCCGGGAGTCACGCCACGCTGGTCTCCAGTGTGGCCGCGATCGTGGTCATCGTCGCAGCCGGTTACGCCGGATTGAAGTGGAAATGGCCGGCGCCGTTTCTGATCGCTCCCATGCTGGTCGCACTGGTGACTCAACTCCCCGGCCCCGGGCAATTCGTGCTGGCCCTGCCGCCCACGCTCAATGCCGTCGCATACGTCGTGATCGGGTGGCAGGCCGGAGGCGCCCTCACCCTCGGCGCACTCCGTCAATGCCTGCGACTACTGCCTTTGACATGCGCCTTCATCGGAGTCGCCATCGCTGGGTGCTTGGCGTTGACGTTCGTGGTGTCGGCCTGGACCGGTGTGTCCTTTACCCAGGCATATCTGGCGACCACACCGGGCGGAATCTATGTGGCGCTGGCAGCCAGCGACTCGGCGGCCGAGCCGCTGGTGGCGACCATGCAGGTGGTGCGTCTGCTGGTGATGAACATCGCCGCCATCATCGGCAGTAAACTGCTTACCACCCAAAAGGATTCGCGCCCCGACGAACCGCGAGAAGAGCCGCGGCTGCCGGCCGGCGTGCTCGTCGGGGTCGGTCGGACATGGCGACTGGTCCGCGCCGGCCGGTCGACGAGCCCTGCTTTCGACGACCGGCAACGACGGTTGGTTTCCGCCTGCGCCACCGCGTCATCGTCGGAAGCAGCGCCGGCCCCCGGCACGGCATGGAGCTCGGCCCGGGTGCTGTGATGATGGGAATTGTTGCTCAGTTCCGCAGCTTCAATCATCCCAGCCGCGTGCTGATGGTCAACCAGTTCGCGATCAATGTGGGCTTCTACATGCTGATGCCGTACTTGGCCGGCTATCTGGCGGGCCCGCTCGGGCTGGCGGCGTGGGCGGTGGGCCTGGTGCTGGGTGTGCGCAACTTCGCCCCCAGCAGGGCATGTTTTTCGTGGGAGGGACGCTGGCCGACCGGTTCGGCTACAAGCCGCTGATCGTGGCCGGATGTCTGGTGCGTACCGGCGGATTCGTGCTGCTGATGCTCGCACAGTCCTTGCCTATTGTGATAATCGCCTCGGCGGCAATGGGTTTCGCTGGTGCGCTGTTTAATCCGGCAGCGCGCGCCTACCTGGCGGCCGACGCCGAGGACCGCAGGATCGAGGCGTTTGCGATGTTCAACGTCTTCTACCAATCGGGGATTCTGCTCGGCCCGCTGGTTGGACTGGCTTTGGTGGCAATGGACTTCCGGGTATCGGTGATGGCCGCTGCGGTCGTTTTCGCGGCCCTCAGTGTCGCGCAGCTGTTGGCGTTACCCCCGGACAAAGCCGGCCGGGCCGCGGGCAGGGCACGGTATGCGGAGAGGAGCTCGGTCATCGAGGACTGGCGCGCCGTGTTGGGCAACCGATCGGTATTGTGGTTCGCCGCAGCCATGATCGGCGCATATGTGCTGGAATTCCAGATCAACCTCGCCCTTCCGCTGCATGCGTCGCGGCTGGCGCCGCACTCCCAAACCTCCTTGGTGGCAGTGCTATTCCTGATTTCCAGTTTTGTCACGGTGGCCGGCCAGCGCCACCTCACCCGCTGGTTCGGGGCGCGGTGGGAACCCGGGCGGAGCCTGCCCATCGGAGTCATGGCGCTGACGGGATCTTTCGTGCCCCTTGCGGTCGTTCCCAACGAGCAACGGTTCGGTACTGCCGCCGCGGTGCTGGCGCTGTTGCTGTCGGCGAGTCTGCTCGCGCTTGCCGCGGCGGTGGTGTTCCCCTTCGAACTGGACAGGGTGGTCTCGTTATCCGGAGACCGGCTGGTGGCCACCCACTACGGCTTTTACAAGACCGTTGTCGGAATCGGTCTGCTCATCGGCAACCTGGTGATCGGGGTGCTGCTGAGCGCGGCACACCGCTTTAACGTCGACGAATTTGCCTGGGGGGCATTGATTCTCGTGGGGTTAGTTGCGGTGGCGGGCCTGTCTCGGCATGGCAGGCACACCGCACCAGCGAGCGGGCCGGGGCGGGCCGTGGGAGTCGCGGCCGGGTGATCGCCCGCGGCCTTCGTGTCAGCGCTGTGGGCGAGTATCCAGACCGCTCCAGGCGATCTTGACACCAAGTTATCAGCTGATAACCTCAGGTGGAGGTTATCGGCTGATAACTCTCCACCGCCTTCTGTGCTGACTCAAGGAGCAACCTCCATGTCCTCGATGAATCTTGACGCCGAAAAGCCCTGTACTGATTGGCCATTGGCTATGCGGGTGCGGCTGAATGGAATCCGACCGGTGACGGCGCCACGGCGCCTTGTCGAAGCTGTTGGCGGTTAGCCATGCTGGATTTCGCAGCATTGCCGCCGGAGATCAATTCGGGTCGGATGTACGCCGGCGGCGGCTCGGGGTCGTTGCGGGCCGCGGCCGCGGCGTGGGAGGTGCTGGCCGCCGACTTGTACGCGACGGCGGTCGAGTACCTGTCGGTGGTGTCGGGACTGACCGAGGGACCGTGGCGGGGGTCCGTATCGGCGTCCATGGCTGCGGCGGCGGCGCCGTATGTGTCCTGGCTTGCCACCAGCGCGTCCCAGGCACAGCACGCGGCGAGCCAGGCCAGGGCGGCCGCGCACGCCTATGAAATGGCGTTTCAGATGACCGTTCCGCCGGCGGAGGTGGCGGCCAACAGGACGGTGTTGTCCTCGCTCGTCGCGACCAATGCGCTGGGTCAAAACACCACGGCGATCGCGACCACCGAGGCGCAGTACGCCGAAATGTGGGCTCAGGACGCTGCCGCGATGTACGCGTATGCGGCCGCCTCCGCGGCCGCATCCCGGGTGGCGCCCTTCGCCGACCCGCCGCCGACCACCAACGAAGCGGGATTGACCGCCCAGGCCGCTGCGGTGGCCAGGGCCGCCGAGTCGGACGCGCAGCTGACCATGCTGTCGCAACTGCTGTCCCGGGTGCCCCAGGCCCTGCAGGAACTCGCATCACCGATGTTGTCCATGGACCCACCGGATTGGCTGGACTTCATATTTGTCACCGCTGCGCCGCTGATCCTGAGCTCGGTCAGTTCATGTTTGGGGCTGACCCAGTCGCTGGCGTCGCTCTCGCTGGTGGCGGGGTCGGCGGCGCAGGTCGCCACCGGCGACGCGGCGTCGTTGGGTTCGGCGCTGGCGGGTGGGATTGGTTCGGTGGCCGGTATGTCGTCGGCCGGTGCGGCGATGCCGGCGAGTTTGGGCGGAGCGGGATCGATCGGCGGGTTGTCGGTGCCGGCAAGCTGGGCCGCGCTTCCCGCGGCCGGCTCTGCCGCCGCGGCGCTCCCGACCAGCTGGGGCGTGGTGCCCGAAAGCGCGCCAGGCGCGCCGGGGATGCCCGGTGTTCCGATTGCCGGGACATCCGGGCAGAGCATAGGCGGTGCGGTACCGCGATACGGCTTTCGTCCCATGGTCGTGCCACGTCCGCCGGCGGCCGGATAGCGCACTTCACGCGGACGAGCGCCCAGGCGGGCAGGCGCTGTTGCCGTTTGGGTGATCGGCGGGGTACGCGTGGATCAGCGCCGTGGTGAGTTTGGGGACGGCGTGGACGAGATCGTGTTCGGCGTCGTGGGCAATGCGGTGTGCCGCAGCCAGGCTCAGGGTTGGCTCGATGTCGAGTTCGGCGTCGACGTGCAAGCGGTGGCCGATCCAGCGCATCCGTAGGCTGCGAACTGCTCGAACCCCGGGCAGTGCGGCCAGGGCGGTTTCGGCAGTGTCGATGAGGGCCGGGTCCACGCCGTCCAGCAGGCGGTGGAAAACGTCGCGCACCGCGGTGCGCAGCACAGCCAGAATGACCACGGTGATCACCAGACCGATGATCGGGTCGGCCAGCGGGAAGCCCAGGGCGGCAGCGCCGGCGGCAAAAAGCACGGCCAGGGAAGTGAATCCGTCGGTACGGGCGTGCAGGCCGTCGGCAACCAAGGCGGCTGAGCCGATGCGTCGGCCGACGCCGATCCGGTACAGCGCGACCCATTCGTTGCCGACGAATCCCATTAGACCGGCCAGGGCAAGCCAGCCGACGTTTTCGACGGGCCGGGGGTGGATGAGCCGCACGACGGCCTCGTAGCCGGCGATGACCGCCGACATCGTGATCATCGCTACCACGAATAGGCCAGCCAGATCCTCGACACGGCCGAAGCCGTAGGTGTAGCGGCGGGTGGCAGCCTTGGTGCTCAACGCGAATGCGATCCATAGGGGCACCGCGGTGAGCGCGTCGGAGAAGTTGTGGACGGTGTCGGCTGCCAGGGCAATCGACCCGGAGATGAGCACGACGGCAACCTGGGCGAGCGCGGTGATTCCCAGCACCAACAGGCTGATCTTGACCGCACGGATCCCGGCCGCACTGGCTTCCAGCGCATTGTCGATGCTGTCGGCGGCGTCGTGAGAGTGCGGGGCGAAGATCTCTCTGACCACGGCTCGCCACCCTTTGCGATGGTCGTGGCCGTGGTGGTTGTCCGAGTGATTGTGACCATAAGTGGCCGCGCCGCTGAAGGTTTCGGTGTGATGGTCGCTCATTTCCGACGTGCCTTTCGCTGCGGAAGGTCGGCGGTGATGCCCCGACCGGCGCGGGCCGGCCCGCCCGCTCGGCGAACTGGTTGACCAACGACTCGTCGTCGCCCACACTCCGGAACCTCACGCGACACGCGTGAAGCCCACATACCTGCGTTCATGCGCAGATACTAAACCATGGCACCAGGTGGTGCCATCGCTTATCTCGTCATGCCAGCGTTCAGACTGCCGCCCAGACCCGCCGAGCCCGCAGCCCAGCGGCGATGGTGAACCGGCCGCGCAGCCTTGAAAACGTGAACCGATTGTTCTCGGCGTCATAAAAGAACCGCAGTGTTCGGACCGGGAAATATCCGAGCATGAGAACGGTAATCGTGATACGCGCCGAGCGGCTCTTGACACCGTGCGCCTTTGTGGTCCTGGTATAGCGCGTGGCATATCGGAAAAAGTCGAGCGGTGAGCATTCCACCCGGCGGCCAGACGCGCCCGCCACCATCGTGGATTCGTACGCGATCTCGAAATTGTTCTTGAAAAGCGTCAGCGCAAGATCGATGTCTTCGTGCAGTCGGTCTTCCAGGTCCAGCCGCGTGAGATGACGCACCGCCTGCCACGCCGAGGTCCGGATTGCCATGTTGGCGCCCAAGAGGAACCGTTGATCGGTTGCCGTGCGATGCAGCTTGCGGCGGACCAGGTGGTCGATCCTGAATATCAGCCAACGCAGTGGAATGTCGTAGTAATGGACCGGGCCGGTGGCCGCATCGACGGCGGAGTCTTGAAAACACCGGCGAATCGTCTCGACCCAGTCTCTGTCGACGATGGAATCGGCGTCAATCCGGCCGATGATCTGACTGCGCGCATGGTCGAACCCACAGTTTCGCGTCGGCGCGATACCTAGATGCTCAGTTTGGTTGACCAGCTGTATATCGATATGGGGGTTCGCTTCTTGATACCGGCGCACGATCGATACGGTGTTGTCACTCGACTTGTTGTTGACAACGATTATCTCGTCCGGTGCCGATGTTTGGTCCAGGCATGCCTCAAGACATTTGCCGATAAAGCGTTCTTCATTATGCGCGGGGACAACGATTGCCACGGACGGCCGCTCAGACATCGCCATGACCTCGCTAGATCGCAATGTCGCGCCGAGCCGGTCTGATGCCAAAAGCAGCAGCGGTACAACAAACCTCGGCTAATGAATTGGCGTTCGACATACGCCTGTCCCGCGGGTCGTCAAAAAGGACTTTGAGCCCACATCGGTTATCGGCCGATAGCAACACCAGTCGATGATATCAGTTGATAACTGGCCGCCAAAGGCCGGTTTGCCAACCGGCCCGCAACCTCGCCTGGATGGCAGCCTCTGGCCACCCGCGAGCACCGAGCGAGGGCCACGGTCGCCAATATCCGATCAACAACCCTTGACGCACCAGGTATCGCCCGATAACCTCGGTATCAGTCGATAACCGATGGCCGGCGCCGGCGTCGGAACATCAACCACGACACGTCGCAGCGGTTATCGGCATGCTCCGTCACGCCAACGCAGCCGGCGACGGAGCTCCCGCGGGCTTTCAGACCACTTGATTGGCAACAACTTTGATCACCCGTGCGATTGTTCGGGCTTCGCGGAACTGAGGAGGAAGCGGATGTTCGTTGCGGCGCAACCGGCAATGCCGCCGACGTCGACGAAGCGTTCACGCGGTGGGCCCGGCGCGGCGCGATATCGGGTGGTCAGTGCTTTGGCCGCCTTCGGGACCGGCTCCGGTTCGTACGCCGCCGCTGCGGCCGCCGGCGCGATGACAGCCCGCTAAATCAGCCGAGCTGGGACGAGGGCACACACATGATGGATTTCGGAGCACTACCACCGGAGATCAACTCCGCCAGAATGTACGTCGGTCCGGGTGCCGGCTCGCTGCTGGCCGCGGCGGCGGCGTGGGAGTGTCTGGCGGCTGATCTGTACTCGCTGGCCGCGTCATACGAGTCGGTGATCTCGGGGCTGACGGTGGGTTCCTGGCTGGGTCCGGCGTCGGTGTTGATGGCGGCCGCGGCGGCGCCGTATGTCGCGTGGATGAGCGCTACCGCGACCCAGGCCGAGCAGGCCGGCATCCAAGCCATGGCGGCGGTGACCGCGTTCAATGCCGTGTTTTCGATGACGGTGCCGCCACCGGTTGTCGCGGAGAACCGGGCCATGCTCATGACACTGGTCGCCACCGATATCTTCGGGCAGAACGCCGCGGCGATCGCGGCGACCGAAGCGCAGTACGCGGAAATGTGGGCCCGCGACGCCGCCGCGATGTATGGCTATGCGGCTGCCTCGGCGGCCGCATCGACGTTGACGCCGTTCGAGGAGGCCCCGGAAACCACCCGCACCGATGGGCTGGCCCGGCAGCTCGCACTGGTCGGGCAGGTCGAAGCCGCCGCCATCAGGCAGCTGATGTCCGTGGTGCCGCGGGCGCTACGAATGCTCAGCGAGCCGGCACCGTGGAACTGGCTGGTGGAACTGTGGAGGGAGATCTCGCCGCACCTGGGCACCTTCAGAGACATCGTGTCAATTGGGCAGAACTGCGTTTCGGTGACCAACAACACGCTTGCCATGACCCAGATGGGCGCCGCGATGTCCAGGGTGGTGCCCGCCGCGATCAGCGAGGCTGCCGGCGCCGCGGCCAAGGCGATTGCGGGCGGGACGACAGCGGTGGGGTCGGCTTCCGGCGGGCTGGCCGGTTCGGGGTTGGCGGCCGGGTTGGGCCGGGCCGCTTCGGTGGGCTCGTTATCGGTACCGCAAAGCTGGGCCGCGACCAATCATGCGATCAACCCGGCTGTGCGGGCGCTGCCCGCCACCAGCCTGGGCAGCGCTGCGCAAGGCGCGCCGGGACACATGCTGGGCGGGCTACCGCTCGGGCCGACACCCTCCGGCGGTGGCAGCGGTGTCAACAGCGCGTTGCGGATCCCGCCGCGCGCCTATGTCATGCCCCGAATCCCAGCGGCGGGCTAGCACTGCGGGTTCGGGGTGCCGATTTCTGCCCACCCGTTACCGACACATTCGTTGCGCCCCTTGGCTCGTCGCTGATAGGCGGGCATATTGTCAACCGGCTAAGCCTGGGTCCGCGTGATTGCTTGGACCAGGACTCTGGGTAGCGCGGTGGCTAGATGCGAAGTCGCACCATCGACATCTTTCATACCGATGTCAGGCCGAGCAGGTAACCGGTTTGCCCGCCAACCAGCCACACGCTTAGGCGCACAACAGATCCGTCACTGAAAGCGGTTGTGGGACTGCGGCCCCGATATGGGGAACTGATCACGCCGAGTGTGCGCTCACGGCGCCGACAGTGCCGTCAAGGCGGTCGATCATAGATTTTCCCGCCCTACGCACACAGCCAAAGCCGTCATTGCACACCCGATACAGCGGCATGACGCCAAATTCGGTGAGGACGCGATATCCCCCGAACGCCCGCCATCACAAGCGATTTGAGCGAAGGAGCGGTATCGGCGTGCCAATCACACAGCCAACGTGGGCATGGGCATCATCGAAGGCTGGGCGCGAATCATCGCTGACCAGCCGCATGAGACGGGCAAACCCAACACCGCAAACCCGCGGATACCGGGGTGGCCGATGCGACGAGTCCGAAATGAATCCGACTGCTGCTCAGCAGCTCCGGCCCCAGGATCCGGCCCGCATCATCGACGCATCCGGGAAAGTTCGCGAAGCATCGCGTTGTAGGCATCCAGGTCGTCGTCGGCGTAGTTGCTGTCCGCATGCCGGTCCTCACGGGTGGCGACACGCCGGTCCTGGCGCGCCCACTGCGCCACTAGCGCCACGATCACGATGACAATGGGCAGTTCGGTTGCACCCCAGGCAATTCCGCCGCCAAGATGCTGATCGGCGACAATACTCGGCAGCCAGGGAAGCGCAACCGACTGGTAAAATCCGCTGCCAATCGCCGATGACATGGTCATCAACGCGATGCCGAAGAAGGCGTGAAATGGCATGACCGCGAACAGCAACCCGATCCGACCCGGATAGGGAAGCCGGCGTGGTCCCGGGTCGATACCGATGATCGCCCAGTAAAAGAGGTACCCGACGATCAGGAAGTGGACGGCCATGAACTCGTGGCCCCAGTGATAGCGCACCAAAATGTCGAACAGCGGTGTGAAATAAACGATGTACGGCGAGGCCACAAAGAGGATGAACGCGGTGATCGGATGCGACAAGAACGCTGTCACCCGCGAATGCAGCAGCCAGGTCAGCCACTCGCGGGGGCCGGGCGGCTGTCCGTCACCGGCTGCGGGCAATACCCGCAGCGCCAAGGTGACCGGGCCGCCCAACACCAGCAGCACCGGGACGAACATGTTCAGCGTCATGTGCTCGGCCATGTGGACGCTGAACATCGCCGACCCGTAGGCGCGCATGCCCGAGCTGCTGGTGAAAACCAGGACGATACAACCGATCAGCCATGCCATCAATCTGCCGACGGGCCAGGCATTGCCGTTCATCCGCAGGCGCACGTAACCGACCACATAGCCGACGGCGAGCACCACGCCAAGTGTCCCGACCAGGCTGTCGAACCGCCACTCGGTGAGCAACGTGGCGACGTTCGGCGGCTCCGGCAGTTCGTACCCGAGAAAGACGTCCCACGCCGAGAACTGGTGGGTGACATACCGCGGCGCGGTCTGAACCGCCATCGCGGCCACCGCAGCCATCACGGCCATCATGGCCACGGCGCCGGCGATACGGGCACCGCCGGAATCCCCGGGCCGGACGAATAAGCGCCAACAGTCCGATAACCACACCAGCGCTACCACCAGGCCCGCCGCCAGACCGAGGCGAGCAAAGTCCGAATCCAACGACCATCCCGGGATCAGCAGATACAGCAGCACCGCTCCGTAGGACAGGGTCAACGCTCCGCAGGCCACCTGCATCACCCGCACAGCCCGACCCGGCGGCGCGGTGGCCACCGCAGTGGCCGTCTTCAGCCCGGTCAGCGCGGCAAGGGCCAACGTGAAGACAATCGCGGCGCTGGTGGTGTAGTCATGGTCCGGCCCCTGCCCCGCGTTACCGGTGACCGCCGTCGCAACCGCGGCGATCACGGTGGGGATGAGCAACACGAAATGGCCGACCCATCGAGTGGTGAGCCGCAGCGTGACGGTGACCACCAACGCGCCGATCGCCGCCACGATCCATGCCCGTGCGACCTCAGAGGCGCCGACGGCGTCGAGCAGCGCTCCACCGCCCAACAGCTGCGACGGCGCCACACCGGCATCGTGGGCGGCCTGAATGACCACCATCACCACCGCAAGCCCCAGCCAGGCAACGGATAAACGCTCTGCCACAAGGTGAATCCGGAATGCCGCCGCATCGATCAAGCCGTCGTGCTCCGGGCGCGACCCGATGACGACGTACAACAAGGCACCCAGGCACACTGCGGTCGCCAACGACGCCAGAAAGTATCCGAGCGGCTCCGCGACGCAAAGCAACGCACCCGGATAGGGGTTACCCGCCGTGGCATAGCGGCGCGCTCCCGACGCCAGCCCGTAGCCAGCCAACACCCCCGAGATTCCGATCAGACCAAGAAGCAGCCCGGCCAATGCCCACGAGATCGACCGCGGGGCCGGCGCCGCCGACGGCGAACGGTCAGCGGTCGCGTCGGTCTGCACCCCACGAGCTTACGACCCGATGTCGCACCGGGCGCCCGTTGCCCAGCCTTGGATTCGCCGGCCTCACCGACCGATGGCGGACCGCATATTCTTCGGAGGCTGTCGATACCGAGCCTGAAAGGACGTCATGACCTCCCCGCACCCCGGCGATCGAGCTCCACATGGTCGATGAACTGCTGCTTCGTTGGCTGGTGACCGGACTTTTCATGCTGGGCGGCGCCAGCTACGTCGTCGCCGCGATCGGCCCGCGGCGACGGTGGGTCTACCTCGTCAGCAATGGGCTGCATCTGGTGATGGCGATTGCGATGGTGGTGATGATTTGGCCCTGGGGTCTCCATGCGCCGACGACCGGACCCGCGGCCTTTTTTCTGCTGGCGGCCGGGTGGTTTATCGCGCTGACCGCCGTCTCGGCCAAGACGATCGCACAGTGGACGGCCGGCGGCTACCACGCATTGATGATGCTCGCTATGACATGGATGTACGTCGTGATGAACGGTCATCTGCTGCCCGGCAACCCGGTCACCCCCCACCAGGCATCGACGGCCAACTCGATGCCTGGCATGCAGATGTCTGCGATGCCCATGCCGGCGGACAGCATCCAGCCGGGATGGGTGGCCTCCGTCAACTGGTTGTGGTTCTTGGTCTTCACGGTCGCGGCGATCGTGTGGGCCGCCATCTCCATGGCCGGATGGCGGCGCGGTGGGACCGGCTGCACGCGCGACGTCCTGGCGCAGACCGGCCGGATATCGATGGCTCTGGCGATGGCTATCGTTTTCGCCGTCCTGCTCTTTGGTGGTTGACCGGACTACACCGGCACTCGTGGCGCATCCGACAACTCCCATGGAACTTCTTGCGGCTCGCCGGCGACTACCTGCTTTGTGGATTGGGTTACCAGGTTCGCGTGTGAGCAAGGGCTTGTAGCTGGGTGATCGTCGCCGTCAAGAATCTCGTCGCTGAACGTGCCCGGTTGGTGTTCTCGGTGTTGGGAGTGGGGATCGCGGTCCTGTTGGTATTGGTGATCTCGGGCATCTTCGTGGGCACCACTAATCGGGTCACGACCTACATCGACCACTCCAGGGGAGCCGTGTGGGTGGTACAACCCGGGGTATCGCAGATGTTCAAAGCGGTGTCGTGGTTACCCGGCGACGGCAGAAACCGCCTGCTGACCGTCCCCGGGGTGCAATCGGCGGATCCGCTGCTGGGATCACCGTCCGATTTTGTGCACAACGGCACCCACACCGCCTACTTCGTGCTGGGCTATGACATCCGGACCGGCGCGGGTGGCCCGTGGTCGCTGGCGCAGGGCCGCAACGTCGCGCGCTCCGGTGAGGTGGTGCTGGACCGGGTGCTGGCTACCAAGAACGGAATCCGCCTTGGCGACAAGGTTCGAATCGTCGACGAGAATTTCACCGTCGTCGGGCTGTCCAACCAGACCGCCGCGGTGACGAACTACTACGCGTTCATCTCGCTGCCGGACGCGGCGCGGCTGCTGCGGGCCGGAAATCGGGTGTCCTACTTCCTGGTTCGGCCCCGGGACGGTTACACCGCGGAGCAGGTCGCCGCCGCGATCCACCGGGACGTGGCGGGCATGGATGCGTTGCCCGCCGCGGCCTTTGCCGAAAAGAGCCGCGACATTGTCGTTTCCATGATCGGACGGCCGTTGAAGACGATGATCGCGATCGCGGTGTTGGTGGGTGTCGCGCTGGTGGGTTTGACCGTGCTGGCGGTGACCAATGAGCAGCTGCGCGATTTCGGGGTGCTGCGCGCCCTGGGGGTGCGCCCAATCCAGTTGTGCCGCACAGTTCTTGCCCAGGCGGCGGTGATCGCCGGGCTGGGCTATCTGGCCGGCGCCGCCGTCGCCTACGGCGCGCAGTTCCTGATCGCCGACCGCCTGGGCGACGTCACCGTCGAGATCACCCCCACCATGCTGGCCGCGATGGCCGCCGCCACCGCCGTCATGGCCCTCCTCGGATCACTGATCCCGGTGCGCCGTGTCGTGCGGATCGATCCCGTCACCGCCTTTAGACGCTGACCCGAAGTGAGGATGCCCATGCGCTGCCCGGTGTGCCATCACAACGCCTCGGCCCCCCGATGTGCTCAGTGCCGCAGGCCGATTCCGGAAGACACGTCGGGTCCGGTGCTGCGACTGAGTGATATCACCGTTGACTACGGCGACGGCGCGACGGCGGTGCACGCTCTGCAGGGCGTCGACCTATCCGTCCAACGTGGCGAAGTGGTCCTGGTGGTCGGGCCCTCCGGGGGCGGCAAGACCACCGCGCTGCTGGTGATGGGCCTGCTGCTGACCCCCGACGGCGGCTCGGTGCACATCTGTGGCCACGACGCCGGCCGGTTGTCCGAGCGCCGGCGTGCCGAGCTGCGGCTGGCCCGGCTGGGCTATCTGTTTCAGGACTACAACCTGTTGCAGTCACTGACCAGCGTCGAAAACATCGCGCTACCACTGCGTTACGCGGGTGTACGCAAAACCGTGGCGATCGCGCGGGCCCAGCAACTGCTCGACGAGCTGGATCTGGGGCATCGCGCGCAGCACCGCCCCGCGGCATTGTCCGGAGGCGAGAAACAGCGGGTGGCCGCGGCTCGTGCGCTGGCCATGGGCCCGGACGTGATTCTGGCCGACGAACCCACCGCCAACCTCGACTCGGCTACCGGAAAGAAGGTCAGCGCGCAACTGGCCGGCGCGGCCAAAGCCCAGGACTCCGCGGTGGTCATCGTGACCCACGACGCCCGCCTCGAAGACATCGCCGATCGAGTCCTGCACCTCGAAGACGGTCGACTACTGGCCGCCGCGACCTAGGAGCCGAACTCACAGCCCCCCAATGTTTCCCGAGACACCCGAAGCGAAAGGCAGCGGCCGCGCCGCTGATGGCAACACTCGACCGGATTGGAGCGACTTCATGACACTGACGATCGGCAGCACCGCCCCGGATTTCGAAGCGACGACTACCGAGGGACCGATCAAGTTCCACGAGTGGATCGGCGATAGCTGGGCAGTGCTGTTCTCCCATCCCCGCGACTTCACCCCGGTATGCACCACCGAACTCGGCTATCTGGCCACCATCAAGCCGGAATTCGACCGTCGCAATGTGAAGATCATCGGGCTGTCCACCGACCCGCTCGACAGCCACGCCGCATGGTCGAAAGACATCGCATGCACCAGTGGTACGGCGCCCAATTACCCGCTGATCGCCGACACCGACTACGCCGTATCCAAGGCATACGGGATGTTGCCCGCCAACATCGCGGGCGACCCCAGCGAACACCCGCCCGCCGAACTTGCCACCCTACGAAACATATTCGTCATCGACCCGAACAAGACGATCATGCTGGTGATGATCTACCCCATGACGACCGGCCGAAACTTCGACGAGGTGCTGCGGGCGATCGACTCACTTCGGCTGTTGAACAACGGGTTGGCTACCCCGGCCCAGTGGCGGCAGGGCGACGACGTGATCATCGCTCCCTGGATCTCCGACGAGCAGGCTCGCCACACCTATCCCGACGGCTGGCAGGGCCCGCTTCCTTACCTGCGTTACGTTCCAAGCCCCCAAGGGCTTTAGGTCTGGCTGGGGGGCTGAAGGAGAAGGTCGTGGATTTAGTCACCATGCTGGGCATGCCTGGTGATGCGTTGCGCGCACCGGCCGCCGAGACGCGCACGTCGCTCACCGACGTGCTGCGCAAGGCATTTGAATATCACTTTCAGCGCAACGGCTTCTATCGCGCGCAGTGCGACGCCGCGGGGGTGACGCCGGCCGACATCCGCGACTACGACGACCTACACCGGATCCCGCTGCTGCCGGTCGGCATGTTCAAACAAACCGGTGCCCACGTTCTGCTGACGTCGGGCCTACAAGACATCGAGATGGAGATCCGGTCTACGGGCACCGGCGGAGTGCCGTCGGTCGCTCGCCGGGATACGTTGACCGTGACCCGGGCATCGGTGGGGCTTTTGGGCTGTTATCGCGACTTCTTCGGCATTTCCCATGGCGCGGGACTGTTCCTCTGCCCGTCGACGGCCGAGGTGCCCGAAATGGGCATGGTCAAGGTGTTCAATCTGCTCACCGGGCTGCTGGACGATCACAGCTACCTCGTCCGCGACTACTCGTTTCGCCCCGATGAGGCGTTGGCCCGGCTGCGCCACTGGGACGGCAAGATGACCAGGCACATCGTCGGCCCCCCGTTCATCGTCGCCCGCTTCATGAGATACCTGGAATTGGAGGCGATTTCACTGACCCTGGACCCCGAATCGCTGATCATCATGCTCGGCGGCTGGAAGCAATACACCGGACGCTCGATCAGCCGTGCGGAGTTCAACGACAAGGCCGAACGGTTGCTGGGTATCGACCGGACCCGGATCCGCGACATGTACGGAATGATCGAATCCAACATGCTGGCCATCGAGTGCGAGCACCAACGCAAACACGTCCCACCGTGGTGCTATCTGTCCATCCGCGACATCACCGACCCCACAACCGAACTCGGGACCGGAAAGACCGGTGGTATCGCGATCCTGGACGCACTCAACACGGCCTATCCCGGCTTTCTGCTATCCGACGACGTCGGCGAGGTCGACGAAGGCACCTGCCCCTGCGGCCGAACCGGCCAAACCGTGCAATTCCGCCGCCGCCGGCATGGGGCCGAATTGGGTTGCTGCGCCGTCAGTATCGAGAAGTACCTGGATTCCCGCGAGGTGGTCGCCGAATGCGAACTCGCCCAGACAAGCCGGGGGGGATAAACGATGCCGCGATACAGCCCCACGGTGGTCGATCACTTCACCAACCCCCGCAACTGCGGGCGGCTCGCGAACCCTGACGTCTGCGCCTTCGTCGGCAACCCAGTGTGCGGCGACCAGATTTTGCTCACCGTACGCGTCGAGGCGGACGCTGTCAGTGAGGTTGCGTTCGAGGCGTATGGCTGTTCTGCTTCGCTTGCTGTCGGATCCATCCTGACCGAGCGCCTCGGCGGCATGACGATCTCTGACATTGCCGCCCTGGACGCCGCACGAATTCTGCAATGGTCGGGCGGGCTCGGACCTGACCAACAACACGTCGCAGTGCTGGGTGCCGACGTGGCCCACCGGCTCGCCGACAACTACCGCAAGGGAATTCACGACGATGGCACCTGTTTCGCCGGTTGACGGCCGGGCGGTCGTGTCCGCATTGCCGATCCACCCGGGTACCGATGGGGTTGACGGCCTCTACTTGGACTATGCGGCCACGGCGCCATTACATCCGGCTGCGGCCCGGGCTGTCCACGCCGGCCAACAGCTGCTGGGCAATCCGTCGAGCGGCCACGCGGCGGGGCGCGCGGCCGCCGACGCGCTGCGCGACGCGCGCCACTCGATTGCCCGGCTCCTGGGGGCGACTCCCCACGAGGTGGTGCTGACTTCCGGTGGTAGCGAAGCGAATGCGCTCGCATTATGGGGAACGTTCGCCGCCCACGGGTTCACCGGTCACCTGGTGACCACCTCGATCGAACACTCGTCCGTCCTCGAAAACGCCCGCACACTCGAAGAATTGGGCGTCGCGGTGACGATCGTCGATCCCGGGCCCGGTGGTCATGTCGAGGCGGCGGCGGTCGCGGCCGCGATGCGCCCCGACACGGCGCTGGTATCGGTGATGCACGCCAACAACGAAACCGGCGCCATCCAGCCGGTGCGCGAGATCGCGGCGCTGGCCGCCCACGCCGGTGCGGCTTTTCACATGGATGCCGTGCACACCGCCGGCAAGCTCAGCCTCGACGCGGTAGACGCGTCGCTGATCTCGGTGTCGGCGCACAAGTTCGGTGGCCCGCGCGGGGTGGGTGCACTGGCCGTCCGCAACGGGCACCGACTGGTGCCGATGGTGCGCGGCGGGCCGCAGGAGAACCGGTTGCGCGCCGGGACCGAGAATGTCGCCGGGGCCATGGGAATGGCTGCCGCCGTTGAGGTCTGCCTGCGGCGCAGGTCGTTGGGCCACCGGTTGGGCATGCGCGAGCGTCGTGAGCAATTGATCCTGGGCCTGGCCGACGCCGGGGGTGTGCATGTCAACAGCACCGAACCGGTGCTGGAGGAGACGATCAGTGTGCGATTCGACGGCGTCCGCGCCGACACCCTGGCCGATGCGCTGGATATGCAGGGCATCTACGTTTCGACCGGGTCGGCCTGCCACGCCGGACACGACGCCGTGTCGTACGTGCTGACCGCGATGGGATTGACCGAACCGACCGCACGATCCACCGTACGGTTCTCCCTGGGTCCCGAGGTGACGCCCGACGACATCGACCGTGTGGTGTCGGTCACGACGCACGCGGTCCAGCGGTTGCGCGGCATCGCCGGTAAGACAGGAGATCGTCAGTGATCATCGCCGTCAAAAACCTCGTCGTCGAGCGTGCCCGGTTGGTGTTTTCGGTGTTGGGCGTGGGGATCGCGGTGCTGTTGGTGTTGGTGATCTCGGGCATCTTCGTAGGCACCACCAATCAGGTCACCACCTACATCGACCATTCCAAGGGCGCCGTGTGGGTGGTACAGCCCGGCGTCGAACAATTGTTCCGCGCCGTGTCGTGGTTGCCCGCCGAGGACAGAAATCGCCTGCTGACGGTTCCCGGCGTCCAGTCGGCCGATCCGATCCTGGGCCAACCGTCCGACTTCGTCCACAACGGCACGCAGACTGCGTACTTCGTGGTCGGTTACGACACCCTGACCGGTGTGGGCGGCCCGTGGTCGCTGGCGCAGGGCCGCAACGTCGCCCGCTCCGGCGAGGTGGTGCTGGACCGGGTGCTGGCCACCAAGAACGGAATCAAACTCGGCGACAAAGTCCAGATTGTCGACGAAGATTTCACGGTTGTGGGGCTGTCCAACCAGACCGCCGCACTGGGCAACTTCTACGCGTTCATCTCGCTACCCGATGCAGCGCGGCTGCTGCGGGCCGGAAATCGGGTGTCCTACTTCCTGGTCCAACCACGGGACGGCTACACCGCTACCCAGCTCGCCGCCGCGATCCACCGCGACCTGCCCGACATGGACGCTCTGGCCGCTGCCACGTTCACCGACAACAGCCGAGCCATCATCATTTCGATGATCGGGCGACCGTTGAAGACGATGATCGCGATCGCGGTGTTGGTGGGTGTCGCGCTGGTGGGTTTGACCGTGCTGGCGGTGACCAATGAGCAGCTGCGCGATTTCGGGGTGCTGCGCGCCCTGGGGGTGCGCCCAATCCAGTTGTGCCGCACAGTTCTTGCCCAGGCAGCGGTGATCGCCGGGCTGGGCTATCTGGCCGGCGCCGCCGTCGCCTACGGCGCGCAATTCTTGATCGCCGACCGTTTGGGCGACGTCACCGTCGAGATCACCCCCACCTTGCTGGCCGTGATGGCCGCCGCCACCGCCGTCATGGCCGTTCTCGGATCGCTGATCCCGGTGCGCCGTGTCGTGCGGATCGATCCCGTCACCGCCTTTAGACGCTGACCCGAAGTGAGGATCATGACCGAAAACCGTTCCGCGCTGATACTTCCCGAGGCCGGCGAAGTCATCGCCGCATTCCGCCACGCCCTCGAGAAGGTGCTGGCGCCCGAGGATCTCGCGCAGGTCGACCTCGACCGGGTCGACTCCGGAACACCGCTGCTCAGCCTGCCCATCGACTCGGCGGTACTGATGTCGTTGATGACCGAGCTCGAGGACAGGTTCGCGGTGTTCATCGACGAAGAGGCGGCGTTTGCGTTCCACACCGTTGCCGATGTCGCGGACTATGTGCGGCGACGGCTGACCGACAAGGCCGGCCGGCTGGCCGGCGCGTGAGCGTTTTCTCGCCCGATGTGCTCGCGCACGTGCGGGCCAACGCACCCGCAATGTCCAGTGGCGCAATCGATTACACTCGCCTGCTGCAGCAGGGCCTACAGCAGATCGATTTCTACGGCACCCGCGAACATCTCGCGACGCTCCCCGGGGACGCCCTGGTGCACCGGGTGCTCGTCCACGCCGGCGCACTCGCCGCCAGCGGGCTGAGCCGGGGCGACCGGATCGTGATGGTGTCGGCCAATACCGAGCAGTACCTGGCGACGCTGCTGGCGGCCCTGCTGATCGGCGCGCTGCCGTGCGCCGTCGCACCGCCACCCACACCGTCGCACGACGAGTCGGCGGGCGTTCAACACCTGCGTGCCGCGATCCGCGTCGTCGATCCCAAGCTGGTGGTAGCTCAATCCCGGGTTACAGCGGCGATACCGGATGCGCCCGTACTCGCTTATGAAGAACTCCACCACGCCCAACCACTTTCCTGGCCGACCGGCCGGCCACCCGAGCCGAGCGACCTCCATCATGTCCAGCTCACGTCGGGTTCGACGTCCGCCCCCAAGGCGGTGCTGCTGACGCACGGCAATGTCGCGCACAATGTCGGCGCCATCGGTTATGCGACGGCCATTGCGCGGGGCCACGACCGGGCTTTCAGCTGGTTGCCGATGTATCACGATATGGGCTTCATCCAGGTGCTCGGCGGGCTGCTCTACGGCTTACCGGTGGGCATCATGACACCCCTGGCATTCCTCCGCGACCCGCTGTCGTGGGTGCGGCACATGACGCACCATCGTTCGACCCATACCGCGGGTCCGCCATTCGCATACCGCGCCACTGCCGACGCTTTCCAACGTGCCAGCGGGACAACCGAAATCGATCTGTCCCCGCTGGCGTACGCGTACGTCGGCGCCGAGCCGATCGCCCACTCCACGGTGCGCTACTTCACCGACACCTTCGCTCGACTCGGATTGCGGCGCGACGCCCTGGTTCCGTGCTACGGCATGGCCGAGTCGGTGCTGGCCACGACTTTGGCGCTGCGACCCGCGGCCACGGCCGCAACGAATTTCGGGCGCGTCCGGGTGTGGGAATCGCGACCACGCCAGGTTGTTTCGTGCGGTAAGCCGGTGGACGGCCTGCGGATTCGTATCGTGGACGCCGACGGTGTGGAGCTGCCGGCGGGCATCGAGGGCCAGATCCAGGTGAGCGGTCCGTCGATCATGCTCGGCTATCGCAATGACGACGGCTCGGTCACCTGCCCGCCCGACGGCTGGCACGACACCGGAGATCGCGGATTCGTCTCCGAGGACGAACTTTTCGTGGTAGGTCGCAGCAAAGAGATGTTGATCGTCCGTGGCCGGAACTTCCCGCCCTACGACGTTGAGCGGACAATCGACGCCATGCCCGACATTGGCGCCGGGCATGCGATCGTCTTCTCGGTCCCAGATGCACGACGTGGCAGAGAATCCGTCATCGCCGTAATAGGCACGAATGCCACGGAAACCGAGCATCATCGAATCCGCGCCGACGTCGCGATGGCGGTACGAACCGCATTCGGGTTCTCCCTCGACGACATCGTGCTGGTTCCCACCTCAGAGATTCCCCGCACCACGAGCGGGAAACTGCAGCGGCTCCAGGCCCGTCAGCGATACCTGGGCCGCCACCTACACGTCGCGGCAACCTGACGGGCGCGCAAGCTCAACTGCGATTCAGCGCAGGGTGGTTGCGCGCCAGGAACGGCAGCATCCACTCGGGCGGCGCGATCCGGAAAAGACCGGCGGCGACGCGGTTCACCAGACCCGGGACGACGACGGCCCGGCCGGCGGCCAAACCCTCGATTCCGGCCTGAGCCACCTGGGCGGCGGGTTTCCACATGATGCGCGGCAAACTGTTTTCGGCTTCCTCCTTGGTGAATCCCGCGGCATCACCGAAGCCGGTGTCGACCGGTCCGGGACACAGTGCGGTCACCCCGACCCCGGTACCACGCAGCTCGCCGCGCAGGCTGTGGGTATAAGACAGCACGAACGCCTTCGCCGCGCCATATGCGGCTTGTCCGGGCAACGGACCGAATGCGGCCACCGACGCCACGTTGAGCACCGCTCCCCGACGACGTTCGACCATGCCCGGCAGGAACCTGCTGCACAGGTCGACGACCGCGGCCACATCGACTTCCACCAGGTTGAGTTCTTGGGCCGGAACGGATTTGGCCACGACGCCGAGCGTCGAGAGACCGGCGTTGTTGACCAGGATGTCCGGTACTAGGCCGAGCGCGACGACCCGATCCAGCAGGCTCGCCCGGTCGCTTCGCTCCGACAGATCGGCGGGCAACGGATGCGCATCCGGTCCCAACCGACCGGCGAGCGCTTCCAAACGATCGGCGCTGCGCGCCACCAGGACGACCTGGTAGCCACGCTGGGCGAGAATCCGCGCAAGTTCCTCGCCGATGCCCGAGGACGCCCCGGTGACGATGGCGGCGCGGTCATTTCCTGGTGGAGGAAGAGGCATACGGCGACCTTACCCGCCAACCCGTTGGGTTCTTGCCGCGTTGCCCGATCCACGCCCGATCCGGGACTGCCACACAGCGACCACGAGGCCTGAATGGGCCTGCTTGACCCACCGTCAGAAGACGGGGATCTGCCCTCGGGCCGCGGCAATCACTCTCGTGGACCTCGGGCTCATGCCGCCGTGTGTGCGATGACGGCTTTGAGTGTGCGTGTAGGGCGGGGACATCCCGCGGCGGCCCGCCCTGATGCCGCACTCGGCGCCATCACCGCACGCTCGGCGCCATCACCGCAGTCTCGGCGCCGTCAACACACGCTCGGTGCCGTCGGCACCGACGCAGGCAGACACCCAGATCGACGTGATCATCGTCGGCGGGCCGGCGCGCCCGAATGACGGATAGCGAATGCGACGGGATGGCCGAAACCTCCTAAGCGTCAACCCTGACCGCACCAGCCCCGATTCTCATCTCACCACACCGAGGCGCAGCCCCCTAATGCTTCCAGCGACAAACGAAGTCCTGCAACGGACTTGCCGTTAAAAGATGCCATAACCCCCCCCCCCCC
>NZ_MVIF01000004.1 GCF_002086675.1 Mycobacterium persicum
CCTCTCCTTCAACGCCAAACCGCAATCCGGGCACGCTTAAACGACTTAGGCATACCCATAGAGGGCGAACCCGCCCTAGGCCCCACGCAGCCGGGTACACCCGGTTCCGAGCCCCCGCCAAACCAACCGGGTACGCCGCCAAGCCAAGAGCCAGTCCCTCCAGCACAGGAAACACCGCCATTCCCACCGCCTAACAGAATCAACGGAATCACCGATCATGGAGCAGGAAGGATCGCCGGACGCGACGGCGGTCATGGCGTCAGCGACAAGGCAATGCAAGATGCTGTTGCGAATCCTGTTGGGCCGCCCCAGTTTAAAGTAGACGAGCTTGGTAGAGGCGCTTACGTCTACGTTGGGAAAGACGCAACAGTGGTCCTAAACAAAGATGGCCAAGTGGTAACCGCCTGGGCGAACAGCCGGGCTGGATGGAGAAATCCGTGAGCAACGTTCTCGATGCTATTTCACCGGAGCACCGTCCCGTGATCGCGCAAGAATTAGAGAATCGTAATCCCGCTCTCTTCGACGAGCTTCGGCGCACAGAGAAGCCGACCAACGAACAGAGCGACGCTGTTATCGACGTGCTTTCCGACGCCTTGATGAAGACCTTTGGACCTGATTGGGTTCCGAATGATTATGGGTTGAAAATCGAACGAGCAATTGACGCATATTTAGAGACGTGGCCGATATACCGGTAATCGCTTGACACCAACTGTTGCCAGCACCAGGCGCGTACCGGGCATCGGGAGCGCGGTCGGGCTGGCATCCGCGTGGGACTGAAGGAACTTAGGCAGGAACGCACATGACGTACGCAGCCAGGGACGAAACGACGCTCCCCAAACTGCCTGAACAGATGCGGTGGGTGGTACTGGTGGACAAGCGTCAGCTCGCGGTGCTGCTGCTAGAAAACGAGGTACCGTCGCTTCCGCGACGGACACCTTGGAGGCGCGCGGTGATATCGACTACGAAAGCCAGCCGGTCGACGCAGTGGAGCGGCTATGTCGGCGTTTGGCCGACCAGGCGGTGCGTCAGTGGGGTTTTATGCAGGGTCTCAAGCAGAAGCTAGGACCAGGTGTCGACGTGCGGATGAAGCTGGTGGAGTGGAACCGGTGAGCTTAATGCCCCACCTGTGGGGGTAGCTTACGGATTTGCGACCAATCTCAAGTGTCTGTGCCGAAAACATTACCGAACGGCTAAAGACATTTCGCGGCGGCATCGCCGGATGGCGCGACGAGCAGCTGCCCGACGGCGTCGTGATCTGGACATCGCCGACCGGCAAGACATAACGAACGGTACCCGCGGGTGCCAAGTTGTTCTCGGATCCGGCGCCGCGCGGATCGCGCGAGCACACAACCGCAATCACGTTCAACGCCGCGTCAACACCGCCGAACAAGAGTTGCGGCAGGCGCGGAAAGCGGAGATCGAAGCACGCAAGTTTCGAAACCACATGCGCGACATGCTGCTTCTCTTCAAGGGCGAACCGAGCACCAGCCCGTTTTGCACCTGGGTGAATGATCCCCGGGAATCCGAGGAACTCCCACCGGACTGGCGACCACCGCCGGTACCCCCAGTGCCCGACGATCCACCATTTTGACGAGCATTAACCCGGGCCTGGCGGTACCCTCATTCGGCTATGGCAGCTATGACTGAACCGGCACAGGGCGAGCTCATCATTCTCAACGGCGGATCCAGCGCGGGAAAGACGTCACTCGCTATGGCGTTCCAAGACTTGGCCGCCGAATGCTGGATGCACCTGGGGATCGACCTGTTCTGGTTTGCACTGCCGCCGGCGCAGCTGGACCTCGATCGAGTGCGGCCCGAGTACTACACGTGGGACTGCGTGGTCGAAGACGACGGCCTCGACTGGTTCACCGTGCATCCTGGTCCGCTCTTGGATCAGGCCATGCATGCCCGTTACCACGCCATCCGGGCCTACCTGGACAACGGCATGAACGTGATCGCCGACGAGGTGATCTGGAAGCGGGAGTGGCTGGTGGACGCCCTCCGAATTTTCGAGGGCTGCACAGTGTGGATGGTCGGAGTCCATGTCTCCGACCAAGAGGGTGCTCGCCGGGAGCAAGAACGCGGCAACCGCTACCCCGGCTGGAACCGGGGCAGCGCCCGCGCCGCACATGCCGATGCCGAGTACGACTTCGAACTGGACACCACGGCCACCCCGGTCCAGATGCTGGCCCGAGATCTGCACGATCGCTACCGGGCCTGCCGCGAGCCCACCGCCTTCAATCGGCTACACAAGCGCTTTCTGTCCTGAGCCCGACGCGTTAAAGTTTTTGTGTCACTTGATCTTTCGCCCAGCGATAATCGGCCTTGCCCGACGGCGAACGTTGCACCCGGCTGCAGAAGACAATGTCCTTGGGAAGCTTGTAGCGCGCAATGTGGCGCGCGGCCTCGGCGATGATGCTGTCCGGGTCGGCATCCCGTCCCTGCGCCAATTGGACGATCGCGACGACTTCGCTTCCCCACCGGACACTGGGACGACCAGTCACCACGACGTCGTACACGGCGGGGTGCTCGGCAATCGCGGCCTCGACCTCCTCGGCAAAGATTTTCTCCCCGCCGGAGTTGATGGTGACCGAATCACGGCCGAGCAACTCGATTCCGCCATCGGCGGCCCAGCGGGCCCGGTCACCGGGAACGGAATGGCGAATCCCTTCGATGACCGGAAACGTTCGCGCGGTCTTCTCCGGGTCCCCGAGGTACCCGAGCGGAATCAGACCCTGCTGAGCCAACCAGCCGATTTCGTCGTCCCCGGGCGACAGGATCCGGGTCATGTCTTCGCTGACCACCACCGCCCCCGGGTTCGGAGCGAACCGGCCGGAAGCACCCTGCAGGCGAGTGGACACCTGGCCCATCTGTGACCCCGACTCCGAGGATCCGCCCGCGTCCAGGATTGCCAGTTGCGGCAGCAATTCCACGAAGCGCTGCTTGATCGGCGCGCTGAGCGCCGCACCGCCGGTGACCAGAATCAGTAGCCCGGACAAGTCATAATCACCGGACTCGAGTTCGTCGATCAACGGCCGGCCGAACGCGTCGCCGACAATTGACAGCGACACCACCTGTTCCCGGCTGGCCAGCGCCCACACTTCGGCAGGATCGAAGTGGGTGGTCGTCGGCGCCATGACAAACGTCCGTCCGCCGCACAGGTTGATGAATGCCGCCCACTGCGCCGCGCCGTGCATGAGCGGCGCCGCCGTCATCGAGCCCGGCCCGTCCGGCCGTGACCGCTCGACGATCTCCTGCAGGCTGGTGGCCAACTCGCCGGTGCCGAAAGCCCTTCCGCCCATTGCGTTCATGTAGATGTCGTGCTGACGCCACAGCACCGCCTTGGGCATTCCGGTGGTGCCGCCGGTGTAGAGCACGTAAAGGTCGTCGGGCGACGGGGTCACGTCGAGCGGCTCTTCGGACGTCCCAGATATCGACGCCAGCAGTTCCTCGTAGCGCACCGCCCCCGGCAACGGATCGTTTCCCGAATGGTCGTCGACATGGATCAGGCGCGGGAGGTGGTCGTATCTCTCCAAGGCCTCGGCCAGCGTCGGGCCGAACCGTGCGTGGTACATGACGGCGTCGGCGGCGGCATTGCCGAGCAGATACACCAGTTCGTCGGCGACATAGCGGTAGTTGACGTTGAACGGGGCGACCCGGGCTTGGTAAGCCCCGATCATCGCCTCGAGGAACTCGTTACCGTTCGCCAGGTACAAACCGAGGTGACTTTGTCCCGATTCGTAAGGTGCCAACTCGGAGCGTTCCCGACGAACGCCGAGCCCCCACCGGTGTAGGGCGCGGGCGAAACGTCGGGCGCGTTCGTCGGTCTGCGCGTAGGTGAATCGCCGGTCCCCGAACACGATGCAGTCGCGATCCGGGTTGGCCGCCGCCACCGCCGAGAACACCTGCGCGATGTTGAATTCCACTAACGGCCTCCTGGCGATGTGACGGCCGAATATACGCCATCCTGGGGGCCCTCCCGTCGCGGGCGTCGACGGCACCCGGGTTGGGCACTCCTGGGGCAGATGTGACGACAAATTCGGCGCCGGCCCGGTCACAAGCCTGGTTACACGGCGCGGTGAGCATGCGTCAGGCATCCTTTAGCAATGGATGTGGAAGCGCTGCTGCACTCGGTCCCGCCGCTTGCCGTCTACCTGGTAGTGGGCGGCGTGGTCGGGGTCGAGAGTCTGGGCATTCCCCTTCCCGGGGAGATCGTGTTGGTCAGCGCGGCGCTGATGTCGTCGCATCACGATCTGGCCGTCAACCCCATCGGTGTTGGCGTTGCCGCCGTCATCGGCGCGGTAATCGGTGATTCGATCGGTTACTCGATCGGCCGCCGATTCGGCATGCCGCTGTTCGACCGGCTTGGCCGGCGATTTCCGAGGCACTTCGGCCCCGGACATGTCGCGCTCGCCGAGCGGCTGTTCAACCGCTGGGGAGTTCGCGCGGTGTTCTTCGGTCGCTTTATCGCGCTGCTGCGGATCTTGGCCGGGCCGCTCGCCGGCGCCTTAAAAATGCACTACCCACGATTTCTGGCCGCCAATGTGTCGGGTGCCATCTGTTGGGCCGGTGGCACTACCGCGCTGATCTACTACGCCGGGATGGCGGCGGAACGCTGGATGCAGCGCTTCTCCTGGGTCGCGTTGGTCGTCGCCATCGTGGTCGGGATCATCGCGGCCATCCTGCTGCGCGAACGCACGTCGCGGGCGATCGCCGAACTCGAGCAAGAGCACTATCGCAAGGCGGACACGGCGGCCTGATAGGCGACTGAGCCAGTGCCCCGCCGCGGGTGCCGGGCGACCAGCGGGCACGCCATTTGCTGCCCCGCGACTGGCGGCGCCTGGCAATCGTCTTCCAGGCCGACAGCCGGCGAACGCTAACCGGCCGCTTCGGATTGGGGACGATGCCGTTCGATGAGAACGCGGGCCATCTGCTGCGCACGGTGAGCCGCCTCGGAGTCCCCGACGGCCGCCATGATGATGGCGCCCTTCATGAGGATGTGCCACGAACAGGCGAAATCCTCCACCTCGAGGAGACCGGCTACCACCGCACGTTCCCGCACGACGTCACGCACATGGTCGATGTGGGCGACGCAAGCCTGGCCGACGGGATGATCACGCCCCAACTCGAGCAGCACATTGATGAACGCGCAGCCTTCATATCCGTCGCGACTTTGGAACCAATCGTGCAGGACGTCGAAGATCGCCAGCAATTGTTCCTCGGGGGTGTTGCCCAGCTCGCGCGAGTGCGCCTCGATCAGACCGTACGTCCAGAGTTCCTCACGCCGCTGCAGGACCGCCAGCACCAGGTCGTTCTTGGTCGCGAAATGCCGGTACAGCGTGGCCCTGGCCACACCCGCCCGCTCGATCACCTCGTCGGTGCCTACCGCCCGGATACCGCGCCGACTGAACAGTTCGTAGGCGGCCCCCAGAATGCGGTCACGAGCCGGTGCAGCCGGCGTGGCGGACTCCGGTACGGCCATAGCGAACCCTAACCATACTCTCAGACCCCGGATGTAGACAGACCGTCCTGTCTCGTTATACAAATGAGACCTAACGACGAAGTCTGTCTTCAGACGCGCAGGACGGGCATCCATCGCGGCGCTGCGGCGCCAGTCGATTAGGAGTGCGCCATGAGCGTGGTTACAGCAGAACCGATCACCCCACATCTGATGCTCAGCACGCGGCTTGTCAGCGAGTTGGGCGACCCGCGGAGCACCTTGCGGGCGACCACCGACCGCAACGGAGCGGCGGTGTTGATACACGCGGGCGGCGAGGTCGATGCCTGCAACGAGCACACGTGGCGCCAGCTGATTACCGAGACGGCCACCAGCGTCCCCCGGTCGGGGTTGTTCGTCGTCGACGTCACCGGCCTGGATTTCATGGGCTGTTGCGCCTACGCCGTGTTGGCCGAAGAGGCCGATCGGTGTCGTCGCCGCGGCGCCGAGCTACGCCTGGTGAGCCCGCAATCGACCGTCGCCCGGATCGTGGCGGCCTGCGGGTTCAACGACTTATTGCCCGTATACCGGACGGTGGAATCCGCTCTGCGGCCGAGCTGGTAGTCCCAGGCAGCCCTGCCGTCGCGTGCGCGGGGCTCCCCACGTTCACTCGCGGGGCCTTAGGGGACTTCAGCCTCTTCTCTTAACCGGTGCACTGGTGGTGCGATCCCTGGGTGAGCGACTCACGCTTGGGAGGTTGAGATGACCGAAATGACCGGTGGCGAGCTCTTCGCCCGTTCGCTTCAGGCCGAGGGGATCGAGTTCCTCTTCGGGCTGCCGTCCCCGGAGATCGACCCGCTGTTCGCGCAATTGCAGGCGTACGGTATCCGGCTAGTGCCGGTGCGTCACGAAGCGGCCGGGGTGCACATGGCCGAGGGCCTGTACAAGACGACGGGCAAAGTCGCGGCTGTGCTGGGCAATCCCGGCCCCGGCTCGGCGAACCTGCTGCCGGGGGTGGTCACCGCGCTGCACGAAGGTGTTCCGGTGCTGGCCATCACCTCCCAGCACCGGCTCGGCATCGTCTATCCCTCACCGCCTTCGACCTTCCAGGGCCAAGACCAACTCGACCTTTTCCGGCCCGCGGTCAAATGGGGCGGCCCGATCTTCGAATGGGCACGCATACCCGAGGTGCTACGGCTGGCGTTCCGCGAGATGCACAACGGACGGCCAGGTCCCGTCCACGTCGAGCTGCCGGCACCGATTCTGTATGAGACCGGCGATCCGCGGACGGCGCCGGTATGGTCGCCCGTCAGCTACCGCGTCGGGCCGCCGCAGCCGTCGGACCGCCAGCTCGACGAGGCCGCGGTGCTGCTGGCGGCCGCCCAGCGTCCGGTGGTGATCGCGGGCCAAGGCGTCGACCGCGCCGACGCCCGGGGTGGTCTGCTGGATATCGCCGAACTGCTCGGCTGCCCCGCCATCGCCTCGATGGCCGGGCGCGCGTGCGTCCCGGCCGATCATCCCAACTACGTGTTCGGGTTCGGCCCCGCCGGTGACCTCGCGCGCAGCGAGGCCGACGTGTTGCTGGTGGCTGGCTCCCGGATGGGAAACCTCGACGTCCCCTACGACAGCTACTGGGGCGACCCGGCGGGCAAGCGGCTGATCCAGATCGACATCGACCCAAGGCATTTCGGCGTCACCCGGCCACTGCACCTGGGCATCCTGGCCGACGCGCGAGTCGCGCTCGACGGCATTGCCGCGCGGCTGCGTGCGACGGATCTCGGCCCCCGCGACGGCGCCGACCTGGCCCGCTACCGGCGGCTCGACGAGCAGGTCCGGATGCAACTGGCTACCCCGATACTCGAATGGCAGGGCCCGGGCATCCACCCCGCGCATGCGGCCGGTGTGATCGGCGCCGCGTTCGGTTCGGATGCGGTGTACACCGTCGACGGTGGCAACACGTCGCTGTGGGCCTACAACGTACTGCCCCCGACACGGCCGCGGTCCTATCACTCGATCCTCGAGCTCGGGATGCTCGGCACCGGGATCCCGTCGGCGATCGGCGCCAAACTCGGCGCACCTGAACGCGAGGTGGTCTGCGTCACCGGCGACGGGGCCGCCGGATTCAACATCATGGAGTTACAGACCGCCGCCCGTGAGGGCATCGACGTCACCGTCGTGGTGTTCGCCGAGGGCTCCTGGACGATGGAGGAGCTGAACGAACTTCAGTTGTACGGAACAACATTCGGCACCGCGCAGGGCGAGATCCGGTGGGACATCGTCGCGCAGGGACTCGGCTGCCACGGCGAATACGTGGAGCGGATCGAGGACCTCGACGGCGCCCTGCGGCGTTCTCGCGAGCACGGCGGCCCGAGCCTGGTGTGTGTGCGGACCGATCACGCCGCCAACCTCGCCATCCCGGCCGAGATGACGGCCCGGTTCTTCGAGGTCTACTCCGGCCCCGCCAAACCCGCCGTTGTCTGAGGTCGGCGTCGTTGGCCTGAGCGAGTGATGCGAGACTATCCAGATCCTCCGTCGTCGGATTGGTTGGCGATGCAGGTCCGGTAGGCCTCCCAGCACATCGCGGCAGCGTCCGGCGGCACATACCTCTCCCCGTAGATGCCTATTTGCACGCTGGCCGACATGCAGGCCTGCTTTTCGCTGGTACAACTCGTTGTGGGCGCGTCCTGTTGCTGCAGCGGTAGGGTACCCAGGTCTCCGGCGGTCTCCCCGCTGATGCAGGGTGTTGTCGGCGACTCGGCCGCCGCTGGGCTGGCTAAGACGCCGGCGATCGGGCAGAGCAGAACTGTTGCCAACGCCAGCCGGGCAACGGGTTTGAAAGACATCAGCGACTCCTCACGACAGAAATGTCAGGGGTTTCAGAATTGCGCCCGTCGTCTTGTCGGGTTAGGGCATTAGTGCCCACAAGGCGGGGGAAGAAGTCCCTAAGAGCTTCGCCGGTTACCGCGGATCCGCCGGGCAACCCGATGGGCATGCTGCCCGCGGACAAAGAGCAACACAAGCGTGCCCGTTATCGTCCCGGGCGTCGAGCATCGCGGCCGGCGCCTGTGCGGGGTGAGACGGGCGCTGAGCGGTGGCGTGATGACGATTTGCCATCACGAATCCGAGGGAACACAGCAACACAGCGATCACCGCTATCAGCACCGCCGCTTTGCCAGCCCGTGCCCTTGCGGCGAACCTGCCGGGACGGCAAGCCCGTTGGACATGTGGGAGCCACCCCGGCCCGGCGGCCTGGGTCGCCTCGGATTGGCGCGCTGCGGCTGAATCGCTTTGGACGGCAGGGGGATTCGCAAACCGCAGACGCGGGGCGCAGCCGACCGCCGAAGCAGCGCGTACCGCCCGGGCGAATTCGCCCGCAGTCTGGTAGCGGTCACCGGGGTCTTTGGCCATCGCGGTGGCGACGACGCCGTCGAGTGCGACCGGCAGCCCGGCCACGTAGTCGCTGAGCCGGGGCGCGGGGTGCTGGATGTGAGCCATCATCACCGCAGCCAATCCGGGTCGGTCGCTGAATGGGGCATGACCGGTGAGCAGGTGAAACAGCGTGCACCCAAGGGAGTAGATGTCGGTGCGGGCGTCGAGAGGCCAGCCCTGCAGGAGTTCCGGGGAGGCATAGGCCACCGTCGTGATCACGTCGCCGGTGCGGGTCAGCCCATAGTGGTCATCGCAGCTGCGGGCGATGCCGAAGTCGGCCAGCACCACCCGCTCGGGCTCCCCCGGCAGGCCAGGAGATAGCAGGATGTTCGCCGGCTTGACATCGCGATGAAGCAGGTTGCGGCGATGCAGATGATCGAGGGCCATGGCCACCTCGCCGACGATGCGCTCGGCCCGCGCCGGCGGCATCCGCCCGGCAGCGGTTTCGACATCGGCGTCCGTGCCGCGCACATACTCCATCGCGATCCACAACGCGCCGTCCGGCGTGTCCCCGCGATCGTAAACCGCAACGATATTGGGGTGATGCAGCCCGGCCGCCAGGTCGGCCTCCCGCATGAACCGAACACGGAAGCGCGGATCCCGGGCGAGCGGACCGTCGAGAATTTTCAGCGCGTCTCGCCGAGGCAAGCTTGGATGACGGGCCAGATATACCGTGCCCATGCCTCCCGACGAGACCACGGCTTCGACCCGATAGTTGGCGACCTGCGTGCCCACCCGCCGTGCCGGATCTGCGCTTGCGCACGTCGTGCCACGCGTGCTGGGTGCGTACACGGTTGCCAATGCCGACGCCCGCTGCATCGGCAAGCCGGCGATGGCGCGCCGCGTCACCCGATCACCGCCGCCCCCATAACCGAGTACGGCGACCATGGGAAACCGAAACTGGGTGCGGCTATCCCGCGCCGAGGGCACGATCGGTGGCTTGCGGAACGCTTCGACGCGACGAGTCTTCATCGGCGAGATCTTCCGGACGCGGCGCCCAACAAGCGGTCAGACCACCCGGACAGCCAGATCCTCAACAGCTGGACACTCGCCGCGGAAAATTGCTCCAGCCAGACCGCCGGGCCGGTCTGCACCACGACGAACCGGGCCAGCAGCACCAGCATCCACACCGCGCCCGTCGCCGTCCCCAACACGAGCACCTCCCAGGGCGGTGCTTGAGACACCGGAATGATCGCCTCAGCCACACCACTGATCATGTCGAGGTACAACCGTGGACTGGACACAGCCGCATCACCTCCAACGTGATGTGCATCCAAGCAAGCGCAATTCCTTGCCCGCTGCCGAGACGAATTCCTTGCCGCTGCCCACAATGCGGGTGAGGCGTTCGGAAACCGTTTGCAAACTATGAAATGCGCAGGTAAAAGGGCATTATTACGGCACCCGACGGGTTCCGGGGGCTACTGCAGCGGGTCCGTAACACCGCTGCAGGCTCGACCGTGCCCGCGTCACCGCATCGGAAATGCCGGCAGGTGCGCTGAGCGCGTCAAGGCGAGCAGCGCCCAGCGAATCGACGAGCACCGCCATCTGGGCCGCGGCCAGCGGCATAGGCTTGCCGGCATTGACGAAGGCCCAATACAGGACGGCGGCGTCCTCGTGGCAGCCGAGCCGGACCAACAGCCGGGTGATGTAGCGCAGCGTAAGCCACTGCTGGGTCAGGTCGGCGAAGCGTTCCCAGTGCTCGAGCACGCCGATGAACATCTGCGCGGCCACCCGTGGATCGCCGTAGACGGCACGGATGGCAGCGGCCTCCATCAAGGCGCTGCCGTATACCCAGAAATTCTGCACGTCGGCGGCCAGCCGCGCCGAGTCGTCGAACAGAGCCAAGGCGCGCTCCGGTTCGGACCTCCTCAGCAGGTAGCCGAGCACGAAATAGGCCATTGACTGTGCGGTCGGGTTGCCGGTGTCGTCGGCCGCCCCGACGGCCTCCTGCGCCGCAGGTATCGCAGCCTCGTCATTGCCGAGTACGCCCTGGCAGATCGCCAACGTGAACAGCGTCCACCCCAGGCGAATCGGATCCGCGTCACGGCGGGCACGCTCGGCCTCAGCCGTCCAGTAGGCCAGCGCCGCCTCTGGATGCCCTTCGAAAAGGGCGACATCGGTAAGAACATCGACGGGGTTGACCACGCGGGCGCTGCCCCTCGCCGGAGTCCGTCCGTGCGCCAGCGATGCCAACGACTTGGCCCGCGGGAAATCAGCCCGGGCCCACGCAACCCGGGCTGCCGTCCCGACGACCGCCGGGAACAACGGATGGTCAGGATCGGCGACGGCGATGACGCGCTCGGCCCATTCGGCTACCTCGTAGCCCACCCGCCAACCGATCAACTCCGGTACCGCAGCGACGATCCGCATCGCAAGGCCGATGTCGTGCTCGTCCATCGCGTGTCCGAACGCTGCGCGCAGGTTGTCGTAGTCGGGCAGCGCCCGCTCCACCCAGTTCCGCTCCTCGGCGGTGAGCATGCCAGCTCCGGCCCGCTCGGCCAGCCCGGTGTAGTAGCGCGCATGCCGGATCGAGCATTGGCGCTCAATGCCGTTTTCCCGCAACCGATCTCGGCCATATGCCCGCATCGTTTCCAAGACGGCGTAGCGGGCTCGTTCCTCGATGCTGCGCACCACCACCATGGATTTGTCCACCAAACCCGTCAGCAACTCCAGTGTGTCGGCCTCACCTGCGCCGTCGAGCCCGCAGATTCCGTGGGCGGCGTCCAAGTCGAAGCTGCCGGCGAACACCGAAAGACTGGCAAATAACGACTGTTCGGATTCGGTGAGTAGCCGATACGACCACGCGATCGTCTCGGACAGACTCTGCTGTCGCGGCAGCGCGCCCCGGATCCCGCCGCGCAGCAGCCGCAAGAAATCCGGGCGCCGGGCCACGTCCATACTGCTCATCACCCGCATCCGCGCCGCTGCCAACTCCACCCCCAGCGGCAGGCAGTCGACCCGTCGACAGATTTCGACGACGGCGCCCATCGGCTGGTCTTCGAGCGTGAAGTCCGAACGGCTTGCCAGGGCTCGGTCGACGAATAACTCGGTCGCGTCCGCCTCCTCCAACGGAGGCACGCCGATAATTCGCTCGCCTTCCAGGCCGAGAGGTTGCCTGCTGGTGGCCAGCACCGATACTCGCGGGCAATGCCGCAAAATCTGGTCGATGAATTTCCCGGCGGCTTCGAGCACGTGCTCGCAGTTGTCGAATACCAGTAGGACTTCACGTGACCTGAGGTACTCGATCACCGATTCCTCGATGTCCATGCCTTGCTGTTGCCGCAACCAGACACTCGCCGCCACGGCGTGCCCGACGGCGTCAGCGTGCTCCAACGGTCCCAGTTCGCAGATCCATATGCCGTCGCCGAACCGCTGTTGCACACGTTGTGCGGCCTCCAGACCCAGCCGGGTCTTGCCGACACCACCGACCCCGACCAAGGTGACCAGCGGGCCATCGCTCAGGGCGTCAATCGTTTGCGCCAATTCACGCTGCCGGCCAACGAAACTCGTCACCCGGCGCAGCAGCCCCGACCGTGGCCGGTGCATGCCCAGCGGCGCGGGCGCGGCGACCTCGTGTGAGACCGGCTGCGGCACCGGGATAGCGGCCTCGCCGGTCAGTATCTGCTGATGCACCTCGCGCAGGCTGGGCCCCGGATCGATTCCGAGTTCGTCGACGAGTTGCTCGCGAACCCGACGATAGGTTTCCAGCGCGTCGGCCTGGCGTCCACAACGGTACTGGGCCAGCATCAACTGGCCGGCCAACCGCTCGTCCAACGGATGCGCAGCCTGGGCAGCCGAAATCTCAACCAGCAGATCTGTGTGTTTACCGATCCGCAGGGCCGTGTCGTTGCGGTCCAGTTCCACCGAAAGCTTTTCGGCCCGCAAGGCAGTGCGGACGTCGTTCACCCACGGGGTGTCCAGGGTCGCGAACGGCTCACCGGACCAAATCGCCAACGCCTTGTCGAACAGGAGCGCGGCCTGCTGGGGGTCATCGGTCGCTCGGGCCTGTGCGGCCACGCGGCGGAAGCGGTGCAGGTCCACCGTCAGCGGATCGGCGGCAAGGACATACCCGCCCGGCTCGCGCGAAATGGAAGCGCCTTCGCTTTGGGCGAGCAGATTCCGCAGCCGCGACACATACCCGGCTAGCGAATTGCGGGCACGGTAGGGTGGACGGTCCGACCACACGCGATCGACCAGTTGACCGACCGGAATGGGCCGATTCACGTCGATCAAGAACGCGACCAGTACACAGCGTTGACGGGCATGACCGATTTCTAGCCGTCGCCCGTCAACTCGGGCTTCGACGTCGCCGAGCAACGTGAACTCGACCGTCATCCAGCAAATCCCATCTGCCGAATCGCAGCGAACGTCGCGTCCGTTCGGTGGGTAGCATACGACGGTCGGGCAGGCGCCCTTTGATGCGACAGAGGGAGTGCGTCATGGCCACCGTGCCGATCCAGGGGAAAGATCGCGCCCACGATGAAGGCGGGTGAGCGGGCAAATTACGGGTGGTCCCGGCTGGGATCGAACCAGCGACCTTCCGCGTGTGAAGCGGACGCTCTTCCACTGAGCCACGGGACCGGCGCCGAGCGGCAACGAGGTCGAAGACTAGCACGATCCCCGGCTGCACCGAACGTGCTACCTCAGCCGGTGATAGCCAAAGCGCCCCAAAGAACCTGGAGATTTGTGTGCGCCGGGTCACGTGGACTATCGTCGTGCTTCGCACCGGGCGACGATCTCGTCCGTTGCGCGCGGATGTAGCGCAGTTGGTAGCGCATCACCTTGCCAAGGTGAGGGTCGCGGGTTCGAATCCCGTCATCCGCTCGAAGGTGCAAGTGGCATCAATCCCCCGCGGTGGAGTGGCCGAGTGGTGAGGCAACGGCCTGCAAAGCCGTGCACACGGGTTCGATTCCCGTCTCCACCTCCAGATTGCAATCCCCGGCGCGATTAGCTCAGCGGGAGAGCGCTTCCCTGACACGGAAGAGGTCACTGGTTCAATCCCAGTATCGCGCACCAAGGTTTATGCAGGTCAGGGTGCGTTTATGGCTCCGGCACGTCGAGTCGGCATGCACATGAAGCACGAATCGGCACGTCGGCACGCGCAACGGCCAGCCGAAGCTGCTGGCCGATGATCACGGCTTCGGCCCTACGGCCAAGCCGCTGCAGGCATTCGTGGTACCCGTGCAGACTCCAGACGTTCCCGGGGTGCTGGCATGGCCTGGCCAACGTGGGGTCCAGACCGAGGTCGGCGGCATAGACGGCGGCCGCTTCTTCGACGTGCCCCTGCTCGAGCAGCAGCGCACCATACGCGTGCCGAGTGGGCTGCATCCAGCCCCACGGCTCGTCGTAGGGCAGCGTGTCGTCCAACTCGACGGCGCGTCGCAGGTGGCGGAACGCCTCGTCGAAGCGCACTTCGCGGTAGGCGATTTCACCGTCGAGCATGGCCGCGGCCACGGCCAGAATGTCTCGACTGGTGTTGTTGAACAGGTAACGCGAGCCCGGTATCCGCGCATAGGCCCTGGTGAACGCGCCGCGCTCGGCGTGGGCTTGCGCCAGTCGGCCGGTGGCTGCCAGCGCAACGCCGCGTCCGTAGTGGATCGTCGCGGTGGTGGTGCAGTACAGGTCCTGGTCGTCCGGCAGCGGCTGCGCGATCAGCTCGTCCCATCGGCCGAACCGGACCAGCACGTGGGTTCGTAGCGGTACGAAGGCCTCGAGCCAGTCGGCCATCGGCGGGGATTCGATCGACAGCAGCTCGGCCGTTAGCTGACCGGCGAGTTCGTCGGCGGCCTGCAACGCCATCTGCAGCTGCCCTGCCAACATCGCCGAATAGACGATGAAGTGCAGATCGTGCGCCCGGTACAGCGAGTAGAAGTTCAGCGGGCCCTCGCGGCTCACAAAGCGCCGGTCTGCTTGTACCGCAGCAAGATTGGCCGTCACCGAGCTGCGATAGTCGCCGCACAGCACGTCGATGTGGCTGGGCATGTGCTGCAGATGCCCGGCGTCAGGCACCAGGCCGCGCAACAAGTCCGCCGCAGGCAGGGCGTCCTCCGGAGTGGCCGACATCTCCATGGTGTGCAGGTACAGATGCAGGATCCCCGGGTGTTCGCGACCGGCCGGCGTGGCCAGCGCCGCATCAAGGATCCGCTTGGCCTCCAGCACCCGCGAGCCTGCCGCCGGCTTGCCGGTCGCGGTGTCCCACAGGGCCCACGCGGTGACGTTCACCAGCGCGTCGGCGGCCAGCGCTTGCACGTCGACGTCGTCGGGGTAGCCAGCGGCCAGCGACGTCATCGCGTCGGCATAGGCGATGACGCCCGCAGCCAGGTCACCGGCGGGAAAGCGGGTCCGCAGCGCGGCGATCAGGCCTTGCTCCACCGGAGTGGCCCGGCCACGCTCGGCCAACTGGAGTTCCGCACACGCGCGGGCCAGCGACCCGCTCAGGTCGACCGGGTCGAACGCCTCCCACGCCTTGTTGTAGTTGGGTCCGACCGCATAAGCGATTCCCCACCGCGCGATGGCCAGCTCCGGGTCGAGTGCCAGAGCTCGCTCGAAGCACCGCACGGCCTCTTCGTGGTTGAACGCATACGCCCAAACCAGCCCGCGGTCGAACCAGAGCTGTGCTTCCGCGAAAGAGGTCTCGATTGGCCGGTGATAGGAGCCGAGGTCGAAGTACTCGGCAGTCATTCCCGCACCCTAGCGCGCCCCAACTGCCAAAGCAGCTCCCGTCGAACGTGCATGCGACGACGCCGCAGCCGGTCGCGGCCGTTCAGCCGCCGCTGTCGGGTTTGCTGCTCGCGGGCAGTTGCTCGGGGCAGTAAACCCCGGCCGCGATCGCGGTGAATCTGGCAGCGTTGGACCGCGTCAGCTGTGGACTGAGGCCTTGCAGGTAGGTGACGACCTCGATCGCCGATTTGCCGTCCTTAGCCATATCGCACACCTTCTTGCCGGTGGCGATCGTGGCGTCGGCGTTCTGGTAGGTGATGCCGGCAGCCCCCAGTGCGACCAGGAAGGCTTGATCTTGTTTGGCATCGGCGCGCGCAGGCGCTGCCAAGCCGATGACGGCGGCGACGCCGGCCAGCACCAGTAGGAGTCTCATGACCTCGGAATTGTCCCAAAGCCACCGAGAGCATGCACGTCGCGCGGCGAATGGAAGGTGAACTTTGCATGATTTCGGGGCATCGCGAGCGTCAGCCCGCCCCGGCAGCCGGCCCCTCCCCTACCCGTTACTGCATGTGCGATCATGCGAAGGTCCCCGAACAGGGAGCCGAGGAGGCACCGATGCAGCGCTGGCTGATCATCCTTTCCACCTTCCTCGTCGCCGCAGCGGGTGTGCTCGCGTCAATCGCCCCCCGCGCGTGGGCCGGCGACGCACCCATCGGCCACATCGGCGACACGCTGCGGGTGGACACCGGCACCTACGTCGCCGACGTGACCGTCAGCAGCGTCGAGCCCGTCGACCCCCCGCCCGGCTTCGGCTACACCCGCAGCGGCGTCCCGGTGAAGAGCTTCCCCGGCAGCGCGGTCAACCGCGCCGACGTGACGGTCCGCGCCGTCCGGGTGCCCAATTCCTACATCATGGCGACCAACTTCAGCTTCGACGGAGTCACCCAGTTCGCCGACGCGTACAAGCCACGACCCTGCGACGCACCCGATTGGCTGGACGCCGCGCTGGGCAACGCCCCGCAGGGCGCGATCGTCCGCGGCGGAGTCTATTGGGATGCCTACCGTGACCCGGTCTCCGTTGTCGTGCTGCTGGACCGCAAGACCGGCCAGCACCTCGCCCAGTGGAACCTGTGACCTGAACGTTCAGATCACCCCGACGGATCCCGCAGACGCGGCCGAGTTGGCGGCCGTTGCCGCACAGACCTTTCCGCTGGCCTGCCCGCCGTCGGTGGCCCCGCAACACATCGCGTCCTTCATCGACGCAAACCTGTCCGCGCCCCGGTTCGCCGAGTATCTGACCGATCCGGGACGTGCCATTCTGGCCGCCCGCGACCAGGGCCGAATTGTCGGTTACGCCATGCTCGTTCGCGGTGCCGACCGTGATGACTCAGCCGAGTTGTCAAAGCTGTACGTAATACCCGACTTTCACGGCAAGAGTGTGTCCTCGTCGTTGATGAATGCCGTGCTGTCGAGGGCCGCCGGGTGGGGTGTTCCCCGGGTGTGGCTGGGAGTGAACCGGAAAAATGTTCGCGCCCAACGTTTTTACCTCAAGAATGGCTTCATCGTCAGCGGGGCCAGGACGTTTCAGCTGGGCGATCACCAGGAACACGACTACGTCATGAGCCGACCCGTCACCGGGCAGTCAGCGCTAACAGGCGTGACGTGGCCCGCAGATACTTCTTCCGGTAGCCACCAGCCAGCATCTCCTCGCTGAAGATGGTGTCCAGCTTCGTCCCGGAGGCCACCACCGGGATGCCGGCGTCGTAGAGGCGATCGGTGAGCGCAACCAGCCGCAGCGCGACGTGTTGGTCGTCGATGCCGTGCACGCCGGTCAGGAATACCGCAGACACCCCCTCGATCAACGTCAGATAGCGCGACGGATGCATGGTGGCCAGGTGCGCACACAGGGCGTCGAAGTCGTCGAGGGTCGCCCCCCGGACGGAGGCCGCCCGCGCGGCGACGTCCGCATCCGACAACGGCGGCGGCGCCGGCGGCAGGTCACGATGGCGGTAGTCCGGCCCCTCGATCCGTACCGTGGTGAAAATGCTTGCCAGCGTGTGGATCTCGCGTAAGAAGTCCTGGGCGGCAAAGCGGCCCTCGCCCAGTTGCTCGGGCAGCGTGTTGGACGTGGCGGCCACCGACACACCGCGTTCGACCAGCGCGGAGAGCATCCGCGAGATCAGCGTGGTGTTACCCGGGTCATCCAGCTCGAATTCGTCGATGCACACGGCGGTGTAGTGCGCCAGCAGATCGATGCATTCGACGAAACCGAACACCCCGGCCAGCTGGGTCAACTCCCCGAAAGTCGCGAACGCCTTGGGGCGCTCCCCCGGCAGTTGGTAATAGGACGACGCCAGCAGATGGGTCTTGCCCACCCCGAACCCGCCATCCAGGTACAGGCCTACCCCGGGCAACACCTCACGCTTGCCGAACAGCTTCTTGCGGCCCGCCCGCCGCTCGACGGCGTGCCGGCAGAAGTCCTGACAGGCGAGCACGGCGGCAGCCTGAGTCGGCTCTGCCGGATCGGGCCGATACGTCGCAAAGCTCACCTCGGCGAAGGTGGGCGGCGGCCGCAGCTGGGCGATCAGCCGTTCCGGCGACACCGAGGGATGCCGATCCACCAAGCGGCCCACCCGGCCGCCGGCGCCCGCAGGGGTGGACCCGTGCATGCTGGCACTGTAGCGGCGTGCTGCAATCACACTCATGCCCGACTTCGGGGCCGGCCCGGCCGCCGGCCGATCCGCCGGCATCCGCCTGACGCTGCTCGGATCGGACCGCACACTCGAGGAAGCCGACCTACCGGAGCTCTACGGATACCCGGCGGACACCGACCGCACCTGGGTACGGGCCAATTTCATCAGCAGCGTCGACGGCGGCGCCACCGTCGCCGGCACCAGCGGCGGACTCGGCGGCCCGGGTGACCGGACAGTGTTCCGGCTGCTGCGTGAACTGGCGGACGTGGTCGTGGTGGGCGCGGGCACCGTGCGCGTCGAGGGCTACTCCGGCGCTCAGCTCGGCGTCGTCGCGCGCCGCCAGCGACAGCTGCGCGGCCAAAGTGAGGTCCCGCCACTGGCGATCGTCACCAAGTCCGGTCACCTCGCCCGGGATCTCGGCGTGTTCACCCGCACCGAGGTGCCACCTCTGGTGCTCACCACCACGACGGTGGCCGACGAGACACGACGGCGCCTGACCGGCCTCGCCGAGGTGGTCGACTGCTCCGACACCGATCCCGCCAAGGTCGACGAGGCAGTGCTGCTGGCCAGGCTTGCCGAGCGTGGTCTGCGTCGTATCCTCACCGAGGGCGGGCCGGTACTGCTCGGATCGTTCATCGAGCTCGGCTTGCTCGACGAGCTGTGCCTGACGATTGCACCGTTCGTGGTGGGCGGTCTGGCCCGGCGCATCGCCACCGGACCGGGGCAGCTGCAGACCCGAATGCGCTGCGCCCACCTGCTCACCGATGACGCCGGTTATCTGTACACCCGCTACGTCAAAGCCTGACGTTACTGTGGTCGGCATGAGTCGGCGCATCACGTCCGCAACAGTCCTGGTCTCGATGGCCTGCTCGGTGACCACGGCGCTGACCGGCTGCGTCCCGGTCCTGGGCGCCAACCCGCGCTTTGCCACCTATAGCGGCGCCAAACCCCAGGGCGTCGCCACCACCACACCACCTCCCAGTGGCCCGCCGCCGATCGCCGCTCCCAAAAACGATCTGTCCTGGCGCGACTGCACGTCTCAGGTCTACGGAAACGCGGCAATCCCCGCCGCGCCGGGCATCAAGCTGGAATGCGCCACCTTCGACTCCGACCTCGACCCGGTCAACGGTGGGTCCGGTTCTGTCACCATCGGCGTGGTCCGCGCTCGCTCGGGCCAAACCCCGCGTGACGCGGGACCGCTGGTTTTCACGACCGGTTCGGATCTGCCGTCGTCGACGCAATTGCCGGTTTGGTTGTCGCATGCGGGCGCCGACATACTGCGCAGTCACCCGATTGTCGCCGTCGACCGCCGCGGCATGGGCATGTCGAGTCCGATTGACTGCCGCGACCACTTCCAGCGCGACGAGATGCGCGATCAATCGCAGTTCCAGACCGGCGACGACCCGGTGGCCAACCTCTCGGCGATCTCGAATGAGGCCACCACCAGCTGCACCGACGTCATCGCACCCGCCGATTCCGCCTACGACAACGGACACGCCGCCTCCGACCTCGAGCGACTGCGCAATCTGTGGGATGTGCCCGCACTGGCGCTGGTCGGCATCGGCAACGGTGCCCAGGTGGCGCTCACCTATGCCGGTTCCCGCCCGGATAAGGTGGCCAGGCTGATCCTCGACTCCCCGGTCGCTCTGGGTGTCAGCGCCGAGGCCAAGGCCGAGCAACAGGTCAAAGGCCAGCAGGCGGCACTGGACGCGTTCGCCGCGCAATGCGTCGCGATCAACTGCGCACTGGGCCCGGATCCGAAAGGCGCCGTCACCGCGTTGCTGAATACGGCTCGCTCGTTGCGGGGTCCCGGGACCTCGGTCGCGTCGATCGTCAACGCGATCACCACCACGCTGGGCTTTCCGACCGGCGACCGCATCAGCACCACCACCACGCTGGCCAACGCATTGGCGGCTGCGCGCGCCGGTGACATGAATCAGCTGTCCAACCTGATCAATCGCGCCGACGGCCTTCAGGACACCGACGGCCAATTCGTCAATTCGTGCAGCGACGCGGTCAACCGCCCGACCCCGGACCGGGTACGCGAGCTGGTGGTGGCCTGGGCAAAGCTCTATCCCCAGTTCGGCACGGTCGCCGCGCTCAATCTGGTCAAATGCGTGCATTGGCCAACTGGTTCGCCGCCGCAATTGCCCAAGGAGCTGAAGGTCGACGTCTTGCTGATGGGCGTGCAGGACGACCCGATCGTCGGCGTCGACGGGGTTGCGCAGACGGCGGCCACCGTCATCAACGCCAACGCCGCGAGCAAGCGGGTGATGTGGCAGGGCATCGGCCACGGTGCCAGCATCTATTCCTCCTGTGCGGTGCCGCCGCTGGTCGGCTATCTCGACGACGGCAAGCTGCCCGGCACCGACACCTACTGTCCCGCCTGACACCTGCCGGCCGGCAGCCCCGGTGTACGGTGCGCTGGTGACGGCAGCTGACTCCACTCGAACCCGCCTCCGCGAATCGATGTTGGCCGCATTCCGTCCCCGCACCGGCGCACCGAGTACGGCGTCGATCGTGCGGGCGGCGCTCTGGCCGGCAGCCATTCTGTCGGTGCTGCACCGCAGCATCGTGTTGACCACCAACGGCAATATCACCGACGACTTCAAGCCGGTCTACCGCGCGGTGCTGAACTTCCGGCATGGCTGGGACATCTACAACGAGCACTTCGACTACGTCGACCCGCATTACCTCTACCCGCCCGGCGGCACGCTGTTGATGGCGCCGTTCGGGTATCTGCCCTTCGCGCCGTCGCGCTACCTGTTCATCTCCATCAACACCGTGGCCATCCTGGTCGCGGCGTACCTGTTGCTGCGGATGTTCAATTTCACGCTGTCCTCGGTGGCCGCGCCCGCCTTGTTGTTGGCCATGTTCGCCACCGAGACGGTGACCAACACCCTGGTGTTCACCAACATCAACGGCTGCATCCTGCTGCTCGAGGTGCTGTTTCTGCGGTGGCTGCTCGACGGCAGAGTCAGCCGTCAGTGGTGGGCCGGGGTGGCCATCGGGCTGACGCTGGTCCTCAAACCGCTGCTGGGTCCGTTGCTGTTGCTGCCCGTGCTGAACCGCCAGTGGCGGGCAGTGGTGGCCGCCATCGTGGTTCCCGTCGTCGTCAATCTGGCCGCGCTGCCGCTGGTGAGCCACCCGATGGACTTCTTCACTCGCACACTGCCCTACATCCTGGGGACCCGCGACTACTTCAACAGCTCGATCCAGGGCAACGGCGTGTACTTCGGTCTGCCGACGTGGTTGATCGTGTTCCTGCGGTTGCTATTCACCGCACTCGCCGTGGGTGCGCTGTGGCTGCTATACCGCTACTACCGCACCCGCGACCCGCTGTTGTGGTTCACCACCTCGTCGGGCGTGCTGCTGCTGTGGTCGTGGCTGGTGATGTCGCTGGCCCAGGGCTACTACTCGATGATGCTGTTCCCGTTCTTGATGACAGTGGTGCTGCCCAACTCGGTGATCCGCAACTGGCCGGCATGGCTGGCGATCTACGGGTTCATGACGCTGGACCGCTGGCTGTTGTTCAACTGGATGCGGTGGGGCCGCGCCCTGGAGTACCTGAAGATCACCTACGGTTGGTCGCTGCTGTTGATCGTCACGTTCACCGTGCTCTACTTCCGTTACTTGGATGCCAAGGCCGAAAACCGGCTGGGCGGTGGTATCGACCCGACCTGGCTGACGGCCGAGCGGGAGCGCGCGCGGTGATCGCAAGCGCGGGGGACGCAACGGGTCACCGCCATTGGCGCTAGCGTGGACGTATGACGCGTCCGAAGCTGGAACTGACCGACGACCAGTGGCGCCAAAGGCTCACCCAGCAGGAATTCGACGTCCTGCGCAGGGCCGGCACCGAGCGACCCTTCACCGGCGAGTACACCGACACCAAAACCGAGGGCATCTACCAGTGCCGGGCCTGCGGTGCCGAATTGTTCCGCAGCACAGAGAAATTCGAGTCGCATTGCGGCTGGCCGTCGTTCTTCGACCCGGCGAGCTCCGAAGCGGTCATCCTGCGTCCCGACCACTCGCTGGGGATGACGCGCACCGAGGTGATCTGCGCGAACTGTCACAGCCACTTGGGTCATGTGTTCGCCGGTGAGGGTTATCCGACGCCAACGGATCAGCGTTACTGCATCAACTCCATCTCGCTGCGGCTGGTCCCGACGGGCTAGCTTTCGCCGAGGCGGTAATTTTGCAGACCCTTACTCGCACTTTCACTGCAGAATTACAGTTTCGGCGGATCCGCCCAGCGGCATCCGTCAGTCCAGCCGAGTGGCGTGCACTTCCCAGAACGGAGCGTGTACCCGGCCGCCAACCAGCCATGGTTCCATCGCCCGGAACCGTTCCAGCATGGGCCGCACCTCGTCGGCCATGTCGGGATTTCGCGCGGCCATCATCTCGATCGATTCGACGCTCAGATTGATCTGGTAGCTCGTCGGCCCCAGGTAGGTGATCACCCAGCCGCCGACCGGCAACACGTCGCGAAAGTCGCTCTCCGACAACGACCGCGCCATGGTGAACCCGTTGATGTCGTGCTCGCCGAACTCGAACATGTACAGGCGAGCGCCCGGTTTGGTCGCCCGGTGCAGCGCCTGCACATAGGACTTCTGTAGCTCCGGCGCGGTGCTGAAGGTGTGGTAGAAGGCGCAGTCGACGACGGTGTCGAACCGGCCGTCCAGCCCTTCCAACTTGGTGGCGTCGGCCACCCGGAAGTCCACCGACACGCCGGCGTTGCGCGCGTTGTCCCGGGCACGCTCGATGGCGGCCGCCGAACCGTCGATGCCGGTGGCCGAGAGGCCCTTGGCGGCGTAGTAGATGGCATGGTGGCCCGGCCCGGTGCCCGGGTCGAGCACCTCCCCCTTGATCGCGCCGAGGGCGACGAGCTGCTGGACCACCGGCTGCGGGCCGCCGATATCCCACGGCGTGGCCGCCGGAAGGCCGTGCGCGACGCGGTCGTCGCGATACATCTCCTCGAAGCGGGTGGGATCGGCCGGGTCAGGAGCGGTCATGGCAGCGATCCCACGAGCTGCTCCACCGGCACCCGCGGCCCGCTGAAAAACGGCGTCTCGGCGCGGGTGTGCCGCCGGGCGTCGGTGGCCCGCAGCTCCCGCATCAGGTCGACGATGCGGTGCAATTCGGGGGCCTCGAACGCCAGGATCCATTCGTAGTCGCCCAGCGCGAACGCCGGCACCGTGTTGGCCCGCACGTCCTTGTACTCGCGGGCGGCCATGCCATGCTCGGCGAGCATCCGGCGACGCTCCTCGTCGGGCAGCAGATACCACTCGTAGGACCGCACAAAGGGATATACGCAGATGTAGGCACCCGGCTCCTCGCCGGCCAGAAACGCCGGAATGTGACTCTTGTTGAACTCCGCCGGCCGGTGCAGCGCCACACTGCTCCACACCGGCGTGCAGACCCTTCCCAGGGCGGTGGTGCGCCGGAAGTCGGCATAGGTGGCCTGCAGTGCTTCCACCCGCTCGGCATGGGTCCAGATCATGAAATCGGCGTCGGCGCGCAGACCGGCGACGTCGTAGAGGCCGCGCACCACCACGCCGCGTTCCTCCTGCTGCTTGAAGAACATTGCGGCGTCATCAATCACGGCGTCGCGTTGCTCACCGAGTTCGCCGGGACGCACCGCGAACACCGAGAACATCAGGTAGCGGATGGTCGCGTTCAAGGCGGCAAAGTCTAGTTTCGCGTCTAGTTTCGCGTCGGGGCGTGCCATGGCACCTATCGTGCCACTTGTGCGACCGGGCCTGCCCCGGGCCTCACAAGGCGTCGACGATGCCGGTGACCGCCCGGCCCGCGGCCGCCACACAGGCCGGCACCCCGATCCCGTCGAGGTAGCTGCCCGCCACGGCCAATCCCGGAGACAGGCCGGCACGCACCTCGGCGACCAGATCCGCGTGACCCGGCCCGTATTGCGGCATCGCCTGGATCCAGCGCTGCACGCGATATTCGATCGGGTCCACGGTCACGCCGAACACCGTGGCCAGGTCGTCGACTGCCCAGGCCAGTAGCTCCTCGTCGGACTCGCGCTCGGCCAGGTCGTCGCCGAAGCGGCCGAACGACAGCCGCAGTAGTTGCGTGTCCCCACGGGGGCCCCACTTGCGTGACGACAGCGTGATCGCCTTGGCGCGTAACCGCTCGCCGCTGGCCACCAGCACACCGGAACACTGCGGAAACGGGGTGTCGAGCGGCACCGCCAGCGCCACCACGGCCGACGAGGCACTCCTGATCCGGCGGGCGGCCGCGGCGCTACGCGGCGCGATGTCGTCGACCAATGGCACCAGGCGCGGCGCCGGGATGGCCAGGATCACCGCATCGGCGTCCCAACGACCTCCGGTGTCGTCGTGCAATTCCCAGCCCTCACCGCTTCGGCCGATCTCAACCACCGCGGCGCGCACCCAATTCAGTCGGCTACCGGCGACCAGCTCGTCGACCAGCACCCGGTAGCCGCCGTCCAGGGCACCGAATACCGGTCCAACACCGGCAGGCGGCAACGCCTGCCGAACCGCGTCGGTCACGCTGGCGGCGCCGCGATCGAGCGCCGCCGCCACGCCGGGGGCCGCGGCGCGCAACCCGATCGTCGCCGCCGAGCCCGCATACACCCCGCACAGCAGCGGATCCACCGACCGTGCCACCGTCTGCTCGCCGAACCGGTCGGCCACCAACTCGGCCACCGCGGGATCGCTACCCGGACGCCAGCAAAACGGCCGACCGGGCTCGCTCTCGATGCGTGCGATCGTGGCCTCGTCGACGAGGCCCGCCAGCGACGACGCCGACGACGGAATTCCCACCACCGTGCCCGACGGCAGGGCATGCAGCTGCTGCCCGCTGTAGATCAGCGGCCGAGCACCGGTGGTGGCCCGTTGCCGGCCGGCCAGGCCGAGCTCGGCCAGCAGCGCCGGCACCTCGGGCCGGCGCAGCACGAACGCTTCGGCGCCCAGATCCATGGGTTGTCCGCCGACCAGCTCGGTGCGCAGTATCCCGCCGAGCCGGTCAGCGGGATCGAACACCGTGATCGTCGCGTCGTCACCGCCGGCCGCCCGCAACCGATAGGCCGCCGTCAAACCCGAAATACCGCCGCCCACAACACAATATGTGCGCCGACTCATAGCGAGTGGACCAGCGAGACCAGTTCGGTCAGTACCCCCGGATCGGTCTGCGGCAGCACTCCGTGGCCAAGGTTGAAGACGTGCCCGGCGGCGCCCGCGTCGACGGCACGGCGTCCGTCGTCGACGACGGCGCGGGCGGCGCGTTCCACCACCGGCCAGCCCGCCAGCAGCAGCACCGGATCGAGGTTGCCCTGCAGCGCGGTACTCGGCTGCACCCTGGCGGCCGCGTCGGCCAGCGCGGTGCGCCAGTCGACGCCGACGACGGTCGCCGTTGCGGGTTTGAGGGCCTCCGACATGGCGCCCAGCAGCTCGGCCGTGCCGACCCCGAAATGCGTCATCGGCACGCCGTGTTCGGCCAACGTGGCGAACACCCGTGCGCTGTGCGGCAACACGTATTGGCGGTAGTCGACCAGCGACAACATTCCCGCCCAGGAGTCGAACACCTGAATGGCGTCCACGCCGGAGTCGATCTGTCCATGCAGAAACGCGATGGTGAGGTCGGTCAGCTTGCTCATCAGCGCATGCCAGCTGGCCGGCTCGGCCAGCATCATCGCCTTGGTGCGGACGTAATGGCGGCTGGGTCCACCCTCGATCAGGTAGGACGCCAGTGTGAACGGCGCACCGGCGAAGCCGATCAGCGCGACGTCGCCCAGCGCCGCCACCAACAGCCGAACGGTTTCCATCACCGGCTGAATCGCTTGTGGGTCAAGGGGTTTGATGCCGTCGATATCGGCGGCGGTGCGCACCGGGTGGGCGATCACCGGACCGACGTCGGCGACGATGTCCAGCTCCACGCCGGCCGCACGCAACGGCACCACGATGTCGGAGAACAGGATCGCCGCGTCCACACCGTAGCGCCGTACCGGCTGCAGAGTGATCTCGCAGGCCACGTCCGGCTCCAGACAGGCGTCCAGCATGCTGTGGCGTTGGCGCAGCGCCCGGTACTCGGGCAGCGACCGGCCGGCCTGCCGCATGAACCACACCGGCACTCGGCTGGGTTTGCGGCCGGCCACCGCCGCCAGATAGGGCGAATGCGGAAGCTCGCGTCGGGTACGCGCAGGAGTATTCACTGGCCCCAATGCTGCCATGACGGGCCCGTAGGCAGGTGTGCCCTCCGGGTTGTTTGGGTACTGCCCAATACGGCGGTCGCCGCATTGCGCGGAAATCCGCCCCTCGAAGACCCATAGATGGCAGGCAAGGAGACGGGTTCATGTTGCTGACTCGAGATTCGGCACCTCGCGGGCATGTGGTCGAGGAGGCGGAGTATTTCGTCGACCGGGTGTTGCGCAATATCGCCCACGGTCGCTTCGAGCGGTCGCTGTCGGGCTTGACGGCGTTTGCGGCTCTGGTGACCACCGCGGAGGTGTACTTCGAGCACTATCGCGCCAGCTTCGGCAACAAATGGATGTGGAGCCCGATCGTCGTCACCCCGCCGGTGGTGGTTGCCGGGGTGGGCGGAGTGTTCTCCAAGCGCTGGGCCAAGCGGTGGCTGCCGGTGACCGCGGCGGTATATGCGGCGAACGGCCTGTTGGGCGAATACTTCCACGCTCGCGGTGTGGCGCGCCGCCCCGGCGGTTGGCGGCTGTACAACTACAACGTGCCGATGGGTCCGCCCATCGCCGCGCCCGGCCTGATGAGCATCGTCGGGGCGATGGGTCTGCTGGCGGCGGTCCTGCGGCGGGAGAAGTAGCGCCGTGCCTGACATCTCGGACGGGCACCACCTGCCCAAACTGCGACCGGACGGCAAGCCGCTGCATCCGTCCTGGCTGCCGCGCCAGCGCCGCGGCACCACCCCGCAGATGATCGGCCGCTATCCCGACTACGACGTGCTGTCGACCGCCGACACCTGGGACGAGGCCACCCGAAAAGTGGTGCTGGCCCGCCTGGAGAAACCGGGGCCGTTACGGTTCTTCGACGAGTCGCAGGAGTCGACGCTGCGCGCGTTCTGCGACACCGTGTTGGCTCAGGACGCCGAGCCGCGGATACCGGTGGCCGAATTCGTCGACGCCAAGCTCGCCGATGGCCGGCTGGACGGCTATCAATACGCCGACATGCCCGACGACCGCGACACCTGGCGGCTGGTGCTCTCGGGTCTCGACGAGGCAGCCCGCGCCGCGGGCGCGGAGTCGTTCGCGGCGGCCGACCTCGCGACCCGCGAATCGGTGGTGCAGCGGTTCGCCGACGGCGAGCTATCCGGCGGCAGTTGGGAGAAGTTGAACGTCTCCCGGGCCTGGTCGGTGGTGATGCGGATGACGTTGAGCGGCTTCTACAGCCATCCGTGGGCCTGGAACGAGATCGGCTTCGGCGGCCCGGCCTATCCCCGCGGCTTCATGCGACTGGGCGGAGTGGGCAGCCGTGAGCCCTTCGAAGCCCCGGGAGCCACCTCCGAAGACCCCGTCAGGACCGTCGAACAGGAACACATCAATGGGTGATTTCTGGCGCGGGCTGCTCAAGGGCTCGCTCGGGCCGCGCGACAACGATTCGCGGTTCCTGCTCGACGTGCACTCCCGTGATCTGCCCGGCGAGTCCACCATGCGCCGCTACTCCGACGACGAGGAGGTCGATCTGGTGGTCGTCGGGGCCGGCGCGGGCGGTTCGGTGCTGGCCCAGCGGCTGGCGCGGGCCGGCTGGCGCATCGTCATTTTGGAGGCCGGCCCGTTCTGGCACCCGGACGAGGACTGGGTGTCCGACGAAACCGGCTCCCACGAGTTGTACTGGACACAGAAACGGATCATCGGCGGATCGGATCCGGTCGAGCTGGGCAAGAACAACTCCGGGCGCGGCGTCGGCGGGTCGATGGTGCACTACGCCGGCTACACGCCGCGCTTCCATCCCAGCGACTTCGAGACCTTCACCCGCGACCGGGTCGGCGCCGACTGGCCGATCAGCTACGCCGACCTGCGGCCGCACTACGAACGCCTGGAACTCGAGCTGCCGGTGGCCGGTCAGGACTGGCCGTGGGGTGATCCGCATCGCTATCCGCATGCGCCGCATCCGGTTTCGGGCGCCGCGATGAAGCTGTGGGAAGGCGCGATGCGCCTCGGCATCGAGATGCGGGTCGGCCCGGTCGGCATCGTCAACGGCACCTTCGGCAACCGGCCGCACTGCATCTACCGCGGTTACTGCCTGCAGGGGTGCAAGGTCAATGCCAAGGCCAGCCCGTATGTCACTCACCTACCCGACGCGCTGGCCCACGGCCTCGAGATCCGGGCGAACTGCATGGCCAGCCGGATCGAGCTCGACGCAAACGGAAATGCAAGCGGGGTAACGTATTTCGACGAGGTCAGGGGCCGTGAGCGGTTTCAGAGGGCCAAGGTGGTCGCGGTGGCCTGCTATTCGATCGAAACTCCGCGGTTGTTGCTCAATTCCACCAGTGCGCGGTTCCCCAACGGCTTGTGCAACAACCACGACCAGGTGGGCCGCTACGTGATGGTGCAGGGCGCCTCGCAGACCGCGGGCCGCTGGCCGGAGGAACTGCGGATGTACAAGGCGCCGCCGCCGGAGGTGTCCTCGGAGCAGTTCTACGAAACCGATCCCGACCGCGGTTTCGCCCGGGGGTTTTCCATCCAGACCGTCTCGCCGCTGCCGATCGGCTGGGCCGAGCATGTGCTCGCCGACGGGCATTGGGGCGCCGCACTGCGCGAATACATGCGTGACTACAACCACTGGTCCACGATCGGTGTACTCAACGAGCTGCTGCCACACGAAGACAACCGCGTCACCCTCGCCGACGAGACCGATCAATACGGGCTGCCCGTGGCCCGATTCGACTACAACCTGTCGGACAACGACAAGGCCAACATGGAGTACTCCACCCAGGTGATCACCAATATCCTGCACGCCGCCGGCGCACAGGACGTGTTGACCATCCAGCGTTTCGCTCACCTCATCGGTGGTGCCCGGATGGGCAGCGACCCCGAGAGCAGCGTCGTCAACTCCGACCAGCGAAGCTGGGCGGTGCCCAACCTATTCATCGCCGACGGTTCGGTGTGCCCCACCCAGGGCAGCGCCAACCCGGCGCTGACCATCATGGCGCTGGCCTCGCGGCTGGCCGAGCGGATCGTGCGCGGTGACGTGCAGGCAGACACCCTGGTCGGCAGCCGATCGGCCCGTGCGTAACATCCAGGTATGTCAGTGCGCCACCCGCCTGTCGACTACGGCGAGTTCCCAAGTCTGCGAATAGAACCCGCCGATAACGGCGTCCTGAACCTGGTTCTGGACTCCCCCGGGACTGAATTCGGTCGGGCCGCAGATGCATCGCGACCTGGCCGACATCTGGCCGGTGATCGACCGCGACCCGGCCGTGCGGGTGGTGCTGGTCCGCGGCGAGGGCAAAGCATTTTCCTCCGGCGGCAGCTTCGACCTGATCGACCAGACCATGGGCGCCTATGAAGACCGGGTCCGCATCATGCGCGAGGCCCGCGATCTAGTGCTCAACCTGGTCAACCTCGACAAACCGGTGGTCTCGGCGATCCGCGGTCCGGCCGTCGGCGCGGGTCTGGTAGTGGCGCTGCTGGCCGACATCTCGGTGGCGGGCCGGACGGCGAAGATCATCGACGGTCACACCAAGCTCGGGGTGGCCGCCGGCGACCACGCCGCGATCTGCTGGCCGCTGCTGGTGGGTATGGCCAAGGCCAAGTACTACCTGCTGACCTGTGAGCCGCTTTCCGGTGCGGAAGCCGAGCGCATCGGCCTGGTCTCGACGTGCGTCGACGACGACGACGTGCTTGCCACCGCGACCCGCCTTGCCGAGAATCTGGCGCAGGGCGCCCAGCACGCGATTCGCTGGACAAAACACAGTCTCAATCACTGGTACCGCATGTTCGGGCCCGCCTTCGAAACGTCGCTGGGCCTGGAATTCCTCAGCTTCAGTGGCCCTGACGTGCGCGAAGGACTGGCCGCGCACCGCGAGAAGCGCCCGGCGCGATTTGGCGCCGGTTCCGGGGGCTGAGCATGATTCGGCGCGCCTGTCTGCGCGTGTCGGACGTTAGGTCTACCGTCGGATTTTGTGACCCGCGCCGACGATATTGCGGAGCGCAGCGACGAGCAGGAGCCAAGCTCGTGACCGCAGCCGAACCGGCCCCCTTCCGCGAGGCGGTCGCGGCCATGAACGCTGTCACAGTACGCCCGGAGATCGAGCTCGGCCCCATCCGTCCGCCGCAGCGGCTGGCGCCCTATAGCTACGCACTGGGCGCAGAGGTCAAACATCCCGATCTCGACATCGTCCCCGAGCGGTCCGAGGGCGACGCGTTCGGCCGGCTCATCCTGCTCTACGACCCGGAGGGCTCCGACGCCTGGGACGGCACCATTCGCCTGGTCGCCTACATCCAGGCAGACCTGGACTCACAGGAAGCCATCGATCCGTTGCTGCCCGAGGTGGCGTGGAGCTGGCTGGTGGAGGCTCTCGAGTCGCGCACCGAGCACATGACCGCTCTGGGCGGCACCGTCACCGCCACCACCTCGGTGCGCTACGGCGACATTTCCGGACCGCCGCGCGCCCACCAGCTCGAGTTGCGGGCGTCGTGGACGGCGACCACGCCCGAGGTGGGCAGCCACGTCGAGGCGTTCTGCGATGTTCTCGAGCATGCCGCGGGCCTACCCCCAGCCGGGGTCATCGACCTGAGCTCGCGGTCACGCGCCTGACATGTGCCCCGACCCGTCTCCCGCGGAGACCGAACCGTCGGGCAGCACGGCATCCGGGCCCACGCCGCTGCTGCGGCCGGCGCACGGGATGCCGGACCTCTCGGTGACCGTCGGCCAGATCGAGGCGGCCGCCGAGCTCTTGGACCGCGGCCACGGGCCTTTTGCGGTGGACGCCGAGCGGGCATCCGGTTTTCGCTACTCCAACCGGGCCTATCTGATCCAGATCCGGCGGGCCGGCGCCGGCACCGTACTGATCGACCCGGTCAGCCACGGCGGCGACCCGCCGGCCGTGCTGGCACCGGTCGCCGAGGTGCTCAGGGACGACGAGTGGATTCTGCACTCCGCCGATCAGGATCTGCCGTGTCTGGCCGAGGTCGGCATGCGACCCTCGGCGCTCTATGACACCGAACTGGCCGGACGGCTGGCCGGATTCGATCGGGTGAACTTGGCGACCATGGTCGAGCGGCTGCTGGGGATGGGGCTGGCCAAGGGCCACGGTGCGGCCGACTGGTCCAAGCGTCCGCTGCCGCCGGCCTGGCTGAACTATGCCGCCCTCGACGTCGAGCTGCTCATTGAATTGCGCGCAGCGATCTCGCAGGTGCTGACCGAACAAGGCAAAACAGGTTGGGCCGCAGAGGAATTCGAGCATCTGCGGACATACGAATCGCGGACGGCCCCGGCGGCGGCGCGGCCGGACCGCTGGCGCCGCACCTCCGGTATCCACAAGGTGCGCGACCGTCGGGGTTTGGCCGCGGTTCGCGAGCTGTGGCTGGCCCGCGACCGAATTGCCCAGTTGCGCGACATCGCGCCGCGCCGGATCCTGCCGGACTCGGCCATCATCGAGGCGGCCGTAGCCGACCCGAGATCGGTCGAGGACCTCGTCGCTTTGCCGGTGTTCGGCGGGCGCAACCAGCGTCGCAATGCCGCGATCTGGCTGGCGGCGCTGGAAGCGGCCCGGGAAAACCAGCATCCGCCGGAGGTCACCGAGTCGGCCAATGGGCCGCCGCTGCCGGCGCGGTGGAGCAGGCGGAAACCCGATGCGGCCGCACGGTTGGAGGCGGTGCGGGCGGCGCTGGCAGAACTGTCGCAGCGGGTGCGGGTACCGACGGAAAACCTTGTTGCACCCGAGTTGGTGCGACGGCTGTGCTGGGAATGGGCCGGCCCCCGGGATGGCGCCGCCGACGCGATCGACGAGTTCCTGCGGGCCGGCCACGCGCGGGCGTGGCAGCGTCGACTGGTGGTGCCGGTGCTCGCCGCGGCGGTGGCCCGGGCCCATGCCGAACCCTCGAGCGACGACAGCTAGTCGAGATGCTCGCTGATCTCAGACGCCGGCCCGAGCGTCCGGCCGTACCCGCCCGTTTCTGAGTTCCCCAGCGCGGCGACCCAACCGGTGATGCGCCGGGCCACGTCCTGGTCGGTCAGCCCCAGATCGGCCAGCACCTCACCCCGTGAGGCGTGATCGAAGAACTCCTGCGGCAGCCCGACGTCGCGGCATGGCACGTCGACCTCCGCGCGCCGCAACGCGGCCGACACCGCCGAGCCGACGCCGCCGTTGACCCCGTTGTCCTCGAGCGTGACCAGCAGCTTGTGCCGCACCGCCAGCTCGCGAACACTGTTGGAGACCGGCAACACCCAACGCGGGTCGATCACCGTCACCCCGATGCCCTGAGTATGTAGCCGCTTGGCCACCGCCAACGCCATCGAGGCCAGCGGGCCCACCGCCACCAGCAGCACATCGTGGTTCAGGCTGTCGGCCGGCACCGCCAGCACGTCCACCCCGGCCCGCCGCTCCAGGGCCGAAATATCCTCGCCCACATCGCCTTTCGGGAACCTGAGGGCCGTCGGCCCATCACTGATGTCCAGCGCCTCACCCAGTTCCTCACGCAGCCGGGTGGCGTCGCGAGGTGCGGCCACCCGGATGCCGGGCACGATGTTAAGCATCGACAAGTCCCACATGCCGTTGTGACTGGGGCCATCCGAGCCGGTGATGCCGGCGCGGTCCAGCACCATGGTGACCGGCAGCTTGTGCAACGCCACGTCCATCATGATCTGGTCGAATGCGCGGTTCAGGAACGTCGAATAAATCGCGACCACTGGGTGCATCCCGCCCATCGCCAGCCCGGCGGCCGAGGTGATCGCGTGCTGCTCGGCGATACCGACGTCGAACAACCGATCCGGAAAGCGCTGCCCGAATGCCGTCAGCCCGGTCGGCCCGGGCATGGCCGCGGTAATGGCAACGATGTCGCGGCGTCGCCGGCCGTAGTTGATCAGCGCGTCGGAAAAGGTGGCCGTCCAGCCCGGGCCGGCCGCCTTGGTGGCTTGCCCGGTGACCGGGTTGATCGGGACCGTGGAGTGCATCTGCTCGGCCTCGTCGGCTTCGGCCGGGGCATAACCCATGCCCTTACGGGTGACCACATGCACGATCACCGGGCGGCCGAAGCCACGCGCCTTGCGCAGCGCGACCTCCACCGCCCGTTCGTCGTGCCCATCGACGGGTCCGACGTACTTCAGTCCGAGGTCGGTGAACATCAGCTGCGGCGACAGCGAATCCTTGATGCCGGCTTTGACGCTGTGCAGGAAGTGGTAGCACACCTCACCGACCAGCGGCACCGCCCGCACCACGTCACGGCCCTTCTCCAGCATCTGCTCGTAGGCCGGCTGCAGCCGCAGCGTGGCCAGATGATCGGCGACGCCGCCGATGGTCGGGGCGTAGCTGCGGCCGTTGTCGTTGACCACGATGATCACCGGCCGGTGCGACCCGGCGATATTGTTCAGCGCCTCCCAGCACATACCGCCGGTGAGCGCGCCGTCGCCTACCACCGCGACCACGTGCCGATTGCGGTGCCCGGTCAACTCGAACGCCTTGGCCAGGCCGTCGGCATACGACAATGCCGCGCTGGCATGGCTGGACTCCACCCAGTCGTGTTCGCTTTCGGCGCGGCACGGATACCCCGACAACCCACCCTTTGTGCGCAGGCTTTCGAAATCCTGGGCACGTCCGGTCAGCATCTTGTGAACGTAGGCCTGGTGGCCCGTGTCGAAGATGATCGGGTCGTGCGGTGAATCGAACACCCGATGCAGCGCCAGCGTCAGTTCCACGACCCCCAGGTTCGGCCCGAGGTGTCCCCCGGTCGCGGCAACCTTGTGGATCAGGAACTCGCGGATTTCCTGGGCCAGCTCCCGTAGCTGGGCCTGGGAAAGGTGCTGCAGATCGGCGGGCCCACGGATCTGTTGCAGCATCTCGCCAGTGTACGCAGCAAGGGCCCATTTAGCCCTCGTGCGCGACCTTGATAACGTCAGTGGCCGGTGAGCCGGGAAGCCTGGTCGGCGTCGAGTGGTACCAGCAACGTCCGACGACGCGAAAGAACATCATGGCCACAACAGAGCTGACCGCGACCAGAAAAGCGACGTATCGTCGCCATATGCGGGCCGAGGATATCGCCGAAGATTTTCCGGTTATCGACATCAATTCGAACGCGCTGGACGCGGCTCGCCTGCTGGCCGAGCACGGCCTGCCCGGGCTGCTGGTCACCAAGCCGTCGGGCACGCCCTACGCGGTGTTGCCGGCCTCCCAAGTGGTGCGATTCCTGGTGCCCCGCTATGTCCAGGACGATCCTTCGCTGGCCGGCGTGCTCAACGAATCAATGGCCGACCGCTGCGCCGAAAAGTTGAGCGGCAAGACGGTTCGCGATGTGTTGCCCGACCACCTGGCCGAAGTTCCGCCGGTCAATGCCGACGACACCATCATCGAGGTGGCCGCGATCATGGCCCGACTGCGCAGCCCGTTGCTCGCGGTGGTCAAGGACGGCAAGTTGCACGGGGTGATCACCGCATCGCGCCTCCTAGCAGCGGCGCTGCAGCGTTGATCGCACGGGATTCGGCGACAGCACAGGCAACTATCCGATGAGCGTGTTCGCGCTCGCGGTCTTTGTGGTTGCCTACGCACTGATCGCCAGCGAACGCGTCAACAAGACGCTGGTGGCACTGACGGGCGCAGCAATCGTGGTCGCGCTGCCGGTCATCAACTCCGAGGACGTCTTCTATTCCCACGAGACCGGAATCGATTGGGACGTAATCTTTTTGCTGCTGGGCATGATGATCATCGTCGGTGTGCTGCGCCAGACCGGGGTGTTCGAGTACGTGTCGATCTGGGCGGCCAAGCGGGCCCGGGGGTCGCCACTGCGAATCATGATCCTGCTGGTCCTGGTCACCGCGATCGCTTCGGCCCTACTCGACAACGTCACCACGGTGTTGCTGATCGCCCCCGTCACGCTGCTGGTGTGCGACCGGCTGGCAATCAACGCCGCTCCGTATTTGATCGCCGAAGCGCTCGCCTCCAACCTCGGCGGCACCGCGACATTGGTCGGCGATCCACCCAACATCGTGATCGCCAGCCGAGGAGGCCTGAGCTTCAACGACTTTCTGATCCACTTGGCCCCGATCGTCGTGATCGTGGTCGCGGTCTTCACCCTGATGCTGCCGCGGCTGTTTCCCGGTGCGTTCGCCGCCGACCCGGATCGGGTCGCCGATGTCATGCAGCTGGAAGAAAAAGAGGCCATCCGCGATCACGGGCTACTGATCAAGTGTGGTGTCGTCCTGGTCGCGGTGTTCGCGGCGTTCATCGCCAACGAACCACTGCATATGAAGCCGTCCATGGTGGCGCTGGTCGGCGCCGGGATCCTGGTCGTCGTCTCCCGGCTGGAGCAGTCCGATTATCTGTCCAGCGTCGAATGGGACACGCTGTTGTTCTTCGCCGGCCTGTTCATCATGGTCGGCGCTCTGGTGAAGACGGGTGTCGTCAAGCAACTGGCGGAGTTGGCGGTCACCGCGACCGGCGGCAACGCGTTGTTGGCCACGATGGTGATCCTGGCCGCTTCGTTGCTGATCAGCGGGGTCGTCAACAACGTTCCCTATGCCGCGACCATGACCCCGATCGTCGCCGAGCTGACACCGGTGCTCATCGACCGGGGAAACCCGGACGTGCTGTGGTGGGCCTTGGCGCTGGGCACCGACTTCGGCGGCAACCTCACCGCCATCGGCGCCAGCGCCAACGTCGTCATCCTGGGCATCGCCAAAAGGGCGGATAATCCCATCTCGTTCTGGGAGTTCACCCGCAAAGGCATTGTGGTGACGACCATGTCGCTGGCGCTGGCAGCGCTATACCTCTGGGTGCGCTACTTCGTATTGGGATGACCGAATCGGAGCGGAAACGATGAAGGACAGCCGATGAGCGTCATCGCCATCGCGATATTCGTGGTCGCCTACGCGCTGATCGCCAGCGACCGGGTCAGCAAGACCCTGGTGGCGCTGGCGGGGGCCGGGGTCATGCTCGCGGTTCGAGTCGTCGGCTCGCACGACGCGTTCTATTCGTCGGAGACCGGGATCGATTGGGACGTCATCTTTCTGCTGCTCGGCATGATGATCATCGTCGGTGTGCTGCGCCAGACCGGTGTCTTCGAGTACGTGGCCATCTGGGCGGTCAAACGCGCGAAAGGTTCCCCGCGCCGGATCATGATCCTGCTGGTGCTGGTCATGGCGGTCGGCTCGGCCATGCTGGACAACGTCACCACGGTGTTGTTGATCGCGCCGGTCACGCTGCTGGTATGTGACCGACTGGCGATCAACGCGTCGCCGTTCCTGATGGCCGAGGTCTTCGCAGCCAACATCGGCGGCGCGGCGACGCTGGTGGGCGATCCACCCAACATCATCATCGCCAGCCGAGCGGGGTTGACGTTCAACGACTTCCTGATCCACATGGCGCCGATCGTGCTGATCGTGCTCGTCGTCTTCGTCGCCCTGCTGCCCGTGCTGTTCGGCTCCATCGCGGTCGCTGCCGACCGCGTCGCCGACGTCATGTCGCTGGACGAACGGGAAGCCATCCGCGATACCAGATTGCTGATCAAGTGCGGCGCGGTGCTGCTGCTGGTCTTCGCGGCGTTCGTCGCCCATCCGGTGCTGCACATCCAGCCGTCGGTGGTGGCGTTGCTGGGCGCCGGCGTCCTCGTCGTGATCTCGGGACTGGGACGCTCAGACTATCTGTCCAGCGTCGAGTGGGACACCCTGTTGTTCTTCGCGGGGTTGTTCGTCATGGTCGGCGCTTTGGTGAAAACGGGCGTCGTCGACAAGATGGCGCGGGCCGCGACCGAATTGACCGGCGGCAACGAAACACTCACGGTGTTTTTGATCCTGGGCGCCTCAGCGCCGGTGTCGGGCATCATCGACAACATCCCGTATGTGGCCACGATGACCCCGATCGTCACGGAGTTGGTCGCAGCCATGCCGGGTCACGTCCACCCCAACACGCTGTGGTGGGCGCTGGCGCTGGGCGCCGACCTCGGCGGCAACCTGACCGCGGTGGGAGCCAGCGCCAACGTCGTCATGCTCGGAATCGCCCGGCGCGCAGGCACTCCCATCTCGTTCTGGGAATTCACCCGCAAAGGCGTTGTGGTCACTGCGGTTTCGATCGCGTTGTCGGCAATCTACTTGTGGCTGCGTTACTTCGTGCTGGGTTAGCCGGGGGCCAGTGAGCGCCCGCCGAGACTGTACTGATGGCGTCGAGACCGCGCCCACGGCGCGCCAAGTGCCTTGGCGCGCACGCTCATCGCAGTCTCGGCGCGGGATCGAGCCTCGGCAGCGCAATGACGACTACCGGTGCGGTTTGCGATCTTCTTGTTTGACACGAGTTGCTTCTCGGCCGCGCTGTCCGGTTCGACCGATGCGCCGCGTCTGAATGCGTGCTCCACTGATTCGGTATCTGGACATTGACCGGGTTTAGTGTGCCGGTCAGCGGGTATCTCACTCACCCTAAGCGTGCAAGGGCAGCACGGCTGCCCTGGTTGCACGCGGTGCCGAGCGATAGGGCATGGGGGCCGATAGTGTGCGAGATGGCAGAGAAGGTACGGCGGGCGATAGCGGCCTATTCCGGTTCTCGGTACTCGCCGTCAACAGCGTGGCGCGCTGGAGTTCAACACAACCGCAACGTTGAAGGGTATCTGCAGCGGCGGCAACACCGGCCATGGCGTAACCGCGGATCATGACGTAACCGCGACCTTTACGCCGTCGACAAACGCAAGCACTTTGCTTTGCCGACCCGCTTATCACTGTTGGCATCACACCGCATAGTGGTTCACTCACCGACCAACGGGCTGGCCAGACTCACGCCGCTGCGGCGCCAAGCTGGACGCAAAACATCGTGATGACTTAAACGCCCTGGGCCAGAAGCTGTTTCGGCTATGTGCGGGTTGTTTCACATCACTTAGCGGGAACGACGCTTGCCCGCACACGCCAAACCGAATCGCAGCCCATTCGCTAACCGGAGGTTGCAAAAATGGATTTTGGGTCGTTGCCTCCCGAGGTCAATTCCAGCCGCATGTATGCCGGCCCCGGATCGGGACCGATGGTGGCCGCGGCCACGTCCTGGGACACGCTCGCCGCCGAACTGCGCTCGATGAGCACTGTCTACCAAGCGGTGATCTCAGCGCTGACGAGCCAGGGGTGGCAGGGGTCGGCATCGGCCGCGGTGTTGGGCGCGGTCGAACCATATATCGCATGGCTGTCCGCCACTTCGGCGCAAGCCGAACAAACCGCCGCTCAGGCCAGGGCCGCGGCGGCGGCCTACGAGACGGCGTTCATGCTGACGGTGCCGCCGCCGGTGATCGCCGCCAACCGGGCACAGCTGGCCACGCTGGTGGCGACCAACTTTTTCGGCCAGAACACTGCCGCGATCGCAGCCACCGAAGCCCAATACGGCGAGATGTGGGCCCAGGACGCGACCGCGATGTACGGCTACGCCGGCTCGTCGGCAACGGCGGCGAAGGTGACGCCGTTTACCGCGCCCCCGCCGACCACCAACCCAGCCGGCCTCGCGGGCCAGGCCGGCGGGGTTACCCATGCGGCGAGCATGGCTGCGGGCAGCCACCCCCAGCTGCTCTCCAGCATGCCTGCGGCGTTACAGGGACTTGCTTCGCCGACGGCGCCTGCGCCGAGTTCACCGTCACCGTTGTCGATGCTGAAAATGCTGGAGACCGCGGTTTCCATCGCTGTCTCGGGAACCGCTGCAGCGCTGACGGCGACCGCGATCCCGGTCGTGCTAACAAATATCGGTTTCGTGTCAACCAATATCGGACTCACGTCACAGAGCATCCAGCAAAAGGAGCAGCAACAGCGTCAACAGTCCCAACCGCCGCCCGGGTCAACGTCAGCTTCGGAAAGCAGGCTGGTGTCGGGAGGCTCGGCGGCCAGCGATAGCGCGGCGGGCATGGGGCGGGCGAAAGTCGTTGGCGCGCTATCGGTGCCGCCTAGTTGGACCACGGCAGCGCCGGTCAGACTGCTCGCGGCGGCGTTGCGGGACGCCGGACTCAGCGCCGCCCCGGCCGCATCGGTACCCGACCTGCCCGGTGGCCCGGCTCTTCCGATCGCGGGCATGGCCGGCGCCGGCCTCGGCGGTGCCGCCGGGGGCAGCCTGGCTGCAGCAGCGCGCGGCGACAAGTCGGGCGGCGACAAGTCGGGCGGCCGCAACGATTACCGCTCCGCAATCGCTGCCACCTTGGGGCTGCCGGCGGAGCGGGCCGGCGATGCCGCCGCCCCGGATTTCACCGCCGGGTCCGCAGGGAACCAAGATCCCGAGAGCGTGATCCTGACCGGATTCGAACGCGAAATCGTTGCGCTGGTGCGCCGTTACACCGAAGGCCATCGACCATGACGCGCCGGGCCATAGATAACACCGCCGAAATCACCGTCGAGATCTGTTGATGCGATCCGAATGGAGTCTGAAATGTCCCTTGTCAGCACGCAACCGGAGAGTCTGGCAACAGCGGCGGGCGATTTGCCGGCCATCGGGTCTGACATGGCCGCTCGGAACGCGGCGCCGGCAGGTGCGTTTCATCCTTTGGGTACGTCGCCTCGTTGACCCGCCGGTGCGGGTGCTGATCCGCTGTGGTCACGTTGATCAACGCAACTTAAGACGTTGCAGGCTCACCCGCGACGACCTGGACCCGATCCTGCGTGAACATGGTCACGACACAACTGATGACATTCAGTTGGCCCTTTTCGAGACCAAGGGAGTGGTGTCGATCCTCACCGACGACCACTGTTCACATGGGCCCGCGTAGGCAGCGGTACTGTCTTGTCCCCACCAGCGATGGTCTGCCGCCAAATGAGAATGGTTCTGCCGTATGGACTTTTGTGGCGTCGCTGTTCGCGCCAGACGGACCGATCAACCGCAACCAAGTCGGTGCGCTCGCGCCGCGGCAGTCGCACCGAGCTCATGAGTCGCCGAGGTCGCCAGCGCGGCCGCAGCCTACCGCCGGCCGAGCGGAGCAAACCGCCGGCCAAGCCATGGCCGCCGCTACCGCCTACGAGGAGGCGTTCGCGACGACGGTCCCGCCCGCCGTGATCGCCGCAAACCGCGCCCACCTGGCCGTGCTGATGGCGACAAACCTTCTCGGCCAAAACACTCCGGCGATCGCCGCTACGGAAGCCGATTACGCCGAAATGTGGGCCCAGGATGCCGCCGCCATGTACGGCTATGCCAGCAGCTCGGCCGCCGCCACGGCGTTGACGCCCTTCACCCCGCCAGCCCCGGCCACCGACCCCGGAGGAGTGGCCGGTCAAGCTGCCGCGGTAGCCGATGCCACGGCTACCGGCGCCACCACCCAAACGACCGCCGTGCCTATCTCAGCCGTGCCGCAAGCGCTGCTGAGCCTCGCATCGCCTGCGGCGTCGACGGCCGGGTTGCAGCAGACACTGCTCAGTGCGACGTCGATTCCGGCAGTGGGTGCGATGTCTTCCTTGGCGGCACCGGCCGCAACCGCCGACCCGGCTTTGACCGTAGCGCTGATCGGTTTGGGGGTAGATCTTTTCGCTGCGTTCATCATCAATTCGGCCGGCTCGTTCGGTATCGATTCGGCCGGCTCGTTCGGTATTGATTCCGCTGGCATAGGAATCGCCTTGCAGGCAGCAGAGATCGAGACAAAGGGCGCATTTCCGGGCTTGGGCATGCCGACCGCGGCGAGTGTGGGTCAGGCCGTCCCGGTCGGCGCGTTGTCCGTGCCGCCTGGATGGGCCACGGCAGCCCCGGCATACCGGCCCGTTGCCCTGGCGCTACCGGCCAGCACCGCCGGGCTTGCCAGCAACGTGGCGGCAGGCAGCTCGGCAGGCCCGCTCAGTGACATGGCGCTGGCCGGTATGGCCGGCCGGGCTCTCGGCAGCACTGCCGGTTTGCGCCGCCGTGATCGGGGGGTGTTGAGTGCTGATGAGCCCGCGGAACCCAGCTACCGGGCAACCAAAAGCCCGATAACCGGCATCGCTGCCGAACTGCGCGAGCTGGCCGGCCTGCGGGATTCCGGAATCCTCACCGATGAGGAATTCGCCCGGCAGAAGCAACGCCTCCTCGATCGGTAAGCCGTGTTCGCGGGCGAGGACATGTCATGAGGCCGACGACCAACTCCCCAGCGAGGTGACGACCGGACTGCTGGACTTCCACTAGCCAAAGCTGATGCATTTTGCATAGAAGCGCCAAAACAGCACCCAGGCGATGACCACGTTATAGCCAGCACCCGCAACGAGATACGGCCACCAGATGCCGTGGTCACATGCCACCCAAAACGCCTTGGCGGCCCAGTACGGCGGCAAGACTCCGAACGCGATATTCCAATACGAGTGGACAAACCAAGCCAGACAGGGCAAACCCGCGATCAGCATACCCAGTCCACGAACCGCGGCCAGACCCTGAATCTTGTTGTGCGCCAAGCTCAGAATCAGCAGCAAGGTCACGACCGCCGAGAGCCCGGCCAGCAGTCCGATCGGGATCAGCGACGGCACCAAGCCGGGCTCGAGTATTCCACTGAACGACAGCGTGACGATGACATAGCCGGTGGTTAGCACCATGACGGTCGCTGCGCGATAGGCGAGGAAGGCCCACAGTGGGACCGGGGTCACCCGCAGCGCGGTCAGGGTGCCGGCGTCGAGCTCGTCCAGGACCAGGAACGCCGCCAGGCCGCCCACGATGATGATGCTCGTCAGCAGCAGGAAGCCGGTCAAGATCAGCGGGTAGTAGGGGACCAAGTCGAAGCCGTTGCGGTTGGCCAACATAGCGGTAACTCGCGGAGTCAGCAGCGCGACAGCGCTGGTCCAGATGACCGGAGCGACGACGATCATCACCAGCAACGGATCGCGGTAAGTACCACGAAGGTCGTTGCGCCCGAACGCTACCAGCGCCCGCGCTGCCTGGGACCGCGCCGTTACCATCCGCCGGCCGTTGCGACGACGTAGCGGCCGAACATCGCATCGGCCGCCCAATACAACGCAGCCACGCAGGCCGCCGGGTACACCACCGCGTACCCGATCTGCCAGGGCGCCAGCCGAAGCTGATCGAAGGCCGCACCCAGCAACAGCAGCGGTCCCTGGGTAGGCAGCAGATACAACACCGGGTTTGGCCAGACACCCGAGTAGTACAGAACGGGCAGGTTCATCACCGCCAGCGGGATGGTCGCCACCAGAAACCAGTCGCTGATCGAGGCAAACGGCAACGAGCTGACGAAACCTACCAGCAGCATCAGCAACGTCCCCAGCCCCACCCCGACGATCATCGGCGCCGGATGATACGAGAACCCGTGCACGATAGTGGCTACCACTACCGCCACCCCAAGCGAGATCATCAGCAGGACAATAAGTTTGGCAGCCAGATATTCGCTGAACCGCAGCGGGCTGGCGACAACCGCGCTCAGCGTGCGTTCCTGTTTCTCGAAGAAGACGGTGCCGGCGATGAAAAAGAACCCGATGATGGTGATGTCGCCGGCGAGCACATAGGGCTCGGCGACCGCACGCAGATGCTCTGACATCGGCAGCAGCACCGCTAGCCAGATCAACCCCGAAAATATCGCCGCGTGCAGAAACCGTTGCCGGGTCTGCAGCGTCACCTCCAGCCGCAACGCCTGTGCCAGCCGCGTCACAACAACCGCCGGCCGGTGACTTCGACGAAGACGTCGTCGAGGCTGGCTTCCCTGCTGTGGATGGTCTCCACGTGGTGGTCACGCAGCACCGCGTAAAACGCTGGGTCGTCGGCCAGGGTGTCGAGCGGAAACTCGGCAGCGCGCAGGCCGCCGCCGTCGCGTCGATACTCGACCTTGACCAGGCGCCGGCTCCGGGCGATCTTCAGCTCGGCGGGGCGGTCCAACACGACGATCCTCCCGTCGACCACGAAGGCCACCCGATCACACAACTCGTCAGCCGTCGCCATGTCGTGCGTGGTGAGAAACACCGTGCGGCCACGTGCTTTCAGATCCATGATCAGGTGCTTGACGGTGCGGGCGTTTACCGGGTCCAGGCCGGCGGTCGGTTCGTCGAGAAAGAGCAATTCGGGGTCGTTGATCAACGCCCTGGCGAACGTCAGGCGCATCTGCATGCCCTTGGAGTACTTGCCGGCCCGGATATGGGCGTGGTCGGCCAGACCGACGGCATCCAGCAGCTGCATGGGGTCCAGGGTGGGCTGTGCATACAACGAAGCGAAAAACCGCAAATTCTCCAGTCCGGTGAGCTTCTGATAATGGTTGGGCAGCTCGAACGACACGCCGATGCGTTCGTAATAGTCAGATCCCCAGGCTGCCGGGTCCTTTCCCCAGACCGCGACCTCACCGCCGTGCCCGCGCAGCAGGCCGATGAGAAGCCGCTGCGTCGTCGACTTACCCGCGCCGCTGGGGCCTAGGAATCCAAAGATTTCCCCGCGGCCCACGGTGAAATTCATCCCGCGGACCGCCGCGGCGGACGCTCGGGGATAGGTATAGGTGAGCCGACGGACCCGGATCACCTCGCCCACAACATCCGACACTGCCGGCTCGGGGTCCCGCATGCGCGTCCTTCCGTCGTCCCGCGTCAATACGAATACGAACATCCGACCAGACTTCCCGGAGCGCCGTCGCCAGCATAATCAAGATTGCGGCCGCTCGGCATGGGCCTAGCAGGTCAACAGCGCAACGCATTCCACGTGATGAGTCAGCGGGAACGCGTCGAACACCCTGATCTTCTCGACCAGGTAGTCATGACTGCGGTAAAGGCCGATGTCGCGCGCGAAAGATGCTGCCTCACAACCGATATGCACCACGCGCGGAACCCGCGCGGCGGCCAGCAGGTTGATCACGTCGCGTCCGGCCCCGGTGCGCGGCGGATCGAGTACCGCGATGTCGGCGCCGGGCGGTTGCCCCTCGAGCACCCGCCGCACCGAATCGCTGACGACGGCTACCTGCGGCAGATCGGCCAACGCGGCATGGGCCGTCCTCGACGCCGCACGCGCGCTGTCGACGGTCCATACCCTTCCCGACTCCCCCACCGCCTCACCCAGCACCGCGGCGAAAACACCGGCACCGCCGTACAGATCCCACGCCGTCATGCCGGGAGCAGCCTGCGCCCAATCGGCGACCAGGCCGCTGTACACCTCCGCCGCATCGCGATGCGCCTGCCAAAAGGCCGTCACCGGCACCCGCCAAATTCGCCCGCCAACCCGCTGCACCGCGCGAGACTCACCCTCGACCGCGCTGGTGGCGACCCGCCGGCCATGGCGCACCGTGAGCATCACGTGACGCTGGCCGTCGTCGTCGAGCACCACGTTCACCTGGCCGCCCGGTGGCCAGGCACGACCCGAATTCAAGCCGTCCAGCATCCTCGCGGGTAGCTGCCCGCAATGCAGATCGGTCACCAAGGAGCTGCTGTGGTAGCGGTGAAATCCGACGCGACAGTAGGGTCCCACCTCCAGTCGCACCCGGGTGCGCCAACCGGTGGGACCGGCATCCGAGAGCGGTTCGACCGCGCCGAACCAGTTGTATCCGCCGAGCCGTTTCAGTTGATCGGCCACCACCTGCGCCTTGAGCGCCCGCGCCGCTTCCGGGGCGGCAAAAGCCAGATCACAACAACCGGCGCCAGTCACCCCGGCAATCGGGCACAACGACTCGATCCGGTCCGGGGACGGATCGAGAACCTCGATAACCTCTGCGTGCCAATAGGATTGACGCTCGGCGGTCACCCTTACCCGCACCCGCTCGCCGGGTAAGGCATAGCGGACGAAGACCACCCGGCCTTCGTGGCGCGCCACACAGCTACCGCCGTTTGCCGGCGCACCGGTGACCAACGTCAGTTCGGGTGCCAAGTTCAATCGAAGATGCCTCGCCGCGCATCGCCGGGAGCCACATGTGGCTGCAGCGTCTTCACCCGCTCCGACGAAGTCAGTTGCCAGGGAACCGATGTCACCATCACCCCCGGCATGAACAGCAACCTGCCCTTGAGCCGCAGCGCGCTCTGGTTGTGCAACAGCTGCTCCCACCACCGGCCCACCACGTACTCCGGAATGAACACCGTCACCACGGTCCGAGGGGATTCCTTGCTGACCCGTTTGACGTAATCCAGAACCGGACGGGTCACCTCACGGTAGGGCGAAGCGATGACCTTCAGCGGCACGCTGATATCGCTTTCCTCCCACTTGTGCACCAGGTCACGGGTTTCGGCGTCATCGACGCTGACCGTGACGGCCTCGAGCACGTCGGGACGGGTCGCCCGCGCGTAGGCCAGCGCACGCAGTGTCGGTAGATGCAACTTCGACACCAGTACCACGGCATGATTGCGGCTGGGCAATACGATTTCGTTGTCCTGGGCTGCGGCCTGTTCCGCCAATTCCCGGTTGACCGCGTCATAGTGGCGGCGGATCAGCTTCATGAGCATGAACAGGGCGCCCATGGCGACGATCGCAATCCAGGCGCCCACAAGGAATTTCGTGACCAGGACGATCAGCAGGACGGTGCCGGTAGACACCAATCCAACCGAGTTGACCACCCGCGAGCGGATCATCTTGCGCCGGCCCGCGGGATCGGTCTCGGTGCGAAGTAACCGAGTCCAATGCCGGACCATCCCGATCTGGCTCAGGGTGAACGAAATGAACACACCGACGATGTAGAGCTGGATCAGCGCGGTGAGTTCGGCGCGGAAGGCCATCACCGCGGCGATGGCGGCTGCCGCGAGGAACAAGATCCCGTTGGAGAACGCCAGCCGGTCTCCGCGGGTGTGCAGCTGGCGCGGCAGGTAGCTGTGCTGCGCCAGCACCGAGCCGAGCACCGGGAAGCCGTTGAACGCGGTGTTGGCGGCCAACACCAAGATGAGCGCGGTGACCGCGGCGATCAACAAGAACCCCACGTGGAAGCCGCCGAACACGGTCTGCGCCAATTGAGCAACCAACGTTTTTTGTTGATAGCCCGGCGGGGCGCCGGTCAGCTGCGTCTCCGGATCGTCGACGACCTGGACCCCGGTTTCGACGGCGAGCAGGACCATGGCCATCAACAAGGTCACCGCGATGGTGCCCAGCATGAGCAGTGTCGTGGCGGCGTTGCGGGACTTGGGCTTCTGGAAAGCCGGGACCCCGTTGCTGATTGCCTCCACACCCGTCAGTGCCGCGCAGCCCGAGGAGAATGAGCGGGCCACCAGAAATGCCAGTGCGGCACCGACGACTTTGCCGTGTTCAGCGTGCATTACGAATCCGGCGGACTCGGCGCGCAGCGGGTTGCCCAACACGTAGATCCGGAACAGCCCCCAACAGAGCATTGCGCCGACTCCGATGATGAACGCATAGGTCGGAACGGCGAATGCCAGCCCGGATTCGCGGACTCCCCGCAGGTTCATCGCCGTCACCAACACAATGGCGCTCACCGCGAAGAACACCTTGTGCTCATACACGAAGGGGATCGCCGAACCGATGTTCGACATCGCCGATGCGATCGAAACGGCAACCGTGAGAACATAATCGACCATCAGGGCGCTAGCGACCACGAGACCGGCGGTGGGGCCCAGGTTGGTGCTGACGACCTCGTAGTCGCCGCCCCCGGATGGATACGCGTGCACGTTCTGCCGGTAGCTCGATACCACCACCAGCAGCACAGCGGCCACCGCCAGTGCGATCCACGGCGCCATGGAGTATGCGGCGAGACCGGCCACCGACAGCATCAGAAAGATCTCTTCGGGGGCGTAGGCCACCGAAGACATCGCATCCGAGGCGAACACCGGCAACGCGATCCGCTTCGGAAGTAGCGTGTGGCTGAGCCGGTCGCTGCGAAACGGCCTGCCGATCAGCAGCCGCCGCGCGGCGGTGGAAAGTTTGGACACGAGAGCCAAGGGTAAGCCCCGACGGCTTTGACGGTAGCGTTCCCTGGGCGAGAATTTTGCACACCCGAATCAGCTACAGCCGAGAGGACGTCACGTGCGAGTGGTAGTGATGGGGTGCGGCCGGGTCGGCTCGTCGGTGGCCGACGCGCTGTCCCGCATCGGCCACGACGTCGCGGTCATCGACCGTGACAGCACCGCTTTCAACCGGCTCAGCCCCGAGTTTGCCGGTGAGCGGGTGCTCGGCCAGGGATTCGACCGAGATGTGCTGCTGCGGGCGGGCATCGAAGGTGCCGACGCATTCGCTGCGGTGTCCTCCGGTGACAACTCCAACATCATCTCGGCACGGTTGGCCCGGGAAACCTTCGGTGTGCCGCGAGTGGTCGCCCGTATCTATGACGCCAAGCGCGCCGAGGTCTACGAACGCCTGGGTATTCCCACGATCGCCACGGTGCCCTGGACCACCGACCGGCTGCTCAACGCGCTGCTCCGGGAAACTGAGACCGCCAAATGGCGCGATCCCACCGGTACCGTCGCGGTCGCCGAGGTCATCTTGCACGAGGACTGGATCGGCCACCGGGTCACCGACTTGGAGCAGGCCACCGGCGCCCGGGCGGCGTTCCTGATCCGATTCGGAACCGGGGTGCTGCCCGAGCCGAAGACGATCCTGCAGGCCGGCGACCAGGTCTACGTCGCCGCCATCTCCGGCCGGGCGGCCGAGGCGGTGGCCATTGCGGCCCTGCCGCCCAGTGAGGACTTCGAGTCAGGGCCGCGCAAATGACGCGCGCCGACGACGAAGACCCCGGCTCGGCCCGGCTTCGAGCCGGGGTTAAGGAGTGGCGCAAATGAAGGTAGTCGTCGCCGGGGCCGGCGCCGTCGGCCGCTCAGTCACCCGTGAGCTCATCGGAAATGGGCACGACGTGACCCTGATCGAGCGCAATCGCGACCACCTCGACCCCGATGCCATCCCGACCGCGCATTGGCAATTGGGCGATGCCTGCGAGCTGAGCCTGCTGGAGTCGGTACACCTCGAGGATTTCGATGTCGTGGTCGCCGCTACCGGCGACGACAAGGTCAACGTGGTACTCAGCCTGCTGGCCAAGACCGAATTCGCGGTGCCGCGGGTGGTGGCCCGTGTCAACGATCCCCGCAACGAGTGGCTGTTCACCGACGCCTGGGGCGTTGACGTGGCCGTGTCGACGCCGCGCATGCTGGCCTCGCTGATCGAGGAGGCCGTCGCCGTCGGCGACCTGGTACGGCTGATGGAATTCCGCAAGGGCCAGGCAAACCTGGTGGAGATCACGCTGCCCGACGACACACCCTGGGGCGGCAAACCGGTGCGCAGGCTGCAATTGCCGCGGGATGCGGTCCTGGTCACGATCCTGCGCGGACCGCGAGTCATCGTGCCGCAAGCCGATGAGCCGCTGGAAGGGGGCGACGAATTGTTGTTCGTCGCGGTCACCGAGGCAGAGGAGGAGCTGAGCCGGCTGTTGCTGCCGCCAACTTCGCCGGCGGGCGAGCCCGGTCCTCGAGCGTGAGCTAACGCTTCTCCCGGTGCGGCCCACGACTGCCCAGTCGGTAGCGTCCCCCCAATGAGCGCCTTCACCACACCGACAAACGAGCGCACACCCGCAACGCGCTAGAACTCGCGACCGGCGTCAGTATCGAGGTCTGCCACCCCCGCCACCGCAGGGCCTTCGACGATCGGCATCGCCCGCTGAGCGGCCTTTATCGCGGCGTATGTCGCCAGCGCCGCCATCGCGGTGAGCGGCCAGCCCATCCCGATGCGCGCGACGCCCAGCCAGCCGGTCTTGTCGGCATCGTAGAGGAGCCGCTGGACGATGAACCGGGCGGCGAACACCAGCGTCCAACCCAGCGTGGCGATGTCAAACGCGTAGCGGGCGCGGGCTACGTCGCGCCAGCCGCGGTCCCGCCCGGCGGCCCAGCTCCAGAGGACACCGACGGCGGGCCGGCGAATCACCACCGACAGGGCGAAAATCACCGCCCATAGCAACGACATCCAAATGCCCAACAAGAAATAACCCTTGGACTGACCCACCAGGTAGGCGATCAGTGCACACACGGCGACCCCGAAGAACCCGGAAACGGCGGGCTGCGTGGACTCCCGCCGAATCAGCCGCAATAGCAACACCAATGCGGCCACACCCACGGCAGACCCGATTGCGGGCAACAATCCGGCCACACCGGACACCGCGACAAAGACGATCACCGGCAGCGACGAATAGACCAGACCACTGACGCCACCGGCCTGTGCCAGCAGGCGCTCTGCGCTGATGCGGTGCGTACTCATGCCGGGGCCGCTGCCGCTAGCCGGCTCAAGACTGCGTATCCCAGACAAACCCGGATAACGGAAATGGTCACCGCTGAATTTCGTAGTGCGGGTTGTAGATGGCCTTGCTCCCGTTTTCGAGCTTGCCCAGCCGGCCGCGTACCCGCAGCGTGCGGCCGGAGTCGATGCCGGGGATCCGGCGCTGGCCCAACCACACCAACGTCACGGTGTCGCTACCGTCGAACAACTCCGCGCGAACACCGCCGGCGCAACCCTTGCCGTTGGTTTCGACACTACGCAGCGTGCCCACCATCGTGACTTCCTGACCACGCTGGCAATCTATGACGCGCTGCGCGCCGGTAGTGAGGACTTCGTCCGACAATTCTTCGACGTCGCGCTGCTCCGGATCTTCCGTCAATCGACGGGTCAGCCGGCGCAGATAACCTTGGGCGCCCATGCCCTCTCCTGACACTCCAACGTCGTAACGGAAGCTCTTCTTGCGATCAGCATTCCACCTATGCCAACGGTCACCGTAGACCTGTTGGTTCCCGTCCGCCACACGTATCGATGCACCGGGGTCGGAGTACCCGCGATGGCGGAGCACTATCAAGGAATGCCAGTCGATTTTCGCGGAGTCACGGCCGTGGTGTTGCCCGGAACCGGTTCCGACGACGACTACGTCTACCGGGCGTTTTCCGGCCCCCTGAACGCGGTCGGTGCGACGCTGCTGACACCTGCACCACAACCAGAGCACTTGATCGCCGGGTACCTGTCCGCCCTGGACGACGCCGCGCGGGCAGGCCCGGTGGTGGTCGGCGGCATCTCGATCGGAGCCGCCGTCGCCGTCGCGTGGGCGCTGGCCCATCCCGACTTGACCCTGGCGGTCCTGGCCGCGTTACCTGCGTGGACGGGCCCGCCCGAATCAGCCCCGGCCGCCCACGCGGCGCGACACACGGCCTCACAGCTGCGCCGTGACGGCCTGGCGACGACGACGACGCAGATGCGGGCATCCAGCCCCGCCTGGTTGGCCGACGAGCTGGCCCGATCCTGGCGGGTTCAATGGCCGCAATTACCCGACGCCATGGAGGAAGCCGCAGCCTATATCGCGCCTGGCCGCAGCGACCTCGAGCGGCTGACCGCGCCGTTGGGGGTCGCTGCCGCCATCGACGATCCGATTCACCCGCTGCAGGTCGGTGTTGACTGGGTGACCGCGGCGCCGCATGCCGCCCTACGAACGGTGACGCTCGATGAGATCGGCGCGGATCCGGCCGCACTGGGAGCTGCCTGCCTGGCCGCGCTGGCCGAGGTCCGAGACGCCTCCTAGAACGCTCGCCAAGTCCTAGCCGCTGGTGCTGCTGCGCAACTGCTGCATCGCCGACCCGCCGGCGCCGCGTCGCGCCGCCGGCTGGTTGGATTGTTGCTGCTCCAGCTCCTGCGCCTGTGCCTGCGCCTGTGCGGCCGCGGCCTCGCGCAGCTGCTCCACCATCGGCTCGGGCAACTGCACCGGCAACGGGGTACGTACCGGCAGGGGGGTGTCTCCCCGGCGCACAACGGTGTCCGCCAACGCCTCGCGAGCCTCGTCGGTCAACGCATCGATCGTCTCGTGCGGGCCGTTGACCACACATCGGATCATCCAGCGGTAGCCGTCGACGCCGATGAAACGCACCACGCCGGAGGCCGTGCCGATCACTTCCCGACCCCATGGGCCGTCCTTGATGGAAACCTGAGCGGAGTCCTTGCGCAGCGAGTCGGCCAGCTCGCCGGCCACCTCACGCCACAGGCCGGCGGACTTGGGCGCCGCGTAGGCCGCGATGGTGAAGCGGCCGTTGGGCGTGACAATCCACACCGCGCTGGGGACGCCGTTCTCGGTCAGTTCGACCTGCACCTGGCCTGCCGTCGGCATCGGAATCAACACCGAACCCAGGTCGAGTCTGGCCAACTCCGCGACCGAAGGGTCGTCGAAGTCTTCGATGTCGAACGGTCCCACCAACTCGTCGCCGTCTTCGTCGGCCAGTTCCGATGCTTTCGGCGCGGCGGCGGCCGGTGCTTCCGGCTCAGCCGAACTCGATCCGCTGTCCCTGTTGCGTGTGCGTCTACCGAATGCCATCACAAACTCGCATGTCCGCCGGAGGAGCCGTGGCCACCATCACCACGGGATGTCTCGGCCAGCCCGGCCTCGTCGAATGACGCGACCTCGACCAGCTCGACTAACTCGACCCGCTGCACCAGCAGCTGGGCAATACGGTCACCACGATGCACCACGATCGGCGTGGCGGGGTCGAGGTTGATCAGCGCGACCTTGATCTCGCCACGGTAACCCGCGTCGATGGTGCCGGGGCTGTTGACGATCGAAAGACCCACCCGGGAGGCCAAGCCCGAGCGCGGATGGACCAGACCCACCATCCCGAACGGAATGGCAACCGCCACGCCCGTCGGCACCAGGGCGCGCTGCCCGGGGGCCAGCTCCACGTCTTGCGCACTGTAGAGATCTACTCCCGCGTCGCCGTGATGAGCGCGGCCGGGCAGCGGGAGCCCGGGGTCGAGACGGACAACGGCCAGACTGGTCGACACGGGGCCACAGACTACTCTCGATCGAATGTCGGGTACCCGCGTCGCGCCGCACAGTGTGCGATACCGCGAACGACTCTGGGTGCCGTGGTGGTGGTGGCCGCTGGGGTTTGCGGCGGCGGCGCTCATCGCTTTCGAAGTCAACATGGGTGTCGCCGCGCTGCCCGACTGGCTGCCGTTCGCGACGTTGTTCGCCGTCGCGGCTGGCACCCTGCTGTGGCTGGGCCGGGTGGAGATCCGAGTCACAGCCGACCAGACCGGCGTCGAACTGTGGGCCGGTGCGGCGCACCTGCCGGTCGCCGTCGTGTCCCGATCGGCCGAAGTGGCGCGCACCGCCAAGTCAGCGGCACTGGGCCGACAGCTCGACCCGGCAGCATTTGTACTGCATCGCGCATGGGTCGGCCCCATGGTTCTGCTGGTGCTCGACGACCCGGAAGACCCCACCCCGTACTGGCTGGTGAGCTGCCGTCACCCCGAGCGGGTGTTGTCGGCCCTGAAAAGCTGAGTGCAGCGATCACGCCGCGCAGTCGGTACAGATCATCACGCCGTTCTTCTCGCTGGCCAGTCGACTGCGGTGTTGCACCAGGAAGCAGCTCGAGCAGGTGAACTCATCCGCTTGCTTCGGGATGACACGCACCGACAGCTCTTCACCGGACAAGTCGGCGCCAGGCAGCTCGAATGACTCGGCGGACTCGGACTCATCTACGTCGACCACGGCCGACGCCGCCTCGTTCCGTCGAGCCTTCAGCTCCTCGAGCGAATCCTCCGACACATCGTCGGCCTCGGTGCGCCGTGGAGCGTCATAGTCGGTAGGCATTATTCCGTCCCCTCGCATGCCCTCTCATAAGTTCAAGCATCGCTTTGTACCAGCGTCGAACGCATCCACCAAACGATTCGTGCCCAGAACTCGGCTCAATCAACTGTGATTTACGTCACACTCTCTTCGGCGACCTCGTGATCGGGCCTCAACGCGGCAATCCAGGCGCGGACTACAGTGCACGTGTGGTCGCACAAATCACCGAGGGCACCGCCTTTGACAAGCACGGTCGGCCATTTCGGCGGCGCAATCCCCGCCCCGCGATTGTCGTCGTGATCCTGCTGGCGATCGCGACGGCGGTGGCGTGGACGGTGGCCCTGACCCGACCGGCGGACGTCCGCGAGGCCGCGACGTGCAATCCCCCGCCGCAGCCGGCCGGGTCGACGGCGCCGCCCAGGCTCGGTGAGCCGGTGTCGCGGACCGAAATGACCGACGTCGCCCCGGCCAAGCTCAGCGAGACGAAAGTGCGCGTTCTCAACGCCAGCGGACGAGGAGGTCAAGCCGGCGACATCGCCGGGGCCATGCAAGATCTCGGTTTCGCCCAGCCGACGGCCGCCAACGACCCGGTCTATGCCGGCACCCGGCTGACCTGCCAGGGCCAGATCCGGTTCGGCACCGCAGGTCAAGCCGCGGCCGCCGCGGTATGGCTGGTGGCGCCGTGTACCGAGCTGTTCCACGACAGCCGTGCCGACGACTCGGTCGACCTCGTCCTCGGCACGGACTTCACCACGTTGGCCCACAACGACGACATCGACGCGGTACTCGCGAGCCTGCGGCCCGGTGCCACGGAGCCGACGGATCCCACGCTGGTGGCCAAGATCCACGCAAGCAGTTGCTGAGCAGCTCAGTCCGGCATCGGCTCGAGAGCATCGAATCGCGTCAGCACCGCCACCAGCTCGTCGGCAATGCCGGGCGCGGCGGCGAGCACCAAGCCCCCTTCCTGGGCATTCGCGGCGGGTAACAGCACCCGGGCTCCCGCTTCGGCTGCTATCAGGGCGCCCGCCGCTCGGTCCCACACCTGCAGCCCGTGCTCGTAGTAGGCATCCAGCTGGCCGGCGGCGACCATGCACAAGTCCAAGGCCGCAGACCCGATCCGGCGCACATCTCGGACCACCGGCAGCATCCTGGCCAGCAGCGCTGCCTGGGTAGCGCGGCGCCGCGTCGAGTACGCGAAGCCGGTGCCCAACAGGGCCATCGACAAACTGTCGACAGCGGTGCAGCGCAACCGGCGAGTCCCGTGCTGGTCGGTGACACGCGCGCCCAGCCCGGCGGCAGCCGAATACACCCTGCCGCCGACGACATCGGCGACCGCGCCGGCCACCGACACGCCGCCGACTTGGGCTCCCACCGACACCGCGTAGGCCGGAATGCCGTAGACGAAGTTCACGGTGCCGTCGATGGGGTCAAGCACCCAAGTCACGGCGTCCGCCGCGGCCGTCGAGTCTGCTGGGCCCCCGCCCTCCTCCCCCCAAATCGGGTCACCGGGCCGAAACTGAACCAGCCGTTCACGCAGCAGTCGCTCGGTATCGGTGTCGACGACGGTCACCGGATCGGTCGGAGTGGTCTTGGTCCGGACCGCGTCACCGGCGTCCGTGACCGCATGCAGACCGAATATCTCGGCGCGCCGACCACGGACGAACTCGGCCGCCTCCGCGGCGAGCGTCTCGGCCACCGCACGCAGCCGCGCGGGCTCGTTGTCGGATCGTGTCACCGCACTATCGCATCACAATCGCCCGGAGACGCGCGCGTCGTCGCCGGGCCGAGCCATAATCGCCCGGCTCCACAACAGGCCTCAACAGACAGAGCGCGTATCGTCGCCGAGCCGGGCCAGAATGCCCGGTCTCGGTAAGCATGCGGGCTAAGGTATTCGGACACATATGTCTCGCCGAGGAGAACCGATGACCAGCGCCGACCCCCTGCCCCACACCGCCGATGACACACCACAACGTCGCGGGTTCGGCATCGATGTCGGGGGTAGTGGCATCAAGGGCGGAATCGTCGACCTGGACACCGGCCAGCTGATCGGGGACCGGATCAAGCTACTGACTCCCCAACCGGCCACGCCGTCAGCGGTCGCCAAGACCATCGCCGAGGTGGTTCACGGCTTCGGCTGGACCGGACCACTCGGAGTGACCTATCCCGGCGTGGTCACGCACGGCGTCGCGCAGACGGCGGCAAATGTGGACAAGTCATGGATCGGCACCAACGCCAGCGAAGTCATCGCCGCCGAACTGGGCGGTCAAGCGGTGACGGTTCTCAACGACGCCGATGCGGCCGGGCTTGCCGAAGAACGCTATGGAGCCGGCAAGGACAACTCCGGGCTGGTCATCCTGCTCACCTTCGGAACAGGTATCGGGTCTGCGGTCATCCACAACGGCAAGCTGATACCCAACACCGAGTTCGGGCATCTCGAGGTCGGGGGTAAGGAGGCCGAGCAGCGGGCCGCGTCGTCGGTCAAGGAACGGAAAGGCTGGAGCTACGAAAAGTGGGCCAAGCAGGTGACGCGGGTTCTGGTCGCTATTGAGAACGCGATGTGGCCCGACCTGTTCATCGCCGGCGGCGGCATCAGCCGCAAAGCCGACAAATGGGTGCATCTGCTGGAAAATCGCACCCCGGTAGTGCCGGCAACCCTGCAGAATGCCGCTGGGATAGTTGGCGCAGCAATGGCCTCCATCAGGGATGTGACCCACTGAATTTTTCCCGCTCGGGCGGTACGGGCGCGCGGTGAAGTTACAATGGTCGTCGGCGACCGCCCGACTGATAGAGCGCACGTTTTCACGCCGATATCGACGCCGACATTCGACATAGCAGACACTTTCGGTTCAGCACGCCCAGACTCATACCGGAAGCGAGTACCACCGAAGGGGTGTATGTGGCAGCGACCAGGGCCAGCCAGGCGACCGGTGAGCCGGTGAAGCGCACCGCCACCAAGTCCCCGGCCAAAGCCGGCGCCAAGCGACCGGCGGCAAAGACAGCCAATGGCGCTGCCCCCGCGAAGCGGGCCACTAAGGCGGCGGGCCGGTCCACAAAGGCGGCCGATGCCGCCAACGACGCCGAGGACCCCACCCCGAAGAAAAGCCGTACCGCGGCCAAGGCCGCAAAGGCCCCGGCCCGTGACGCCGGCACGTTCGGCGACGAACTTGCAGGCGCGGCCACCGACCCGGCGGCTGCGCTCGATGCCGCCGAAGACCTCGACGATGAGCCCGACCTCGACGTCGACGCCGTCGAGGACCTCGACCTCGATGCTGGTCTGGGCCTAGACGACCTGGGAGACGACGTGGAAGACGACGTCGTCGCCGCCGTCGTCGACGACGCCGACCTCGATCCAACCGACGTCGAGGACACCGACGAGGTTGAATCTCCGGCTGTCGCTGCGCCCGGCAGCGCTGTCGATGACGAGGAGGAGATCGCCGAGCCCACCGAGAAGGACAAGGCCTCAGGCGATTTCGTATGGGACGAGGACGAGTCAGAAGCGTTGCGCCAGGCACGCAAAGACGCCGAACTCACCGCCTCCGCGGACTCCGTTCGCGCCTACCTCAAGCAAATCGGCAAGGTGGCGCTGCTCAACGCCGAGGAAGAGGTCGAGCTGGCCAAACGGATCGAGGCCGGCCTCTACGCCACGCAGCTGATGGCGGAGATGGCAGAGCGCGGCGAGAAGCTACCCGCCGCGCAACGTCGCGACATGATGTGGATTTGCCGCGACGGCGATCGCGCGAAGAACCATCTGCTGGAGGCCAACCTGCGGCTGGTGGTTTCACTGGCCAAGCGCTACACCGGGCGCGGGATGGCGTTCCTGGACTTGATCCAGGAGGGCAACCTGGGCTTGATCCGGGCGGTGGAGAAGTTCGACTACACCAAGGGTTACAAGTTCTCCACCTACGCGACCTGGTGGATCCGCCAAGCCATCACCCGCGCCATGGCCGACCAGGCCCGGACCATCCGTATTCCGGTGCACATGGTCGAGGTGATCAACAAGCTCGGCCGAATCCAGCGGGAGCTCCTGCAGGACCTGGGCCGCGAGCCCACCCCCGAGGAGCTCGCCAAGGAGATGGACATCACCCCGGAGAAGGTGCTCGAGATCCAGCAATACGCTCGGGAGCCGATCTCGTTGGACCAGACCATCGGCGACGAGGGCGACAGCCAGCTGGGCGACTTCATCGAGGACAGCGAAGCGGTGGTGGCCGTGGACGCGGTGTCGTTCACGCTGCTGCAAGACCAGCTGCAGTCGGTCCTGGACACGCTGTCCGAGCGCGAAGCCGGCGTGGTACGGCTGCGCTTCGGCCTCACCGACGGCCAGCCGCGCACCCTCGACGAGATCGGCCAGGTATACGGCGTGACCCGGGAACGCATCCGGCAGATCGAGTCCAAGACCATGTCGAAATTGCGCCACCCCAGCCGCTCGCAAGTCCTGCGCGACTACCTGGATTGAGCGAGCCCGCCGACGTGGTGGGACCGTGCGGTTTCCACCTATGTCTCGTCGGCAAGTTGATCCCGAGTCTGCTGCAGACCGGGCGCGTCCGGGTCGTCGCCTTGGTGCTGCAGCTTTTCCTGCAGGTCGCGTTGCTCGTCGGTCGCCTTCCTGGCGTCGTAGGGTTTGGGCGACGGGTTCGTGTTCTGATCCATGAGAAATCCTCGTCTCGAATCGAGCCGTCAATCGAGGATCTCCGACATTTCATGCGACGAAACCGGTTGGGTCCGGGCAAAGTCGCGACAACCCGGGCTGCCTTAGACACATGCCTCGACACGGCATGCTTCCCGACGGCCGGAACACCAGATGCCCGCACCCAACGGCGGCGCATCGCCCGCCACCGTCGTACTGTCACGGCATGTCAGCAACCCGCAGGTGTATCTCCTCCGGATCCGACTTCGAATCGGTCGTTGGCTATTCGCGCGCGGTGCGCGTTGGCCGGCATGTGGCAGTGGCCGGCACCACCGGCAGCGGCAGCGATATCGCCGCGCAGACCAGAGACGCCCTACGCCGCATCGAGGCCGCACTCGGACAGGCTGGCGCAAGGCTCGCCGACGTGGTCCGCACCCGGATATACGTCACCGATATTTCCCGCTGGCGGGAGGTCGGCGATGTCCACGCCGAGGTTTTCGGCGGAATCCGACCCGCGGCGACCATGGTCGAGGTTTCGGCGCTGATCGCACCCGGCCTGCTGGTTGAGATCGAAGCCGACGCCTACGTGGGTGCCTGAGGGCCCGAAACCGGCGGGAAGGTGCCGTCTGCAGCCGGGGGGTAGGCGGCGACGCTGATCACCGCGCGTGCCGGAAGCTCGCCGTACAGGTGCGGGAACAGCATCCAGTCCGGATCGGCGACCGTTCCAGGCTCCCAACGCACGGGCGAATCGAGCGCCGCCGGGTCGATGTACAGCAGGACCATGTCACGACGGCCGTGGAATAGACGATTGGCCGGCAGATGTATCTGCTCAGGCGTCGACAGATGGATGAACCCGGTCGCTGATCCGGGACGGAAGCCACCGCGGCGGCGGGCGGACGACCATTCTGAGGCGGCACACATGTGCACCAAGACCGCCGGAGTGGACGACATACTAGCCAGCTTGCCCGACTCATTGTCGCCAAATCCGTGAGAAAGGACACACCTGATACCACCCGGGGAACAAGGCGAAAACGGGGAACGTCTGAGACAGTGAACTTACCGAGATATGGAGAAGCCATGAACGCGACGTTGACCAGTCCCGAGCTGACTAGAGCCGACCGCTGCGACCGCTGTGGCGCAGCAGCGCGGGTGCGCGCCAAGCTGCCGTCCGGTTCCGAACTTCTCTTCTGCCAGCACCACGCCAACGAGCACGAAGCGAAATTGATCGAGCTGTCGGCCGTGCTGGAGGTCAGTGGAAACTAGTTCGCCGAAACTCGCTCGCCTAAAGTCGGGTCCAATGTGCCACGTGTGACCGATCTTCGGTAATGCTGGACCGGATGAGCGACCAAACGCCAAAGCCGTCCCGACACCACATCTGGCGAATCAGCCTTCGGACGCTCTCCAAGAGTTGGGACGACTCGATCTTCTCCGAGTCAGCGCAAGCAGGTTTCTGGTCGGCGCTGTCCCTTCCCCCCTTGCTGTTGGGAATGCTGGGCAGCCTGGCCTACGTGGCTCCGCTATTCGGTGAGGACACCTTGCCCGCCATCGAAAAAACGATCCTTTCCACCGCCCACAGCTTCTTCTCAGCCAGTGTCGTCAACGAGATCATCGAGCCGACCATCCGCGACATCACCGCCAACGCACGCGGCGAGGTGGTGTCGCTGGGTTTCTTGATCTCATTGTGGGCAGGATCGTCGGCCATCTCTTCCTACGTCGACGCCGTGGTGGAGGCTCATGACCAGACTCCGCTGCGCCATCCGGTACGGCAGCGGTTCTTCGCGCTGTTCCTGTACGTGGTGATGCTGGTGTTCCTGGTGGCCGCGGCGCCGGTCGCGGTGGTGGGCCCGCGTAAGGTGAGCGACCACATTCCGGCCAGCTTGGCCAATGTCCTGCATTACGGCTACTACCCGGCTCTGATCGGGAGCCTTACGTTGGGGGTGATCATCCTTTACCGCGTCGCTCTGCCGGTACCGCTGCCGACACATCGACTGGTCATCGGCGCGGTGCTGGCCACCACGGTGTTCCTGATCGCGACGCTGGGTTTACGGTTCTATCTGAGGTGGATCACCAGTACGGGCTATACCTACGGCGCGCTGTCCACGCCCATCGCGTTTCTGTTGTTCGCGTTCTTCGGTGGTTTTGCGGTCATGATCGGAGCCGAACTCAACGCCGCGATCCAAGAGGAATGGCCGGCGCCGGTCACACACGCACATCGGCTGCGCAACTGGCTGAGGACCCGCACTGCCGCCATCACGGGAACGGCCGACTAGGCGTCTGACTGGGCGGGGCCAATCGACAGGGGCCCAGGTCAAGCGATGAATTCCATGGCATTGTGGGCGCCACATAGCAAGACAATCGAAAAACACAATTGTCCGCGCATTGGCGGACACCGAAGAATGAATGCCATGTCCTACAGCCGGTGGAACCCATGTCCACCGGGAAAGTTGATTGGACAGCGATCAACTTACGAAAAGCCTTGCACACCATCAGTATTCACATCGTAGAAACCGTCGAGCGGGCTAGTCTAATACCAAAGCAACCTGAAAGCTCAAGACGATTGTCGAGGTTCGAGCGACCAAGGATGGCTACGGTAGATAACTGCGCCTATGGCGCCTGAAGTAGCGCGAGACAAGGGGTTGCAGCCGCAATGAATAAATTACAGATGATAAGCGGTGTGCGCCGGGGCGTTGCCGCGTCTGCGGCAGCGTTCGGCGTCGCGCTGCTAAGCGCCGGTGTGGCAAGTGCCGACGACGACACATTCCAGTTGAGGAGCCGGCTGGGCAACTTCTGTCTGGACACCCCCAGTGGGAACGTCTACACACCAACGGTGATCAACCCCTGCGATGGATCGCCGACCCAGCGCTGGCATGTTGCCCCACTCTTGCGGATCGAAAGCGTCGCCTTCCCCGGGGCATGCCTAGGGGACATGCTGTTTAGCCAGTGGGTATCCGTCAACCGCTGCTATATGAACGACCAACCTTGGATCATCCAGCCCAATGGCCAGGTCACCGGCAACCTTTTCGATACACCCTGCCTCAACGTTGACGGCGGCGTGGCGAATCCTGGGACTCATGTGATCGTCGCGCTGTGCGCCCCAGATAACCCCGCTGAGGAGTGGGATACCATTTCGTGACCAGGCTTGCTGCGCGCAAACACCCCGCGACGGTCTCGCGTGGTGCCGATCAGCCCTTCTTGAGCTTGTCGTAGATCTGCTTGCAGTCCGGGCACACCGGTGAACCCGGCTTGGGTACCCGGGTCACGGGAAATACCTCACCGCATAACGCCACCACATGGCTTCCCAGCACCGCGCTCTCGGCGATCTTGTCCTTCTTGACGTAGTGGAAGTACTTCGGGATGTCGCTGCCGGTCCCGTCGTCGACGCGTTCCTCGGTGTCGGTGCGTTCGATCGTCTGCGTCTGCATACCAGACATTGTGCCCCCTGACTCGCTCCTGCCGGAATCGACTGGATGTGGGAGAGTAGAGAAATGAAGCGCGGCTTCGAGCTGAGTTTCGACGACTTCGATGAGCGGGGCCGCCCGGTACTGATCACCGCCGCCGCACCGTCCTACGAGGAACAGCACCGAGCGCGGGTACGCAAGTATCTGACCTTGATGGCGTTCCGCATTCCGGCCCTCATCCTGGCGGCCGTCGCCTACGGGGCCTGGCACAATGGTCTTGTCTCATTGCTGATCGTCGCCGTCTCGATTCCGTTGCCCTGGATGGCCGTGCTCATCGCCAACGACAGACCGCCCCGCGGCGCCGATGAACCCCGTCGGTTCGACGACGCCCGACGACGCACTCCGCTGTTTCCGACGGCCAAGCGTCCGGCGCTGGAGCCTCGGCAAGACCCTGCGTCCCGATCGGACCCCCCGGACTTCGACGGCTGGTCCAATCCCGGTTAAACCGGCTGCCGCGGCACACTTCTCAGGACATTCTCAGGTCGCTGGCACATTTCTGCACGTCACGGTGTGTGAGATGACAGCGCGGCGGGAACTCTGTGGTCGAGCCTGTCGTTAAACCCCGTGACAGGACAAGCCGATCGGGAGGGCGCTATGGCACATGCCACCACAAGCCGGGCTGACAGCGATCTGGATGCTCAAAGCCCCGCAGCGGACTTGGTGCGCGTATATCTGAACGGCATCGGTAAGACGGCGTTGCTCAACGCCGCCGATGAAGTTGAGCTGGCCAAGCGCATCGAAGCCGGGCTGTATGCCGAGTATCTGCTCGAAACCCGAAAGCGGTTGGGCGAGAACCGCAAACGCGAATTGGCGGCCGTGGTACGCGACGGCCAGGCAGCGCGCCGTCACCTCCTCGAGGCCAACCTTCGGCTGGTGGTGTCACTGGCCAAGCGCTACACGGGCCGCGGAATGCCGCTGCTCGATCTCATCCAGGAGGGCAACCTGGGCCTGATCCGCGCGATGGAGAAATTCGACTACACAAAGGGATTCAAGTTCTCGACGTATGCCACCTGGTGGATCCGCCAAGCCATCACCCGTGGCATGGCCGACCAGAGCCGTACCATTCGTCTGCCCGTTCACCTGGTCGAGCAGGTCAACAAGCTGGCGCGGATCAAGCGGGAGATGCACCAGAACCTGGGCCGGGAAGCCACCGACGAGGAACTCGCCGAAGAGTCCGGCATTCCGGTTGACAAGATCAACGACCTGCTCGAACACAGCCGGGACCCGGTGAGCCTGGACATGCCGGTCGGCTCTGAGGAAGAGGCGCCGCTGGGTGACTTCATCGAGGACGCGGAAGCCATGTCCGCGGAGAACGCCGTCATCGCTGAACTACTGCACACCGATATCCGCAGTGTGCTTGCCACTCTCGACGAGCGTGAGCACCAGGTGATCCGGCTGCGCTTCGGCCTGGACGACGGTCAGCCCCGCACGCTGGATCAAATCGGCAAGCTGTTCGGTCTGTCGCGCGAGCGTGTGCGCCAGATCGAGCGGGATGTGATGTGCAAGTTGCGCCATGGCGAACGTGCCGATCGGCTGCGGTCATACGCCAGTTGAGAACCGGCCGGACGCCCAGCGGAAGGCACTAAGAAAAGCGCCAGAGAACGGCGCTTAGAATCTAGGTACAAGACAGTGTGCCCGCCGCGGTGAGCGGGGGGCACACTGCTGTCGGGGGCGTTTTGGGCCAACCACATGCACAGCTGGCCAAGTAGACTCGGCGGCGACGGAGGATGCTGAATGAACGACTTGGTCGATACCACCGAGATGTACTTGCGGACGATCTACGACCTCGAGGAAGAGGGCGTAACGCCGCTGCGCGCCCGGATAGCCGAGCGCCTGGAGCAGAGCGGGCCCACTGTCAGCCAAACCGTTTCCCGGATGGAGCGGGACGGATTGCTTCGGGTGGCCGGGGATCGCCACCTCGAACTCACCGACAAGGGCCGGGCGCTGGCGATCGCCGTGATGCGTAAGCACCGCCTCGCCGAACGACTCCTCGTCGACGTCATCGGGTTGCCGTGGGAAGAGGTACACGCCGAGGCATGCCGGTGGGAGCACGTGATGAGTGAGGATGTCGAACGTCGGCTGGTCAAGGTGCTGAACAACCCGACGACGTCTCCGTTCGGCAATCCGATTCCGGGCTTGCTGGACCTGGGCGTGGGCCCGGAATTCGGCGCCGAAGACGCCAACCTGGTGCGGCTGACCGAGTTGCCGGCCGGTCCGCCGGTGGCAGTGGTCGTTCGCCAGCTCACCGAGCATGTTCAAGGCGACATCGACTTGATCACGCGGCTCAAGGACGCCGGCGTCGTGCCGAACGCCCGCGTGACGGTCGAAACCAGTCCGGGAGGCGGAGTGACCATCGTCATCCCGGGGCACGAGAACGTCACCCTGCCCCACGCGATGGCGCACGCCGTCAAGGTCGAGAAGGTCTGATTACCCCGCACATCGGCCGGATTGGCCGGATGGGCCGAACGCCCGTCGCGGCGGTAGCCGCACGCCGAGTTGCCGAGCCAGCCGATAGCCGGTGGTCGCGAGTTCCCGGATATGCTCCGGCCGAAGCCCCGACTGTAACGCCGTGTCGAGCATGCCGGCCATCCGATGCCCTGGCGAGCAGCGCAGCGCGGCCTCCAGGGACACCCCGGCCAGTGGACCGTCTCCGCGGGCGTAGGCACTGAACGCGAGCAACACCAGCGCCTCCACCCGCCACGGCTCGGGTAGCGCGCGGGCCAGTACTGCCCACAACGACTCGGCCGGGCCGGAGTTCTCACCGACCGCCAGGGCATAGAGCGTGTCGCGCACCCGCACGTCGGTCAGCGCACAGCCCAACTGGGCCAGCTCCACGTCCGATAGCGGTTGCCCGTCGGCCACCCGCGCGGCAGCGGCCATCGCCTTCTCCACGTCGCGACGGCTGCAGCCCAACGGGTCGGCGTGCTCGGCGATCTCACGCTCGGCGGCCTCTTGCCTCACGGTGGCGGCCAGTGTGTCGGTGCGCACCCGGTCGTCCACCGCGACCACGGCCTCGAGGTCGGCACGCCGCGGGTACAGCCGCCGACCGTCGAGCACCGCCGCCACCGCCAGCGGCGACGCCGCCGGGTCGTCGATGACGCCCCCCGAACCGCAGCCGTCGACGCAATGCCAGCGTCCGCCAACCGCGATGCGGTCGACCATGTGGGCCGCCCAGAGCACGATGTCACGCTGCGCCAGCGCCTCGGTCAGCGCATCGCACGCCCGCCGGTACTCGTCGCTGCATCCCGGACACTGCGCTCCGTCCGCGTCGACGATCACGGCGATCGCGGCCTCGGGGTCAGCCGCGGCGGCGACCTCCGCGAGTTGCTCGACCTGGTGGCCAAGGTCTTCCGACAGGTCAACGCGCATCACCGATCCCAGTTCACCCTCGGCCACCGAGACCAGGACCAGCGATTTTTCCGGCACGAAGCCGAGGATGGCCGGCAGCGCCGCGATCAGTGCGCCGGGGCGATTCAGTTCAAAGTCAGGTCGATGCTTCGTCATAGGCGTCAACGCTGACGACCGGCACCGTCAGCCGGTGCGCACGACGGGCATCTGGGCCGCGATCCTGTGGACGAAGTCGCCACTGTGCGTTCTACTGTCTATCTCATGGGGTCGATGCGCGAGTACGACATGGTGGTTCTCGGCTCTGGGCCTGGCGGCCAGAAGGCGGCCATTGCCTCCGCCAAGTTGGGCAAATCCGTTGCGATCGTCGAACGTGGCCGAATGCTGGGCGGCGTCTGCGTCAACACCGGCACCATCCCATCGAAGACGTTGCGCGAGGCGGTGCTCTACCTCACCGGCATGAATCAGCGCGAACTCTACGGGGCCAGCTACCGCGTGAAGGACCGGATCACCCCGGCCGATCTGCTGGCCCGGACCCAGCATGTGATCGGCAAGGAAGTCGACGTGGTACGCAATCAGTTGATGCGCAACCGGGTCGACCTGCTGGTGGGGCACGGCCGGTTCATCGATCCGCACACCATCATGGTCGAAGACCAGACGCGTCGCGAAAAGACCACTGTCACAGGCGATTACATCGTCATCGCCACCGGAACCAGGCCAGCCCGGCCGTCCGGCGTCGAATTCGACGAAGAACGGGTCCTGGACTCCGACGGGATCCTGGACCTCAAGTCGCTACCGGCCTCGATGGTCGTGGTCGGTGCCGGGGTGATCGGTATCGAGTATGCCTCGATGTTCGCCGCGCTGGGCACCAAGGTGACCGTCGTCGAGAAACGGGAAGACATGCTCGACTTCTGCGATCCCGAGGTTGTCGAGGCGCTCAAATTCCACCTGCGCGACCTGGCGGTGACATTCCGGTTCGGTGAAGAGGTCACCGCGGTGGACGTCGGCTCGGCGGGCACCGTCACCACCCTGGCCAGCGGCAAACAGATTCCCGCCGAGACGGTGATGTACTCCGCCGGACGCCAGGGCCAGACCGACCACCTCGACCTGTCCAATGCCGGCCTGGAGGTCGAACGCCGCGGACGAATATGGGTGGACGAACAGTTCAAGACCAAGGTGGACCATATCTACGCCGTCGGCGACGTCATCGGCTTCCCGGCCTTGGCCGCGACCTCGATGGAGCAGGGCCGGCTGGCTGCCTACCACGCGTTCGGGGAGCCGACCGACGGCATCACCGACCTGCAGCCGATCGGCATCTATTCGATCCCCGAGATCTCCTACGTCGGCTCCACCGAGGTGGAACTGACCAAGGAGTCCATTCCTTACGAGGTGGGCGTGGCGCGCTACCGGGAACTGGCCCGCGGCCAGATCGCCGGCGACTCCTACGGCATGCTCAAACTGCTGGTGTCCACCGACGATCTCAAGCTGCTCGGCGTGCACATCTTCGGCACCAGCGCCACCGAGATGGTGCATATCGGACAGGCCGTCATGGGATGCGGAGGAACCGTCGAGTACCTGGTCGACGCGGTTTTCAACTATCCGACATTCTCCGAGGCCTACAAGGTGGCCGCGCTCGACGTGATGAACAAGGTGCGGGCGCTCAATCAGTTCCGCCGCTAATACGTCACGAGGCCGTATCGTCGGAATCGGTCGGCCTAGGATCGCCGTAACATCACCCGGGCGCCGACTCGGCCTCGGCCGGCAGCGCAGGGCGATGCTCGTCGGACGACCGGCGCCGGTTTGGTTGTTTGCCTGGGCGTCCAGGGTCGCCCGTCGCGGTTCGCTGTGAATATGGCGTGCAGCTTTTCGCGTTATGAAGATGTGCGCATAAGTGAGATGTTCGTTGATTGGGGCCCGTTGATTTGAGACACACTGATCAGGGCGCCCCGGTTGAACCCCCGAGAGGAGGCAACACCCATGACGCACGATCAAGACCGGGATGACGCGCAGGACTACCAACCCGGACAACCTGGCATGTACGACCTCGAGTTCCCGGCGCCGCAATTGTCGACGTCGGATGGCCGTGGTCCGGTGTTGGTGCACGCCTTGGAGGGTTTCTCCGACGCGGGCCACGCAATTCGGCTGGCCGCTGCCCACCTGAAGGGGTCACTGGACACCGAGCTGGTCGCGTCGTTTGCGATCGACGAATTACTGGACTATCGCTCCCGGCGGCCGCTGATGACCTTCAAGACCGACCACTTCACCAGCTACGACGACCCCGAGCTCAGCCTGTACGCACTGCGCGACAGCGTCGGCACCCCATTTCTGCTGCTGGCCGGTTTGGAGCCGGACCTGAAATGGGAGCGATTCATCACCGCCGTGCGACTGCTGGCCGAACGCCTGGGGGTCCGGCAGACCATCGGCCTGGGCACCGTTCCCATGGCCGTACCCCATACCCGCCCGATCACGATGACCGCCCATTCCAACAATCCGGAACTGATCGCCGACTTCCAGCCGTGGATCTCCGAAATCCAAGTCCCGGCAAGCGCGTCCAACCTGCTGGAATACCGAATGGCGCAGCACGGTCATGAGGTCGTCGGGTTCACCGTGCACGTCCCGCACTACTTGACGCAGACCGACTACCCCGCGGCCGCGCAGTCCTTGCTCGAGCAAGTTGCCAAGACGGGATCGTTGGAACTGCCATTGGCGGCGCTGGCAGAAGCCGCGGCGGAGATCCGGGCCAAGATCGACGAACAAGTCCAAGCCAGCGCGGAAGTAGCCCAAGTGGTGGCCGCTCTCGAGCGCCAGTACGATGCCTTCATCGACGCTCAGGAAAACAGATCGTTACTCACACGTGACGAGGATCTGCCCAGCGGCGACGAGTTGGGTGCGGAGTTCGAGCGATTCCTGGCCCAGCAGGCAGAGAAGAAGCGCGACGACGACGACCAGGCTTGATGCCTCCAACACCGCCCCCGAGAAAGCCGTAGGCGGCCCGACAACGAGGTTGGCGAATGACCGAGCGGAAGCGCAATCTTCGCCCAGTGCGCGAAATTACTGCGCCTTCGCTGCAGTTCCGCACTATTCACGGCTACAAGCGCGCGTTCCGGATCGCCGGGTCGGGGCCAGCGATCCTGCTGGTCCACGGCATCGGGGACAATTCGACGACCTGGACCGGCATCCACGCAAAGCTTGCGCAGCGGTTCACCGTGATTGCTCCCGACCTGTTGGGTCATGGAAAGTCCGATAAGCCGCGCGCCGACTACTCGGTGGCCGCCTACGCCAACGGCATGCGCGACCTGCTCAGCGTGCTCGACATCGAGCGGGTGACCGTCATCGGTCATTCCCTCGGCGGCGGCGTGGCGATGCAATTCGCCTACCAGTTTCCCCAGCTGGTCGACCGGCTGATCCTGGTCGGCGCCGGTGGCGTCACCAAGGACGTCAACGTCGTGTTCCGGTTGGCCTCACTGCCGATGGGCGCCGAAGCACTGGCATTGCTGCGGTTGCCGATGGTGCGTCCGACGGTTCAGGTGGTCGGGCGGGTGCTGGGGCTGGCGATCGGCTCGACCGCCATTGGCCGCGACCTGCCCAATGTGCTGCGAATCCTGGACGACCTGCCCGAGCCGACGGCGTCGTCGGCGTTTACGCGCACCCTGCGCGCCGTGGTGGACTGGCGCGGCCAGATCGTTACCATGCTGGACCGATGCTATTTGACCCAAGCCATCCCGGTGCAGATCATCTGGGGCAGCCGCGACGTCGTGGTCCCCGTCCGCCACGCCCGGCTGGCACACGCCGCGATGCCCGGCTCGCACCTGGAAATCTTCGAGGGCTCCGGGCATTTCCCGTTCCATGACGATCCCGCCCGCTTCATCGACACCGTGCAACGCTTCATCGACAGCACCGAACCTGCCGAATACGATCAGGCGGCGCTTCGGGAATTGCTTCGTAGCGGCGGTGGTGAAGGAACTGTTTCCGGCCCGGCCGATACCCGCATCGCCGTGCTCAGTGCGATGGGTTCCGACGAACGCAGCGCCACCTGATCAACCCGGCCGTCATCGAATCTCGCGGCGTCGTACAGTCGGGCCATGGGCATCGAGGTAACGGTGTTGCGAGTGTTCACCGACTCCGAGGGGAACTTCGGCAATCCGCTCGGCATAGTCGATGCGAGCCGGGTCCAATCCCGCGACCGGCAGCAGCTGGCAAACCAATTGGGCTACAGCGAGACCATTTTCGTCGACCTTCCGGCCGCCGGCTCGCACACCGCCCATGCCACCATCCACACTCCCCGCACCAGCCTGCCGTTCGCCGGACATCCGATCGTGGGTGTGTCGTGGTGGCTGCGTGAGCGGGGAATGCCGATCAAGACACTGCACGTGCCCGCCGGTCTGGTACAGGTCAGCTATGACAACGATCTGACCGCCATCAGCGCACGGGCCGAATGGGCGCCCGAACTGGCCATCCATCATCTCGACTCACTCGATGCCCTGGCGGCCGCCGACCCCGACGACTTCTCCGACGACACCTCGCATTACCTGTGGACCTGGACCGACGAGCCTGCCGGCGCCCTACGGGCTCGGATGTTTGCGGCCAACCTGGGGGTCGAAGAAGACGAAGCGACCGGTTCGGCGGCCATGCGGATCACCGACTACCTCAGCCGCGACCTGACCATCACGCAGGGCAAGGGATCGGTGCTCACGACGACCTGGAGCGCCGAGGGCTGGGTCACGGTTGCCGGATTGGTCGCCGATGACGGTGTGATGCAACTGGTTTGACGTCAGCGCTGACGGTGCAACAAGGCGGCGACGTGATGCTGTAAGGGTTGCCCGACCGCGGCCATCCGCAACGAGTGCGAGAGTTCGTCGCCGGCGACGCTGAACGAACGGGTGATCGCCGTAACCTCTTTTGCGGTGGGAGTCAATCCGATGGTTGTGGTGGCCAACTCCAGGTGCACGGCGTCGTCGCCCACCGAATACGTGCCTAACTCGATTTCGGCGATGCCGCTGGGGTGCGCCAAGACCAACTCGGCGTGGCCCGGTTGGGGAACACGCAGGTAACCGGTCTCGGCATGCAATGGCCTGCCGTCGTCCGCCGCACGGGTCTTATGCCCGTAAATGAGAAACGGCTTGCCGACGTGTGAGAACTCGATCTCTTCGAAATAGTCGAACGGCTCGATCGTGGGATATTCCCCGGCGCCCCGGCCCACCCATGTGCCCAGCAATGGCTCCAAGGGCCCAAGATCGGGGTGCAACTCCGCAGGCATGACAGGGATCCTATCGGCGTCGCGCCCGAATCAGCGTGAGGTCGATAGCTTGCGGTGCGCGCGCAGTGCCTCGATCTCCCGTTCGAAATCCTCGGCCGACGAAAAGGATCGGTACACCGACGCGAAACGCAGATAGGCAACCTCGTCGAGTTCGCGCAGCGGCCCCAGGATGGCCAGGCCGACGTCGTGACTAGGCACCTCGGGCGAACCCGCGGCCCGCACGGTGTCTTCCACCTGCTGGGCGAGCAGGTTCAGCGCGTCATCGTCGACGTGGCGGCCCTGACACGCCCGGCGCACCCCGCTGATGACCTTTTCCCGGCTGAACGGTTCGGAGACCCCGCTGCGCTTTACCACAGCCAGAACCGCGGTCTCCACGGTGGTGAAACGTCGCCCGCATTCCGGGCACGACCGGCGCCGCCGGATCGCCTGGCCCTCATCGGTTTCCCGTGAGTCGATCACCCGCGAGTCGGGATGCCGGCAGAACGGACAGTGCATGGCCGCTCCTTCGCCGTCATGGCATCCCGGTGTTTCAGACCACTCCGAGACTACCTGCGCACTCCCACGCACTGCCAACGCCGTTGCCATCCACGCACGTTCGATTTCGCGGCCTCTCGGAAACTTTGGCGCGCAGTGGCTTTCGCTGCCATCCTGCATGATGTCGTCAGCCGACCGGCGCGATCAACGTCTGCCCGGCGACAGGCATCGACGAATCCAGGTCGTTGAGTTCTCGGATCCGTTCGACAACCTGACGCACCGGCGTATCGGGCGCGACCCGGGCCGCCACGTCCTGCAACGACTCGCCGGCCGCAACTCGCACCACGGCAAGCCGGTCCGGCATGCCAGACGAATCCGCGGAATTGCCGTTGACCAGCTCCCCGAAATGCGCCATCAGGCCCAGCCACAGCGTGATCATCCCGGCAAGCACCGCCAGACCCACCGTGGTCGCCACCGAGGCAGGACGCCTGCGATGCGGAGCCGTCGAGATCGCCACGCCAGTGCGCGGGTAGCGCAGCGCCGCGCCGCCCGGCCGGCACGGCCCCGGCCGCCGCCGCGGCGCCGTCCCGCCCCGGGCCCCAAGGGGCTCGCGAAGAGGCCTGTAGACCGGCCTGTTTCCCGGCAGTGGCACGCCACGGGTACGCGCCGGGAATGCCTGCATGAGTGTCATGTTCGTTCCTCCGCCCGAAAATTCGTCGCTCATGTGTTCGACACCTTAGTCGATTGTGTGTTCGATTGCCGAACATCTGATCGAAGCGTGTCGTGCAAACGAAACGCTAGCCCGTGCCACCGACAAGGCCGGTCGGTCGCCATCACTGCCATGGGGCACGGATACCCGATCGCGCGAATAGTGACGCGTTTGTAATTCAGCACCTCAGCGGGTCAGCCCAGCTCCGGCTGGGCTGGGATTGAACCGGCATCACCGTCAAGCCCGCTCCGACACACCGGTCGAACACATGTTTGATTCTCGGGCGCCGTCGGGTTACATTCAGTGCCATGAGCGACAGCAACGCCCCCGCAGTCGGTTCCGTGGACCCCACACTCACCGAGCGGCAGCGCACCATCTTGAACGTCATCCGCACCTCGGTCACCAACCGCGGATATCCCCCCAGCATCCGCGAGATCGGCGACGCCGTTGGTCTCACGTCGACTTCGTCGGTAGCCCACCAACTGCGCGTTCTGGAGCGCAAGGGCTATCTGCGGCGTGACCCGAACCGGCCGCGTGCGGTCGACGTCCGCGGCGCCGAAGACGTCGTGACACCAGCGGCGGTCACCGAGGTAGCCGGCTCGGACGCGCTGCCCGAGCCCACCTTTGTCCCGGTTCTCGGCCGCATCGCCGCCGGCGGCCCGATACTTGCTGAGGAAGCGGTCGAAGACGTGTTCCCGCTGCCGCGCGAGCTCGTCGGCGAGGGGACGCTGTTCCTGCTCAAGGTCGTCGGCGACTCGATGGTCGAAGCCGCGATCTGCGACGGCGACTGGGTGGTCGTGCGACAGCAGAACGTCGCCGACAACGGCGACATCGTCGCGGCCATGATCGACGGCGAGGCAACCGTCAAGACCTTCAGACGAGCAGGCGGTCAGGTGTGGCTGATGCCCCACAATCCGGCCTTCGACCCGATACCAGGCAACGACGCAACGGTGCTGGGCAAGGTCGTCACGGTGATCCGCAAGATATAGGACCCGGCCGCCACCCGGCAGACATCGCCGGGAGCCGGACTTCTAGTCCGCCTTGATGAAACCGTTGGCTTGGGCGGCTTCCTCGCTGGCGAACCAGATCTCGGCGAGCGTGTCGTAATAGAGCGCACTGCTGGGGGTGTAATACAAGCCGAACCGAGCACTGGCTTTGATCGGATACCCCGCTGGCGCCTGGTATGGGTCGTGGTCCAGCGGCATGTGGATAGTCGGTCGCACAGCCGGGCCCGGCCCGGAGGCAACCGTCGGCGTCAGAGCCGATTCCGGCGCTTGCGGCTCGTCCTGGGGCTCTGCGGCAGCGTGGCGCCCCGTCCTCCCCTGAGGACCCGAAACGTCCGGGAAGACTTCCGGGAACGCCTCCGGAGCGACCTCCGCGTAGCCTGGCTCGGCATCGGCGAAGGCGGCGCGCGGGGCGAAAGCATCCGGGAAGGCGGCATCGGCAACCGCGGTCTCCGGCACACCTACCTCGGGAGCCGCTGCCTCTGGAACCGCCGCTTCCGGCGCATATGTTTCTGGTACCACAGGTTGCCCGGTCACGGTTTCTGGAACATCGGGCTCGGGAACCGCCGCCTCCGCGAGATCGGCGCGGGTCACGATGGGCGTCGGCGTGGTATCCACCGCGTCGGGATTTTCTTCGTCAAACTCGAAGCCCATATCCGACGCGCGCAGTGCATCGCCGCCGTATTCGCCACTGCTAGAGGCATATTCGTCGACACCAGCGCCGGTCGCGGCGCCCCGTGGCCAGCTGACCCGCGACGCCGCCCCGGCATCCGGACCGCGATGTTCCTGCAGGTGCTGGTCGTCGGCCGGGAAGTCTTCGGAGCCGAAATCGATGTCGTCATGCGGCCAGCGCCCACCGGCGGCGTCATAGCCGGCCTCCACATCGCGATCCTGCTCGTGCTCGTAGCCCTCGTAGGCGGCGGGTTGGCCGGTGCGCCGCCGGCGCACGCCCAACACAACCAACACGAACATCACGATCAGCAGCACGACGGGGACCACGGCCACCAGCCACCACCAGTGCCAGGTGAACTTCTTGCCGTGCGATGGAGCCGCCGACGTACTGGGCTGATTCTGCCCGGACACCTGCAGCCCGGATAGCAGCGGCGCCAGGTTCGCCGGGTCGGTGGTGAAGGTGTTGCTCGAGCGGTTCCAGGACACCTTGCCGCCGGTGAACTTCTGCGACACCACGTCGCCGTCGACGGTCTGGTCGGCGACCGGCGCACCGAGTTTGCCGGTGGCACCTTTGAGCTTGTCCCAAGCGGCCTTCATCGCTCCGCGCACCACAAAGGCGCCGTGATCAGGGGTCCAGAAGATCACCGGCTTGTCGGCGGCGGAGAACGCCGCGATCCGGCTGGTCGGCGTGATGCCGCCGTCGGATTCGTTGGCGATGGGGAAGCCAAGGTCGCTGCTGACCGGACCGCCGAGCGACTCGTATTTGGCCAGGATCGCGCCCTCCACGGCGTTCGCACCGGTGGCCGGACTGAAAAAGATCTTGCCGCCGACGAAGTCCTGGGCGATACCGTCACCGCCGATCGGGTAGGGCGCGCCCTTCTTGGCACCCAAGGCGCCGGCGGCGCCGCCGGCGGCGCGCCAGGCCATGTTGATGGCGGCGGTGGGGTCAAGCGCCACCTGCAAGCCCTTCAGCTGATCAGCCAATACCGCCGGGTTGGTGGTGAAATCTTTGGTTTTCTTGTTCCAGGAGACTTCGCCGCCGGTGAACTTCTGGGACACGACGTCGCCGTCGTAGGCTTCATCGGCTATCGGGGCACCCAGGACGCCCCCAGAGCTGCCGAGCTTGTCCCACGCAGCGTTCATCGCGCCGCGCACCACGAATGCGCCGTGGTCGGGCGTCCAGAAAATCACCGGGTTGTCGCTGGCGGAAAAGGTGCTCACCCGACTGTCGGGGCCGGCGAGGCCGGGAACCTCGTTGATGGTCGGAAATCCCAAATCGCTGTCGGCCGGCCCGCCCAGCGCCTCGTATTTTGCCAGGACCGGGCCGTACAGGTATTTGGCACCCGTATCCGTGGTGTAAAACATCTTGCCGCCGTCGAAGTCCAGGCCGAACCCATCCCCGACGGGATAGACGTCACCTTTCCGGGCGCCGAGCGTCGATGTCTCGCCCCCTGCCTTCTCCCACGCGGCCATCATGGCGGCTTCCGCATCACCTATCGGAGACGCTGCCGCAGTAGGCGCCAGCAGCCCGACAGCCAGCAACGTAGCCGCCAAGCTGAGCACCGCACGCCCGACCAGCCTGCTCAATTGACCTCTCTGCCCGTTCACCAAGCCTCCCAGCCGATGCCCTGCCCGCGCCGCGAGCTGGCGGATTTCCCACCTGTGGGCCGTCCCCCAGCTACGTTCCGCATCGTCGCCGGGCCCGCATAACTTTGCTCTAGCGAACGACAAATGCGAAGTCAAATCGTAAATATTCCGAAAACGGATACCCAGCTGATTCCGAAATGATGCCGGATCGCGTGCGTGTCGCGAGGAACCGCGACTCGGCCCGCACCGGTCGTACGCTACCGTGCCCCAGAGCCCAGCCCGACTCACCCCACGAGAGGATACCCGGCTGACATGGGTGTTTCCGCAGTTGTCTGGGTCCTCACGATCGTCATGATCACGGCCCTCATGCTGATTGATTACGTCTTCCACGTACGACACACGCACGGCCCGACGCTACGGGAGTCCGCGCTGTGGTCGGCGATGTTCATCGGTATCGCCGTGCTGTTCGGTATCGCGGTGGCCGTGTTCGGCAGCGCTGCCATGGGAATCGAGTACTTCGCGAGCTACCTGAGTAACGAGGCTCTGTCCGTCGACAACCTGTTCGTGTTTCTGGTGATCATCAGCAGCTTCGGGGTTCCGCGGGTCGCCCAGCAGAAGGTGCTGTTGTTCGGTATTGCGTTCGCGCTCGTCGCACGCACTGGATTCATCCTGCTGGGGGCCGCACTCATCGACACCTTCAACTGGACGTTCTACGCGTTTGGCCTGGGTCTGTTGGTCATGGCGGGCAACCTCGCCAAGCCGGAACCGCCCGAATCCCGCAATGACAACCTGATCCTGCGGTTGGCCAACCGATTCCTGCGGACATCCCCGGACTACAACGGCGACCGATTGTTCGTCGTCGAAAACGGCAAGCGAGTGATGACGCCGCTGCTGCTGGTCATGATCGCCATCGGCGGCAGTGACGTGCTGTTCGCGTTCGATTCCGTGCCGGCGCTGTTCGGACTGACCCAGAATGTCTACCTGGTGTTCGCCGCAACCGCCTTTTCGCTGTTGGGGCTGCGCCAGTTGTATTTCTTGATCGACAATCTGCTGGACCGGCTGATCTACCTGTCCTATGGGCTGGCCGCGATCCTGGGCTTCATCGGCGTGAAGTTGGTGCTGGAAGCGCTGCACGACAACAACATTCCCTTCATCAACGCCGGCAAACCGGTGCCGATCGTAGAGATCACGACGGCGACGTCGTTGACGGTGATCGTCGCCGTCCTGTTCATCACCACCATGGCGTCGTTGTTCTCCGCCCGCGGCCGCAGGCAAAACGCCGTCGCCCGGGCACGCCGACACGCACTGGAATATCTTGACCTGCATTACGAGGCAGATCCGGCCGAACGCGAGAAGATATTCGCGGCACTGCTGGCCGCCGAGGATGAGATCGACTCGCTCTCAACAAGGTATCGCGCACCGACCAAGCAAGAAGAAGAGCTGACGGCGTTGTTGCGCAGCGCCCACGACGCACACGAAGCGCACGGATGAGCCGCCGGGGCGGCTAGACACCCAGACCGCGGCCGATGATCTCCTTCATGATTTCGGTCGTGCCGCCGTAAATGGTCTGCACCCGCGCATCCAGAAAGGCGCGGGCGACCGGGTATTCGCGCATGTAGCCGTAACCGCCGTGCAGCTGCAGACAGCGGTCGTTCAAGTACACCTGCTTCTCGGTGGAATACCACTTGGCCATGGCGGCCTGCTCGACAGTCAGCTTGCCTTCGAGGTGCAGGGCGATGAACTCGTCGACCATGATCCGCACCACGGTGGCCTCGGTGGCCAGCTCGGCCAGCACGAACCGGTTGTTCTGGAAGCTGCCGATCGGCTTGCCGAAAGCCTTGCGTTCCCTGACGTATTGCAGCGTCTGCTCCAGCACGGCCTCCATCCCGGCGGCCGCCATGATGGCGATTGAGATGCGTTCCTGCGGCAGGTTCTGCATCAGATAGATGAATCCCATGCCTTCTTCCCCGAGAAGGTTTTCGGCCGGAACCTTCACATCGGTGAACGAGAGTTCGGCGGTGTCTTGCGCGTCCAGCCCGATCTTGTCCAGGTGGCGGCCGCGTTCGAACCCCTGCATCCCACGCTCGACCACGAGCAGCGAAAAGCCCTGCGCGCCCTTCTCGGGATCGGTCTGGGCGACCACGATCACCAGGTCGGAGTTGATCCCATTGGTGATGAATGTCTTCGAGCCGTTCAGCACGTAGTGATCACCGTGCTTGACCGCGCGAGTCTTGATGCCCTGCAGGTCACTTCCGGTTCCCGGCTCGGTCATCGCGATCGCCGTGATCAACTCGCCGCTGCAGAACTTCGGCAACCAGCGCTGCTTCTGCTCTTCGGTGGTCAGTGCCAGCAGGTACGGCGCCACGACGTCGTTGTGCAGCCCGAAGCCGATGCCGCTGTAGCGTCCGGCGCTGGTCTCCTCGGTGATGATCGTGTTGTACCGGAAGTCGGGGTTACCGCCGCCGCCGTACTCCTCGGGCACCGCCATGCCGAGGAAACCTTGCTTGCCGGCCTCCTGCCACACCCCGCGGTCAACGATCTTGGCCTTTTCCCATTCATCGTGGTACGGCGCCACGTGGCGGTCCAGAAAGGCCCGGTAGGACTCGCGAAACAAGTCGTGCTCGGGTTCGAACAGCGTGCGCTGATACTTGATGGCACTGCCCATGAAAACCTCCGGCGAAGCGAACTCTGCTGCCCAACATATACCAACCAGCCGGTTGGTCGGCAGCCGCCGACGGTCTGGTGCTTCAGCGGACGGCGAACTCCTGCAGGCGCCCGGCCAACGTCACCGGAACCCGCGCCTTGATCCGGGTGCCGTGAGCGCTGTGCTCCTGGTGCTGGACGCGCCCGTCGGAGTGCAGGCGGGCCAGCAGATCGCCGCGATCGTAGGGGATCACGACGTCCACGGCGGCGTCGGTGGGAGCTACCAGCTCGGCCATCCGGCGTCGCAGCGCCTCGACACCGTCTCCGGTGCGGGCCGAGATGAATACCGCGCCGGGCAGCGCGTGACGCAGTTTGGCCAACGCCAGGTCGCTGGCGGCGTCAACCTTGTTGACCACCAGCAGTTCCTGCGGCGCGTCCCCGCCGTCAGCCCCGTGGTCGGCGATCACTTCGGAGATCACCTGACGCACCGCGTTGATCTGGGCCAGGGGGTTCGCGTCAGCGCCGTCGACGACATGCACCAGCAGATCCGCGTCAACGACCTCTTCCAAGGTGGAGCGGAACGCTTCCACCAGCTGGGTGGGTAGATGCCGGACGAAGCCGACGGTGTCGGTGAGCAGGAAACGGCCCGGCCGGCCCAAACCGTCATCGAACTCCGCGCGCCGGGTGGTCGGTTCCAACGTCGCGAACAGCGCGTCCTGCACCAGCACCCCGGCCCCGGTCAGCGCGTTGAGCAGGCTGGACTTCCCGGCATTGGAGTAGCCCACGATGGCGATCGAGGGCAGGTCGCTGTGCACCCGACGGCTGCGCCGGGTGTCGCGGGCCTGCTTCATGTCCTTGATCTCGCGTCGCAGCTTGGCCATCCGCTCGCGGATCCGGCGCCGATCGGTCTCGATCTTGGTTTCACCCGGACCGCGCAGCCCCACTCCGCCGCCACTGCCGCCGGCGCGGCCACCGGCCTGCCGCGACATCGACTCGCCCCAGCCCCGCAGCCGCGGCAGCATGTACTCCATCTGGGCCAGCGACACCTGAGCCTTGCCCTCCCGGCTCGTGGCGTGCTGGGCGAAGATGTCGAGGATCAGCGCGGTGCGGTCGATGACCTTGACCTTGACCGCCTTCTCCAGCGCAGTCAGCTGGGCTGGAGAGAGCTCTCCGTCGCAGATGACGGTATCGGCTCCGGTCGCCACGACGATCTCGCGGAGTTCGGCCGCCTTACCGGAGCCGATGTAGGTCGACGGGTCCGGCCGGTCGCGGCGTTGGATGATCCCTTCCAGTACCTGGGAGCCGGCGGTTTCGGCAAGCGCCGCCAATTCCGCCATGCTGGCCTCAGTGTCGGCGGCGCTGCCCTCGGTCCAGACGCCTACCAACACCACGCGCTCCAGGCGCAGCCGGCGGTACTCGACCTCGGAGATGTCGGCCAACTCGGTCGACAACCCCGCGACCCGGCGCAGCGCCGACCTGTCCTCGAGGGCAAGTTCGCCGGTGCTGGGCTCCAACGGATCTTGAGGGGGAAATTCGGGATGTGTCATAGGCAATTAGCAATAGTGCACGCTGAATCGGTGTCGTGCACCTCAATTAACGCTGCTGGGCGTGCCACCATTCCCCGCTGACTTCGCCGTTGGCCACCAGCACCGACGGCCCACGCAGGAAGCTGGTGGCATCGGTGACGGTCACCGTGACCGCGCCGCCGGGAACCCGCACGATGAGCGTGCCGGTCTCGGTCCCGTCGTCTGCCAGCGCGGCGACGGCGGCTGCGACCGTCCCGGTACCGCAGGAACGGGTTTCACCCACCCCTCGCTCATGGACCCGCATGCTGACCACGCCGTCGATCGGAGCCGTCAGCACCTCGACGTTGACCCCGTCGGGGAACTGCTCCGGGTCGAAGCTCACCGGCGCCGCAACGTCCAAAGCCGCCAGGTCCGCAACGGTTAACCGGGGATCGAGGCAGGCCAGGTGCGGATTGCCCACGTCGACGGCCAGGCCGGGAAACCGCCGAGCCCCGACGACAGCGGTCCCCGTGCCGATCCGGTTGGCCTTGCCCATATCGACGGTGACGTCGGCGTTGCTCGCATCGACGCTGTGTACGGTGACCGGCCGGGGGCCGGCCAGCGATCCGACGACGAACTCGTCTCGGTGCTCCAGACCGCTGGCGCGCAGGTAGTGGGCGAACACCCGCACGCCGTTGCCGCACATCTGCGCTACCGACCCGTCGGCGTTGCGGTAGTCCATGTACCAATCGGCCGCACCGACGCCGTCAGGTAGCCGGTCGAGCACACCGGCGGCCACCGCGGCTTCGGCGATGGTGACCCGCAGCACCCCGTCGGCGCCCAGTCCCCGGCGGCGGTCACACAAGGCGGCAATCTGGCCCGCGCCGAGCGACAGCTGCGCCTTGACGTCGGGCAACAGCACAAAGTCGTTCTCGGTGCCGTGGCCCTTGGCGAACATCACCAGATCAGCCTACGTCCCGCCAGGCGCGGATCGCGTGGTCGACCACGCTGTCGGCCGAGTTCACATCCAGCCAGTGCACCCGGTGGTCGCGGCGGAACCAGGACCGCTGCCGTCGCACGTAGCGACGGGTGCCCACGTAGGTCTGCTCGCGCGCATCGCGCAGCTGGGCAGCGGTCCCGCCGGCGTCCAGCGCCGCGATCACCTGGGCATAACCCAGCGCTCGTGCGGCCGTGACGCCGCCCCGCAGGCCCTCACCGAGCAGCGCGCGAACTTCGGCAACCAGTCCCTGCTCGAACATCGCGTCGGTTCGGCGCTGTAATCTTTCATCGAGAATTGTTGTGGCACAGTCTAATCCGACGATAACGGTGCCCCACCGGGACTCTCGGATGCGCGGTGCGGACGCGGCGAACGGGCGCCCGGTGAGTTCGATCACCTCGAGCGCCCGCACGGTTCGGCGCCTATCGGTCGGCAGGATCACCGCGGCCGCGGCCGGGTCACGACGAGCCAACTCGGCGTGCAACTCGCCCACCCCGACTTCGGCAAGGCGCTGTTCCCATCGCGCGCGCACCGAGGGATCGGTGGCCGGAAACGTCCAGTCGTCGAGCAACGACTGAACATAGAGCATCGAGCCGCCCACCACGATCGGCAGCGCTCCCCTGCCCAGGATGTCCGCGATGTCGGCTGCGGCGGCCTGTTGATAGCGCGCGACGGTGGCCTTTTGGGTGACGTCGAGGACGTCGAGTTGATGATGCGGGATGCCGCGGCGGTCTTCGACGGTCAGCTTCGCTGTCCCGATGTCCATGCCGCGGTAGAGCTGCATAGCGTCGGCGTTGACGATTTCCGCGCCCAGCTCGCCGGTGAGCCGGTCGGCGATATCGAGCGCGAGTTGCGATTTGCCGGTCCCCGTCGGCCCGATGATCGCCAGTGGCCTCATGGCAGCCAAACGCCGACGAAGTACCCCACCCCGTAGGGCGCCCCGCGGTAGAGCTCCTTGGCCGATTGCGGCCCGGATCCGGTCAGGCCCGCCAATACCTGAAATGCCGCCCGCCCGAGGACCGTTGCGGGCAACGTGCGCAGCGCCGCCACGTCGCCGGCTCCCAGCGCGTCGTCGAGGGCCAGCTGGACGTCGGCGCCGCCGGGGTCGTAACCGCCCGGGGCCTGGGACGTCAGGGCGTTGACGCCGTCGGCCACCACCAGCACGCCGATCGGATCGGGCACTCGGTCGATCTGGGCCCGCAGGTCTCTGCCACGCGCCAGCGCCGTATCGACATCGTGGTCGCCGGCATAAACGCGGACCTCGGCAGTGGCCTCCGGCCGTGCCCGGCCCCGTATCCAGGCCGTCATCAGCGCGCACAGCGGCAACTCGGCCGGCAGTCGCAGTCCCGGCTCGTCGTCACACAGCGGCGAGAGCCGGACGCGGACGTCAGTGCCGAAACCCGCGAAGGAGCCGACGGCATCGCGGTCCACGACCCCGTCGGCGGCGCCTACCCCGACGGCAACCCACCGCGGCGGCAACATGGCCGCCGCCGCGGTCACCGCCGCACCGATGTCGGCCACCTCATCAGCCGCCGCCCCGGCGAGCTCGGCAACGAGCACCGGCGCGGACGGAACGATCGCAATGGCGCCCAGCACGCCACCAAACTAACCCGTCCGGCGGTGGACCCAGGCGGGCACGCGGGCCCGCGGCAACCCCATCGCGGGGATTACACAGAGGAAGATCCCCAAACCGGACCATCGACCACCACGACGGGATCGGCGATCTGATCGACGCCGGCATCGCGCTTGGCCGACGACGTCGGCGGCGCTGTCAGTATCCTGTCGCGCCCGGCCTGAGCAACCATGGTCGCGGCCTCGCCACGGGCCAGCGCCACGGTCGCCGCGATCACCGCCGCCACCGCGAGCACCAGCACAATCGCCTCCGGACCGCTGGCTTCCAAGGTCTCGCCCAGCACGGTAACGCCCAGAACCGCCGCCACCACGGGCTTGGCGACGGTGATCGTTGGTAGCGAGGCGGTCAGCGCACCAGCGCGAAAAGCGGACTGCTGGAAAATCATGCCGGCCAATGCCGCCAGGAGCCAGGGGTAGAACTCCGGTGCTCGCAGCACCGCGCCCAGTCCGTCTTCGGCGACCTCGACCACTCCCTTGGTCAGTACGGCGAACAATGCCAGCGATGCACCCGACACCACCGCCAGCAACACCGCCGCTTGGGGGCGCCCGAGGCATAGCCGGGCCGCAAGCACGCACAACACCAAAATCGGGCCCAGGACCACACCAACGATGACCCAGGTGTGCAGCGGGGCGCGCTGGTGGCCGGCCGCCGGGTCTCCGACGATGATGACCACCGCCAACGCGGCCGCCAAGGCCACCGCCCACATCCACTCCCAGCGGGTGATCCGGTGATGCGCGAACCGCGCGTAGATAGGCAGGGCGAACAGCAGCGCGGTGACCTGCAACGCGGTCACCAGCATCACCGACGCCCAGGCCAGTGCCAATGCCTGCAGGCTGTAGTTGAGAACCGCGGCCGCGCCGCCCAGCCACCACCGGCCGTCGCGCAGGGACAGGCCGAACAACCTCAGGTGACCGACCTGCTGGTCGGTAATCTCCTGGGCGGATCGTTGGCGAATAACGTCGCCCACCGCCGATGCCAGCGCCGCGCACAATGCGATCAGCGCGGCAACCTCAACCTTGGACATGGCCGACCCTCCACCTCTTCGCTCGGCTACCAGCGTTCCCCCGGTCAGCTGGACGTACACCCGTTGTTCGCTAGCAGTTCACTGAAAATCCTATGGCGCCGCTCACACTTGCTTGTGCTCGTCTTGGTGCTGGTTGCTTATAGTTCGCCTCCGAATACTTCCGCAACGACCTATGCACGACCTGTCATCAGCTATGCGGCAGCTGTGAAACCCCCATGATCGACGGCGCCCGATATCTCTGCCTCGCGCGTTAGCGCCAGGCGACGCGCCCATACCCCACCACTGACACCCGCTGGTCTGGCCCAGGCGGCCATGCCGCCGATCCGCCGATGTTCTGCGCCACGTTACCGGCCATGGGCAGGTCGTCACGCGTACCCGCCCAACGACAACCGAACTGTTACCGCCCTCGTGGCCGATGGCGTCAAAATCGGGGCGGCAAAAGCCTTTACGAGACCGCAAGCTGGCCTGGCACGTTCAGATCGCCGACAGGTGCGGCCATCATGGCCGCCTCGTCGCGGGCCAGTGCCACCGTCGCGACGACCACCACCGCCACCGCAACCGCCAGCGTGAACAGCTGCCCTTCACCCGAGTGGACCACCTCGTCGAGCACGGTGATTCCCAGCAGTGACGCGATCACCGGTCTGGCCACCGTAATCGTCGGCAGTGATGCCGTCAGCGAACCCGCCCTCAGCGACGATTGTTGCAGCATCAGCCCCGTCGGCAGGACCAACATCCAGCCATAGAACTCAGGAGTCCGAACCATCGCCTCGAACCCGTGCGGCAGTTCGGCGACCACTCCCTTGGTCAGCACGGTGAACACCGCCAAAGCCGCCGATGACGCCAGCGCCAGCAACACCGCCGCCGCCGGACCCGGCCAGACACGCGCGCCGACCACACACAGCAGTACCACCGGAACGATCACGATCGCGACCACTGCCCAGTCCGACAGCGGAGCACGGGCGTGGCCGGCCGTCGGATCACCCGCCAGGACGATCACGGCAACCGCCCCGGCCAGCAACACCGCCCACATCCACTCCCTGGCGGTGCACCGGTGGTGGGCCAGGCGAGCGTCGATCGGCAAGGCAAACAGCAACGCCGTAGCCTGCAGGGACTGCACCAACACCACCGACCCCATGGTCAGTGCCACCGCCTGCAGACCGAAACTCCCCAGGGCTGCCAGGCTGCCCAGCCACCACAGGGTGTGGCGCAGCGAGAGATGGAACAACGTGAAGTGGCCGACTTCCTCGTCGGTGACCTGCTGAGCGGACCGCTGAAGGGTCACATATCCGACGCCGGCCAGCAACGCAGCGCCCAGGGCGAGCAATGTCGCGAACTCGACGTTGGCCAAGGTGACCTCCCTGCGAACGGCCGGAAGCGCTCAGACGAACGTCTGCTACACAGTTGTTCAATAATGACTCTTGTGCGGCGGTTAAGCATCACAACGGGACTTTCCGTTGGAAATGGCTCATTTGCCGCCGGCGTCGCACTTTGCGGACCACAAGGCACCGATGTTCGCGACGATGCGAATCACGGTGCCGGCATTTCGCGCCTGGCTCCGCGGCCGGAAATCCGGCTCGGGCAGCAAAGCGACCCGCGGGCAGCGCCCACGGTGAGCAACGCCGCTGACAGCTACGATCCGGGCCCCACGCCGATCACCGTCGAACACCACAAATCGGGCGTCTGTCGTGCTGCACGCACACACCGCACGGTCGGGTTCCGGCACCGCGGTGCCGATCACCCGTGCCCACCCGCTACCGACAGGCGGGCACCCCAGCTAACGGAACGATTGCAGCTGTGGGACGGATGCTTCATTTTTGGTGCGCCCGCTATAGCAAGCAATTACCGTCATGATTGCTAGGCCGGGGTGTGCGGTCAGCAGGTCGGCCGGTGAGTATGGCTTGCTGGTGCGATTACCCGTTGGTTTGAGGAGTCGGCGATGAGTGCCTCCACGCGCGGTTCGCGAGTGGGTACCCGGTTCGGGCCCTACTACCTCAAGCGGCTGTTAGGTACCGGCGGGATGGGCGAGGTCTATGAGGCCGTCGACACCGTCAGGCAGCGAGTCGTGGCGCTGAAACTGATGTCGGAGTCGCTGAGCCACGATCCGGTGTTCCGCATGCGGATGCAACGCGAAGCCCGCAACGCTGGCAGGCTGCAGGAACCGCACGTGGTGCCCATCCACGATTACGGAGAAATCGACGGGCAACTGTACTTGGACATGCGCTTGATCGAAGGCACCCACCTGGCACTGCTGTTGGAACGATTCGGCCCGGTCACGCCCCCGTGGGCGGTGGCCCTGGTGCATCAGGTGGCCTCGGCGTTGGACGCCGCGCATGCGGCCGGGGTGATGCACCGCGACGTCAAGCCGGAGAACATCCTGGTCACCCGCGATGACTTCGTGTACCTGGTGGATTTCGGGATCGCCAGCGCGGCAACGGACGAGAAGCTGACCCAACTCGGCAGTGCGGTGGGGACCTGGCGGTATATGGCCCCGGAAAGATTTTCCGATGCCGAGGTGACGCACCGCGCCGACATCTATTCCTTGACGTGCGTGCTGCACGAATGCTTGACCGGGACGCCGCCTTATCGGGCCGACAGCGCCGGCATGCTGATCACCGCCCACCTGATGGCACCGATTCCACGCCCCAGTCAGTTACGCCCCGGGATCCCCGCCGCTTTCGACGCGGTGATCGCACGCGGGATGGCCAAACGGCCGGAGGACCGCTACGCAAGCGCGGGCGACCTGGCGCTGGCGGCTCATCAAGCACTCAGTGGGCCCCACCAGGCCCAGGAGTTTCGCATCCTCAAGCGCAGCGAGGAGGCGGGTGGGCTGTACAGCGACGTCCTGGCTGAAGACATCACCGGCGTCAGCTACGGGAGTCTTTCGACCTCCACCCCATCGGCGCCCACCCCGGTGGCGGCGACGCCGCAGCCGGACCTCAATGTGTCCGGGCCGCTGGCACTTCCGTCACTTCCGACGTCGGAGGTGAACGTTTCATCGTCCAACCCGCAGGCCAGCTCCTGGCCCGGCGTGACCAGCACCCCACCACCGCCGTCGCAATCGCCGCCGCCACCACCGCAGAAAGCCGATGCCACCCCACCTTCCGGCCGGCGCGCGCCGTCATTTTCCGGGCGGCTGCGCAACCCGTGGATACTGCTGGCGGCCGCGGCTCTGGCGGTATTGCTGGTGTTTGCGGCACAGGGGATCTGGCTCACGGTCCGGCCGAACACGGCGTCGGGCCCCCGGACGGTCACGGCCTCACCGTCACCGACATCTCCCACTTCGACGGCGTCCGCAGACGCGTTGGCCCGGCTGCTCAGCCTGCTGCCGTTGGGGTACGCACCAGGCACCTGCAGGCCTTTCCTGCCGCCCAAAGACGCACTGGCCAGGGTCATCTGCGACAAGAACGTCGACGCCGGCGGACCATCCCGGGCGATTTACACGCTGTTCGGCGAAACCGCCACCTTGCGTCAATTCTTCGACGGACTGCTGCGAACCGACATCATGGTCAACTGTCCCGGGGAATCCAAGTCGCCGACGGGTTGGCATCGCCCCGAGAGCCCACAAGTGGGCGGCATGGTCTTCTGCGCGGTCCAGGAAAGCAGCCCGACGGTGGTATGGACCAACGAGGCCCAACTGATGATCTTCCTCGCCCAGGGGGATCCCGAGGGGCCCAACCTCGACCAGCTCTACGCCTGGTGGAAAAAGCACTGGTGACCGGACCGCCCGTACCGCGGCACCGAATAAGGTGGCGGCGCACGGCCCGGCAAGCTGCTTCAATACTGTTGGAGCCGGTCGGAAACCCTGATGACGCATAGGGCCCATCAGACCTGCCGGCCGTACGGTGCCGCTTCGCGCGGCCGATGCGCGGGTATCCAACGCGCGAAAGGGTGCAAAGGGTAGGTGACGAGCACATGACGGCTGACGAGCCCCGCAACAGCGATCCGCACCCGCCGGTGCCGGGGCCGGTTTCCAGGCCGGTTCCAGGCCCCGTGCCACGTCCGGGACCGCGCCCGGGTCCGGTGTCGCGGCCCGTCCGGCACCCGGTGGCACTACCCCCGCACAGCGATCCGCACCGCTTCGGGCGTGTCGATGGCGACGGCACGGTGTGGCTGATCACCTCGGCCGGCGAGCGTGTTGTCGGCACCTGGCAAGCGGGCGATCCCGAAGCCGCATTTGCGCATTTCGGCAGGCGGTTCGACGACCTGAGCACCGAGGTCACGCTGATGGAAGAGCGGCTGGCCTCGGGCACCGGGGATGCCCGCAAAATCCGGGCCAACGCCGTGGCGGTGGCCGAGACCTTGCCCACCGCAAGCGTGTTGGGCGATGTCGAGGCGCTCGCGGAAAGGCTGAACTCCCTTCGGGACCGCGCCGAGGCGGTCATCGCGGCGGACCGCTACAAACGCGATGAGCACCGTGCCACACAGACCGCGCGCAAGGAGGCACTGGCCGCCGAAGCCGAGGAGTTGGCTGCTAACTCCACCCAGTGGAAGGCCGCCGGTGATCGGATGCGGGCGATCCTCGACGAATGGAAGACGATCACCGGTCTGGATCGCAAAGTCGACGACGCACTGTGGAAGCGGTATTCGGCTGCCCGCGAGACCTTCAACCGCCGGCGCGGATCCCACTTCGCCGAACTCGACCGTGAGCGATCCGGTATCCGTCAGACGAAGGAACGGCTCTGCGAGCGCGCCGAGGAGTTGTCCGGCTCGACTGACTGGACCACCACCAGTGCGGAATTCCGCAAGCTGCTCACCGAATGGAAAGCCGCCGGACGGGCCAGCAAGGACATCGACGACGCATTGTGGCGCCGTTTCAAGGGCGCCCAGGATGCGTTCTTCAGCGCCCGCAACGCCGCGACCGCAGAAAAAGATGCCGAGCTGCAAGCCAATGCTGCGGCCAAAGAAGCGCTGCTGGTCCAAGCCGAAAAGCTCGACACCAACAACCTTGACACGGCCCGGGCCGCGCTGCGCACCATTACCGACAAGTGGGACGCGATCGGCCGTGTACCGCGGGAGCGATCAGCCGAGTTGGAGCGCCGTTTGCGCGCGGTGGAGAAAAAAGTGCGCGACGCCGGCGAATCGGATTGGGCCGACCCGCAGGCCCAGGCACGCGCCGAACAATTCCGCGCCCGTGCCGAGCAGTTCGAACAGCAGGCCGCGAAAGCTGCCGCCGCCGGCAGGACCAAGGAAGCCGAAGAGGCCAAGGCGAACGCCGAGCAGTGGCGGCAGTGGGCCGAGGCTGCCGCCGACGCGCTGAGCCGCAGGTCCTAGCGGTCCCTGCCGTTGGCAGCGGTGCCGTCACCGGGCTGGTCGGGCTCGTCCAGGCTGTCCAACAGCGTTTTGGATTGTTGCTGTGCCGCCGAGCGGCGACGCTGTTCCTCGGCGGCGAGTTGCACGATGGTGCGCTGCCATACCACCCGCGCCCAGTGAAACGTCAGAAGCATCACGGTGATCCACGACACGATCAGCCCGATACCCGGCCCGGGGTGACCCGCGGCGACAGTCTGGCGCGACCACACCGCCAACAGGCCGGTGGCGCTGGCCAGTGCCGACCCCACGAGCGCGATCCAGGCCAGCGCCCAGCGCCTGGTCATCAAGGCGAGCATCGAGAACCCCACCCCGAAAACCAGCGCCAACCAGGCAAAGACCCGTGACGGTAACGCCACCGCAGCGGCGGCGGCGCCGTGGCTGCTGAACAGCCCGTCCCATCCCCGCACGCTGCCGGTGTGCGGCAAGATGAACGATCCCACCAATACGAACACCAGGATCGCCACCACGAAACCCCTTGCGCCAGGCTCGATCTCACCTGCTACCCGGCGCTCGGCCGCCTCGATTTCGGACCGGTAGGCATCGAAGTCGGCCACGTCAACTGCTCCGTTCATCGCAAGACCCGTTACCCGGATCGTCCGTCGGGCCGCACCCGGAGCCGCATCCCCCGGAATCGGCGGCCACGGGCCGTCCCACACCGGGGATGCCAAGCCCGACGCCGGGTGATCGCCCTCCGGCGGCGTAGGCGTCGCCGGCGCGGGTGCGGCGGTGATCAATGATGCCCGCGTCGGCGATGAGATGGTGCGGGGCGGCGCCGGTGATCCGTGTGGTGATGATGTCGCCGGGACGCACGTGCTGAACGCCCACTCGGAAATGGACCAGTCGTCCGTCGCGTGCCCGCCCGCTCATCCGGGAAGTGCGGCTGTCCTTGCGGCCTTCACCGGTGGCGACCAACACCTCGACGCTCTGCCCGACGAGCTCCCTGTTGCCCTCAAGCGAAATCTGCTCCTGCAACTCGATGAGCCGCTCATAGCGTTGCTGCACAACGGCTTTCGGCAATTGTTCGTCGAAGTCGGCGGCCGGAGTGCCGGGGCGTTTGGAGTACTGGAAGGTAAACGCCGCCGCGAATCGGGCCTGCCGCACCACATCGAGGGTGGCCGCAAAGTCCTCCTCCGTCTCACCGGGAAAGCCTACGATCAGGTCGGTGGTGATGGCGGCGTGCGGCATCGCCGCACGAACCCGTTCAATGATGCCGAGATAACGGTCGGATCGGTAGGACCGCCGCATGGCCCGCAGCACCCGGTCCGACCCGGATTGCAGCGGCATGTGCAGCGCGGGGCAGACATTGGGTGTCTGCGCCATCGCCTCGATCACGTCGTCGGTGAACTCGGCGGGATGCGGGGAGGTGAACCGGACGCGCTCCAGGCCCGGTATACGGCCGCAGGCGCGCAGGAGTTCGGCGAACGCGCCCCGGTTGCGCGGCAATGCCGGGTCGGCGAACGAGACGCCGTAGGCGTTGACATTTTGTCCCAGCAGAGTGACTTCGAGCACACCGGTGTCCACCAGCGACTGCACCTCGGCCAGGACGTCGGCGGGACTGCGGTCGATTTCCTTGCCCCGCAGCGACGGCACGATACAAAAGGTGCAGCTGTTGTTACAGCCTACCGAGATGGAAACCCAAGCAGCATAAGCGGATTCGCGAGCGCTCGGTAGCGACGACGGGAACTGCTGCAGCGCCTCGGCGATTTCGAGTTGGGCGACCTTGTTGTGCCGGGCCCGGTCGAGCAATGTCGGCAGCGAGCCGATGTTGTGGGTACCGAAGACGACGTCGACCCACGGCGCCCTGCGCAGCACCACGTCGCGATCTTTCTGGGCCAGGCAACCGCCGACCGCGATCTGCATGTCGGGATTGGTGCGCTTGCGCGGGGCCAGATGGCTGAGGTTGCCGTACAGCTTGTTGTCGGCGTTCTCGCGAACGGCGCAGGTGTTGAACACCACGACGTCGGCATCTCCAAAATCTGAGCCGTCGGCCGCACGCTGGTAGCCGGCAGCTTCGAGAAGGCCGGCCACACGCTCGGAGTCGTGGACGTTCATCTGACAGCCGTAGGTCCGGACCTGGTAGGTACGTGCGGCAGTGGGCGCAGCCTTGCCCGCCACATTCGCAGCATCGGCCCGCTGCGCCACCGTCGAAGTCACGGGGTCATGGTACGGCGACCGGCCGGTTGGCGCCGGGCCGGATGTGCGGCCGCACGCCTAGCAGGGCGCGTCGCGACTCGGCGCGGCCCTAGACGCGCCGGCGCTCCCGTTCGGCGGCCAGCTCGGCGGCCACCACCTCGCACGCCACCGTCTGGCTGTAGCCGCGGCGGGCCAGCATAGCCACCAGCCGGCGGCTGACTCGCGTTTCATGCCTGTTGTCCTCGCCCAGCGTTTCCCGCCGCAGCCTGGTCCGTACCAGTTGCTCGGCCCGTTCCCGCTCGGCAGCGCCATCGATCCCGGCCAGCACCGTGGTGATTACGTCGTTGTCGACCCCCTTGGTGTGCAGCTCAGCAGCCAACGCACGCTTGCTTTTTCCCGCGTTGGCCCGCCGGGACTGCACCCATTGTTCGGCGAAGTCAGTGTCGTCCACCAGACCAACGGCGGCCAGCCGATCCAAGACCCGGTTGCTGATGTCGTCGGGGTATCCGCGCTTGGCCAGCTGGCCGGATAACTCAGCGCGAGTTCTCGATCGCGCGGTGAGCAGGCGCAGGCACAACGCCCGCGCCTGCTCTTCGCGGGATGGCTCAGAAGTCGACGGGGGCGGGCAAGACGTCGGCATTTGCGGGGTCATCGGTCACCACTGCGCCAATGCCAAGCTTTTCCTTGATCTTCTTCTCGATCTCGTTGGCCACGTCGGCGTTCTCCATCAGGAAGTTGCGGGCATTCTCCTTACCCTGGCCGAGCTGCTCGCCCTCGTAGGTGAACCAAGCCCCGGACTTGCGGATAAAGCCCTGGTCCACGCCCATATCAATCAGCGAGCCCTCTCTGCTGATGCCCTTGCCGTAGAGAATGTCGAACTCGGCCTGCTTAAACGGCGGCGACACCTTGTTCTTGACGACCTTGACCCGGGTGCGGTTGCCGACCGCGTTGGTGCCGTCCTTGAGCGTCTCGATCCGTCGCACGTCCATGCGCACCGACGCGTAGAACTTCAGCGCCTTTCCGCCGGTGGTCGTTTCGGGCGATCCGAACATGACGCCGATCTTGTCGCGGAGCTGGTTGATGAAGATCGCCGTGGTTCCCGAATTGTTCAGCGCGCCAGTCATTTTCCGCAGCGCCTGGCTCATCAGCCGGGCCTGCAGTCCGACATGGCTATCCCCCATCTCACCTTCGAGTTCCGCGCGCGGCACCAGCGCCGCCACCGAGTCGATGACCACGATGTCGAGCGCGCCGGAGCGGATCAGCATGTCGGCGATCTCGAGCGCCTGTTCACCGGTGTCCGGCTGGCTGACCAGCAGGGAATCGGTGTCGACGCCGAGCTTCTTGGCGTACTCGGGATCCAGCGCGTGCTCGGCGTCGATGAACGCCGCGACGCCGCCGGCGGCCTGCGCATTGGCCACCGCGTGCAATGCGACGGTGGTCTTGCCCGAGGACTCCGGGCCGTATATCTCCACCACCCGGCCACGCGGCAGGCCGCCGATACCCAGGGCGACGTCCAGGGCGATGGATCCGGTCGGAATGACCGAAATCGGCTGACGCACCTCGTCACCGAGGCGCATCACCGAGCCTTTGCCATAACTCTTCTCGATCTGGGCCATCGCCAGTTCGAGAGCCTTCTCACGGTCGGGGGCTTGCGCCATGGTGCCTCTCCTATAGTCGGTGTTCGGTTGACCGGTATCGGTCGGTTGGCCGTGACACTAGAGAAGGCCACCGACAAGTCGACATCTTCGCCAATGCCCACCACAGTAGCCGAACATCTGTTCGACTCAAGTTGACACGCCGAACGCGCCAACATCGCTTGCTACCGAAGGACACATGAACATCGCCGCGGAACTGACCGAAATATCCACCTACGGTGGGTTTTTCGCGCCGGTCGTGGGCGGTGACGCCACCGGATGGCATCCGGTAGCCCACTTCTACGCCGCCGGGTTCGCGGACCTGATCGACACCACCCTCACCCGTTACCGCACCACGGAGTTGCGGATCGGCGCCTCGCTGGTTCACCTCGGCCACGCCGCCCGGCTGTGGTCACCCGTTCTCGCCTGTGCGCTGGCCCACGGCGTCCTTCCGGACCTCCGCGACCTGCAACGCGCTGACGACGGAGCGCAGCTACGACTGCCCGAACCTGCCGGAGCAGCTGTCCCGTCTTTCCCGGGGCTCCCGGCCAGGTTGTACCGCCTTGTCGTACAGGACCATCTGGAACCGTTCGCGGCCGGCCTGCGGGTCAAGGTTGCGCCCGTCCTGCTGGCCGGCAATATCGCATCAGCCCTCGTCGGAGCCTCGCGGGCGTTGCTCTCGGCGCGGCCTGACTTGCGTCAGCCGATCGTCGAGACCACCAACCGCCTACTGGACACCGGCGTTCTGGCCGGAACCGGTGTGTTCACCGGGCTGGACTTCAGGCGTCGCAGCTGCTGCCTCTTCTACCGCGTGCCGGGTGGCGGCACCTGCGGCGATTGCCCGCTGTAGCGAGGCGAGTCTGCGGCCAGCGCATCGAATCTGCGGTGAGCGCGCGCTTTCGCCGCTCGGACGCGCTGCACGCGGACTCGAAACCCACAAACTCACCACTGGTCGCGGGGGACGTCGAAGTCGGCGCACAGCGCCCGCCACACATCGCGGGGTTCGACACCGTCCTCGATCGCCTGGGCCGCGGTACGACCCCCGAAGCCGGTCAGCACATGGTCCACCAACACGGATGTCCCATAGGCGGCACCGAATCGCAGGGTGACCCGCTCGTGGAACTCCGCCAACCGCACGCCAGTCAAGATACCCAGCGGATCACCACGCTATAGCGCCTCATGGCACACCCGGACCGGATCGGCGACCGCGGCGGCACCGGCGGCGGCCTGCTGCGCGGCCCGGCGGTACCCGGGCGACGACAACACCTCGTTCACCGCGGCCACCAGCGCCTCGGCGGTCAACGGCCGGACCAACCGGCCGCTGCCCTGACGCACCACCCGGTTGGCGATCTCCCACTGGTCCCCGCCGCCGGGTACCACCACCAGCGGAACCCCGGCCAGCAGCGTCTTGGCCACCATCCCATGACCGCCGCCGCAGATCACCAGGTCGGCATGCGTCAACAGCTCGGCCTGGTTTCCCAGCCCGACCACCGCCCAGGCCGGCACCGGCAGATCCCCGCCACCCAGCCGGGAGACCACCACCCGCGAACCCTCCGGCAGCGTGTCACCCGGCGTCAGGCACCCCAGCGCGACCTCGACCAGTCCGGCGGTCCCGGTCACCGCGGTGGACGGCGCGACGACCACCACCGGCCCCGACCCCGGAGGAACCGGTAGCACCCGATCGGTCGGCTCGAAATGCAACGGACCCACCACCACGGCCTCGGCCGGCCAGTCCGGACGAGGCACCTCCAGCGCGGGCAGCGTGGCGATCAGGCGCCGCAGCGGCCCGGGATCGCGTGCCGGCAAACCGATCTGGACCCGGACGGCGGCTCGCTGTCGCAGACCCGCACGCCAGGACCGCCCCGTCAGCGCCCGCATGGTGGCATCGCGCAGCCGGCCGCGGATGCCGGTGCCCCGTGCCAGCCCGCTGCCGATCGGCGGCAGACCTTTCGAGGGCAGATACAGCGGATGCGGGTTGAGTTCGATCCAGGGAATGCCCACCAGCTCGGCGGCCAGGCCCCCGCAGGCGGTGATCACATCGGAGACCACCAGATCGGGCGCCAGCTCGCGCAACGCCGGCGCATTGAGCACCGCCATCTCCGCGGCTCTTCGATGAATCCTCGCCCCGGCGTCCAGATCCTCGTCGGTGGCCGTCAATCCGTCCAGCTCGACGGCGTCGACCCCGACCGCGTGTGCGGCGTCCAGCCATTCCACCCCGGTGAACAACGTGGGTGCGTCCCCCGCCGCTTGAAAGCGTTGGCACAGCGCGATCGCAGGAAACGAGTGCCCGGGATCCGGCCCGGCGACCACGGCGACGCGCATCGGCCCTACCCTGCCACAGCGCCCGGCCACACGCTCGCCCATGCTCGTTCGTGCTCGCCTAGGCTGGCAACCATGACCGAGCTGACCCAGACCACCCCCGAAACCGCAGACAACATCCGCACGGTCGAGGGTTTCCTGAACGCCCTGCAGAACGCGGACTTCGACGCCGTAGCAGCGGCATTCGACGACAACCTCGTCTATGAGAACGTCGGATTCTCCAGGATCCGCGGCGGCCGCCGGACGGTGAAGCTGCTCCGCAAGATGGAAGGGCGCGTCGGTTTCGAGGTCAAGATCCACCGCATTGCCGCCGACGGCGCGGCGGTACTCACCGAACGGACCGATGCGCTGATCCTCGGACGGCTGCGGCTGCAATTCTGGGTCTGCGGCGTGTTCGAAGTACACGACGGCAAGATCACGCTCTGGCGCGACTACGTGGATGTCTACGACATGACGAAGGCGCTGCTGCGCGGTCTGGCCGCACTGGTGATCCCACAGCTCAGGACGACGTTGTAGGCAGCGGCAAGCGCTACCGGCGGGGCAGCCCGCCGAGTTCGTCGAACGCCTGCGCCCAACCGACCAGACGATCGGTGGCACCGGCCAGCTCCTCGCGGTAGCGCTGTTGCGATCCCGGCTCACCCACCGCGCCGCCATTGGCCGACGAGACCAATTGCGCTGCGGCGGTAACCATTTCGTTGTACTGACGGACGCCGGAACTGAGCTGCGCGGTGAACGCGTTGATGGTGGGCACCAGATGCGACCGCGACGATTCCGAACACTGCGCCGCCCGCTCCATCGACACCACTTCGGCCGCTGTCGCCGCCATCGCCGCCGAGGTCTGGTTGGCAGCGGCCGTCAAGTCAGCGACCTCGTCGGCCGGCAGCATCGCGCCCCGCTCGATCACACCCAACAACGAGAAGAACCCCCGTTCGGAGGCGCCCAACGCCGACATCGCGGGCCGGGCCGCCGAACCGGGCGGGGGTAACCGGCGGGTGTTGGCCGGCCGCGGCGTCGGCAGCGGCTCCGCCCGCAACCAGCGATAGCGGAAGAACAGCAGCGTCGCGGGAATGACCTGTACCACCGCGATCGCTCCGGTGATCTGCAGCAGCAGCGCGAACCAGCCCCAGGCCGCCAGCACCGCCGTCACCGCAGCCCAGAACACGCATCCGGCGCTGAATATCAACGCCCAGCGCAGCGCACGGCGGCGGCGGCGAAGCAACCGAGCCCGCGGGTCGGTAACGGCGCTGATCTTCCGCGCGGCGAAGTCGAAGATCTCGGCGATCATGTCGAGCCAGCGCTGCAGCAACGCACGCCGCCCACGCCGAGCCGACTTGACCGCCATCTCAGGTCCTTACTGGCCGAACGGTTTCTCGGTGATCTGCCCGCCGCCCTCGGCGGCGGGTGTGGCCGGGGCGGCGGCCGGACCGGCGGAACCCCCGGCCGGCAACGCTTCTCCGCGCATCGACGCCCGGATCTGCTCCAGCCGGGAATGACCGGCCATCTGGATGCCGGCCTGCTGCACCTCGAGCATGCGGCCCTGCACCGACGATTGCGCAAGCTCGGCCTGACCAAGCGCGGTGGCGTAGCGACGTTCGATCTTGTCGCGTACCTCGTCGAGGCTGGGCACATTGCCGGGGGCGGCGAGCTCGCTCATCGACCGCAGCGATGCGCTGACCTGCTCCTGCATCTTCGCCTGCTCGAGCTGACTGAGCAGCTTGGTGCGTTCGGCGATCTTCTGCTGCAGCACCATGGAATTCTGCTCGACGGCCTTCTTGGCCTGAGCGGCCGCGTTGAGCGCCTGGTCATGCAGGGTCTTGAGGTCTTCGACGCTCTGCTCGGCGGTCACCAACTGCGCGGCGAACGCCTCCGCGGCATTGTTGTACTCGACCGCTTTGGCCGCGTCGCCGGCCGCGGTGGCCTGGTCGGCCAGCGTCAGCGCCTGACGGACATTGACCTGAAGCTTTTCGATGTCGGCCAGCTGCCGGTTGAGCCGCATCTCCAGCTGGCGCTGGTTGCCGATCACCTGCGCCGCCTGCTGAGTCAGCGCTTGATGGGTGCGCTGCGCTTCCTCGATGGCCTGCTGGATCTGCACTTTGGGGTCGGCGTACTCGTCAATCTTGGAGCTGAACAGCGCCATCAGGTACTTCCACGCCTTGACGAACGGATTGGCCATCGGTTAGCTCCGCCTTCGCTTTCTTGTGTGCCGGATGGGCTCTGCATCGCCCACCGCTTACCCTGCCGCTCAATTTATCGGGTCAGGCCCGATCTCCCCACCCGTGGTTGCCCAACTGGCCGGCACCAAGTTCCGCCCCGGTGATGCTCAGGCCACCGCCAGCGACGCGACCGCGGGGATGACCACCTTGGTGCTGACGTCGATGCTGGCGCCAGCCACCGACGGGACACGCTTCGCACGCTCCTCCCCGGCCAACCGCTCCCCAGCGACGATGAGGACCTCCGACAGCGGGACCTCCAACGCCTCGCAAATGGCGTTGAGTAGCTCACTGGAAGGCTCCTTGCGGCCGCGTTCGACTTCCGACAGGTATCCGAGGCTCACCCGCGCTGAATCGGACACTTCCCGCAGCGTCCGGCCCTGCGAAGTCCGAGCCCCGCGCAACACGTCGCCAATGACCTCGCGCACCAATGACGCCATCGTGGTCTCCTTCATCCGGTCACGCCCCGATATCTCAACCACATCCGATCGCAACCCGATCGCAATGGTCCTTTGGTCAACGCCGAGCGGGCTGATGCGGTTCCCAGAGGCGGAGGAGCACGGGCGCCGGAATATCCCGAAGTACCCCGATTACTTGTTACTTGGCGGGGCTACCCGCGCGAATCTCCCTGACTGTGGATGCCACGTAATCGACACCGGTCACCACGGTAAGCACGATGGCAGCGGCCATCACCACCGCCGCCGCCGTGTGCAGCGCGCCCGACAGCGGCAACACGAACAAACCGATGGCCACCGCCTGGACAACGGTCTTGAGTTTGCCGCCCCAACTGGCGGGTATGACACCGCGGCGAATCACCGCCAGCCGCAACACCGTCACCCCGATCTCGCGGGCCAGGATCAACACCGTGACCCACCAGGGCAAGTCGCCCAACATCGACAGGCCGATCAACGCCGCCCCGATCAGGGTCTTGTCGGCAATGGGATCCACGAAGGCGCCGAATTCGGTCGCCATGCCGTAGTTGCGAGCCAGCAAGCCATCGAACCGGTCGGTAATGCTGGCGACGGCAAATATCGCCCATGCCGCGACTCGGGCAGGCGTTTGGTGGCCGCCGTCATAGAACAGTGCGTACAAGAAAATCGGTACTAACACCAGCCGCAGGCCGGTCAGAATATTGGCGAGGTTGGCAATACGGGCGGTTCCTGGCATCTGACCTGTTTGCGGCTGCCCGGGCACGGCAACAGAATAACGGTTGACCAGCCCACCCGATACTGTTCCCACGTGACTGAAAGTCCACGAGATTTCCGACCGGTAGTCCGGCGCGCCCGCACGTCCGATGTACCTGCGATCAAGAAACTCGTCGACACCTATGCGGGAAAGATCCTGCTGGAAAAGAATCTGGTAACGCTTTATGAAGCGGTGCAAGAGTTTTGGGTAGCCGAACATCCCGGCGTCCCGGGAAAAGTGGTCGGCTGCGGCGCGTTGCACGTGTTGTGGTCAGATCTGGGCGAAATCCGCACCGTGGCAGTCGACCCCACAGTGACCGGCCTCGGCGTCGGCCATGCGATCGTCGATCGGCTGCTCGAGGTCGCGCGGGAACTGCAACTGCAACGGGTGTTCGTGTTGACTTTCGAGACCGAATTCTTTGCTCGACACGGCTTCACCGAAATCGAAGGAACGCCGGTTACCGCGGAGGTGTTCGAGGAGATGTGCCGTTCCTATGACATCGGGGTCGCGGAATTCCTCGACCTGAGCTACGTCAAGCCCAACATCCTGGGCAACTCGCGAATGCTGCTGGTTCTATAGCCGGGCGAGCAGACGCAGAATCGCCCCGACACGCCGGGAAATCGGACGACTCTACGTCTGCTCGTCGAGGTCGTCGGCGCTCACAGCCCCGCCTCGGATCAATGCCAGCGTTCCCGCCAGCTCGTCGGGCTTGACCAGCACCTCACGCGCTTTGGAACCCTCGCTGGGCCCGACGATGCCGCGGGTCTCCATCAGGTCCATCAACCGGCCGGCCTTTGCGAAACCCACCCGCAGTTTGCGCTGCAGCATCGACGTCGAGCCGAACTGACTGGACACCACCAACTCCACGGCCTGCAGGAAGACGTCCATGTCGTCACCGATGTCCGGATCGACGTCGGTGCGCTCAGCGGTGGGCTTGGCGGTGGTCACGCCCTCGGTGTACTCAGGTTCGGCCTGGTCTTTGCAGGCGCTGACGACGGCGTGGATCTCCTCGTCGGTGATGTAGGCGCCCTGCAGCCGGATCGGCTTGCTGGCGCCCATCGGCAGGAACAGGCCATCGCCCATGCCGATCAGCTTTTCCGCGCCCGCCTGGTCCAGGATCACCCGGCTGTCGGTGAGCGACGACGTCGCAAACGCCAGCCGCGACGGCACATTGGTCTTGATGAGCCCCGTCACCACGTCCACCGACGGGCGCTGGGTGGCCAGCACCAGGTGGATGCCGGCTGCCCGCGCCTTCTGGGTGATCCGCACGATGGCATCCTCGACGTCACGCGGGGCGGTCATCATCAGGTCGGCCAGCTCGTCGACGATCGCCACCACGTAGGGGTAGGGCCGGTACACCCGCTGGCTGCCCAGCGGCGCGGTGATCGCGCCGGATCGCACCTTGTCGTTGAAGTCGTCGATGTGGCGCACCCGCGACGCCTGCATATCCTGGTAGCGCTGCTCCATCTCCTCGACCAACCATGCCAGCGCGGCGGCGGCCTTCTTCGGCTGGGTGATGATCGGCGTAATGAGATGCGGGATGCCTTCATACGGTGTCAGTTCCACCATCTTCGGGTCGATCAGGATCATCCTGACCTCGTCGGGGGTGGCCCGGGTCAACAGCGATATCAGCATCGAGTTGACGAAGCTGGACTTGCCGGATCCGGTGGAGCCGGCGACCAGCAGGTGCGGCATCTTGGCCAGGTTGGCCGAGATGAAGTCGCCTTCGATGTCCTTGCCCAGCCCGATCACCAGCGGATGATGGTCGCGACGGGTCGACGGCGCCGTCAGCACATCGGCCAGCCGCACCATTTCCCGGTCGGTGTTGGGCACCTCGATGCCGACGGCGGACTTGCCGGGGATCGGGGCCAGCATCCGCACACTCTCGGTGGCCACGGCGTAGGCGATGTTCTTCTGCAGCGCGGTGATCTTCTCGACCTTGACGCCGGGCCCCAGTTCGACCTCGTAGCGGGTGACGGTGGGCCCGCGGGTGCAGCCGGTGACTGCCGCGTCCACCTTGAACTGGGTGAGCACCTCGCCAATGGCGGCGGCCATGTGATTGTTGGCCGCACTGCGTTTCTTGGGCGGATCGCCGGCCACCAGCAGCTCCAGCGAGGGCAGTGTGTAGGGGCCTTCGACGACGCGGTCCAGTGCTTGGGTGTCCCGCTTCTTGGAGCCGCCCTTGCGACCGCGCCCGATCGCCGGTTCGGGAACGGTCGGTACGTCGTCGTCAGCCGGCGGGCAGCTCTCGGGCCCCGGCGGGACTTCGTCGTAGTAGCCGTCGGAGAAGTCCTCGCGCGCAACCTCGACGGTGTCCGCGTCGTCGCCCGCGAAGTCGTCACAGCCCTGGTCGTATTCGTGGTCGTAGTCGTGGTCTTCGAGGTACTCACGCTGGAATAGCCGGGTGCCGAAGATGCGGCGCAGCGCGTCGGGCACCTCGCGGACCGTGGTTCCGGTCAGTAGTAGCAGCCCGAACAGCGCACCGATGAACAACAGTGGCGCGGCGATCCACGCCGTCAGCCCGTCCGACAACGGCCCGCCGATCGCAAAACCGATGAACCCAGCCGCATGCCCGCGCAACGCCGGAGTTTCCGGCGAACCGGCCCACAAATGCCGTAATCCCAGGAAAGACGATGCGATCAGGCTGGATCCCAGGATCAGCCGCGGGCGGGTGTCAGGATTGGGCTGGGTCCGCATCAGCACTACCGCCGCGGCGACGAGGACGATGGGCAGCAATACGACGGCCGAGCCGATGAGCATCCGCAGCACCGCGTCGACCCACGCCCCGACGGGCCGGGCGGCGTGGAACCACGAACCGGCGGCGACGACCACGGCAAGGCCCAGCAGGACCAGTGCCACACCGTCGCGGCGATGTCCGGGTTCGATGTCACGCGCGCGCCCGATCGACCGCGCCGCTCCCCCGGTGCCCCTGGCCGCCATCAGCCAGGTCGCGCGCAGGACCCGGCCGCAGGCCAGCCCGGTCGATGCCAGCAGGGATTGGTTGCGCCGCCGCGGGGGCCGGCTCACCCGCTTGACCGACCTGGCCGGGCTCTTGCTGCCCGTCCTGGGCGCAGCCGATCGCGCACTGCGCGTCGCCCCCCGCGAAGTGGCTTTTGACCTGCTCGTTCTGCTTCCGGAGCGGGCAACGGTCCGATTCGCCATGCCGGCAAGCGTAGTCGCAAATACATCTTCTGCACCACATGCCACACTGGTAACGCTCGCTTGTCCAACCCGTGCTCGCCTCGAGATCGGCGGTCGTGAGTAGGGTGGCCAGAGGTGACAACCGTCATCCGCGGTCATCCGCGGTCATCCGCGGTCACGCCGCGTCACGCCGCCGATAATCAGCCACGGTCCCAGGAGGCCCCAGCATGCCCGTCGTCGTCGTCGCCACGCTGACCGTCAAGCCCGGATCGGTCGACACCGTCCGCGACATCTTGACCACCGCGGTCGAAGAGGTGCACGGCGAACCCGGCTGTGAGCTGTACTCGTTGCATCAAGCGGGTGAGACATTCGTCTTCGTCGAGCAATGGGCCGACGCCGACGCACTCAAAGTCCACAGCACCGCTCCCGCAGTCGCCAAGATGTTCAAGGCGGCCGGTGACCACCTGGTCGGTGCCCCCGACATCAAGATGTTGCAGCCCATCGCGGCGGGCGATCCGGGCAAAGGGCAGCTTCGGCCCTGATGGCACGGTCGTCGCAAGTGCCGCTGAGCGGCCGGGTCGCCTTCGTCACCGGAGCCGCGCGCGGTCAGGGTCGCGCCCACGCGGTTCGGCTGGCGGCCGACGGCGCGAACGTGATCGCGATCGACCTGTGCCGCCAGATCGCCAGCGTGCCCTACCCGCTGGGCACCGCCGACGACCTGGCACACACCGTCAAGCTCGTCGAGCAGACCGGCGCGCGCATCGTGGCACAACAAGCCGACGTCCGCGATCGCGCGTCGCTGGCCGCCGCGCTGCGGGCCGGTCTCGACGAGTTCGGCCGGGTCGACATCGTCGTCGCCAATGCCGGGATTGCGCCGATGCAGTCGGGCGCCGACGGCTGGCGCGACGTCATCGACGTCAACCTCACCGGCGTCTACCACACCGTGGATATCGCGATACCTGAGATGATCTCCCAAGGGGTTGGGGGCTCGATCGTGCTGATCAGTTCGGCGGCGGGGCTGGCCGGCTTCGGCAGCGCCGATGCCGGCTCCATCGGCTACACCGCCGCCAAACACGGACTGGTGGGGTTGATGCGGCTATACGCCAATTTGCTTGCACCCCATAATATTCGAGTAAACTCCGTGCATCCGTCCGCGGTCGGCACCCCGATGATCGACAACGAGTTCACCGCGCAGTGGCTTGCCGACCTGGCCGCTCAGAGCGGCTCGGCGACGGGCTCGGGCAATGCGTTGCCGGTAAAGATCCTGCAAGCAGAGGACGTCGCCAATGCCGTGGCATGGCTGGTCTCCGACCAAGCCCGATACATCACCGGCGTCGCGTTGCCGGTGGACGCGGGTTGTGTGAACAAGAGGTAGTTGATGGCCCGAAATCCCGCTGCACAGACCGCATTCGGCCCGATGGTCTTATCGGCCGTCGAACAAAACGAGCCACCCGAGCACCGGCTGGTGGACGACGACCTCGCGGACCTGTTCTTGCCCAGGCCGCTGCGCTGGCTTGTCAGCGCCACCCGGCCGACCACACTGCGGCGCCTGTTCATCGCGGCGTCGGAGTGGTCAGGCCGCGGGCTGTGGGCAAACCTGGTGTGCCGCAAACGATTCATCGCCGACTTGCTCACCGCGGCACTCGACGACGTCGACGCGGTCGTCATTCTCGGCGCCGGATTGGACACCCGCGCTTATCGGTTGACCCGGCAGGTACGCATCCCGGTCTTCGAAGTGGACCTGCCGGTCAACATCGCGCGCAAGGCCAAAACAGTCCGACGGGTGCTGGGCGAGTTGCCGCTGTCAGTTCGGTTGGTAGCCTTGGATTTCGAGCATGACGATCTGCTCACCGCACTGGCCGAGCACGGCTATCGCACCGATTACCGGGTCTTCTTCATCTGCGAGGGCGTGACCCAGTACCTCAGCGAACGCGCCGTCCGGCGGACGTTGGACGGACTGCGCGCCACCGCACCGGGTAGTCGGCTAGTATTCACCTACGTGCGCCGCGACTTCATCGACGGCAGTAACCGATACGGCACCCGGACGCTGTACCGTGCCGTCCGGCAACGGCGTCAGTTGTGGCATTTCGGCTTGCTGCCCGAGCAGGTGGCCGATTTTCTCGCCGAGTACGGATGGCGGCTGGTGGAACAAGCCGGGCCCGACGAACTCGTCCAGCGCTATGTCGCGCCCACCGGCCGCAAACTCAAGGCCTCGCAAATCGAGTGGTCGGCCTATGCGGAGAAGATCTAGACATCTACCCTGTCAGCAGTAGAGCCAGCCGCTAGACGATCGCGCCGCTCAGGCCGAACTCCGTCAGCGTTTCCGCCGCCAGCTCACGCAGGTCAGACGTGGAATTCAGGTCGAGTTGGTAGACGACGACGGCGAGAGAAACCTTGCCGCCGATGCGGCCGCCCGACACGGCGGTCATGCCACGCACCTGCTCGACGATCTGTCGCGTTACCTGCTGCGTGACCCCTCGCACGAACAATGAATCCGCATCGCTGCCGTCGGGCCGGCCGATCAACGGGTCGATGTCGCCAAGGTAGGAACAGCCCACCGCTGGAGTCGCCAACAATGTGCCCGTCATTCGTCTTGCCAGCCACTCCGGCGTCAACGGGATCAACGGTTGCAGCTGCGCCGACTTGGCAACTGCCTCCGGCAAAGCGGCGAGAGCGCGTTTGATGCTCGCCCGTAAACCGGATAAATCCGTTGTGAGGCCACTCGGGTCGACGTCGACGGTCGCCAGCGAGAATGCGTTCGCACGCATGTCGCCCTCGGAGCGGTCGTTGACGGTGATACCCACCCGGATCCGGCCGTCGTGGGCACGTCGACTTCCCAGTCGCTCGGCAAGTTTCGCGGCGAACGCTGTGAACAGCGAATTACTCGTGCCGCCAAGAGCTTTCGCCCGGTGATCCCAATCGTCAGGATCAACAAAGATGACGATAGCCGGTATCGCAACAGCGTCACCCTTGCCAGCACCGATGACGAGCGGCCGCGATGACCCTGACGGGGCAATGTTTCGCTTGCGACGCCGGGCAAGCTTGGTCGCCGCCACCAGTGCCCGGGCACCCTCGGGCAAGCCTTGCACGGTTTGGCGGGCATCGGACAGCGCTGCGACCAGTCGAGTACCTGAACGCGGCGGCGGGTAGCCGAGATCGCCCACATTGCCTCTGATCGCATCGGCAATCGCGAGACCGCCACCGACCCCGTCGACCAAGCAGTGCGAAGCCACCAAGCTGACGCCCGTCGAGCCGTCGGAAAACGGTTGCACGCCGAGGTGCCAACCAGGGCCCCGTTCCGGATCGACAGGCAGTTGTGCCCGTTCGTCGGCCCACTCGATTAACTCCGCGCGCGGACGGGAGTGCCGCGCGATATCAATGTCCGACGAGACCCTTGGCGAGATCCACCGATGCCGGGCGAATGGCAGCGCAGAACGCTCGATCCGCCGTCCCAACAACCCGCGACCGAGATTGCGCTGAAAACGCCTCAGACCATCCAGGTCGACGGGGCGCTGGTAAACCCACACCCACTGAGCCACCGGTGCCAGACCGGTCGCGCGCACTGCGAGAAACCTCGCTTGATCATTGAACGCGAGTCGATTGTCTAGCGGCATAAGGCATTTCATCTGATGTCATGCATCGCCGGCGCAACGCCAGCGGATCGACGCCCCGTGCCGCGCTCTGGAATCGGACACGGGACGTAGCGAGTGCATGCTTCCCGTACGCCATGCAATGAAGGCGGGTAGCTGCCGCCCGCTAACCGACGGCGTTCCTGCTAACCGATGACGTCAACCACGAAGACGGGGCTCGAGTATGTGGTTTCCACTTGCCGGAAGAGGGACTCGTGGCAGACGGTGTTGCGGGACATATCTCTCCTCGGCGTGGAACTACGGCATGAAAATAGGACGTAAGACTGGAAAAGCCTTCCGGCACAATGTCATCAAGCCGGGAGCCAACTGTTACCGCTAGCAACAGTAGTCATTGTAGCTTTCCTTCGTTGCATGGTAGGGCAGGCAAGCGGGAAACGCCAATCGATGTCGTGCGGCGTGGTTTGCCTGCTCCTCGATCGAGGTATGCGCGGTAAGCCCGGGCAGTTGGGCCGCTCGAATGGCCACCTGCTACGACGAGGTTCGAGTGTCAGACCTCGATCACCGTGGGCACGATCATCGGCTGACGGCGGTAGGTTTCGCCCACCCACTTGCCGACCGTGCGACGCACGCCCTGCGCGATCCGGGTGGGATCGGTGACGTTGGCGGCGACCAGCGATTCCAGCTCCGCCTCGACCTTGCGCACGGCGGGTTCCAGCGCCTTGGGATCTTCGGAAAAGCCGCGCGAATACAGATGCGGCGCCGCCACCGGGCGGCCGGTACCACGCTTGACGACCACGGTCACCGCGACAAAGCCCGACGACAGGATCAGCCGTTCACCCAGAGTGATTTCGCCGACGTCGCCGGTGATCAGCCCGTCCACGAACATCTTGCCGACCGGCACGGCACCGGCGATCGATGCTCTGCCACCGACCAGATCGACGCTGACCCCGTTCTCGGCCAATAGGATCGACTCTTCCGGAACTCCGGTGCCGGCCGCGAGCTTGGCGTTGGCGCGCAGCATTCGCCAGGTCCCGTGTACCGGCATCACATGGCGGGGCCGCACCCCGTTGTACAGAAACAGCAGCTCGCCGCTGTATGCGTGTCCGGAAACATGCACCCGCGCTTGGGCATTGGTGACAACGCGGGCTCCGATCTTGGAGAGCTCGTCGATGACGCCGTAGACCGCCTCCTCGTTTCCGGGGATCAGCGACGACGACAACACGATGAGATCACCCGAAGTCAGAGTGATACTGCGGTGTTCGCCACGCGACATCCGGGACAACGCCGACATCGGTTCGCCCTGCGTGCCGGTGGTGATCAGCACCACCTGCTCGGCTGGCATCATCTCCGCGGCGGCGATGTCGATCAGATCGGAATCGGCCACCCGCAGGAAACCCAATTCCCTTGCGATACCCATGTTGCGCACCATCGACCGGCCCACGAATGACACTCGTCGGCCCAAAGCCACTGCGGCGTCGATGATTTGCTGCACCCGGTCCACATTGGAGGCAAAGCATGCCACGATGACCCGGCCCTCGGCGCCCCGGATCAACCGGTGCAGCGTCGGACCCACCTCGCTTTCCGATGGCCCGACACCGGGAATCTCGGCGTTGGTCGAGTCGCACAAGAACAGATCCACGCCGGCGTCGCCCAGGCGCGACATGCCGGGCAGGTCGGTGGGACGGCCGTCGAGCGGCAGTTGGTCGAGCTTGATGTCGCCGGTGAACAAGACCGTGCCTGCGCCGGTGTACACAGCGATGGCCAACGCATCCGGGACGGAGTGGTTAACCGCGAAGTATTCACACTCGAAGACCCCGTGTCTGCTGCTCTGCCCCTCGGCCACCTCGACGAACACCGGTTTGATCCGATGCTCACGGCACTTGGCGGCGACCAGCGCCAGGGTGAAACGGGAACCGACGACGGGAATATCGGGACGCAATTTGAGCAGGAAGGGAATGGCCCCGATATGGTCCTCGTGCGCGTGCGTCAGCACCAGTGCTTCGATATCGTCGAGGCGGTCTTCGATATGACGCAGATCAGGAAGGATCAAGTCGACGCCCGGCTCGTCGTGGGTGGGGAACAGCACCCCGCAGTCGATGATCAGCAGCCGGCCCAGATGCTCGAAAACCGTCATGTTGCGGCCGATTTCGCCGACGCCGCCCAGCGCGGTGACCCGTAGTCCGCCCGCGGCCAACGGAGCTGGCGGCGGGAGGTCTTCGTTCACGGGTGACTCGCCCTATCACTCACCGAAGCACCGAAACCGCACGCATGTCGGCGGCCAACGCGTCGATCTGTTCCGGTGTTGCGGGCATCTGCGGCAGCCGGGGGTCTCCGACGTCGATGCCCTGCATCCGCAGGCCCGCTTTGGCCATGGTCACGCCGCCCAGACGGCTCATGGCCTTGCACAACGGGCTTACCGCGACATTGATCTTGCGTGCGGTGGCGATGTCGCCCGACTGGAAGGCCGACAGCAACTCGCGAAGCTGACCTGCCACCAGATGACCGATCACGCTGATGAACCCGATGGCGCCCATTGCCAGCCAGGGCAGGTTGAGCGCGTCGTCGCCGGAGTAATAAGCCAGCCCGGTGTCGGCGATGATCTGGGCGCCGCTGGGCAGGTCGGCTTTGGCGTCCTTGACCCCGACGATGTTGGGGTGCGACGCCAGCGCGCGGATGGTCTCGGGCTCGATCGGCACGCCGGACCTGCCCGGGATGTCATAGAGCAGCACCGGCAGATCGGTCGCGTCGGCAACGGCGGTGAAGTGTGCCGTCAGCCCGGTCTGCGGGGGCTTCGAGTAGTACGGGGTGACCACCAGCAGCCCGTGTGCACCTTCGGCAGCGCAGGACTTGGCCAACCGGATGCTGTGCGCGGTGTCGTAGGTGCCGGCGCCGGCGATCACCCGGGCCCGATCCCCCACCGCCTCCAGGACGACCCGCAGCAACTCGAGCTTCTCGTCGTCGGTGGTCGTCGGCGACTCACCCGTGGTACCCGAAACCACCAGGCCATCGCATCCCTGGTCCACCAGGCGATTGGCCAGACGCGCCGCCGCGGCGGTGTCCAGGGAGCCATCGGCGCCGAATGGTGTCACCATCGCGGTCAGCAGTGTCCCCAAGCGCGCGGGGACGTCGAATCCGACGGTGCTCACGTTGTCCAAGGTTACCTGGCGCCGCCAAGCTTTTTGGCAGCAGCGTCAGCGCGCGTGCCGGGCCGAAGCTCAGGCTTCGGTCGCCAACGGACTCGTCGCCACCTCGCTGCCGTCGGCCAGGGTCGTAACCTCGAAGTCGGCGAACACCGCGGGGGCAACGTCGGTGAGCTGACGCAGGCACTCGATGGCCAGCCGCCGGATCTCCACGTCGGCATGCTCGCTGGCCCGCATGGCGATGAAGTGCCGCCACGCCCGGTAGTTGCCGGTGACAACGATGCGGGTCTCGGTGGCGTTGGGTAGCACGGCACGGGCGGCCTGGCGTGCCTGTTTGCGCCGCAGCACGGCGTTGGGCTGGTCGGCGAACTTGGCCTCCAGCTTGGTCAGCAACTCGGTGTAGGTGGCGCGGCTGGCGTCGGCGGCGGCAGCCAGGATCTGCTGCAGTTCGGGGTCGTCCTCCATTCCCGGGGGCACGACGACCTGCGAGTCACCTTCCGGCACGTAGCGTTGCGACAGCTGCGAGTAAGAGAAGTGGCGGTGCCGGATCAGCTCATGGGTGCATGACCGCGAAATTCCGGTGATGTAGAACGACACGCTCGCGTGCTCGAGCACCGAGAAATGGCCGACGTCGATGATGTGCTTGAGGTAGCCGGCATTGGTCGCGGTCTTGGGGTTGGGCTTGGACCAGCTCTGGTAGCACGCCCGGCCGGCAAACTCCACCAGCGCCGAGCCGCCGTCGGCGTCGGTGGTCCACGGCACGTCGGGCGGCGTCAAGAACTCGGTCTTGGCGATTAGGTGTACGCGTAGCGCGGCGGTTTGGGCCACGGCGCTCACCCTAGCGGGACGACCTGGTGCGTTTTCGAGTGCGCCTCGAAGGCGTATTGAGGAGGCGGGCAATCAAGCCGGCCCGCCGAGTGTGCCTCCAGGGCGCCCAGTGTGGGTCCAGGGCGCCCAGTGTGCGTCCAGGGCAATCCCAACGGCGCGTCGCCGCCGTGTGTACACCCTCGAAGCCCTGGACGCACACTCGTGCTGGCTGGCGCATCCGGATCGCTCAGCCACGGGTATCCAGGTCCACATCCGCCGGATCACCGCGGTGAATGCGTTTCGTCGAGGCTGGCATTGAACAAACCCGACGGGTCGTGACAGGCTCCGAGATTGACAGGCCCTCCATTTCTCGCGAGGCGTCCGATTCGTCGTCGTCCCTGCTTGCGGCAATCGATAAATCAAGCTGCCGGCAATGCAATAACCTCTTCCGCAATGGCGCTGTTTGCAACGTCGATCCACGGGAGCGGGTGTCCAAAAGCAGTGACCAAGACCGACGCGAACCATTATGATCCCAAGGGATTTCGCGGCCGTCGAAACGATGTGCGGCGCTCATCGGTACTCCGATACCGAGATTGCCGACGAGGACTCCAGCCCACCACCCCTTCACCGGATAGGAGGACGACGGCACGCATCTCGAACGGAAACATGACCGTCGAACCGATGGATTAGCAGCAGTGTCGACATCGACAATGCCGCCACGCTGGCCGCGGAACCAAGCTCATGGGCGATGGGAACAATCGCGAGCGGCGCGAACGATGCAGCCATCGAAAGTGCCTGTGATAGCCCAGGGCCCGCGCGTTGCCGGCACATCCCACTCGACGTCTTCCGGCAGCGCCGGCACACCAGTCATGCCCCTTTGAGCCGCCCTGAACTCAACCAACTTCAACCCGAGTTGCCTAGCCGCCGCCGGCACGAGCGGTACAAGGAACAGGCCAAGATTCTCCGTATGAATGTTCAATATCAAATACGGATGCCCATGCTGATCAGATCCGGTATTGAACGAATACATTTGCGGCATAAGCTGGACCGGTTCCGGCTCGCCATTGCGAATAACACTGCCATTCACCGCATACTCCGATTCACATTCGCGTAAGCCCGACGCACACCAACCCCCACCGAACGCAACGCCTCCACCTTCTCGCTTAGCACGCGTCAATATCGCGGGCATCTTGTACGGGCGCCCGACCGGTGAGTAGCCGCATCAGCACGGGACTCCTGTCAGCTCAACCACGGTGGTCGCCGATGTGGACGACAACCACAACAGCCCTTGTCCACGCGGCCGAAGTGATTCATGGCAACTGGTAACTCATTCTTCGCAACGCGGAGTTCGCTGTCCAACACTTGTCGCCGCTTGACAGATAATCGCCGATTATCACGACCGTCGTTGTGGCGCCCCGGATACCGCTGCGGGACCTCCCCTTCACCAATCGCTAACCACGGCGCCGAGTTCACCACGCATTGAGCCGCTTCAACTGATTTCGCAACTCCGTCTCCAGACGCGCCGACTCGTCCAGCGCTGTCAACAGCTCCGCCGTCAACCGTGTGATTTCGCCGCCGTTCGGCTCACCCTCGCAACCGATTTCGGGAGCGTCGACGTACCGACCCGGGGTGAGCACATAGTTGGCAGCCCTTATCTCCGCCACCGTTACCGATTTGCACAATCCGGAAACATCCTGGTATGCAATGCTTTTCGAGTCAGCCGAATATGTTCCGCGCCACGCATGGTAGGTATCGCCGATAAGCGTGATTTCTTCTGCGGCCAATACCCGCTCGGTTCGGTCGACCAGCTGGCCGAATTCGCGCGCGTCGATGAACAGCACCTGGCCGGAGCGGTCTATCGTGCCTTGCCGACCGGCCTTCTTATCCGTGGCGAGAAACCATAGGCAGACCGGAATCGCGGTGCTGCGAAACAGCTGAGCCGGCAGTGCGACCATGCAGGCAACCAGATCTTCCTCGACGATACGAGCGCGAATTACGCCTTCGCCGTTAGAGTTCGACGACATCGAGCCATTCGCCATCACCACCCCGGCCCTGCCGCCCGGTGCCAGCTTGGACAAGATGTGCTGAATCCATGCGTAATTGGCGTTGTTGGCGGGCGGAACGCCGAAACGCCACCGTGGGTCTTTCTCGTTCCGCGCCCAGTCTTTGATGTTGAACGGCGGATTGGCCATCACGCAGTCCATCTGGACGTCCGGATGCTGGTCGCAGACGAACGTGTCACCCCACTTGAGACCGTTGTTGTCGATACCGTGGACGGCGAGGTTCATCTTTGCCATTCGCCAGGTCTCCTCCACGCTCTCCTGGCCGTAGATGTAAATATCGTTGACGTCGCCGCTGTGCTCGTAAGCGAACTTCTCGGTCTGCACAAACATGCCGCCAGACCCGCAGCACGGGTCATAGACCCGTCCGCGTGACGGCTCCAGCACCTCGACGATCAGCTTGACCACGCTCGCGGGAGTGAAGAACTCCCCTCCCCGCTTCCCCTCCGCGCGAGCGAAATTGCCGACAAAGTACTCGTACACCTCGCCCATCAGGTCCCGGGCGCGATGTTCACCCTGGCGACTGAAACGTGCCGTGCTGAACAGTCCGATCAGCTGACCGAGCCGGCGCTGGTCGATGTTGTCCCGGTTGTATATCCGGGGCAGGCTCACGGCGAGCGTCGAATTAGCTTGCATCACAGCGTCCATCGCCTCGTCGATGAGCACACCGATGCTTTTCGCCGGCTCACCGGCGACCACCGACTTGCCTTCTGCGTGTGCGGCCAGGAACTCCCAGCGGGCGTTCGCTGGCACGGTGAACGCACCGCGCTTCGCGCCGGACGACGCCGCCCCGATTGCGGTGCGCTGCTCGGTATCCGCGTCTGACAAGCACTTGAGGAACAGCAGGCCAAGGATGACGTCTTTGTATTGGCTGGCCCCGATCGACCCCCGCAGTTTGTCGGCGGCCTTCCAGAGCGTGTCCTTGAGCTCCTTGAGCGTCGACGGTTCCTGCTTCTTACCGGGAGGCATCCGTGGGTTCCTCCATCTCGATGTTGCGCCGCAGTGCCAGGCCACCGCCGGCCGATGAGTACCTCAGTTCCGCAGTGTGCGGCATCGGCGTGGCATCTGTGACATTGACGTCGCCGCACACCAAGAGCGGAAGCATCGCGTCGCGGCCCACCGCCAGCCGCACCGATTCGGCACGTCGGCCATGGCACAGAGCCCCCAGGCCGGATATCGCCGTCGCTTGTGCGGTGGTCAATCGCCGCACATCGCGCACCGGTGCGTGCAGAAGCTCACCCGGTTGAATGCGTTGACGGCTTCCTGTCACGCCCGCCACCCGACGCCGGAGCCTGGCCCCGACATCGGGTTGTCGCAACGCCGACCACAACGCCGACGTATCGACTCCAACGGGATGCAGGACGACGAACTCCGTACTCGTCAGCGCTATTTCCGCTGCGAGGCTGGTGACATTCCAGATTCGCGGGATCCTCGGATTCAGCTTGGAAAACAATACGCACGGCTGCGTCAAAACGGACTTGACGCTCTTGATCGTGCGGCTATCGACGACGGCGGGCACGGCGCCGTCGTCGAACGCGGGAAAGCTGTAATATGCGACGCTGCCGTCGAATTCCTGGGGATGACGACACGTGGCTGACCTTCTCGCCAGGGTCGACAGCGGCACCCGATCAGAAACGCTTTGGACGATCGCCAGCATCAACCCCTCGGCGGCTTCGATAACTCGGCTGTTGGCAGCGATCTTGTCGTCCAGTGCTCCAAGCACGTCACCAATTCGGGAACGGTCAGGTGCGGCGGCGGCACGCGTCGAAACGTCGCGCAGGATCGTCTGACTGAGCAGGGGCTGACCCGAGCCGGCGCGATACCGATTGAGTCCGCAGCCCTGCAGTGCGTAATACCAGTAGCGCGTTTCCTCGGGGCGCTTGGCGCGGCAGGCGAGTGCGTTGTCGGTGACCCACACATCGCCATCGTGGTAATGCACGCTCCCGCAATACGAACCGACGCGCCCGATGACGATCAACGGCCCCCGGGAATTGGGTTGGTCCGCGTAGCCGATGATCCCGTTGGCGCCACAGACCGGAAAGCCGCCGGCGGACAGCCGCGTCGGCAAAGCACGTCCGTGGGCGAAATCGAGATGATCGCCCAGTCTGACGCGTCCGGTCCTCATCCGCCGGCCCGCTTGGCGGCAATGCGAAGCGGCTCGGCCAGGTCGCCGCGCCCGGACACGCCGACACCGGATAACCCCAGCCAGGACGCCATCGACGCCAGTTCGCCGGCCAGCGCCGCGGCGACCCGCGTCCGTGGCGAATCGGGCTCACCGAACGCCCCCAGCACGCGCAACGAATCGGCGGCGCGGTCGGTTTTGAGGTCCACCCGCGCGACCAGCTGTCCGTCCAGCAGCAGCGGCCACACGTAGTACCCGTACTGACGCTTGGCCGCCGGTGTGTAGATCTCGATGCGGTAATGAAAATCGAACAGCCGCTTGACCCGTGGCCGGAAGAAGATCAACGGGTCGAAGGGACATAGCAGCGCGGTGCCGCGGTCGCGGCGTGGCACAGTCTGGCCGGCCCGCAGGTACGCCGGCACCGGCCAGCCCTCGACACGCACCCGCTCGATTTCACCCGCGGCCACCAGCTCTGCGATCACCGGCTTGATCTGTTGGGCGGTCAGCCGAAAATAGTCGCGGAGATCGGCCTCGGTGCCCACGCCCAACGCGGTGGCGGCACGCAGGGTGAGCTGCCGGACGGCTTGGTCGTCGTCGACCTCCCGCGCCAGCACCTCGGCCGGCAATACTCGCTCCACCAGGTCGTAGTGCCGGGCGAAGCCGACGCGGGTGGCGGTTGTCAGCGCACCGGAGGCGAACAGCGCCTCGGCGACCCACTTGGTGTCGCTGCGATTCCACCACGTTCCTTTTCGCATGCGCGGCTCGGCGGCCAGGTGGGCTTCGATCTGACCGGCGGTGCTGGGTCCGAGTTCGGCAACCGCGGCGACGATGTCGTCGGCCAGCTGCGGGTTGGCCTTGACGATCTGGGTTCCCCAACGTCCATGCCGATACTGACGCATCCGCCAGCGCAGCAACGGCCAGTCGTCGACGGCCATCAATGCGGCTTCGTGCGCCCAATATTCGACCAGTAATCGCGACGAGCGCGGGCCCCATGCGGCGCGGTCCAGCACATCGCGGTCGTAGGGTCCTAGGCGGCTGAACACTGGCGCGTAGTGCGCGCGCACCGCTACCGACACCGAGTCCAGCTGCAGCACCTGAATCCGCGAGATCGGCCGCCGCAGATGTGCGCGGGTGATCGGCCCGGCTGGTTTGGGCTCGGCGAAGCCTTGCGCCGCGACCGCCACCCGGCGGGCCTGCGCGGCAGTCAGGGCGCTCATCACCGGTGGTAGCTGTGAAACCGATAGCGCAATCCGGACCGGCTGACCAGCCACTGCCGGGCGTCGCCATGCCATGTCGCGTCAAGCAGCGGGGCCAAGACGTCGTCGTCGTCGCGGTGCAGGTCCACGTCGACCTCGGTGACCTCACACCTGATGGCCCGCGGCAGGGCAAGGGCGTAGATCTGCGCGCCGCCGATCACCCAGGTGTCCTCCGGGCCGGTGAGGGCGTCTTCGAGCGAACCGACCACCTCGGCTCCCTCCGCTACGAAGCCAGGCTGGCGGCTCAGCACCACATTTCGCCGGCCGGGCAGTGGCCGGGCTGCGGCCGGCAGCGAGTCCCAGGTCCGCCGGCCCATCACCACCGTGTGGCCCAGGGTGACCCGTTTGAAGTGGCCGAGGTCTTCGGGTACCCGCCACGGAATGTCACCGCCGCGGCCGATGACACCCGACGTTGACTGAGCCCAAATCAGGCCCACCGTCGTCATACGGCTACTGGGGCTTTGATCGCCGGGTGCGGGTGGTAGTTCTCGACGAGAATATCCTCGTAGGTGTAGTCGAAGATCGAATGTCTTTGGGCCAGAACCAGTTTCGGGTATGGTCGGGGTTCACGGCGCAATTGCTCGCGGACCTGTTCGAGGTGGTTGTCATAAATATGGCAATCACCGCCGGTCCAGACGAACTCGCCGACGTCGAGGTCGGATTGCGCGGCCATCATGTGGGTGAGCAGCGCGTAACTGGCGATGTTGAACGGCACGCCGAGGAACAGGTCGGCGCTGCGCTGGTAGAGCTGGCAGCTCAGCCGCCCGTCGGCGACGTAGAACTGGAAGAACGCGTGGCACGGTGGCAGCGCCATCTGCGGGATATCGCCGACGTTCCAGGCCGACACGATGATCCGGCGGGAATCGGGATCGGTGCGCAGTAAATTCAGGGCGGCGCTGATCTGGTCGATGTGCTCACCCGACGGGGTCGGCCAGGAGCGCCATTGCACACCGTAGATGGGACCGAGATCGCCTGTGCTGTTTGCCCATTCGTCCCAGATGGTGACTCCGTGCTGGTGTAGCCAGCCGATGTTGGAGTCCCCGCGTAAGAACCACAGCAACTCGTAGGCCACCGACTTGAAATGGACCTTCTTGGTGGTGAGCAATGGGAAGCCGCGGGACAGGTCGTACCTGATCTGCTGGCCGAACAGGCTGCGGGTGCCGGTGCCGGTACGGTCGGATTTGGCCGAACCCGTTTCAAGCACCAGGCGCAGCAAGTCCTCGTAGGGAGTCGCAATCGGCACCACGCGGCCAGCTTAGCGTCGACCCAACCC
>NZ_MVIF01000050.1 GCF_002086675.1 Mycobacterium persicum
ACATCCCGCCGGCCCCGCCGGCGCCGCCGGAGCCGAACAACCCGCCGGCCCCGCCCGCGCCGCCAGCGCCGGCGGTGCCGTTCACGGCGTTTCCACCGGCTGCGCCGGCGCCACCGGAGCCGAATATCCCGCCGTCGCCACCGTTGCCGCCGGCGTGGCCGGGCGCACCTGATCCGCCGTTACCCCCGTTTCCCCAGAGAATGCCGCCGTCCCCGCCGTTTTGTCCCGTCCCGGGAGCCCCGTTGGCGCCGTTGCCAATCAGCGGGCGCCCGAACAAATACTCGGTCGGTTCGTTGATGACCTGCAGGACATTCCGCTCGGCGTTCTCCAGCTCGGTGGTCGCATACTTGACGGCGCTACCGTTGAGGACATCCACAAACTGCTGATGAAGCCACGCAGCGTCCTGACTGAACGTTCGCCAGACTTGTGACTGCGCGGAAAACAGCGCTGCGATCGCTGCCGACACCTCGTCGGCGCCTGCGGGGAGTATTTCCGTCGTAGCTGTGGCCGCAGTGGCATTGGCCTCGCCGAGCCAGGATCTGATAGTCGCCAAGTCGGTTGCGGCGGTCTGCAATGCCTCGGGCACCGTGGACACAAATGACATGGAGATCTCCTAATCGCACTGAGCGCTTGTCGGGTAACCACTTGCTCCCGGACTGCACGCACCCATTCCCCTCCGTGCAATTGGGTCTCTGCAGACTAGCACCGCAGCCGCTCGGTTGCAGCATGTTTCTCGACGGTCGTCAATCAGAGTCCCTGACGTACGCTACATTTCGGCCAGGAGCTGGTCTTGAAGGACCGATGTGCTCGTCGAGACGACGTCCCACCAAGGCATTTCAGGTGATTGCACAATTTTACACCGGCAGTGGCGGCGTTCTGCGGCGCGATTCAGTAGACAGCCAGGCGGCGCGCGGGATAGCTCGGACGCTCGAAATAGTGTTAATAGACTACGAATTCGTAACTTCCGGCTACGTAAGCGTAGCCAAAGGCAACTGTTGACAAGGCGTATGGTTTGTGGGAGTTTTTGTCCGGCTGAAGATCCCGGTTCGGCTGCGGTTCCCGACAACCGCGATGTGACAGCGGGTAACCATCCGCATTGAAAAGGCTGGATTCACTGGATGACTCAGATACTTGTTCACGAATTCTCATTGCTTGGTGGTACGCGAACTAGCGCGGCGTCCGGTCTGGCTTGGAATATCGTTCTATATCAGCGTGATTCGGATATCGCCTGAGTCGACCGTGTGGTAGCGCTTTCGGGTGCTCGTCATCACCAATGAGTTCGAATTGTTTTGGAGTGCAATGTATATCAGTGCTGCCGCATTTCGGCTGACGACGGCGGAAGGGTTTAGGTTGAGATGATTTTGGACTTCGCTTGGCTGCCGCCGGAAGTCAATTCGGCGCGAATCTTTGGCGGTTGCGGGTCGGGCCCGCTGTGGAGAGCGGCGTCGGCCTGGCTGAGCCTGGCAGCGGATTTGCGGGCATCGGCAGCGTCGTTTGATTCGGTGGTAACCCGATTGGCGACCGGGCAGTGGTCAGGTCCGGCATCGATGTCGATGGCGGCTGCGGCGGCACCATTTGTGGGCTGGCTGAGCGGGGCGGCCGGGGAGGCGGAGGTGACCGCTGTTCAGGCTCGGGTTGCGGCGACAGCGTTCGAGGCGGCTCTGTCGACGACGGTGCATCCCGGGGCGGTGACCGCCAATCGGATGTCGCTGCTGTCGTTGGTGGCAACGAATTTCTTGGCTCAGAACACCCCGGCGATCGCAGCTACGGAGTTCGACTACCAGGAGATGTGGGCGCAGGATGTAGCCGCGATGGCGGGGTATCACGCCGGCGCGGCATCGGTGGCGTCGACAATGACGCCGTTTAGTCCGCCGCCGTCCAATCCCGGCTTGGCCGGGTGGGCCGGGTTGGCCGGGTCGGCGTCGCAAGCTGCCTCGGGTGCGCCGGCGGTGGTTTCGTCCGCGGCGGCGCCGGCTCAGGATCTCGTGGCGATCGGTTCAAACGCCGGCTCGGGGCTGGGTTCATTGCTCTTGTCGGGTGTGCCGGTGTTGATGTATCCGCTGAGCATGGCGATGTCGCCGCTCATGAGTTTGATGAGCAATGCAGCGCGCACACCAGTCGGCGGAGTGGCCGGTGTGGTTGCCAGTGGGTTGCCGGCGGACGTGCCGAAGTTGGTGACGCCTCCTCATGCTGAAATTACGTCATTGGGCGGCGGAGGGCTGGGTTCGCCGATGGCGGCGGACTTGGGTAACGCCCGGATGGTCGGGGGCCTGTCGGTTCCGCCGACTTGGCAGGGGTCTGTGCCGGCGCCGATGGCGAGTTCGGCGATGTCGGGTTTGGGTGCGGCCGGTATCCCAGCCCCGGCGGCGCTGACAGGAGAGCCGAGTTCGCCCGGTATGCCGATGATGCCGATGCCGAGCGGTACCGGTGCTTCCGGGATGCCCGGTGAGACGATAGGCCGCGGCGGGGCCGGCCCTCAGGCACCGCAGTCCCGATCCGGCGTGATACCAGTTACCGGGATCGGATAGCGACTGGGCCGCCCCAGTGCCAACTGCGACCGGCATCTGGCGCACCAGTCGCTACCGGTCTGGCGTGCGTCGGTCGACGCTGGCGTCGGAGCCGTCGCCGTGCATGGTCGCACCGACATCGTTGACCACCACCGCGGCACCGCGGCGGGCCAACTCGAGTGCGTACAACCGGCCGAGCCCCCGGCCGGCGCCCGTGACGATCGCGACCTGGTCGGTGAAATCGATCATCGGTAGCCTTCTGTTGTTGGGTGCGCAAGGCGCGCACCGAGTTCGGTGAGATAGCGGTCGGGTCCACCCAGAAATGCGCTCCAGCTCAGCAGGCGTTTGAGATAGAGGTGAGCGTCGTGCTCCCAGGTGTAGCCGATGCCGCCGAAAATCTGGATCGCCGTGTCGGCGACGGTGGCCAGCCGCCCGGCGAAACCCTTGGCCCGCAGTGCGCACAAGTGTCGCTCGTCGGCGGCGTCTTCGGGCAAGGCATCCGAGGCCCACAACGCGTGGATCACCCCGCTGCGGGCCAGCTCGACCGTCTCGTACATGCCGACGCACAGCTGCTGGATCGCCTGGAACGAGCCGATGGCCTGGCCGAATTGCTTTCGCACCTTTGCGTATTCGACGGCCGAGTCCATGACGGCGCGGGCCGCGCCGAGCGCATCGGCGGCCATGGCGATCAGCACGTCGTCGACGACGGCCGCAACGGCGGCCGGCGACGGGGTGGCCACCCGGTTTGCCGGCACACCGTCGAGCTCGACCCGAAACGTCTTGCGGGTCTGGTCGATACCGCGCTTGGGCATCACCGAAACGCCGGGGGAAGCGGTGTCGACCGCGAAAAGCTCGGTGTCGTGCCCGTTTTGAGCGAGAACCAACAGCACGTGGGCGGCTGCGGCGTCGGGAACCGAGGCGAGCTCGCCGTCGAGGGTCGTGCCGTCGGCTGTCGGCAGGGTCTTGATGTCCAATGGGCCCACGGTGGCGATCGTGGTGCCCTCGGCTATCCCGGTGAAGATCTGGGCCGCGGCGGGGCCGGCGTCGCACCGGCGCAGCGCCCGCGTCGCCGCGACCGCTGTGGACAACCAGGGCCCCGGGTGCAAGGCGGCGCCGAGCTCCTCGGCGACCACGCCGGCCTCGACCATCGTCATGCCGGCGCCGCCGTATTCGGGTGGCACCAACAGCCCGGTTGTCCCCAGCTCGGCCAGGCCGCGCCACACCGCCTCGGTGGTGCCGGTGGGATCGTCGAGCAGCGCGCGCACGTGTCCCGAAATCGGCGCCTTCTCGGCGAGAAAGCGCCGCACCGTGTCGCGCAGCGCCAGCTGCTCCTCGGACAGTTCCAGGTTCATCGGCGCGGCAACCCCAGCACGCGGTGCGCGGTGATGTTCGTGTTGATCTGCGTGGTGCCGCCGGCGATGGTCAGCGACCGCGACGTCAGCCGGTAGTCGGCCCACCGGTGAGCCTGCGGACCCAGCACATCGAAAGCCAGCGCGGCCAGATCTTGGCCGATCTCACCCCACACCGTCTTGGCCAGGCTGGCCGACCCCAAAGCGGTGATTTCCGAGCCGCCGTGCAGGGTCGCCGAAATCGAGCGCAGACACAGCACTTCGAGATACTTCACGCGCACCGCGATCTCACCGAGGCGCCGCAACGTCACCGGGTCTTCGCCGACCCCGACTGCGGCGAAGTCCGCCGCCAGCTCCTCGAGCCGCACCTGCAATTCGGTGTAAAGTCGCGCCGCCCCGGCCCGCTCGTGGCTCAGCGTGGTGGTGGCGACCTGCCAGCCCGCGTTGAGCGGACCCAGCAGCGCGCCGGCCGGCACCACCACATCGTGGAAGAACACCTCGGCGAAGTCGGTGTCGCCGTTGAGCGTGACCAGCGGCCGAGCCTCGATACCGGGCAGCCTCATATCGACGATCAGGCAGGAGATGCCCCGGTGTTTGGGCGCCTCGGGATCGGTGCGGACGTACAGCTGGCACCAGTCGGCGCGGTGCCCGAGCGAGGTCCAGATCTTCTGTCCGTTGACCACGAAGGTGTCGCCGTCGCGCACCGCGCGGGTTCGCAGCGCGGCGAGGTCGGATCCGGCGTCGGGCTCCGACATGCCCTGGCACCAGATATCGTCGGCGCGCAACATCCGCGGCAGCAGTGTCGTCTTCTGCGTTTCGGTGCCGTATTGCATGATCGCCGGAGCGATGTTGTTCATGCCGATGACGTTGAGCGGCAAGGGGGCTCGGGCGCGGGTGGTTTCCTCGGTGTAGACCAGCTGCTCGAGCACGGTGGCGCCGCGGCCACCGTACGCAGGGGGCCAGGAAACGGCCGCCCAGCCGGCGTCGGCCAGGGTCGCGTTCCAGGCACGCAACATGTCGAATACCGCGTCGCTGCGGCCGGGGGATCGGCGGGCGGTGATCAATTCGTCGGTCAGATTCGCCGAGAGCCAGCTGCGTAGCTCGTCGCGGAACTGTTCCACCTCCGCCGGGTATGAGAAGTCCACGTGCGTGTGTCGACCTTGCGCGATTGACTGCCTGTCAAGCCGGACTCTACGTTGGAACAGATATTTGGTCAACACGATCAACCAGGACGAACCGCGTGACTGGCGACCAGCACCACACCGATCGGCTGCCGCGACTGGGCATCGTGGCCTCCGCTATCGCGGGCCGTACGGTACGGGTCGCCCCGGCCGGCGCCGGTGAGCCGGCGTGGACCGATGGCCGCACCATCTTTGTCGACGCCGCCCTGCCGGGGCGCGATCAGCTCGCCTCGCTGGCCGTGCAGGCGTCGCTGCTGGCGGCGGGAAGTCTCGATCCGGATCTGGTCCGCGCGCTCAACCGGCGCCCGGCGGTTGCCAGGCGATATCTCGCGGTGGAGGGGCACCGGGCGCTGGCGGCCAACGAATACTGGTTACCGGAGCCAACGCGGGGGTTGATCGACCGCGACATCGCCGCTCGCACCCATTCGCCGGCCGCCTCGTTGGCTGTCGCGCGGAGCCCGCACCCCGTCGCCGGCGCGCCGGCGAGCTTCGGCGCCATCCACGCCCGGAAGCTGCTGGCCCAGTTGGCAACGCACCGAGATGCGCCGGCGGGCGGTGAGCATGGTCGTCAGGCCGGGCCGGCACCGGCCGACCTCGACGACGATCCCGCAGACCCACAGGAGACCGTCTTCCCCAGCCCGATCGGCGGTTCCGGAGCCCTCGGCCGGTTGCTGCGCCCCATGCTGCGCCCGGTGCGCCGGCTCGGAGACAGCGGTCAGCCGGGGGCCGACGCCCCCGCCCACCGCACCCGCTCAGGGATCGGGTCCGCGCAAGGGGTGTTGTCGACGGCACCGGCCGGATTGTTCGACGAACGCGCCGGCGGACCACGCGGGAAAGCGGAGTCGGTCAGCTATCCCGAGTGGGATGTCCACCGTCGCTGCTATCGGCCGAACTGGTGCACGGTACGCGAAATGCCGGCGGTTGTCGGCGACGCATCGTTTCCGGATTGCCTGGACCGCTATGCATTACGGCGCTCCCTGGCCCGCCTCGGTCTGGGGCCGGACTGGTTTCGCCGGCAGCTGCACGGCGAGGACATCGATATCGATGCGGCGGTCGAGGCCCGCCTCGACGCGGCGGCCGGCTCGCTGCCCACTGACGCGATCTACCTCGATCGGCTGCGCCGCCGACGTGATCTTGCGGTGCTGTTGTTGCTGGACATCTCCGGCTCGGTCGCCGAGCCGGCTGCGACCGGAAAGACGGTGCACGAACAGCAACGGGCCGTCGCCGCGGCACTCGCTATTGCCTTTGATGATCTCGGAGATCGGTTGGCGCTCTATGCATTCCACTCGCAGGGGCGGGCGGCCGTGCAACTGGTGCCGGTCAAGCGTTTCGACGATCCGCTGGATGCTCCTGCGCTGCGGCGGCTCGGCGGCCTGGTGCCCGACGGGTATTCGAGGCTCGGTGCCGCGATCCGCCACGGTGCGGCCGTGCTGGAATCCGGTGGCGGTACGACGCGGCGGCTATTGGTCGTGGTGTCCGACGGGTTGGCCTACGACCACGGCTACGAACGCGCCTACGGGGCGGCGGACTCCCGTCGTGCGCTGGCCGAAGCCCGCGGCCGTGGCACCGGCTGTGTGTGCCTGGCCGTCGGGGCGAGCACCGATCCCGAGGAACTGCAGCGGGTCTTCGGCAGCGCGGCGCTGGCCGCCATCGCCGAGCCGGAACAACTTCGGCGGGTGGCCGGGCCGCTGTTTCGCGCGGCCCTGCGCTCGGCCGAAGTTCGCAGGCCCGCCGAGAGTTGAGCCAAATATCTGTTCCGCGTTACGCTGCGGCCATGCCAGGCACAGGCAATGCGGGCGCAGGCAACGACGGGGCGACACCCGCGGCGTCCCGTCCCTTCTACGTGTCGGTGGGCAATGAGGAACACGTCTTCAAGGCCGCTTTCCGTCAAGGCCTCTCAGTGCTACTCAAGGGGCCCACCGGCTGCGGCAAGACGCGGTTCCTGGAAGCCATGGCCCATGATCTGCAGCGGCCGCTTGTGACGGTGGCCTGCCACGACGACCTCACGACCGCGGATCTGGTCGGGCGGTTCCTGCTGCGCGGTGGGGAAACGGAGTGGGTCGACGGCCCGCTCACCCGCGCCGTTCGCGAGGGCGCGATCTGCTACCTGGATGAAGTCGTCGAGGCGCGCCAGGACACCACCGTCGTGTTGCACCCCCTGGCCGATCACCGTCGCCAGCTTCCGCTCGAACGCCTGGGCGTGACACTGGATGCCGCACCTGGCTTTTGCCTGGTGGTGTCCTACAACCCCGGGTACCAAAGCGTCCTCAAGGATCTCAAGGACTCCACCCGGCAGCGCCTGGTGGCAATCGAATTCTGTTTTCCCCCAGCCGATGTCGAGGAAAAGATCGTTGCTCACGAGGCCGGCGTCGGCTCCGAGGCGGCCGCCGAGTTGGTGCGGCTTGCCCAAGCGATCCGGCGGCTGGAAAACCGCGGATTGCGTGAGGTGGCGTCGACCAGGGTGCTCATCGCCGCGGGCCGGCTGATCGCCGAGGGGCTCGGCACCCGGGAGGCGGCCCGCGCCGCCGTCGCCGGCCCGTTGACCGACGACATTCACGCCGGTAATGGCCTGTCGGAGTTGATCGATGTCTACCTGTCCGACACCTAGCCGATGGCGATTGATGCTGCGCCGCCCACCGCGCTATTGTCAGAACAAATGTTAGGTTTATCGGGAGCCGCTGACGGAGACGGAGACTTGTCCTACGAGAGCACCGCGCAACCGATCAAGATCGGCTACCTCTTCGACCTCCTGCTGCCGGAGTTCTATCCGCAGGAGATGCGCGACGACCTGACCCAGCCGTTCGAATTGGTATTCGCCGACGGGCTGCGGCAACGGGTCATCGACCGTCCGGTGGAGATCGTGTACCGGGAAGTGGAGGGGCTGCCCAAAGGCGCGGTCAAGGCCGTCATCGACGCCTACGGCGAACTGGTCGACGAGGGCTGTCTGGCGGTGTTCGGGCCGCACATCAGCGAGAACGCGGTGCCCACCAAAGAGGCGATCGAAGAACGGTTCCGGGTTCCGGCCATCAACGTCTGCGGCAGCGACGACTGGTTGGGGGAGTGGACGTTCGCGTTCCCGCAAGGGTCGATGACCGACGAGCCGATCTTCTGGGCGGACTTGCTCGCCAAAGACGGCCACACCGAGGTGGCCGTCCTGGTCGAGCAATCGCTGGTCGGTCAGAGCTATCTCACCAACTTCCGAGATACGGCCCGGCGCAAAGGCATTCGTATTGTGGCCGAAGTGCAGATCGCCCAAACCGCACAGGACGTCACCCAGGCGATGCGCACCGTGCACGAGGCTAAGCCGTCCGCGTTGGTGCACTGCGGGTTCGGCTTCGGCATCGTGTTCATCAACCCGGCCCTGGCCGAACTCGACTGGGATCCGCCCCGGTTCACCAGCACCGCGTTTCAGAACGCCTGGATCAATCCGATTATGTGGCAGGCCTTGATGGGTTGGACCGGGATCGACCAGTACGACGAGGACAACCGCGTGGGCCAGGCGTTCCTGGACCGCTACGAGTCGGAATACGGCCGTCGGCCCCAGTATTGCGTGCCCGTGGTGAACCACGACGTCGCCAATACGCTGCTACACGCCTTTGCCGACGCCCACCCGCTGAGCCCCCGCGGCGTCAAGGAGGCGCTGGAGCGGGTGAAGATGCTGCCCGCCGCCGCCGGTGCCCCGGGGACCCGGGTCTCGCTGGGGAAGTGGACCCGGCGGGGCTGGATGGGTGCGGGCTACCTGGTGGCGCGGAGGCTGGACCCCGACGGCGTGAACTCCCATCTCGTCGATCGCTTCGGCGCCGGTTGAGCGATGACCACCGAGCAGGCAGCGCCGTCGGTCACGGCCACGCGCCAGAGGGGCTCGGGGTGGGCTGTCGGGTGGATATTCATAGCCGTCGCCGTGCTCGCCGTCGTCGCCCACTACGCGCGAAAGGGCGCCGTCTCGCCGCGAATCCGCAATCCGGAGGTCACCGGCGCGCCCCGCCCGGTCGAGCCGCTGTTCGGTTACCAGCATTGGCTGGGGCTGTTCCAGATCTTCACGATCATCGCGATGTCGGTGATCATCGCGGTCTACGTGGTGGCCTGGCGCCGCTACCCGGCCCACCCGGTCCTGCTCATGGGCATCGTCACCACGCTGATCGTCTGGCAGGACCCGATCATGAACTGGGCGCCCTACGCCGTCTACAACCCGCAACTGTGGCACTGGCCGGAGGACTGGCCGCTGGTGTCACTGTCGCCGACGGTGGAACCGTTCCTGGTGATCGGCTACATCATGTTCTATCTGGGCCCCTACTTCCCGGCGATCTGGATCCTGCGCAAGATCCAGGCCCGGCGCCCGCTCGGCTCGTTCGTCTGGCGCCATCCGCTGATCACGCTGGCGGTGATCATCCTGCCGGTGGGCATGGTCATCGACGCGATGCTCGAGATGACGCTGGTACGCACCGGCTTTTATATCTATTCCCAGGTCATTCCGTTCGGGTCGGCCTTCGCCGGCCAGACCTACCAGTTCCCGTTCATCTGGGAAACCGTGATGGTCACTTTCGTGATGATCCCCGCGGGTGTGTTGCTCTATCGGGACGACACCGGCCGCACCGTCGCCGAAAAGCTCGCCCAGCGGGCACGGATCCTTCCCGGGCGGCCCAAGCTCGCGATGTTCGCGGTGATGTTCGTGCTGATCAACCTCGCCTACTTCGCGTACGGCACCGGCTTCGCCGTCATCAAATGGACTCGAACCGCCACCTCCGTCGCCTGCCCATGGCCCTATCCGGAGGCCAAAGTCTATGACCCGCAAGGCTTTTACGAACGCAACGGCCAGCCGGGCCCGTATTCGGTGGGCATCTGGTCGACTTGGATGAGCGCACAGCCGCACGGCCGCCCGGACGTGACGCCGCCCGCCGACGGCGGCCGCTGTGGGGCGGCGCATGGGTGAGCCACCTGCCGTCGTCATCACCGGCGCGTCTCGCGGGCTGGGCCTCGCGTCGGCCGCGCACCTGTACCGGCAGGGGTGGCGGGTGGTGGCCGCGATCCGCTCACCGGAGTCCGGGCTGGCGGCATTGCGGTCGACGGCCGGTGCCGCAGAAGAGGATTCGCGGCTGATAGCGGTCCAGTTGGATCTGACCGACCCTGCGTCCGTCACTGCCGCGGCCAAGGCGATCGAGGAGGCCGTCGGCGCTCCGCGGGTGCTGGTGCACAATGCGGGCATCTCCGCGGCCGGGACCGTCGAGGAGACGCCGATTGACCTGTGGGAGCGGATGTTCGCCACCCACGTGCTCGGGCCGGTGCTGCTGACCAAGGCGCTGTTGCCGTCGATGCGCGCCGCGGGCCAAGGACGCATCGTCATGATCTCCAGCCAGGGCGGCGTGCGCGGCATGCCGGAGATCGCGGCGTACTCCGCGGCCAAGGGCGCACTCGAACGGTGGGCCGAATCGTTGGCCGCCGAGGTGGCGCCGTTCGGACTCGGCGTCACCGTCCTGGTGGCCGGAACCTTCGACACCGACATCATCACCGACGCCGGGACATCGGATCACCGCAACCTCACCGGGCCCTACGCCGCGCTGCACAGCAAAATCGACCGGCGCGGCCGGGCCGCGATGCGATTGGCGCGCCCACCCGAGCAGTTTGCCCGCGTGCTGGCCGGGGCCGTCGAGGACCGCTCGCCCTTTGCCCGGCGCGCCGTGGGACTCGACGCCCGGTTGCTGATGGTTGCCAACCGGCTGCTTTCCAGTAAGGCTCTCCATAGGGTGACCCGGCTGGCGCTGGGTCTCCCGCGCTCTAGGGCACTACGAGCGCCGGAATAGTGAGCCTCGTCTGAAGAGAGCTGAACAAACATGGCTGACACTGTAAAGGTCCGGTTCGAATCCAGGATGATGATCGACGGCAAGCTCGTCGACGGACAGGCCGGCACCTTCACCAACATCAACCCGGCCACCGAGGAGCCGATCGGGGAGGTCGCCGACGCGTCGAAGGCGGATATGCACCGGGCCATCGACGCGGCCCGGCGGGCCTTCGACGAGACCGACTGGTCGACCAATCCCGAATTGCGTAAGCGCTGCCTACTGCAGCTTCAAGAGGCCATCGAGGCCGAACGGGAGGAGCTGCGCGAGGAGCTCATCGCTGAAGCCGGCGCGCCCCGGGCGATCACCTACGGGCCGCAACTGGATGCGCCGCTGGCCGACGCGCTGCGCTATCCCGCCAAGCTGATCGACGAATACCCCTGGGAAACCGACCTGGGCGACGCGCTGGTCAGCATCACCGGGCAGCTGACCAGCCGCAAGGTCTGGCGGGAACCGGTCGGGGTGGTCGGCGCGATCGTGCCGTGGAACTTCCCGTTCGAGGTCACCATCAACAAGCTCGGCCAGGCGCTGGGCACCGGCAACACCGTGGTGCTCAAACCGGCGCCGGACACCCCGTTCAACGCCACCCGCCTGGGCCGGCTGATCGCCGAAAAAACCGACATCCCACCGGGAGTCGTCAACGTCGTCACCGCGTCGGATCATCTGGTCGGCGAAGAGCTCACGCTCTCGCCCAAGGTCGACCTGATCTCGTTCACCGGTTCGACCGTCGTCGGGAAGCGGATCATGGAAAAGGGTGCGGCGACGCTCAAGCGGCTGTTTCTGGAACTCGGCGGTAAGTCGGCCACCATCGTGCTCGAGGACGCCGAGTTCGGGTTGGCGTGTGCGATCGGCATCGCACCGTGCATGCATGCCGGGCAGGGCTGCGCCAACCCGACCCGGATGCTGCTGCCGCGGTCCCGCTACGACGAGGGAGTGGCGATCCTGAAGAGCATCTACGACAACGTCATGCCGGGCGACCCCCAGGATCCGGCCACCCTGTGCGGACCGGTGATTTCCGACAAGCAACGCAAGCGCGTACTGGGCTACATCAGCAAGGGAGTCGAGGAGGGTGCCACCTGCCTGGTCGGCGGTCCCGACGCGGCCACCGGTTTCGACAAGGGATTCTATGTCCGGCCAACGCTTTTCGTCGACGTCGACAACTCCATGACGATTGCCCAGGAGGAGATCTTCGGCCCGGTGCTGTCGGTCATCGGATTCGACGACGAGGAAGACGCGATCCGGATCGCCAACGACAGCGTGTACGGGTTGGCCGGCAACGTGATGTCAGGTTCGCTGGAGCACTCGCTGGCGGTGGCCCGGCGGCTGCGGGCCGGCTTCATCGGTGTGCAGGGCGCCGCGCCGTACGGCGCCGACACCCCGTTCGGCGGTTACAAGGACAGCGGGGTAGGCCGGCAGAACGGGATCGCCGGGTTCGACCAGTACACCCAGATCAAGTCGGTGGGCTATCCGGCTACCTGAAGGGGGCGCGCATGCAGCTGTTCGACGATCTCGAGGATTTCGGGGCCTTCGACGACGTGGTATCCGGCGACGTCCGGGATCCCTACACCGAGTTGGCCCGGCTGCGGCGCGAGCAACCGGTGCAGCGCATCGACTTCTCGGCCATGCCGCACGAGGAATCCAAGCCCGTCTTCATCGTCTACCGCCATGAAGACGTCGCGCAGCTGCTGCGGGACAACGAGACGTTCTCGTCGGCGATCATCATCGATGCCTTCGGTGACGTGCTGGGCCGCCACGTCATGCTCGGCATGGACGAACCCGAACATGGCCGCCATCGCGCTCTGGTGGCAAAAGCCTTCTCGCAGAAGGCATTGGCTCGCTGGGAGGACGAACTGATCGGCAATGTCGGCAATGAGCTGATCGACCGGTTCGCCGGTCGCGGACACGCCGATCTGGTCAAGGAGTTCACCTTTCCCTATCCGACGCAGATCATCGCCGGTCTGCTGGGTCTGCCACGCGAGGACTATCCGCAGTTTCAGCGCTGGTCGATCTCATTGCTCAGTTTCACCGTCAACCCGGAGCGGGGCCGGGCCGCCTCGCAGGCCCTGCAGGAGTACTTCGCGCCCATCCTCGCCGCGCGGCGGCGCGAACCCCGCGACGATCTGATCAGCGGCCTGGCCCGGGCCGAGATCGACGGGGAGAAGCTCTCCGACGAGGAGATCTTCTCCTTCCTGCGGCTGCTGCTCCCCGCCGGCGTCGAGACCACCTACCGGTCGCTGGGCAACATGCTGTACGGATTGCTGTGCAACCCAGACCAACTCGATGCGGTGCGGGCCGAGCGCGCACTGCTGCCGCAGGCGATCGAGGAGGCGGTGCGCTGGGAACCGCCGCTGCTGACCATCACTCGCATCGCCACCCGTGACACCGAGCTGGGCGCGGTGCCGATTCCGGCCGGCTCCTCGGTGATGCCGATGCTGGGTGCGGCAAACCGGCAGGAGGACCGCTACCCCGATCCGGATCGGTTCGACATCTTCCGCGCGGCCAGGGCGCACATCGGCTTCGGCCACGGCGTGCACGTCTGCCTGGGTATGCATCTGGCCCGGCTGGAGATGCGGGTGGCGCTCAACCTGCTGTTTGACCGGCTGCCGAACCTGCGTCTGGATCCCGCAGGTGACGACCCGCATATCCGCGGCCAGGTTTTCCGGTCGCCCACGTCGCTTCCGGTGCTGTTCGGTCCGACTTTCGCCCGGGTGTCCTGATCGGGCCGATCCCGATCGTCCTCTTGATGACATCCGCGAATTGCCCGGATGATCATCGAGACAAGGAGGACACCATGCCGCAATACGCCGCGCTCACCTACACCAGGGACGTCGACTGGTCAGCCCCCGAGCAGGCCGCCGATATGGCCGACTACATGAAGTTCGGCCAGGACCACGCCGCAGCGATCCGCGGTGGCGCAGCGCTGTATCCGACCGCGACCGCGACGACGGTGCGGGTCACCGGCGCCCGCGGCGGTGACGTCGTCACCAGCGACGGTCCGTACGCCGAAACGAAAGAGGCCCTGACCGGCTTCTATCTCATCGAGGCGGCCGACCTGGACGAGGCGCTGCGGATCGCCGCCGAGATCCCGGCGGCCTGGGACGGCGCCGTCGAGGTGCGTCCCATCATCGATTTCGCTTGACCGCGGAATCGGCGCTCGCCGAGACCGTCCGGATGGAGGGCACCCGCATCCTGGCAACCCTCGTCCGGACGGTCGGCTCGCTGCAGGTCGCCGAGGACGCGGTTCAGGAAGCGGCATTACGCGCGCTGCGGGACTGGCCGCGCAACGGTGTGCCCGACGAACCGCGGGCCTGGCTGACGGTGACCGCGCGCCGGGTGGCGATCGACCTGCTGCGCCGCGAGGGCGCTCGAGCGCAGAAGGAGCGTGCCAGCATGGAGCTCGCGGTCCCCGACCTGCCGCCCGACAGCATGGTGGCCGACGACCGGCTGCGGCTGATCTTCACCTGCTGCCACCCGGCGCTGGGGCTGGAGGCCCAGGTGACCCTGGCGCTGCGCACCTTGTGCGGCCTGTCGCCGGCGCAGATCGCGGCGGTGTTGCTGACCAGCGAGGCGGCCGTCGCCAAGCGCCTGACCCGCACACGCGCCAAGATCGCCCGGGCCGGCATCCCCTATCGGGTGCCGGCCGACGAAGAGCTGCCGGGCCGGGTGGCGGCGGTGTGCGCGGTGCTGCACACGTCCTACACGATTGCCCACACCGCGGCCGGCGGCGACCGGTTGACCGACGTCGACGGCACTCGCGAGGCACTGCGCCTGGCGCGGCTGGTGCACCAGCTGATGCCGGACGAACCGGCGCCGATGGCGGTGCTGGCGCTGCTGCTGCTGACCGAATCCCGGCGTGCCGCACGGCTCGACGACGCCGGCGATCCAGTGCCGCTGTCCGAGCAGGACCGCTCGGCGTGGGACATCGGCATGATCACCGAGGCACTTCGGCTGCTCGACGAATCGCTGCGCCGCACGGGCGCGGTCGCCGATCCCTACCAGCTGCAGGCTGCGATCGCGGCCGAGCATGCTCGGGCCGCGTCGTACCAGACCACCGACTGGGCCGAGATCGTCCGGCTCTACGACCTGCTGCTGTCGGTGTGGCCGAGCGCCCCTGCCGGGCTGGCCCGGGCGGTCGCCGTCGCCGAATCCGACGGGCCCGCAGCGGGTTTAGCGGAGCTGGCGGAACTCGAGCCGGATCAGCGCTGGCATGCCGTCCGCGGTGAACTGCTGGCCCGTCAAGGTAAGTTCGCCGAGGCGGTCGCGGCGACACGGCTTTCGCTGACCGATGCGATCACCAAGCCGGAACGCCGATACCGCCAGCGGCGCATCGCCGAATGGTCTGCGGGACGAGAAGTGACATGAAAGTCGATGTGACAAGCGAGATACTGATCGCCCGGCCGCGCGCCGAAGTCTTTGGCTATGCCTGTGATCCGGACAACGCTAAGGCGTGGTACGCCAATATCACAGCAGCGCAATGGAAATCACCGAAGCCGCTAGCCGTCGGCTCGCAGTTTGCTTTTACCGCAAGGTTTCTCGGTCGGACGCTGAGTTACACCTATGAGGTGGTGGACCTGCGGCCGGGCACCAGGTTCGTGATGCGCACCGCGGAAGGACCGTTTCCGATGGAGACGACCTACGTGTGGGAAGACGGCCCGAACGGTACGACCAAGATGACCCTGCGCAATCGCGGTGAGCCGTCAGGGTTTTCCGGGCTTGCGGCACCTGTTTTGGCGAAGGCGATCAAGCGGGCCAACGGCAAGGACCTCGCCCGGCTGAAGGAAGTGCTGGAATCGGCGACCTAACCGTCGGGTAGCTGCAGGTTGTCGTGGCGCGCCCAGATATCGGCTCGTTCGCAGCTGCGAGCCGCAAACCCGCCCTGAGGCGCGCTCGAGACCCCAGGATCATCTCGACGACCTGATGCGATGAGTCCTTACTCCGCATCGGCAACGGGTCAGGAGGCGCATAGGATTTGGAACAGGCCCCACACTGAAGGTCCGTCGGTGGACTGGCCCGCGATTGACAGAACTGCGCGGCCACATTTTCCTTATGCCGCACAGCAGTCCGGTCAGTGGTGGGTGCTGCGACTTAACCACGGATTTCCGGTGCACGACCTGTACACCTTGTTCGTCGACGGCAGGCCCGTTGCCGACATCACGGCCAAACTCGATGACCGATCCCCATTGGTCGTCAGCGTGGCTGCCCTTAAGCCGTTCGATCAGGCGGCCGAGGAGCCGGTTCTTGATGTCGGTGCGGCCGCGGCGGTGGTCAGGACCGTCTCGCGCTACGCCAACTACGGCAGCGAATACGACGAACCCTGTGGCTGCTGCTCCGACAACTACGACGGCATGGCCCGCATCTAGTCGGGTTGCGCCAGAATGAGATTCACGCGCCGGATATCGCCCGAATCTTCTGAGAAAGATCTGATCACTCCCGAATCTGTCGAAATTGGCCTGCTTGGTTGGCTACGCGTCAAGTTGTGTGCGGCCGGAGTCTGCGGTCTGAGTACGGCCGGGCGCGGTGGCGTTCGAACTGTGATCACTTACGCATTGGCCATCACCGGGCCGCCCTGATACCAAATGATCGGGGTCTGCCCCAGCGCTTGCGCCCTCAATCGACCACGGAGTGCGTTATCTGGTCGTTAGCAACCTCTAGCGTCCTGCAGCCCACACTCTCGAAGGGCCTGGCGTCCAGCGCACCGTTCTTCGCAATTTTTTGCGGTCTCAAAAAGCTAGGAGATCAGCAGCCTTTCGGTGGGTGACTGTGCTCAATCGAGACGAGAACCAAGACGCACCACGGGGTGTCGGCGCTGACGACGATCGAAGCAATCCGCAATGTACGGTGCAACTAGTTCGCTGCTGATTGGCTATTTCGGAGGAGAGCCCGGGACTTCGCCCACGCCAATACGCAATGCACCATCGTGGGGTCAGCTTCGGGAGTCCCGGGCTTTCTTGCCGACGAACACTGACAACCCGCCAATCATCGCTGCTGTGACCAAATAGGTGATGTCAGAGCCGGTAGGCCGGTGCAAACACCAGTCGATGACGGTCATGGCACCCAAAGCGGTCAGCAGTAATGTCAACGTGATCCAGGCTCGCCGTGATCGTGCCGGGGCGGCGATGATCAAACCGACCCCGGCTGCCGCGATAATCAGCGGTAGGTAGCGCATTTGCACTGTTGTGGAAGCGGGTGCGCTTTTCGGGTACCCCTAGCTGACCAAAAGACCTGCAATTCATCCGATCCCACGCGGGCGAGTCTAAATCGAGGCCACCCGGAGGGCTACTCAGACCGCTTCAAGACCGACGAAGGTTAGGACACCACCTCTTGGGGCCAGAGGCAGGGCCCGACCATTCCGAACCGCCAGATCTGAGACGTGCACGGTCAGAACGCCTGATGCCCGGGCGGGGTGGCGTCTTCATCGATACGTACTCGCCGTGTCCGGCCTCTCAGCTTCGAGTCGTTCAGGAAACTGTCGATGAGCCGAACCGGTCCACCGATGCAGGTCCAATCGTCGTCCCAGAGGGTGGATATCAGCCAGGATCGATCCGCCGGGAAGATCAGGTCCGGTAGGCGGGTAGACCGTGGTGACCATGAGTCGGCGCCGCGCCAGCTGGCGGCCTGCTCCGGTCCGGCCTTCAGAAGCACATACGGCCAATCTGCATACATGCGCACCCTCGGAGCGTCGGGAAAGACGACGTCGGAGCAGCCGGTATCGAGGTACCCAAGCCACCACGGCTGGGCGGACGACTGCCTGCTGAGCAACGCGACCACGGCCCGCTCGTGCGCGAATTGCTCTTCCGGGGTTTCTGCCAGTACCACGGTGGCGTAGTCGTCGAACACCGGCGGGATCGCCGAGGTGATGCTGAGGCCGATGGACGTGGCTGCGTCAATCCACGCGACGTCCGCAGGCGTGCCGAGCAGCCAGCTCCGGTCGTCTCGGATGACGCGACTCACCGCACTGACCAACACCGATAACGCGCTCGCACCACATCATCATCGCCTCATCGTGGGGGATTTCGCCGGCCACAACGCGGCGACACAAAGACCGATCGCCCCCGGCGTCAAGGCGGCAACCTAGCCTGGAGTCCGACCCCCGCCCCCGCCCGCTGATTACATTGGTTAACAATGTACTCAATATCACGCTGTCAAAGGAGACATAGTCATGGCTGAAGCCGTCATCGTCGAGGCGCTACGTTCACCGATCGGCAAGCGCAACGGCGGGCTGTCCGGGGTGCACCCGGCCGAGCTGTCCGCGCAGGTCCTCAACGGTCTGGTGCACAAGGCCGGCATCGACCCCGAGCTCGTCGACGACGTCATCTGGGGCTGCGTCATGCAGGCCGGCGAGCAGGCCCTCGACATCGCCCGCACCTCGCTGCTGGCCGCCGGCTGGCCCGAGACGGTCCCCGGGGTGACCGTGGATCGCCAGTGCGGGTCAAGCCAGCAGTCGGTGCACTTCGCGGCAGCCGGGGTCGCGGCCGGCCACTACGACGTCGTCGTCGCCGGCGGGGTGGAGTCGATGTCACGCACCCCGATGGGGTCGTCGCTGGCCAACGGCGGGCGGCCCTATCCCAAGTCCTTTCTGGACCGCTACGAAGGCAAGATCCCCAACCAGGGCATTGGTGCGGAGATGATCGCCGAGCGGTGGGGCCTCGACCGCCTCGCGCTCGACGAATTCTCCCTCGGATCGCACGAAAAGGCCGCAGCCGCACAGGATTCCGGTGCCTTCGATGACCAGATCGTCGGCATCAAGGACCAGGACGGCAATACCGTGCTCAAAGACGAAGGCATCCGCCGCGGCACTCCGATGGAGAAGATGGCGTCGCTGAAGCCGGCGTTCAAGGAAGACGGCGTGATCCATGCCGGCAACTCCTCGCAGATCTCCGACGGCTCGGCCGCGCTGCTGTTCATGTCCGCGGAGAAGGCGAAGTCGTTGGGGCGCAAGCCGATCGCCAAGGTGCACACCGTGGCGCTAGCTGGGGCCGACCCGGTGATCATGCTGACCGCGCCCATCCCGGCCACCCAGAAGGTGCTCAAGCGCTCCGGTCTGTCCATCGGCGACATCGGCGCATACGAGGTCAACGAGGCGTTCGCCCCCGTGCCGCTGGCCTGGCTGCGCGACATCGGCGCCGACGAGAAGAAGCTCAACCCCAACGGCGGCGCCATCGCACTCGGCCACCCGCTCGGCGGGTCGGGCGCGCGTCTGATGACCACCCTGCTTTACCACATGCGCGACAAGGGAATTCGTTACGGCCTGCAGACGATGTGCGAGGGCGGCGGTCAGGCCAACGCCACCATCCTGGAGCTGCTGTGACCCAAGCCGATGGCCAGCCGGGGGCGCTGGTCGAGCGCCGCCGCAATGTCATGGTCATCACGATCAACCGGCCCGAGGCCCGCAACGCGGTCAACGGCGCTGTCAGCGGCGCCGTCGGGGATGCCCTGGACGAAGCCCAGCGCGACCCCGACGTGCGGGCGGTGGTGATCACCGGCGCCGGCGACACGTCGTTCTGCGCCGGCGCTGACCTCAAGGCGATCGCCCGCCGGGAGAACATCTACCACCCCGACCACGCGGATTGGGGCTTCGCCGGTTACGTGCACCATTTCATCGACAAGCCCACCATCGCCGCGGTCAACGGCACCGCCCTGGGCGGCGGCACCGAACTGGCGCTGGCCAGCGACCTGGTGGTGGCTCACGAACGGGCCAAGTTCGGGTTGCCGGAGGTCAAGCGCGGGCTGATCGCCGCTGCCGGTGGCGTCTTCCGGATCGTGAACCAGCTGCCCCGCAAATTGGCGATGGAACTGCTGTTGACCGGCGAGCCGATCACCGCGGCCGACGCCTACGACTGGGGCCTGATCAACCAGGTGGTCAGGGAGGGTTCGGTGTTGGACGCCGCGTTGACCCTGGCCGCTCGGGTCACCGTCAACGCGCCGCTGTCGGTGCAGGCCAGCAAGCGCATCGCCTACGGGGTCGACGACGGCGTCATCACCGACGAAGAAGCGGGCTGGCAACGCACCATGCGTGAGATGAGTTCGCTGATCCGATCCGAGGATGCCAAGGAAGGGCCGTTGGCGTTCGCCGAGAAGCGGGAGCCGATCTGGAAGGCGCGTTAGCGCGCCAGGGTGTTAACCGCCCACCGGAAAACCGAGGGCAGCACCGCACCCGCCGGCACGATGGCCCGTCGCACCGGGTAAGACGTACTGGCCAGCACCAAACCCCGGGTGAGCCACCGGTAGTTGCGGGTAACCCGGTGCCAGGCAGCCTCATACGAGGCGGGTGCGTCGTCGACGATGGCCTGCACGGCCGCGGCCGCCTGCTTGACGGCAAGGCTGATGCCCTCACCGGTCAGGGCGTCTTCGTAGCCGGCCGCGTCGCCCACCAACAGCACCCGCCCGGCGACGCGGCGGGACACCACCTGCCGCAGCGGGCCGGAGCCGCGCGCTCGCCCGGGTTCGGCGTCGCGCAAATGCTGGGAAAGCCAGGGAAACCACGAAAGTTCGGGACGTCGACGGGACAGGATCGCCACGCCCACCAGGTCCGGTTCCACCGGCGTCACGTACGCCTCACCCCAGCGCGACCAGTGCACTTCGACGAACTCCGACCACGCCGGCACCCGGTAATGCCGGCGCACCCCGTAGCGCCGTGGGTTACCCGCCGTCGCGGTGATTCCCACCGCCCGCCGCACTCCCGAATGCAATCCATCGGCCGCCACCAGCCACCGCGCGCGCACACCGCCGGCCGTCACACCGTGGGCGTCCTGCGACACACCGGTCACTCGGGTCCGAATCCATTCGGTGTCTTGTTCTTTGGCCCGCGCCGCCAACGCCGCGTGCAACGTGGTGCGCCGCACGCCGCGGCCCGGACCGCTGCGAAACCGCGCCTCGGCGCGGCGATTTTCGCTGACGTAGGCGATGCCGTGAAACGGCATGCCGGCCGGGTCGACGTCGAGCGCGATGAGTTCGGCCAGACCGCCGGGCATCAGCCCCTCGCCGCAGGCCTTGTCGATCGGGCTCTCCCGCGGATCAGCGACGATGACCGAAAGTCCGTGCCTGCGTGCGTGTAACGCCGTGGCCAGACCTCCCGGTCCGCCGCCGACGATCAGCAGGTCGGTGTCGTAGGTCATGAATAGCCCAAAACGGAGTTCTCCACCCGCAGGCGCACCGTCAACAACATGGCGTTGGCCACGGTGAAACTCAGCGCGGTCAGCCATGCGGTGTGCACCATCGGCAGCGCGAACCCTTCGGCCACCACTGCAACATAGTTTGGGTGGTGCATCAGCCGGTAGGGGCCCCGCCGCACCAACGGCTCGTGCGGCAACACGATGACCCTGGTGTTCCAGCGTCGTCCCAGCGACCTGACGCACCACCAGCGCAGGCCCTGACTCAACACCAGCACAGCGACCATCGGCCACCCCAGCCACGGGATGAACGGCCGGTGCAAAGCCCAGGGTTCGACGAGGCAGCCGAGCAGCAGCGCGGTGTGCAGAATGACCATCACCACGTAGTGGGGACGACCAAACTCCTTGCCGCCCTGGGCAAAAGACCAGCGCGCGTTGCGCCGGGCCACGATCAGCTCGGCCAGTCGTTCCACGCCGACGGCCAGGATCAGCAGGTAATACATCGCCTACCAGCCGAGCAGTACGAATTCGGAAGAAAAACCCGGGCCCATGGCGATCATGATCCCAAACGATCCCGGTGGCGGCGGATCGGCCATGGTGGCCCGAAGCACGTCCAGCACCGACACCGACGAGAGGTTGCCATTGTCGCGCAATGAGTCTCGGGTGCGATCCAGGGCGTGAACGGGTAGCTCGAGCGCATTCTCGACGGCGTCGATGACCTTGGGCCCGGCCGCGTGCAGCACCCATGTCGACACGTCGGCGGTGGTCAGCCCATGGTCGCCCAGGAAATTGCGGATATCGTCGGCCACGTATTTCTCTACGACGGTCGCCACCTCGACCGACAACACGATCCGGAACCCGTCACTACCGATCTCCCAGCCCAGTACGTCCTCGGTGTCGGGATAGGTGCGGCTGCGGCTGGCCAGTAGCCTGGGCCCGGCCCGCAATCCGGTAGCCAGCTCGGCCCCGGTCGCGATAACCGCGGCGGCGCCGTCACCGAACAGGCTGGACGCGACGAGGTTGGCCACCGAGTGGTCGTCACGCTGAACGGTCAGCGAGCACAGTTCCACCGCCAGCAGCGCTGCGACCTGGTTGGGGAAGCCCCGCAGATAGTCATGCACGCGCGCCACCCCGGCGGCGCCGGCCACGCAGCCCAGTCCGAATAGCGGAATGCGTTTGACGTCCTGGCGCAGCCCCACGCGGGTGGCCAGGCGCGCTTCCAGGGTCGGCACGGCCAGCCCGGTTACCGTGGTCGAAAAGATGACATCGACATCCGCGGGCTTGACCCTGGCGTCATCGAGCGCCGCCAGCAGGGCCTGCTCACCCAGGTCGAGGGCGACGCCTACCCAGGCGTCGTTTGCTTCGGTGAAGCCGCTCAGATGGCCGTAGCGAGACAACGGCAGCGCGGTATGGCGTGTGGTGACCCCGCTGCTGCTGGCGAACCGGCGAAACTCGGGGCCGGCAAAGGTCGTCAGCGCACCGATGGTTTCGTCCTGGCTGTACCGGTGCTGTGGGAATGTCACCGCCACTCCGGCTACCGAAGGACTCGTTGTCGTCGATGTCCGATCGGCCGCCGGTGGCTGCGTACCGAGGCACGCCGGCCTACCCCCTATGAATGTATTCATGTGGGGAGTCACGTCGTCGCCACCGGATCGGTTCAGAGTTCGCGAAATAACCCTGACGCTACGATCCCCGGATGGCCGACCACGAGCCGGGTGACGGGTACCAATCGGGTGAGATCGACGACATGCCCGACGCAGGGGAGCAGGAATCGACCCCGGTGCGGCGGGTTGCCGGTTGGCAACGGGCGTTGCGATGGGCGGCCTGGCTAACCTTGCTGGGCCTGGCGATCGCCAACTCCGACCGCGAATCCTTCGGTCCGCTGGAGTTGTTAGCGCTAGCTGCGGCGATCGGCATCAGCGTCTGGTGCCTGGCCAAGCCGCTGGGAGGGCCACTGGTGGCGATGGACGAAGCGGCCGACGTGCACGGGACTTTTGTTTCCCGGACGAACTGGGGGTTGCTGTTGATCGGTGTGGCCCTCACGCTTGGTGGCATCGGCGCCACCGGCGCCATCGTCTACGACCTGTCCGCAGGTCGCGCGACCGTCCATGACGTGCTGGCCGACATGGGGACCTTTGTTGTGGGCTGGACGTCCGAGGCGCTCAGCGGCTGGTCCTATGACGCCCACCTGGAACGTACCCATGCCTACGCCCTGTTCGTCCTGGTCGTGCCGGGTCTCCTGCTCCTGCGGTGGAATCTCGTTCCGCTCGTCAAACGGGGACACGAGTTCCGGGTGGAACCCGATGCTGTGATTTGGGTCCGCGGCCCGCGCGGGTGGGGCCAGCTGCTCGAATATAACTATGCGTCCGTCACCGCCGATGGAACGACGATCCGGTTCACCCCTTCCGGTGACGCGACACCGGCCGTCATCCTTCCGCAGGCCCGCGTGTCCTGCCGCGAGACCGGTACAAGGTTGCGTAGTCAGGTGAGCGCAGAGCTGTTCCAGCAACGGCTGGCCCGCCACGGCTTCACCATCGAAGTGATCGACGCGAAACGCGGCAGCTTCCGCGGCCGTCGCGGTTTAGGCGCTTGACGACCGTTCCGGTGCCGACGCCGTTGCGCGGCTAGCTTGGATGTCATGCGGATTTTGGTCACCGGCGCCACCGGCTACGTCGGATCGCGTCTCGTAACAGCGCTGCTCGCCGACGGCCACGAAGTCCTGGCCGCCAGCCGGAGCCTGGCCCGGCTGCGACGGTTGGGCTGGTTCGACGACGTGACACCGGTGCTGCTGGACGCCTCCGACCCCGCGTCGGCGCACGCGGCGATGACCGCCGCCGGTCAGGTCGACGTGGTCTATTACCTGGTCCACGGAATCGGTCAGCCCGGCTTCCGCGACAGCGACAACGCCGCGGCCGCCAACGTGGCCGTCGCCGCCCGCGCTGCCGGAGTGCGGCGCATCGTCTACCTGGGCGGCTTCGTGCCCGAGGCCCCGGAAAACGAGGCGTTGTCTCAGCACCTGACCAGCAGGGCCGAAGTGGCCACGGCTCTGGCCGTGCAGGACGGCCCGGAACTGGTATGGCTGGGCGCCGCGATCATCATCGGCGCCGGTTCGACGTCGTTCGAGATGTTGCGCTATGTCGGGGACCGCTTCCCGGTCCTGCCGATGCCGAACTGGATGGACAATCCGATCGACCCGATCTCCGTTCGAGACGTGCTGCATTACCTGGTCGCCGCGGCCGACACCGACCGGGTACCGGCGGGCTCCTACGACATCTGCGGCCCCGACACCACGTCCTACCGGCGGCTGCTCGAGGCATATGCCCGCATGTGCGGCAGATGGCACGCGGCGGTGCCGGTGGGCAGCCGGCTCGACACCGCGACAGCGTCACGCATCACGGCGGCCGCGCTGCCCATTCCGCCGGGCCTGGCCGCAGACCTGGTCGAATCACTGGATCACCCGATGCGGGCCTCGGCCAGCGGCCGGCGAGACTGGGTGCCCGATCCGCCGGGCGGTTTGCTCGGCATCGAGGATGCCCTCGCGCTGGCCCTGGCCGACGGCCCGCATGCGCCGCCGGCTCCGGTCAATGCGCTGGCCGATCCGCATCGCCTCGCCGATACCGACCCCTCCTGGGCCGGTGGTGATGCGTTGCGCATCCGGCGGCTCGCCTGTGCGGTGACACCGCCCGTCGCACGACCCACGCTGCGGCTGCTCAATGTCGTCCCCGGCCCGCTTGCCGGCGCGCTGCGAACTAGTCTGGACATCCTCATCACCCTGACTCCGAAAGTTCTGTTCGTATGAGCCAGTCCACCGCACCCCGCCCCCGGGCGATCCACGACCTTCGCCGCGCGATGACCAATGTCGCAGTGCCGCACCACGAGTCACCCAAGGTGGTGCTGCGCCGGCGCATCGTGGTCGGCGTGGTGCTGCTGATCGGGGCGGCGGTGCTGGGGCTGTCGATGAGTCGCCGGCCCGGGGAGGCAACGTTTCACTGGCTGACCCTGGCTCTGGCCGTGGTATGGGCCGTCGGGGCGCTGGCGTCGGGACCGTTGCATCTCGGCGGCATCTGCTGGCGGGGGCGCAACCAGCGCCCGGTGATCACCGGGACCACGGTGGGGCTGGTTCTTGGTGGCGTGTTTGTCCTGGGCGGTTTGGTCACCCGGGAAATCCCGGCCGTGTCCGACCTGACGGTCCGCGTCCTGCGATTTGCCGAGCACGGATCTGTGCTGGTGGTGCTGATCACCCTGATCAACGGCGTCGCCGAGGAGATGTTCTTCCGCGGCTCGCTCTACACCGCCTTGGGCCGGTTCTATCCGGCACTGCTGTCCACCCTTGTCTACGTTGCCGCCATCATGGCCACCGGCAACCCGATGCTCGGATTCGCCGCGGTCATCCTGGGAACGGTGTGTGCGTGGGAGCGGCGTTTCACCGGCGGTGTGCTGGCACCGGTCCTGACCCATGTCGTATGGGGCCTGATCATGGTGCTCGCGTTGCCGCCGTTGTTCGGCGTCTAGATCTCCTACCCGGCCGACGCGATGATGTCATGCGCCAACGCGCGCAGCGCGGCGGTGTAGAGCGGCCGCAGCATCGACCAGGACAACCGCCCCGGAATGCCGCGGGGAAAGACAATCGCCCGCTGCGTGTACCTGCTGCCGTCGGTTCGCCGGGGCGTGACCGTGATTTCCAGCCACGTCGGCCCGGGAAACCGGGTGGCCGCGGCCAGCCGCAATGTGGTCGCGTTGCGTTCTGCCACCGTCCACCGCCGCGGCGAGCGCCGGCGCCGCGGCACCAACGCCAGTGAGTACCACCGGCCACTGTTGGCGGCGTTGTGAGTGGATGCCCAGATGTCCTCGGGTCCGGCGGTGGTCACTGCGGTGCGGACGTCGGTGTAGACGATTTCGCCGGCCCACTTAGGGTCGCTGGGCAGCAGATCAGCGGGCTCGGGGTGCGGCGAGTCCCAGGTCGCGTCCGGCAGTCCGTGGGCCGCGCGCGCGAGCGCCAACGCAACGGCCTGGCGGTACCCGGTCAGCCCGCCCGGTGGCGGCGCGACGAGGGTGTCGATATCCGAGTTGCGCATCACCGCATCGCATTCCAGCGACTCGATCAACGGGCGCGCCAGGCCGGACGGGATCGGCGTCACCGTGCCGACCCAGAGGCTGGCAATGCGCGGCGTCAGAAACGGCAACACCAACAGGTAGCGCCGGTGCAGTCCGGCTACCTCGGCATAGATCCGCATCATGTCGCCGTACTCCAAGACGTCGGGACCGCCGATGTCCCAGGTCCGAGATGACGGCAGCTCCACCGTGGCCGCCGCGACCAGGTAGTACAGCACGTCCCGAACGGCGATCGGCTGGATTCGGTTGTGCACCCACTTCGGCGTGGTCATCACCGGCAACCGGTCGGTGAGGTGCCTGATCATTTCGAACGACGCCGATCCCGATCCGACCACCACGCCGGCTTGCAGTACGACGGTCTCGATACCGGATTCGATCAGAGCCTCGCCGACCGCTTTGCGCGACTCGAGGTGGGGCGAGAGGTTGCGTCCGTCGGGGTGTAGACCGCCGAGGTACACCACGCGCCGCACTCCGGCTCGTCGCGCCGCTTCCACGACGTTGCGCACGGCCCTGGTTTCCTCGATGGCGAAGTTCTTGGCGGTGCCCATCGAATGGACCAGGTAATACACCACCTGGACCCCGTCGAAAGCTGCGACGAGCGAATCGACGTCACCGAGGTCGCCCCGGGCCACCTCGGCCCGGTCCCGCCACGGCACGTCCGCGAGCTTGTTCGGGTCGCGGGCCAACGCCCGAACTCGATGGCCCTCGTTCAGCAGGCGCGGCACCAGTCGGGCACCGATATAGCCGGTCGCTCCCGTAACGAGGCAGTTGACCTGTCCACTCGACAATGCGATCTCCGGGGGTCTTTTTCGTTGTTCACCGTTATTCGGAGCCGCCGCCGCCAAGGATTGCCGCTTCGTCCCGGAGTCGAGAGGCCGCCGCGTCCGGCGCACTCGGCAATCAGAGGTCGGTGAACGTCGGTGTGCGGCGCTGCTGGAATGCCCGTGCGCCCTCGGCGAAGTCGGGTGATCGCAACAGCATCGACTGCCCCGTGAACTCCCGTTCGAGGGCGTGGTCCAACTCGGTAAGAGTGGCCGCGTTGATCGCGTCCTTGGTCTTGGCGAACGCGACCGCCGGGCCCGCAAGTAACCTCGAAATGACTTGGTCCACTTCCCTTTCGAAGTGCTCGGCCGGATAGACCGCGCTCACCAGGCCCCACGACAGCGCCTCGGCGGCCGGCAATCGCTCCGCCAACAGCGCCATCCGCATCGCCCGGATGCGGCCGGCCGCGGCGGCCACCAACGCCGATGCGCCGCCGTCGGGCATCAACCCGATTTTGGTGAACGCCAACATGAAAAATGCTTCGTCGGAAGCCAATACGAGGTCACACGCCAGGGCAAGCGAAACCCCGACCCCGGCGGCCGGGCCCGGTACCACGGCGACCACCGGATGCGGCAGCGCCGTGATGGCCCGGATCGCCCGGTTGATCTCCGCGATGGTTTCGGTGCGGGACTTGCCGCGGACCACATCCTCGGCGCTCATCCCGGCCCCGGAACTGAAGCCGCGGCCCCTGCCGCCCAAGCGCACCACCCGTACCCGCCGATCGGTGGCCGCGCGCTCCATCGCATCGGCAATGCCCGCCAGCACCGCTGCCGTCAGGGAATTCAGCGTCGCCGGCCGGTCGATGGTCACCGACAGCACACCGTCGGCCAGCTTGACGTCAAGTCCCGCGACTGGCGCCAGCGTGTCGATCCCGTCCTGCGGCGGCATGGGCCTCACCCTATGCGACCCTGAGCGACCGGAATGCAGGGCTGTCGCGGCCGGCTGCAAAGATGCGAACGACGTCACCGCAGACGAAAGGTCGGTAGATCAATGGCAGGACCGCTGAACGGATTACGAGTTGTGGAGCTGGCGGGGATCGGGCCGGGTCCGCATGCCGCGATGATCCTGGGGGATCTGGGTGCCGACGTGGTGCGTATCGACCGCCCGTCGGCTGCTGCCGGCGGCGGCACAGCCAACGACGCCATGCTGCGCAGCCGGCGCATCGTCACCGCCGACCTGAAGTCCGATCGGGGACGCGAACTCGTCCTCAAACTCGTCGCCAAGGCCGACGTGCTGATCGAGGGTTACCGCCCCGGCGTCGCCGAGCGGCTGGGTCTGGGCCCCGAAGACTGCGCCAAAGTCAACGACCGGCTGGTCTACGCCCGGATGACCGGCTGGGGTCAGACCGGGCCGCGCAGCCAGCAGGCCGGTCACGACATCAACTACATCTCGCTGAACGGCATCCTGCATGCCATCGGCCGGGTCGACGAACGGCCGGTGCCGCCGCTGAACCTGGTCGGCGACTTCGGCGGCGGTTCGATGTTCCTGCTGGTCGGCATCCTGGCCGCGCTGTGGGAGCGCCAGAGCTCCGGCAAAGGTCAGGTCATCGACGCGGCGATGGTCGACGGCTCCAGCGTGCTGGTGCAGATGATGTGGGCGATGCGCGCCACCGGCATGTGGACCGATGTGCGGGGCACCAACATGCTCGACGGCGGCGCGCCCTACTACGACACCTACGAGTGCGCCGACGGCCGCTATGTCGCCGTGGGTGCCATCGAGCCGCAGTTCTATGCCGCCATGCTGGCGGGGCTGGGTCTGGACGCAGCCGACTTGCCACCGCAGAACGACGTGACCCGGTGGCCCGAACTGCGGGCGGTGTTGACCGACGCGTTCGGCCGGCACGACCGTGACCACTGGGCCAAGGTGTTCGCCGACTCCGATGCCTGCGTGACGCCGGTGCTGGTGTTCGGCGAGGTGCAGACCGAGCCGCACATCGCCGAGCGGAACACCTTCTACGAGGTGAACGGCGGCCTGCAGCCGCGACCGGCGCCGCGGTTCTCGCGCACCGTGCCGGATCAACCGCGGCCGCCGGTGGCGCCGGCGACCGGCATGGACGCGGTTCTCGAGGACTGGGTATAGTCCCGACCAACCGGTAGGTCGGGTGCTCAACGAAAGGACTCGCATGGAAATCAGGGACGCCGTGGCCGTCGTTACCGGGGGCGCATCAGGACTGGGACTGGCCACCACCAAGCGGCTGCTGGACGCGGGAGCGCAGGTGGTGGCGTTGGACCTCAAAGGCGACGACGTGGTGGCCCAGCTCGGCGATCGCGCGCGGTTCGCGCAGGCCGACGTGACCGACGAGGCCGCCGTGAGCGCTGCGCTGGATCTGGCGGAATCGCTGGGGCCGTTGCGTATCGTCGTCAACTGCGCCGGCACCGGTAACGCGGTGCGGGTGCTGGGCCGCGACGGTGTTTTCCCGCTGGCTGCCTTCCGCAAGATCGTGGACATTAACCTGGTCGGCACCTTCAACGTGCTGCGGCTGGGCGCCGAGCGGATGGCCAAGACGGAGCCGATCGGGGAAGAGCGCGGCGTCATCATCAACACCGCGTCGGTGGCGGCGTTCGACGGCCAGATCGGACAGGCCGCCTACTCGGCGTCCAAGGGCGGCGTGGTCGGCATGACCCTGCCGGTCGCGCGCGACCTGGCCAGCCATCTGATCCGGGTGATGACGATCGCGCCCGGCCTCTTCGACACCCCGCTGCTGGCCGGTCTACCCGAACCGGCTCGGGAGTCGCTGGGCAAGCAGGTGCCGCATCCGTCGCGTCTGGGCAACCCCGATGAATACGGGGCGCTGGCCGTGCACATCATCGAAAACCCAATGCTCAACGGCGAAGTCATCCGTCTGGACGGCGCGATCCGGATGGCGCCGCGTTAACCGCCGGAAACGGAAAACCCCCCGCAATCGCGGGGGGCTCACGTAGGGGAAAAGCATTCAGTTATCGACGAAACCATCTACTGATGGCAGGTTCGGCAATGAGTAGCCGTGCAAGCATGCCCATGGTGTGCCTCAGCTTGCCGTAGGCAGCGGGTGCCAGTCTTCGAACTGCTCCGAGGTCTCGCCTTCCACCAGCATGTCGCCGTGGTAGAGAGCCTCGAAGTCGGCTTTGATGACGTCGGCACTCGAGTCGTCGATCCACATGTCACTGAGCGTAGGAGTCACCCTTAAGGAATCGCTGAGTCACGATTCGGAAAATGGTGGCAATTCTTACCCGTGGGTAGGGTGCGCGTCCGGGGTAGGAACGCCGTTCAGGCGGTGCTTTCGCCTACCGGTGAACCGTAGCGGTACCCAGGTTCGTGAGTAGGGCAGGCGTTGTTTGACGCCTGTAAGTTATCGCTGATAAGTTACCGCGGATACGGTGGGCCGCTCGGGGACGGCCGGCGCCGGCGCCGGAGGGGACGCATCATGTTGCAGGGAATCGCACGACTCGCCATCGCGGCACCGCGCCGAATCATCGGGGTCGCCCTGCTGGTGTTCCTGGCCGCAGCGGTCTTTGGCATACCGGTCGCCAACAGCCTGTCGCCAGGGGGTTTCCAAGACCCCGACTCTGAATCGGCACACGCCATCAACGTACTGACCAACAAGTTCGGCCAAAGCGGCCAGCAGATGCTGATCTTGGTGACCGCTCCGGCCGGAGTCGGCAGCGAGGCCGCTCGCAGCGTCGGTACCGACGTCGTCGGCCAGCTGCAGCGGTCGCCGTTGGTCTACAACGTGACATCACCGTGGACGGGGCCGCCGCAGGCCTCCGGCGACCTGGTCAGCACCGACGGCAAGTCGGGGTTGATCGTGGTCAACATCAAAGGCGGCGAGAACAACGCGCAGAAGAACGCCCAGACGCTGGCCGACGAAATTGTCCACGACCGTGACGGTGTCACCGTCCGCGCGGGCGGGTCGGCCATGGAGTACGCCCAGATCAACAAGCAGAATCAAGCGGACCTGCTGGTGATGGAGGCGATCGCGATTCCGCTCAGCTTCCTGGTGCTGGTGTGGGTCTTCGGTGGCCTGCTGGCAGCGGCGCTGCCGATGGCGCTGGGCGCTCTGGCCGTCGTCGGCTCGATGTTGGTGCTGCGACTGGTGACGTTCACCACCGAGGTCTCGATCTTCGCGCTCAACCTGAGCACCGCGCTGGGTTTGGCGCTGGCCATCGACTACACCCTGCTGATCATCAGCCGCTATCGCGACGAGCTGGCCGAGGGCAGTGATCCGGACGAGGCGCTGATCCGGACGATGGCCACGTCCGGTCGCACGGTCCTGTTCTCGGCGACCACGGTGGCGTTGTCGATGGCGGCCACCGTGGCGTTCCCGATGTACTTCCTGAAGTCGTTCGCCTACGCCGGTGTGGCCACGGTCGCCTTCGTGGCGACCGCGTCGATCGTGATCACTCCGGCCGCGATCGTGTTGCTGGGTCCCCGCCTCGACGCATTGGACGTTCGCCGCCTGATACGCCGCATGCTGGGGCGCCCCGAGCCGGTGCACAAGCCGGTGGAGCAACTGTTTTGGTATCGGTCCACCAAGTTCGTCATGCGCCGGTGGTTGCCGATCGGTCTGGCGGTGGTCGCGCTGCTGGTGCTGCTGGGACTGCCGTTCCTGTCGGTGAAGTGGGGTTTCCCGGACGACCGGGTGCTCCCGCGTACGGCTTCTGCCCATCAGGTGGGTGATCAGCTGCGCAAGAACTTCGCCCATGACCTGGCGATGGCTGTTCCGGTCGTCATCCCCGATACCCGCGGTCTGACTCCGGCCGACCTTGACGGCTATGCCGCCGACCTGTCGCGGGTACCCGACGTGTCGTCGGTGAGCGCCCCGAGCGGAACGTTCGTCGGTGGGAACAAGGTGGGTCCGCCGGCGGGAGCCACCGGGTTTGCCGACGGCAGCGCGTTCCTGACCGTGCACAGCACCGCCCCGCTGTTTTCCCACGCCTCCGACACCCAGCTCGCGCGCTTGCACCAGGTGGCCGGCCCGGCCGGGCGATCCGTCGAGATGGCCGGCGTGGCGCAGGTCAACCGGGACAGCGTCGATGCGGTGACCGATCGGCTCCCGCTGGTGCTGGGCCTGATGGCCGTGATCACGCTGGTGCTGCTGTTCCTGCTCACCGGCAGCGTGGTGTTGCCGGTCAAGGCGCTGGTTTGTAACATGCTGTCGCTGAGCGCGGCGTTCGGCGCGCTGGTCTGGATCTTCCAGGACGGCCATCTTGGGGCACTGGGCACAACCCCAAGCGGGACGTTGGTGGCGAACATGCCGGTGCTGTTGTTCTGCATCGCCTTCGGGCTGTCCATGGATTACGAGGTGTTCCTGGTCGCCCGGATCCGCGAGTACTGGCTGGCTTCCGGGGCTGCCCGTCCGGCAACCCCGAAACCGGCCGAAGCGCATGCCGCCAACGACGAGAGTGTGGCGTTCGGGGTGGCGCGTACCGGTCGGGTGATCACCGCGGCGGCGTTGGTGATGTCGATGTCGTTTGCCGCGCTGATCGCCGCGCATGTGTCCTTCATGCGAATGTTCGGTCTGGGCCTGACCCTTGCCGTGGCCGCCGATGCCACCCTGGTGCGCATGGTCTTGGTGCCGGCCTTCATGCACGTGATGGGCAGCTGGAACTGGTGGGCGCCCAAGCCGTTGGTGTGGCTGCACGAGCGGTTTGGCATCAGCGAGGGCGCCGCGGTCCAGCATGAGGCCGGGACAACGGGCCGCAGTGACGAGGCGGCGATTCCCGCGGCGTTGACGGGTAAGGGTTGAGGTGTCGATGGAACTGCGTCGCTCACGTGCCCCGCGCGGATCGGGGAACCGGCTACGCCGCGAAATCCTGGACGCGGCCACCGAATTGCTGCTGGAGACGGGGCAGGCCCGGGCGGTCTCGATCCGATCGGTGGCTCAACGCGTGGGCGTCACACCGCCGTCGATCTATCTGCACTTCGAGGACAAAGACGCGCTGTTGGACGCGGTGTGCGCACGCTACCTGGCCAGACTCGACGGTGAAATGGAGCGGGCGGCGACCGGCCAACCATCCACGGTGGACGTGCTGCGGGCACAGGGTCTGGCCTATGTGCGGTTCGCATTGCAGACCCCGGAGCTGTACCGCCTGGCCACCATGGGGGAGTGGCGGTCGGGCAGCGACGTCGACCTGGCTCTGGACAGCTCCGCTTTCCAGCACATGCGCGCCTCCGTTCGGGCGCTCATGGACGAGGGCGTCTACCGCGTGGACGACCCGACCATGATTGCCCTGGAGTTGTGGGCCGCCGTGCACGGCGTGGCCGCGCTATTGATTACGAAGCCGCACTTGCCGTTCGACGACGCGGAGGCGTTCGCCGACCGGGTGCTCAGCGCGGTCCTGTGCGGCCATATGGTGGCCGGTCTGGCGGGTCGGCACGCGACGTCTCGACAGGTGTTGGATTGGGTTATGCGGCATCGCTCGCCGGAGGCGGCGCAGGTATGACGCGCGGTACCCGGTTCGAGCACCCGTTCTTCGCCCGTATCTGGCCCATCATCGCCGCCCACGAAGCCCAGGCGCTACGAGATCTGCGCCGAGAGAATCTGGCCGGCCTGACGGGCCGGGTCCTCGAAGTCGGTGCCGGTGTCGGGACGAACTTCGCCTATTACCCGCAGACCGTGACAGAGGTCGTGGCCGTGGAGCCCGAGCCGCACTTGACGGTGAAAGCCCGTGCGGCCGCCGAGGGCGCGCCCGTTCCCGTGATGGTGATCGGCGATACGGCAGAGGACTTCAGCGCCGGTGAGCCCTTCGACGCGGTGGTCTGCTCGCTGGTGCTGTGTTCGGTGAACGACCCGGTCGAGGTGCTGCTGCATCTGCGCTCGTTGCTACGGCCGGGTGGGCAGTTGCGGTATCTCGAGCACGTAGCCAGTGCCGGTGCTCGGGGCCGGCTTCAGCAGTTCGTCGACGCGACGTTCTGGCCGCGACTGGCCGGCAACTGCCATACCCATCGCCATACCGAACGCGCGATCGTCGCGGCGGGATTCGACGTGGACACCGCGCGACGGGAGTGGACGCTGCCCGCGTGGGCGCCGTTGCCGGTGTCGGAGCTGGCGCTGGGCCGGGCTCGGCGTCCGTTGCTCTGATCGCGAAACTGCGCTCAGCGCGCGATCCCGTCGGCCAAGCGCGATCTGTGCGCAGGCTCGATGTGACTAGCGCAGGCTCGACGCGCGAAACTCCAACGCGGCACGGATCCGGCGAATGATGTCGGCAGGACTATCGGTTGCCACCACTCGGACGATCAGCCAGCCGAGCCGCTCCAACTCCTCGCTACGCCTGATGTCCTTGGTGTATTGCCAGCGGTCGCGGCGATGATGCTCGCCGTCGTATTCGACGGCGACCATCACATCTTTCCAGCCCATATCGAGGTAGTACATCCGGGTTGCGTCCAGTGTCGGCACCGGGATTTGCGTGGTCGGCCGGGGTAAACCGGCGCGGATGATCAACAGCCGCAGCCAACTCTCTTTCGGCGACTGCGAACCGGTGTCGACGAGCTCCAGCGCGGTTTCCAGTTGCCTCAAGCCCCGGGCACCGCGATGCCGGTCCGCCACGTCGGCGACTTCTGCAACCTTGACGCCGGTTGCGCCCAGGAGAGCGTCCAGGTGTGCGATCGCGGTGCCCATCGGCTTTCGCCGTCCAATGTCGTATGCGGTGCGTTGCGGTGTGGTCACCGGGATGCCGCCGACGAGGTCGTACTCCTCGGGCCGGAGCCGCACGTCATAGGTGCGCAGGCCCGGTGGCGGTCGCGCGTTGGACCACACCAATTCGACGGGCAGGCGTTCGTCTATCCATTTCGAGCCGTGCCACGCGGCGGCGGTCAGCCCGGCGAGCACGCCTCGCCGGTGCGACCACAGCCATGCGGCAACCGCACGGTGTCGCAGCGTCAGTTGCTGATCGCGCCGGACGTAGACGTCGGGATACACCAACCGGAATCCGGAACGCAGCTGGTGGGGCCGCAGCGTTCCGCTGCGCACCGCTTCGCTGCCGATAAATGGTTCCGCGCCGGCCATGACGGCAGAATCGCGCGGCCCGCCGCCGTCGGCTCACCGAAACTGCGCCCAGCGCGCGCTCCTGTGGGCGAACCGCGATCTGTGTGCAGTTTCGATGCGACGACCGCAGGCTCGACCCGAAAGCTAACCCAACAGCGACGGCAACCGCTGCAACAACCCGGGCAACGCCCGACTCGCCGACTGGCGTACACAGATCGTCGCGCTCCCGGACAGCGGTGTCGGCTCAGGATTGACCTCGATCACCGGAATGCCACGCGCCAGTGCCAGCTCCGGTAGCCCGGCGGCCGGGTAGACAATCGCGGAGGTCCCCACCACCACCATCACATCGGCGGCTTCGGTCGCCTCGACGGCATGGTGCCACGGCCCTTCGGGCAGCGCCTCGCCGAACCACACGATGTCGGGCCGGATCAGGCCGCCGCAGCGGCAGACCGGCGGCTCCACCTCGATCGCCGGCTCGGTCATCACCGGCAGCGCCTCGGTGTAAGGCATACCGCAACGGGCACAACGGAATTCAAAAAGGCTGCCGTGCAGGTGGTGCACTGGTGTGCTACCGGCTCGCTCGTGCAGATCATCGACGTTCTGGGTGACGACGCTGACGTCGGCCGCGCTCTGCCAGTCGGCGATCGCGCGGTGACCCTGGTTGGGTTCGACGGTGGCCACCAGGTAGTGGCGCCACAGATACCAGCCCCATACCCGCTCGGGGTTGCTCTCCCATCCTTGTGTGCTGGACAGCTCGTAGGGGTCGAATCGGGCCCACAATCCGTTCTTGTCGTCACGAAAGGTTGGTACGCCGCTTTCCGCCGAGATCCCCGCCCCGCTGAGCACCGTCACTCGCATCCCACAAAGATAGCCGTGCCTGGTAGATACTGGGTGGGTGGAGCTGCGCGACTGGTTACGGATCGATGTGAAGGCGGGCAAGCCGCTGTTCGACCAGCTCAGGACCCAGGTTATCGACGGGGTGCGAGCCGGTGCGTTACCGCCGGGAACCCGGTTGCCGACGGTGCGCGACCTGGCCGGCCAGCTCGGGGTTGCCGCCAATACGGTGGCCCGCGCCTACCGGGAGCTGGAGTCGGCAGCGATCGTCGAAACCCGCGGGCGCTTCGGCACTTTCATTTCCCGCTTCGACCCGACCGACGCGGCGATGGCCGCTGCGGCCAGGGAATACGTGGAAGTCGCTCGCGCACTGGGCCTGACCAAGTCCGACGCCATGCGTTATCTCACCAACGTGCCCGACAACTGACGCCTCAGCCGAATTCGAGCAAGGTCAGGCACGGACGCAGCGCGTCGAACACGGGCATGCGGTAGACCGTCGACAGCGCGGCGTTGAACACCAAGCCGCGCCCCGTGGGCAACGGCACGTCGCGAACCGCGCGGATGCCCGGCACCGTGTTCACCAAGTCCGCGGCCTGCCCGACGGACAGGCTGAACGGCATCGGCGGAATCTTGTAGCGCAGCGACGTCCGGATGCCGAGCCGGCTGAAGAGGGTAAACCAGCGCGGCGGCAGGTCGAAGAGCATCTGGCCGCCCGGGAAGTTCTTCGCGCACTCGCTGATCAGTGCCAGCGCCTGCTCGGGCTGCAGGTACATCAGCAGCCCCTCGGCGGTGATGAACACGCCGGCGGAGGAGTCGACGCACTCCATCCAGCTGTAGTCCAGCGCGGACTGGGCGCACACCGACGCCCGGGCAGGCGTCGGCAGCAGTCGCGTACGGATATCGATAATCGGCCCTAGATCGACGGTGAGCCAACGGAATCGGCCGTCCGGAAGGGCTGCGTCCAAACGCCAGAAGCTGGTTTGCAGACCTTCTGCCAGCGCCACCACGGTGGCCGATGGATGTCGGCTCAGATAGGACAGCGTTGCGGCGTCGAAGGCCCGGGCCCGCAAGGCAATGTCCTGGCGGGTGGGGCCGAACTTCGCGAAGTCGAAGTCGATGGAATCGGCCAGGGCGATGGCCATCGGGTCCTCGATGATCGGGTCGCTGCGGCGGGCCTCCGCGGCCCTGGCATTCAGCGTCAATAAGGCGGTCTCGGAGACTCCGGTGAGGGTGACCTTCTGCTGGGAGGCTTCGTTGGCGGGGGTCATTTCAGCACCTTGTCCAGTGTTCGCAGGTTGCGGGTGGTGGTCGACGACTTGTAGCGCTTCTTTCCCATGGTTTGGCCGATGGCGCTGTCCAGAGTGCTTCCCTTCGGCACTTGCCAGTAAACGACGCCGTCGCCGCGGCTGATCTTCTCCTCCGGGCCGGCTTCCAGCGCCGCCAGTTCGTCGAGCAGTCCGGCGTCGCTGACGAACGTGACGTACGACTGGTATCCGTCGACTTCCCGCTCAAACGGGTACCGCTCGTTGACAGCGCGCACGGTGTCGATGTCGTAGACCAATACCCACGCGTCATAGCCGAACCGCTCGCGTAGCGCGGCCTCCGCGGTCAAGCGCACCTGCGCGGCATCCAAGGATGCCTCCAGCAGGACGTTGCCGCTGGCCAGGATGGTGCGCACGTGGGCGAACCCGGCGTCGGTCAACGCCGCGGCCACGTCTGCCATTTTCAGGTTGACGCCCCCGACATTGACGCCGCGCAGGAATGCCGCGTATCGAGCCATCATCCGATTCCACCAGGTGGTCTTGGACCGTCGCGACGCAACGTAGGCTTTCGGGCATGGGACGCCACGTCTTCGACGACAAACTGCTGGCCGTGATCAGCGGCAACTCCATCGGAGTGCTGGCCACCATCAAACGCGACGGACGCCCCCAGCTGTCCAACGTGCGGTATCACTTCGATCCGCGCACATTGGTGTTTCAGGTATCGATCACCGAGCCGCGGGCCAAGACCCGCAACCTGCGCCGCGACCCGCGGGCGTCGATCCTCGTCGATGCCGACGACGGATGGTCCTATGCCGTCGCCGAGGGCACCGCGGAGCTGACGCCGCCGGCGGCCGCCCCCGGCGACGACACGGTAGAGGCGCTAATTGCCTTGTACCGCAACATCGCCGGTGAGCATCCGGATTGGGACGAATACCGCGAGGCGATGGTCACCGATCGGCGGGTGGTGCTGACCCTGCCCATCTCGCACGTTTACGGTCTGCCGCCGGGTAAACGATAGACACTCGGGTTAGGCTGCCGGGTATGCCTGAATCGAAGTCCTCCGAGGACGAGACCAAGCGCAAGTTCCGCGAAGCCCTCGACCGCAAGCTGGCCAAGTCGGCGGGTGGATCGGATCACAAGGACGGCGGCGCCAAGCAACCGCGGGCACACGGTCCGCTGGAGAGCCGTCGGGAATTCCGCCGCAAGAGCGGCTAACACGACAAAGCCTCTGGCGGGCAAGCCAATTCGATGCTGTACCGATGCTCTGCCGGTGGGTCGCCCATTGAGTTCTAAACTGTGTGGGTGGTGAAACTGCAGCTTGCCCAGGACCAGGCCGCCGACGCGCTGCTCGACTCCAACCCGTTCGCGCTGCTGGTCGGCATGCTTCTTGATCAGCAGGTTCCGCTGGAGACCGCGTTCGCCGGGCCCAAGAAGATCGCCGACCGGATGGGCGGCTTCGACGCCGCTGAGATAGCGGACTACGACCCGGAAAAGTTCGCCGCACTGTGCTCGGAAAAGCCTGCGATACACCGCTTTCCGGGCTCGATGGCCAAGCGCATCCAGGCGCTTGCGCAGATCGTCGTGGACCGCTACGGCGGAGACGCGGCCGCCGTGTGGACGGCCGGCGATCCCGATGGCGATGAGTTGCTGCGGCGGCTCAAGGGGCTGCCCGGGTTCGGCGAGCAAAAAGCCCGGATCTTCCTGGCGTTGCTCGGCAAGCAATACGGCGTGACGCCGCCGGGCTGGCGGGAGGCCGCCGGGCCCTACGGTCAACCCGGCACCTATATCTCCGTCGCCGATATCGTGGACGCCCGCTCGCTGGGGCAGGTGCGCTCGCACAAGAAACAGATGAAGGCTTCAGTTAAGGGAAAGGCGGCAACGTGAAAACACACATTACGTGTCCGTGCGGCGAAGCCATCGTCGGCAAGGACGAGGACGAGTTGGTCGAGCTGACCCAGAAACACCTTGCCGATGTTCATCCCGGTCTGGAGTACGACCGCGACGCAATCTTGTTCATGGCGTACTGACTGGTGCACGACGCGCCGTAAGCGGCGTACATCTGCGCGCCCTCGCGCTGTATTAGGGAACCACCGTTGAGCCGATGGTCGGCATGAACTGGCACTGCCGTTCCTTGGTGGTGACCTGACCGAAAATCGTCGACATGATGCTGCCTGAACCGGTGTCGGCGATCACGGTCAACGTGGTCGGCCCGTCCGGATTGATGTCCGGCCGAGGCTTGAGCGTGGCGCTGCCGGACCTGCCGGTGGTCAGGTTCACCCAAGTGACGTTCAACGGCAGCCGCTGCACCTCGGCGGGTCCGGGGGTGCCGACGGCAGTGAACACATAGGCCGTCTGGCCCGGCCCCGGGCCGGGCGACGGAATCTTGGCCGGGCCCGCGACCGAGAGCGCGGTGGCGATCACGTTGCTACCGTCGGCCAGGCAATTCGTGCCGATCGAGGGGTACATGAAGTCCTGCGTGGGTGGGGCGTCGGGGCCGAATCCGGGAGCCGCGGCCGGAGCAGGTGGGGCCGCTTCGGGGGC
>NZ_MVIF01000051.1 GCF_002086675.1 Mycobacterium persicum
GTCATCAGTGGGACCTCCTCAAGCTCCCGAAAACTCTTACTGACGCCCACATCAACGAGCGTCTGAGCTGAGGGGGTGCCTACCGGGACCGGACTTTCACCCGCTAGCCTGATCCAGCTTGCTGGACGCACCATGAGCCGACTGTACGTCGCCCCCCGATTGCCGTAGCAATGGGGCGTGATCCCCGGGGCCGGCCGCCTGAGCGCTATGCAGCGGTCATCGATGTCAACCAACCGGCGCCGATGAACTGGCCGAGTCAACTGAATAGCCCTGTCGTGCTGGGCATCTCAGCATCGCGCGACGGGCCGACTTCGTTGGTCAAGCAGTTGGCCCGCCGTCAGCTCAGCTCTGCGCGGCGCCGATGATGGCTAGGTCAGTGGCGGCCAAACTTATCGGCAGGGCTGCATCTTCAGCCGCTAACCCGACAACGGTCGCGGCGTCATAACTAGGAGCCGACGCGACATCGTTAGCGGCCTTCATCGGGTCACCCGCTGCCAAATCTGCTTGCGCTGCCCACGGATCGTTCCCGGTGATGGTTGCCGCCTTCCCCAGCTCGGTCACGTTGTCGTCGACCACGTGACCTATCAAGGTCTCGTCAGCCCGGAGCATCTCGCCGGGGACCGCTGCGATCTGGGCAGCCTTCACCGCCAAATGGTGTTCAAGACTGCTCGGCTCTGCGGGCGAGGTCGGCAGTGACGCCTCGGGTGGCAGCCCGACGAGCATCCGGAGGTCGGTACTGACCAGTCGCGCGGGTAGGGCAGCGTCTTCGGCGACCAAGCGGGCCGCGGTCTGAACGTCGTAATCGACGGCCCTGGCGACCTCGCCCACGGCCGGGACCGATTGGCCCGTGCCGACGTCGGCGGCCGCGGCCGAAGCCCCACCGTGGTAGCCCACCAGCGCGGTGACATTGCGGGCCCAAAGCTCGTCGTACGCTCCCTCGATGGCGGCGATCAACGGACCGTTGAGGCCCAACACGTTTGACCGCACCGCTGCTACGAATTGCATGCGGCGGCGGTGACCTCCATGGGATGAGTCGATGCCGGACCCTGCCAGGGGCTCGGCCGGCTCGGCCTCGTCTATTCAGTGGCACCGCAACTGTCGGCGGTGAGGCAGCGCCGCACCAGCAAACTCGTATGCCGCCATCGCCATGCGACTCCTGTCTCAAGCCAGGCAATCGTTGAGTCGGTTGCGACGCACCCTATGACCGGCCGGCTTGGAAATTTCCCGTTTTTCATCGCTCTGCCACGGCAATGCGCTGCGGAGTCCGCGAGTTTCGAGTTCGGACAACCTACCGCCATTGCGTACGGTGCACTCAGAGATGCTCGCACAACCGCGCTCGCGAATCGGGCCCGCGGGCCCAGGCCCATCCGGTGCGCCGTCAAAGCCAGCGTGTGGTTCCGGCCGGATGCGACAGCGCTCAACGAACGACTAGCGAGCGCAGCTTCTTACCCAATACCGTTGCAGCTGAAAGATTTTCACTGATAACGTTGACTTCGACACTCGCTCGTCGCCGTAGCTCGCGTTGCAGCCTGTCGCGCAACGTGGAATTCGCGGCGAGGCATCCGCGGCAGGCACCGGACATCCGCACGGTCACGTTGAGACCGACTACGGAAACCAGTTCGATCGACCCGCCGTGCGAGCTGGCAAGCTCCCCGATCGGACCGGCGAGCAGTTGCTGCGCGAGCGTCGTCAACTGAGCCTCCGAGCTCATCGATTGCTCGACCCGCCAACCGGTTGGGTCCACCAGCGCGTCGGTGAGCGCCGTGCGAATATCGTCTCCCAACTCGCGCCAGCTACCGGTTGCGCCGACGGTGATCAAGATATCGGTGGCGCGCACGACGATCTCGGCGATCAGTCCACTCTTCAGTAGTGCGCCCAGCCTGCCCGGTGCGTGCTGGACAATGCCGAGGGGTGGCAGCCGGTCCGGCACCGCCACCCATCGCAGTTGTCGCGGATTGCCGGTGGCAGTGGCATGCAGGGGGATCATGCGCCCAGGCCGATCGCGATCGACCTGGCGGCGAACGCCGCTAGCCAGGCGAGGCCGAACATGTAGGAGAATGCGACCGCAGGCCACCGCCAGGAGTTCGTTTCGCGGCGCATCACCGCGACGGTAGACATGCATTGCAAGGCGAAGATGAAATACGCCAGCAGCGCGATGACGGTCGGCGCGCTGAACAACTGGTGGCCATCGTCGTCGGTGAGGGCGACCAGTGCTCCATGCGGATTGTCGGGGTCGGTCGCCGCCGACACCTGACCGAGGGCTGACACGAACACTTCGCGCGCCGACAAGGAACCCAACAGGGCCACATTGATGTGCCAATCGAAACCGAGTGGTTTGAACGCCGGCCCGATCGCCTTCCCGACATCGGCGGCGTAGCTATGGTCCATCACATAGGCGCTGGCCTCCGTCGGCGACATGGATGCGGTCTCCGCCGCCCGGCCCGGCAGATTGAGCAGCGCCCACAGCACCAGCGACGTGCCCAAGATGATGGTTCCCGCCTTGCGTAAGAACACCTTGGCCGAATCCCACATCGCGATGAGCAGGTTCCTGGGCGACGGAAAGCGGTAAGGGGGAAACTCCATCGTGAACGGCAGAATATCGCTGCGTAGGATCGTCGACTTGAACACCGAGGCCGCGATCAGCGCCGAGGTTCCGCCGCACAGATACAGCAGGAACATCACGACACCCTGAGCGCTCAGGCCCCACCAGTGGGTCTGCGGCGACACGAGCAGTCCGACCAGCAAGGTGAACACCGGAAGCCGGGCCGAGCACGTCATCAGCGGCGCCGTGATGATCGTGGCGATGCGGTCCCGCGATGACGGCAGCGTGCGCGTGGCCATGATCCCCGGGATTGCGCAGGCGAACGACGACAGCATCGCAACAAACGCGCGGCCTTCCAACCCGGTCACGGCCATCACCCGGTCCATCAGGAACGCGGCCCGTGCCATGTAGCCGACGTTTTCCAGCAGCGCGATCAGCAGGAACAGCAAGACGATCTGCGGGATGAACTGCAGCACCGTTCCGACACCGCCGATGAGTCCCTGGCCGAGCAGACCGCGCACCACATCGTTGTCGATGTGCCCGCTGACAAGTCCGCCAAGCCAGCCGAGCACTCGGCCCACCCGGTCTTGCAGTGGCGCGGCGACGGTGAAAACGACCTGGAAGAAACAGAACATCACCGCAAAGAAGACCGCGGTGCCCCACAGTGGGTGCAATACCACCGCGTCGATCCCTCGCGTGCGCCGATCGGGTTGTGGCGCAACGTAACCGGCGGCGTCGAGCACCGAGATGCCCCAGGCGTCGACGGCGTCATCCTCGCCCGGGGGCAGCAGCGGGGGACGCTGCCACCGGTCGAACGACGCCAGCTGATCGCGCACCGTGTCGACGCCCACGCCGCGGTTTGCAACCACCGCGACCACCGGGATGCCCAGCGCCGTCGCCAAGTCATCGACGGCGATGCCGCCGCCGCGGGCGCTCAATTCGTCGGTCATTGTCAGCGCCAGCAGACACGGCAGGTCGAGCCGCAGCACCTGCGCCACCAGGACAACGGACCGGCGCAGCGTGGTGGCATCGGCCACGATGACGATCGCGTCGGGGCACCCGGTGTCAGACATCTCCCCGGCCAGCACGTCAGCCACCACCCGCTCGTCCGGGCTGATCGGGTCAAGACTGTAAGTGCCGGGCAGATCCTCGACGGCGATCCCGACGTCACCGGACTTGGCGATGCCGACGCTGCGCCCGACGGTGACACCCGGATAGTTGCCGGTCTTGGCGCGTAGTCCGGTCAGCTGGTTGAACACGGTTGTCTTGCCTGCGTTGGGGCAGCCGACCAAGGCCACCCGTGCCACACCGGCAACCGAGACCACGGCGCCGCTTTCCTGGTGACAGGTCGTCATGCGCCGATTCCCGGGTCAACTTCGATCAGTTGCGCGTCACGCCTGCGCAGGCAGAGTTCGGTGTCCTGAACCCGGTAGACAGTCGGATCACCCAGCGGGGCCCGCCGGATCACCTCGACGACGGACGCTGACCGAAATCCCAACTGTCGCAGCCGGCGCGCCAGCGCCGAAGGCGCCCGCGGCGCGGTGCCCAGGATGGTTGCCCGCTCACCCGGCCGCAGATCGGTGAGCGCGATCACAGAACGCGGCGCGGTGGGCGGGCGTGGCGTTGGATGGGGCATTTGGTCCTCCGAACAAGTATGTATCGCCTTGTGATACCCGCGGACGGGACACCTCCCCCACGCGGGTAACTGTGGTAGGCCTCGGGTCGCAGGGAAGTACCCTAGCTGCCTTGTGCCGCAGCCCTCGTTGGAGTTTAAGATAGCCTAACCTTAATCGCTATCAGGAGTGTCAATGCCAACGTCCACCGGCCGCGCATCGGAAGCTGCAGAATGCATCCGCACTGCGCGGGCACATCGGGGAACCACGCCGAATACCGATCGCCAGATCCACCGGGCCTGCGGGGACGTCCGTACCGCACTTCTCCAGGCGCTTGAATTACTGTCGGTGGCAACGGCCCCCCGGCCTGGGCACGACGACGTGTTCCGCGCATACAGCGACTTGGGGCGCGTCGAGCGTCACGTCTCAGTGGCGCTGCACGCCACCGACCTGCTCGACCAAATGGTGGGCACTCAGCCCGAACACCGTCAGCCCTGGTCCTACTATCGCGGCCGGATCGGCATGAAGTTGCGATCGGTGGGCCGCCGGGAATCCAACGCGACCCGTTAGTCGGCCCCTACTCGGCCAGCCGCTCCTTGAGCGCGTCGAACTCGTCCTTGACGCCGGTGGGCAACTTCGCCCCCACGAACTCCAGCCACTCCTCGATGAGCGGCAGCTCCGCGCGCCACTCCTCGGGGTCGACCTTCAGCGCCTCGGCCACATCGGCCACCTCGACGTCCAACCCGTCCAGGTCCAAGTCCTCGACGGCGGGGACAGTGCCGATCGGGGTGGTTCGGCCGCCGGCCCGCTGCTCGATGCGCTCCACGATCCACTTCAATACCCGGCTGTTCTCGCCGAAGCCGGGCCACAGGAAGTGGCCGTCGTGGCCGCGGCGGAACCAGTTGACGAAGAACACCTTCGGGAGTTTGGACTCATCGGCGTTCTTGCCCAGGTTGATCCAGTGCTGGAAGTAGTCCCCGACGTTGTAGCCGAGGAACGGCAGCATGGCCATCGGGTCGCGACGCACGTTGCCGACCTTGCCCTCGGCGGCGGCGGTCTGCTCGCTTCCCAGGGTCGCACCGATGAACACCCCGTGTTGCCAGTCACGCGCCTCGGTGACCAGCGGGACGGTGGTCTTGCGGCGACCGCCGAACAGTATTCCGGAAATCGGCACACCTTGGGGGTCATCCCATTCGGGCGCCAGGATGGGGCACTGGGACATCGGCGTGCAGTAGCGGGAGTTCGGGTGTGCCGCTTTGGTTTCCGTTTCGCGGATGTACCAGTCGTTGCCCTTCCAGTCGATCAGGTGGTCGGGCTCGCCCTCCAGACCTTCCCACCACACCTCGTGGTCATCGGTCAGCGCGACGTTGGTGAACACCGTGTTGCCCGCGGCGATGGTGCGCATGGCGTTGGGATTGGACTTCCAGTTGGTGCCGGGCGCCACCCCGAAGAACCCGAACTCGGGATTGACCGCGTACAGCCGGCCGTCCTTGCCGAACCGCATCCACGCGATGTCGTCGCCGAGCGTCTCGGCACGCCAACCCGGGATGGTCGGCTGCAGCATTGCCAGGTTGGTCTTGCCGCAGGCCGACGGGAAGGCCGCCGCGAAGTAGTAAGCCTTGTTCTCGGGGGAGATCAGCTTGAGGATCAGCATGTGCTCGGCCAGCCAGCCCTCGTCGCGGGCCATGGCCGAGGCGATCCGCAACGAGTAGCACTTCTTGCCCAGCAGCGCGTTGCCGCCGTAGCCCGAACCGTAGCTCCAGATCTCGCGGGTCTCCGGGAAGTGGGTGATGTACTTGGTGTCGTTGCAGGGCCACGGCACGTCCTGTTGGCCCTCCTCGAGCGGAGCACCCACCGAGTGCAGCGCCTTGACGAAGAACCCGTCGTCGCCGATCTTCTCCAAGGCGGCCTTGCCCATGCGGGTCATGGTCCGCATCGAGACGACGACGTATTCGGAGTCGGTGATCTCCACACCGAGCTTGGGGTCCTCGGCACCGAGCGGGCCCATGCAGAACGGCACCACGTACATGGTGCGCCCCCGCATGCAACCGCGGTACAGGTCTTTCATGATGGACCGCATTTCGTCCGGGTCCATCCAGTTGTTGGTGGGGCCGGCGTCGACCTCACGCTCGGAGCAGATGAAGGTGCGGGACTCCACCCGGGCCACATCCGACGGGTCGGACAACGCCAGGAAGGAGTTCGGATACTTCTCCGGGTTGAGCCGGGTGAACGTGCCGGCCCCGACCAACTGATCGGCGAGCCGCTGGAATTCTTCCGCTGAGCCGTCGGCGAAGACAACCCGGTCAGGCTGAGTGAGCTCGGCGACCTCCTCCACCCAAGACAGCAACCCCTGATGATTAGTCGGCGCGGTGTCTAAACCGGGAATGGTCGCTGAGGTCATCGAACTCTCCTGAGATTCTGCTGCGTATCTGCGGCTAGTTGTCGGCTGTTATCGGCTTCGGGATCCATCTGGGGGGTCGGTTTATGCGTTTGCTAGCACGACCGTTGACCCGGGTGCTTATTAAGACAGGTTATCGTGCATCACTTGTCGCGGAAGGCCAGGGCGGGTATAAGCCTCCTCACAAGACCGATTCAGAAGGATCAATATCCTTCCCATTTGGCGTTGTTGCTGCCGTTGCGGCTGCAGGTGCTCTCCGCAGCGGTGCCGACGCCCTGGGATCGGGTGCCAACCGTGGGTATACCCGGTTCGCGCAGTTCTTTAAGCACGGCGTCGAGCGCGGCTTGAATGGCGGGCAGCTCCCGATCCCGCAGTGCGGCGGCTCGCGCCGCAGCGATGGTGTGTTCGCGTAGTTCGGCGTCGATCACGCTGACCTGGTGGGCCACCCGGGCGTGCTCGGCCTCGTCGCGTGCACTCAGCGCGGTGCTCAGCAGCGACTCGGCGGCCAGCACCCGGCCGGCAACCAGTTCGTCCAGCACGGACCGCAGCGCGGACATCACGTCACCCGTCCAACGATCCAGCACGGCGCGGTCGCTCAGCAAGGCGCGGGTGTGGACCACCCACAGCGTCAGCGCCAACCCGAGCGTCACACACGCGACGATCCCGGCGCCCGTCAGCCAGGGGTTCAGCCAGGGGTTGAGCCGGGACGCCAGTCCGGCCAGCAACCGGCTCAGCGTCAGTGCCACACCCAGGCCGAAGCCGGCACCCAACACCACCATGAGCCGGGTCTCCAACCGCCGGGACTTCAACGGCGCGGCCGCAATGGCGACCGTCGGGAGGGTTTCGCCGGGCTGAAGCCCGATGGGCACACTGAGCGCCTGGGCCACGTCGGCGAGCCTCCGGTGGACTGCCTCGCTTACCTCGGCGAGCGCTCCGGCGACCCGGCTGCGGGTGTGCTCTTCGAACTCGGCAATCTTGCGTCGGGGCAGGGCCGCGATGTCCTCTTGCAGCTCGACACGTATCGATGAACAACGGTTGCGGGCAAAGTAGGACAATTGGACCCGGGCCTGTTGGACCTGACCGCGCAGCGCAATGGCGTGCTCTGTTTTCGACTGACGCCGATTCCGCAGGGCCGCACTGCGTTCCTCACGCAAGGCATCCACCCGCGCCTTGCGGCCGGCGCCTTCGGCGTCGCGCCGGAACCGCTGCGCGACCGTCTGCAACCGCGATTCCCAGGCACGCAGCCTGTTGCGGCGGGCGATGTCCGGATCGGCGAGCTGACTGAGCAGTGCGGTGACCAGGTCGTCCATCCGCGGCGGCCCCAGCTGCGGCGCGGCGGCCGCGCCCACCCACGGCACGTCGGCGTAACGAGGCGCATGCGCCGCCAGCGTGGCCCGGTCCGCGGCCAGCAGCTCGCGCCAGCTGCGGTGCACGTCGACCTTGGATACCACTCCGATCACCACGTCGGTGTGCTCGGCGGCGGCATCCAGCAGCGCGCAGTCGGATTCGGTCAGCGGGGCCGCGGCGGAGACCACGAACACCACCGCGGTCGGCGCGTCGCCGGGCGCCAGCTCCGGCGGTTCGAAGAACTCGTGTCGCGGCGCCCGTTGCCGCAGAGCGGCTGCCACGCTGCTGACGCCGGCCAGCCAAGGGCCGGTCACCAGGACCACGTCGCGGCGACGGATCACCGGCGGACCCGCCTTGGTTCCGATCGCCGCCACCAGTGCGTCGACCCGGGCGGCCGGGTCTTCGCGGGCCACGCCGATCATCCGCATTCCCCTGACTCGGCCGACCCTCCGGCCCGCGACCAGAGCCGAAGCGATCCTCTGACGATGTCGGCTCCGCAGGCGGCGGGCAGGTCGCCGGCGCGACCATCGCGGGAACTGCGGTGATGCTGCCATCGCACCGCCCGCCGCAACAGCGCCGCCATATTCTCGGGCGCGATGCCCTCCGATTCGAGGTGCAGCGCGGACACTGCGTCCAGGGCGGCGCTCATCCGGGCGAGCACCATGTCGTCGCCGGATGAACACCGCGCTATCCGCTCGTCCGTCACGGCCATCGCCTCGAGCGCCGTGACGGCTTCGAGTATGCGGCGGTAACGCGGAGGGGCGCCGGCGGCCATCACGCCGGCGACGACGGCGTCGACACCGCTGGCCCGGCGCAGCAGGGCCCGCACTCCCGCCGGTGGTACACCGCGGCGCACCGCCGCGACGCCAAGTGCGATGCCGAACAGATCGAGGGCCTCCAGCAGCCGCATCCGCATCGGAGTCGACACCGTGAGCTCCGCCGCCAGAAAGCCGTCGAAGGATCCGCCGAGGCAGGTCAGACCGTCGGGGTGGGCGGCCAGCGCGCGCAGCGCGGGCCAGCAGGTTTCATCGAGATCGTCGAACGCCGCGGCGGCGAGCAGCCCGATCATCGGTACCACGGGCAGGCCGACCAGCGCGGAAAAATGCGCGCAGCGGGTCTGCGCCGCGGCCATCGGCCCGGCACCGCCGAAGCCACTCAGATCTGCCTTGTTCAGCACGATCACCAGCGGCTGCCCGGCGTCACGGACGGCGGCTATGGCGTCGCGGTCCTCGGGTTTGAGCGCCTCCGCCAGGACGTACAACTGCACGTCGGCGACGCTGGCCGGGGAGACCGGTGAAACCGAAGCCGCCAGTCCCGCGCCGCGCAGGGCATGCGCCACCGTGCGGCAACCCGTCCCCGGGCGCCCGCGGACCGCCACCCGCAGCGGCTCCGCGACGCGCGCGGCGATCGGCTGCACCCGCCGGTCACCGGTACGGCCGGCGAGGCGCGTCAGCTCGTCGACGAAAAGCCGATACCCCTGCCCCGTCATAGCCCCCTGCTCGGTCGCATCACGCCGACACCGAATGGTGGCAGCTGCGCCCCCGCGCCGCCAGCCACCCTCGAGCCGGGAGTGTATCTACTCCGTTACGAATGACCATCGGCTGTCGAGACCGGCCCAATCCGACGACGCTCAAGTCGTCGCGGGCGGTGGCGCTACGGACTCCACGCTGACCAGTTCGGTCAGACCACTGATCTGCAGGACCGGCATCATGCGCGAGCTCGCGACCAGGCGCAGCTGATCGGCGTGCACGTAAAGGGCGTTGATGGCCTTGCTGTCCAGGTACTCCACCGCGCTGAGGTCGACGGTGAGCGTGTCGCCGGCGCCCACGGCCTCACGAAGCGCGCTGGCAAAGACGTCGACGTTGCTCATATCGATTTCTCCGACCGCTATCAGCACCGGCGTGCCGTCGCTGCGGCGTTCGGTCGACAGGGTCAGCGGTGTGGTCATCAGGAGATCCTCGCGTGAAGATGAACGGTGGTGCCGAGCGTGCCGGCCTGGATGGTGACGTCGTCCATGAGAGTCCGCATCAGGGCGATGCCGCGGCCGCGGTGGGAATCCTGCCGCGGCCGCGGAGGTTTCCACGAGCCGGTGTCGGTGATGGTCAGCTGCAGTCGGTCCGCCAAGGCGATGGCGCGCAGGACGATGGTGCCCTGCGGATCACGCCGGTGTCCGTGCTCGATGGCGTTCGCGAGGGCCTCACCGACGGCGATCAGCACGTCCTGTGCCTGGCCGGGACCGATCATGGCGCGCGCCAGCCAACCCCGTAGCGCGCTGCGGGTGGCGGCCAGCTGGCTGGCCCGGGCGGGAAGGTCGATCTCCAGCGGGCCGGGCTGCCGATAGAGCAACAGGGCCACGTCGTCCGGGTAGCCGCCGCCGGGGTTGAGCCCGGACATGATGTGGCTGGCCAGCTCTTCCAGGGCGACGGTGCCGCCGTCCCGAACCAGCGCGATGGCCTCGGCGATGCCCTGGTCCAGCGGGCGGCGGCGACGCTCCACCAGACCGTCGGTGTAGAGCAGCAAAGTCGCGCTGGGCGGGATGGTCAGGCGTGCTTCGGGTCGGGTCCAGTCCGGGCGCACCCCGAGCGCGATGGTGCCGGCCTCGTCGAGAATCCGCTCGGTGCCGTCGGCGTGAACCAGGATCGGCGGTGGGTGGCCTGCGCTGGAATAGAGCAGCTCACCGGTGTCGGGGCTGAGCACCGCGCAGAACGCGGTGGTGCACTGGGCCCCGGGCAGACGCGCCGCGAACCGGTCCAGACCGGTGAGGGCGACGCCGGGGCTGAGGTGCTCGAGCAGCAGGGCGCGGCAGGCGCTGCGCAACTGCCCCATCACGGTCGCGGCGGCCAGTCCGTGGCCGACACAGTCCCCGACGACCAGCGCGAGGCGCCCGGCGTCCAGGTCGACGACGTCATACCAGTCGCCGCCGACTTGCAGCGGCCGGGTGGCCGGCTGGTAGCGGACCGCGAATCCGCCGGGCAGGTGGGCCGGACCCAGGATCGCGTGTTGCAGCGCCAGGGCCGTCTCGCGTTGCTGGTCGAGCTGGTAGACGCGCTGCAGACCCTGCCCCAGACGCCCGGCCAGCGCCGTCAGCAGGGTTCGGTCTTCGGAGCTGAACGGCCGGTTCTCGGCCAGCTCGATCCAGATCACCAGCACCCCTCGCGGGTGTTGCAGGGCAATGCCCGCGGTCCCCGGTGTCATCGCCTCGGTGGTGAGCAGATCAGCCTTGCCCAGCGAAGAGATCGTCGCCCGGGTGTCAGCGGGCAGCTCGGCCCACCGCGCGGGCTCACCCGTTGACGCCACTTCCGGTTCGCCGGCAACCGGGGCTTGCGTTTCGGCACCGTGGCCGGCGACGGTAACCGCCAGCACCCGGCGCGCCCGCCACAGCTCGCGCAGCACCTCGACCGCGGCCTGGATCGCCGCATCGAGGCTGTCGGCCTGCACCAGTTGCTGGTTGAGGGCGGCCAACGCGGTCTGGCTCTGCACGGTGTAGTGCTCGGCGGTGACGTCACGGAAGGTGCCGACCATGACACGCCGGCCGGTGTCGGGGTCGTCGACCTGATTGAAGCTGGCGTTGATCCAGATCCGGTGCCCGTCTCGGTGGCGCGCCGGAACGGTGTAGCTGCCGTGGGGGTGGGTGAGGAAATGGGCGAACGCGTCGGCGAACTGCCGGTGGGCTTCGGGGTCGTCGCCGGCGTCGGGCCACCACGGGTGGGTCTGCACGTAGGGCAGGCCTTCAGGGCCGTAGCCGAGGATCTCGGTGAACGCGCTGTTGATCTCGACGACGGTGCCACGCTCGTCGCACACGAAGAAGGCCTCTTGCAGCGAGTCCACCAGGGCGGTACGCCAACGGGCGTGGTGATTGCGCAGTCGCGTCATTTGGACATTGGCACGCACCCGCGCCAGCAACTCCGCGGCGGCAAACGGCTTGACCAGGTAGTCGTCGGCGCCCGCGTCCAGCCCTTCCACGGACGCCTCTTGCCCGGCGCGCGCCGACAGCAGCAGCACCGGCACCGCAGCGGTGCGCGGATCCGCCCGCAGCTGTGCGACCAGCGCAAGACCATCCAGCCGGGGCATCATCACGTCGCTGATCACCAGGTCGGGCACCTCGGCGCGGATCGCGGCCAGCGCCTGCCGGCCGTCGCTGAGGGCGTCGACGCGGTAGTCCGCGCTCCGCAGCAGCCGGGTCAGGTAGTCCCGCATGTCGGCGTTGTCGTCGGCAACCAGCACTCGCGCCCGGGTGGCTGAACCCGCTGGAACCGACTCAGCGGTGACGGGGTCCTCGGTCGGCCGAGCGGGCCCGGTGTCCACCACGGCGTTAGTGTCAGCGGGCACCCACCGCAGCGCTTCCTGCAGGTAGGCCTCGGCCGCCGAAACTGCCTGCGCGGGCTCGTGGGAGGCGAGCGCGCCGGCGGGCAGGTGTGCCGTGCCGTACGGCAACCGGATGGTGAAAGTGGTACCGACACCTTGGCTGCTGTCGACGGTGATGCTGCCGCCAAGCAGCCCGACCAGCTCCTTGACCAGGGCCAAACCGATTCCGCTGCCCTCGTTGGATCGGGCCTGCACGGTTTCGACGCGGTGGAAACGCTCGAACAACCGGGGCATCTCCGCTGCTGGCACCCCGACGCCGGTGTCGCTGACCGTGACCACGGCGTCGCCGTCTCTCCGGCCGACCCGCACGGTGATCGACCCCTCGAAGGTGAACTTCAACGCGTTGGACAGCAGGTTGAGCACCACCTTCTCCCACATGTCGCGATCGACGTAGACCGGTTCGTCCAGCGGCGCGCAATCCACGATGAATTCGAGCCCGGCCCGCTCCACTGCCGAGCGGAACACGCTGGCCAGGTCGGCGGTGACGGCGGCGAGGTCGACCGGCTGGTAGTGGGCCCGCATCCGGCCGGCCTCGATGCGGGAAAAGTCCAGGAGGGTGTTGACCAGCTTGGCCAGCCGCAACCCGTTGCGGTGCACAACCTCGAGCTCCTCTCGCGCCTGTTCGTCGAGCCCCGGTGCGCGACGGCGCAGCTCCGCGACCGGCCCGATGATCAGCGTGAGCGGGGTGCGGAACTCGTGACTGATGTTGGAGAAGAATGTGGTCTTGGCCCGGTCCAGCTCGGCGAGGTTCTCGGCCCGCTGCTGCTGCGCCTGATAGCTGCGGGCACTGGCGATTCCGGCGGACAGGTGCCCGGCAACCAACTCGACAAACCCGCGGTAGCCCTCGTCGAGCCGGCGATAGCGATTCAGCGCGGCCACCAGGAAGCCGTAGGGCGGAGCACCTTGCTGCGGCAGCGGCACCACCAGCGCCTGCGCCGGAGGGTCGGGCCAGTCCCCGGTCGGCAGCTGGTGGAACAAGCCGTCGAGCTCGACGAGGACCGACTGCCCGCGCGCTGCTTGCTCGAGCGGCCACACCGCGGAGCCGTCGGCCGCCAGCGTCGTGGGCGCCGCCGGCTGCCCCATGGCGCTCCCGCTGACCGCCGCCAACCGCGCCGCCGCGCCCCCAGCAAACGCTCCCTCGTCGAACGCTCCCTCGTCGAACAGTCGGTCGTCGAACAAATAGGTCAGTGTGAACGGCAAGTCGCGCGGATCATGGCCGAGTTGGGCGGCGGTGAACGCCAGCATCTCCTGTTCGGTGCGCACCACGCTGGGGTCGGACCCGAGATCGCGCAGGGTAGCCATCCGACGCTCGTTGATCACCCGGTCGGTGTCCTCTCTGACCACGCACAACATGCCGACAACGTGCCCGAAGTCGTCGCGCAGCGGGCTGTAGGAGAACGTGTGGTACGTCTCTTCCCGGTATCCCGACCGTTCGAGGAACAGCAACAGGGCGGCATCCCAGGTCGCTTGTCCGGTGGACAGCACCCGCTGGATCCGCGGACCGATGTCGTCCCAGATTTCGGCCCACACCTCGCGGGCGGGCCGGCCCAGCGCCCACGGATACTTCTGGCCCAGAGTGTCCCGGCGGTAGGCGGAGTTGCAGAAGAACGTCAGCTCCGGTCCCCAGGCCATCCACATGGAAAACCGTGACGACAGCAAGATGCTGACGGCTGTCCGCAGGCTTTGCGGCCACCCGGCGGGCGGTCCGAGTGGAGTCGCCGCCCAGTCCACCCGCCCCAGGTCGCGGCCCACCTCGCCGTCCGCGCCAAAGATCGCGTCCGGTGCCGGCATCGCCGGCCCATGCTCGGTATCCGCAGCGCCCACCATCGATCCCTCTCGCGAAGGTCCGCCACCCGGCCGTCATCGCACGCGTGGCCCTAAAAAAGGTTTGCCGCCGCCGTTGGGCGCGAATCAGAACAATGGCAGATTCACACCGTACCTCCCGGCCGCGCAGAATCATTACCACTCGGTTGGGCACGCTTTCGGGCCGCTGTTGGACGTCTGTCGGGCCCGTACTGGGCCTCTGCCGGGATCGCCGGCATACCGACGTCCGCCACGTCCGGCACCGCTATCCGCTACCAGCCAAAGGCAACTGTTGGGTATCAATCTGGCCCAGGAGCGGCTACACCTGCGTTTCATGAGCCACCATGGACGAATGCACGCGCAACCCGAGGTTGGGTTACGTCCCGACTCGCCGGCTCTGCCCAGCCCGGAGTCCTGCGAGCAAGACCGGGGCAGCGCGTGGGGCTATCTGCCGGCCACCAGCCTTCGCTCCCGCCATTCAGCGCTGTCGAGCACCCAGCGCCAGACCTGGGACCGGAGGTGGCCGGAGCTGGGCATCGACGCGGTCGCCGGGTCACCTCGCCGGGGACCGTTGGACACCCGCGCGTGGTTCGGCCGCGACGCGCCCCTGGTGCTGGAGATCGGCTGCGGCAGCGGGGTCTCGACGTTGGCGATGGCGCAGGCCGAGCCCCATCTCGACGTGATCGCGGTGGAAATCTACCGCCGGGGCCTGGCGCAGCTGCTGTGCGCGATCGACAGTGAGAGCGCGACCAATATCCGGTTGATCCGCGGCAACGGGATCGGCGTGTTGAAAGACCTGATCACCTCGAATTCGCTGTCCGGGGTCCGGGTTTTCTTCCCCGACCCCTGGCCCAAGGCGCGACACCACAAGCGACGGCTGCTGCAGCCTGCCACGATCGCCCTGATCGCCGACCGGCTAATCCCCGGAGGTGTGCTGCACGCCGCGACCGACCACCCCGGCTACGCCGAGCACATCGCCGCCGCCGGCGACGCCGAGCCGCGGTTGGCCCGTGCTGATCCGGGCGCCGAAGCCCTGCCGATCTCGGTCGTTCGCCCCACGACCAAATACGAATCCAAAGCCCACGATGCCGGCAGCGCCGTCAGCGAGCTGGTCTGGAGAAAACCGAAATCAGATGACTAAATGAGCCTCACTGAAGACGTGACCACGCATACGTCGGAACCCGTCGCCGGGGCCCCGGTATCACCGCTGCCGTCGGTATTGCCCGGCGATGTGTCCAAGGACGGACTGCCCGGCTTGGCCCCGCCGACGCTTCGGGTGCTGCTGGTTTGGGACGCTCCCAACCTCGACATGGGACTGGGCTCGATCCTGGGGCGCCGGCCGACCGCGCTGGAACGGCCCCGCTTCGATGCGCTGGGCCGCTGGCTGCTGGCCCGCACCGCAGCCGTCGCCGCCAGGGCGCCGGGCGGACCGGCCATCCGAGTCGAACCGGAGGCCACCGTCTTCACCAATATCGCGCCCGGCAGCGCCGACGTGGTACGCCCGTGGGTGGACGCACTGCGCAACGTCGGGTTCGCCGTCTTCGCCAAACCCAAGGTCGACGAGGACAGCGACGTCGACCGCGACATGCTCGAGCACATCGACAAGCGCTACCGGGAGGGGCTGGCAGCCCTGGTCGTGGCCTCGGCGGACGGTCAGGCATTCCGGCAGCCGTTGGAGGAGATCGCCCGGGGCGGAATCCCAGTTCAAGTCCTTGGATTTCGTGAACACGCCAGTTGGGCGCTAGCGTCGGATACCTTGGAGTTCGTCGACCTGGAGGACATTGCCGGTGTTTTCCGGGAGCCGCTCCCCCGAATCGGCCTTGATTCGCTACCTGAGCAGGGAGCTTGGCTGCAGCCGTTCCGGCCGCTGACCTCGCTGTTGACCTCGCGGATGTGACAGGCCTCACGTCTGAGACAACCGAGCGTCTGACAACCGAAGAGCAATGCGCGGGTCGCTAACGATCCAGTAAGGAGATTACGTGTTCGCCTGGTGGGGTCGAATTGTGTACCGCTACCGGTTCATCGTAATCGGCGTCACGGTGGCGTTATGCCTCGGCGGCGGGGTCTTCGGGCTGAGCCTGGGTAAGCACGTCACGCAGAGCGGTTTCTACGACGACAGCAGCCAGTCGGTCAAGGCGTCGATCCTGGGCGACCAGGTCTACGGCCGGGACCGGACCGGTCACATCGTCGCGATCTTCAAAGCCCCAGAGGGCAAGACGGTCAACGACCCTGCCTGGTCGAAGAAGATCACCGACGAGCTCAACCGATTCGTGCAGGACCACCCCGACCAGGTGATGGGCTGGGCCGGCTACCTGCGGGCACCGGACACCACCAGCACGGTCGTCAAGGGCATGGCCACCGAGGACAAGAAGTACACGTTCGTGTCCATCCCGCTCAAGGGCGACGACGACGACACCATCCTGACCAATTACAAGGACATCGCGCCGTCGTTGCAGAAGCTCGACGGCGGCACGGTTCAACTCGCCGGCCTCGAGCCGGTCGCCGAGGCGCTGACCGGCACCATCGCCACCGACCAGCGACGGATGGAAGTGCTGGCCCTGCCGTTAGTGGCCGTGGTGCTGTTCCTGGTGTTCGGTGGCGCGGTGGCCGCGTGTCTTCCGGTGATGGTCGGCGGCCTGAGCATCGCCGGCGCGCTGGGCATCCTGCGATTGGTGGCGGTGTTCGGGCCGGTGCATTTCTTTGCCCAGCCCGTGGTCTCACTGATCGGCCTCGGTATCGCGGTGGACTATGGGCTGTTCGTGGTGAGCCGATTCCGGGAGGAGATCGCCGAAGGCTACGACACTGAAGCCGCGGTCAGACGCACCGTCATGACCGCCGGCCGAACCGTCGCATTCTCGGCGGTGCTGATCATCGCCTCCGGGATCAGCCTGCTGATGCTGCCGCAGGGCTTCGTGAAATCGCTGACCTACGCGCTGATCGCCGCGGTCGGGTTGGCCGCCCTGCTGTCGATCACGCTGCTGCCGGCCGTTCTGGGAGTCCTTGGCCGGCACGTCGACGCGCTCGGTGTACGCACCGCATTCCGGGTGCCGTTCCTGCGCAACTGGAAGGTTTCGCGGGCCTACCTGAACTGGCTCGCCGACCGGCTGCAGAAGACCAAGACCCGCGAAGAGGTCGAGGCCGGCTTCTGGGGCAAGCTCGTCAACTGGGTGATGCGGCGGCCGCTGGTCTTCGCCATCCCGATCGTCCTGGGCATGATCTTGCTGGTCATCCCGTTGTTCAACCTGTCACTGGGCGGCATGAGCGAGAAGTATCTGCCGCCCAACAATTCGGTGCGCCAGTCCCAGGAGCACTTCGACCAGCTCTTCCCCGGATACCGCACCAATCCGCTGACCCTGGTGATCCAGTCGACCAACCACCAGCCGGTCACCGACCAGCAGGTCGCCGACATCCGCAGTAAGGCGATGTCGATCAGCGGATTCATCGAACCGGACAACGATCCGGCCAACATGTGGCAGGAGCGCAGCGTCGCGCCCGGCGCGTCGAAGGATCCTTCGGTACGGGTGCTGCAGAACGGGCTGATCAACCCGGGCGACGCGGCGAAGAAGCTGCAAGAGCTGCGCGCGATCACGCCACCCAAAGGGCTCGAGGTATACGTCGGCGGCACTCCGGCGCTGGAGCAGGATTCCATCCACAGCCTGTTCGACAATATGCCGGCGATGCTGGTCATCCTGCTCACCGCCACCACGTTGCTGATGTTCCTGGCCTTCGGGTCGGTGGTGCTGCCGATCAAGGCCGCGGTGATGAGCGCACTGACGCTCGGGTCCACCATGGGCATCCTGACGTGGATATTCGTCGACGGGCACGGCTCGGGGCTGCTGAACTTCACCGCGACGCCGTTGACCGCGCCGGTGATCGCACTCGTGGTGGCGGTGGGCTACGGCTTGGCCACCGACTATGAAGTCTTTCTGGTCTCCCGCATGGTCGAGGCCCGGGAAAGCGGCATGTCCACCCAGGAGGCCATCCGCATTGGCACGGCCACCACCGGCCGCCTGATCACCGCGGCCGCGCTGGTGCTTGCGGTGGTCGCCGGGTCGTTCGTGTTCTCCGACCTGGTGATGATGAAGTACCTGGCCTTCGGCCTGATGGCGGCGCTGCTGCTAGACGCGACCGTGGTGCGGATGTTCCTGGTGCCTTCGGTGATGAAGCTGCTCGGCGACGACTGCTGGTGGGCTCCGCGATGGATGCGGCGGGTGCAGACCCGCATCGGCCTCGGCGAGATCCAGTTGCCCGACGAACGCAAGCGACCGGTGACCGACGGCCGCGTCTCCCGGCCTCCGGTCACCGCCGGCCTGGTCGCCGCCGGCCCGCGCCTCCCGCACGATCCCACCCACCCGTCGACGCCGGAGTCGTCGCAACGCGGGTCCGCTCGGCCGGAGATCGGGCCTACGCAGAGCGGGCCGTCCAGCGCGGGCACCAAGCAGATCCCGGTCAAGGCAAGCCAGCCGAGTGAACCGCCCACAGCTCGACTGTCCGCGCCCGGCAAACCGGGCGCACCGGGCCGCGGCTCGAGCAGCGCCGCGCCGGCGGCACCGTCGTCGGCCCGGCCACCGGCGCCGACCCCGCCGCCGGCCCCATCGGCCGGTCAGACCCGCGCCATGCCGATTCCGGGGAGCCGTCCCGGCGAAACCGACTCGGCCGATGCCACGGCCAAGCTGCCGGTCCAACGGCCGGAAGACAGCGACTCCGACGCGGCCACTGAGCAGCTCAACGCGCGCGGCGCGCAGGGCGACAACGGCGCCGACGGCACCCGGCGCCGACGCGGTGCCGGCGGCCTGTCCGCTCAGGACCTGCTGCGCCGCGAGGGACGGCTTTAGGTTTCCTTCGGCTCCGCTTGGTCGGCCGCGTCGGGATTGTCCACTTCGGCCTGCAGGATTGTCGACGGCTCCTCGGGCTGCTCGGCGGCGGCCGCCGGGTCCTTGGCCAGCAGCACCTGCATTGCGTTGTTGAGGAACGCGACCGTCGGGACGGCCAGCAGGGCTCCGACGATTCCGGCAAGTACCCCGCCGGTGGAAATGGCCAGCACCACCGCCAGCGGATGAATCGAGACCGCACGACCCATCACCAGCGGCTGCAGCAAATGGGCCTCGAGCTGATTGACCGCGATGAGCAAACCCAGAGTAATCAGTGCGTAAACCATTCCCTTGGCCAGTAGGGCCACCACTACGGCCAGCAAACCGGAGATCAGCGCACCCAGCAGCGGGATGAAGGCGCCCAGGAACACCAGCGAGGCCAGCGGCAGCGCGAGCGGCACCCCCATGATCGCCAACCCGGTGCCGACACCGATCGCGTCGGTCAGGGCGACCAGGAATGTGGCCCGCACATAGCCGATCAGCGAGGAGTATCCGGCGCGCCCGGCCTCCAGGACCCGGTCACGGGCCGGGGCGGGCACGATCTTGACCACGTACTGCCAGATGTTGCGGCCTCCGTAGAGGAAGAAGATCAGTGTGAACAGCACCAACACCGCAGCGGTGAGCAGCTCGGTGATGGTGGCGGCGGTGGAAATCGCGCCGCTGGTCAACTTGGCCTGATTGTCGCGCAGCGCCTCGATCGCGGCGTTGCCGGCGTTGTCGATCTGTTCGCGACGCAGATGCGCCGGCCCTTCGATCAGCCACCGGCGGCTCGAGTCGATGCTGCGTTCCACCTGTTTGACCAGATCGGGCAGGCCCACGATGAACTGGCTGATGACGAAGGCCAGGATGCCGCCAAGGATCGCAAAACCGCCCAGCAGCACCAGCGACACCGCGGCACCGCGCGGCACGCGCCGCAGATCCAGCCAATCCACGACCGGCACCAGCAACGCGCTCAAGATCAACGCCAGCAACACCGGAACGACGATGATCTCGAGTTTGCTGATGACCCAGATCACCGCGAGTGCGGCAGCGAAGATGACCAACAAGCGCCACGACCAGGCCGCGGTCTTGCGGACCAAAGGGGTTACCGAAGCATCGTCGAGGCTTGCCGACATCCGGCAAGCCTAACCGGGCTGCGGCGCCGGACTCCCGCAACGCCGCGTACGGCCCGGTGCGCGATCTTGCCATGGTGCGGTCGCTTCCCGCCGCCACCGCCGCCACGATCCGGTCACGACCCCGGAACGACCCTGACACAGTCGATGACGTGCGGAGATCGCGGTGCCACCTGCACGGTTACCCTTATCCGGTGTCGCACGACGCCCCCGCCCGCAAGCTCGTCGACCGGCGCGAAGAGGCGCCGCGCGGCAAGTACTGGTGGCTGCGCTGGGTGGTCCTCGGCATCGTCGCAATCGTGCTTGCGGTCGAGGTGGCGCTGGTGTGGGACCAGCTGGCCAAAGCGTGGATGAGTATCTACCAGGCCAATTGGTGGTGGCTGGTGGCTGCCGTGGGGGCAGCGGCCGCGTCGATGCACAGCTTCGCGCAGATCCAGCGCACGCTGCTGAGATCGGCCGGTGTGCACGTCAAGCAATTGCGGTCCGAAGCCGCGTTCTATGCGGCGAACTCGTTGAGTACCACGCTGCCCGGCGGCCCGGTGCTGTCGGCGACCTTTCTGCTTCGTCAGCAACGCATTTGGGGTGCCTCGACCGTGGTGGCGTCCTGGCAGCTGGTGATGTCTGGGGTGTTGCAGGCCGTCGGACTGGCCCTGCTCGGGCTGGGCGGCGCCTTCTTCCTGGGCGCCAAGAACAACCCGTTCTCACTGCTGTTCACCCTCGGCGGTTTCGTCGCGTTGCTGCTGCTGGCCCAGGCGGTGGCGTCGCGGCCGGAACTGATCGAAGGAATCGGCAACCGGGTGCTGTCGTGGGTCAACTCGATTCGCGGTAAGCCAGCCGACACCGGTGTGGCGAAGTGGCGCGAAACGCTCATGCAGCTCGAGTCGGTCAGCCTGAGCCGGCGCGACCTCGCGGTGGCGTTCAGTTGGTCGCTGTTCAACTGGATCGCCGACGTGGCCTGCCTGGGCTTCGCCGCCTACGCCGCCGGTGACCACGCCTCGGTCGCCGGGCTGACGGTCGCCTATGCCGCCGCCCGGGCAGTCGGCACTATCCCGCTGATGCCGGGAGGCCTGCTGGTCGTGGAGGCGGTGCTGGTGCCCGGCCTGGTGTCCAGCGGCATGGCCCTGCCCAACGCCATCTCGGCGATGCTGATCTACCGGCTGATCAGCTGGCTGTTCATCGCCGCGATCGGCTGGGTGGTGTTCTTCTTCATGTTCCGAACCGAGAACGTCGCCGATTCGGATGCCGACGACCCGCCGACCGACCCCGAGCTGGGACGCATCCTCGGGGTCGGGCGCAGCGTTGCCGACGACCCGGCCGAAACCGCCCTGCAGGGCCCGTTGCCGCCGCCTGATCGTGACTCCACAGAAGGCCGGTGAGTCAGCCGAGGTGATTTCTGTGTCGCCGTTTCAACGGCCCCGGACCGGCCCGCCGGCCGCGGGCGGCTGGGTGCCTGCCGGCGGTTGGGTGCCTGCGGGCGCCCCGGAGGCGGGGGGCGCCCCGGCTGCCGGCGGCAAACCCGGCAACCCAGCTGCGCCCTGCGCGGCCTGCGCCAGGTTCAGCGCCTGCGGAAACGTGACCGGCAGCTTGCACTGCGTCGAAAGATTGGTCAGCGGATGCGCAAGCGACTGCAGGTCGCCGGCGGCCTTGGGGTTCCGCTCGAAGTAACCCTTCAGTGATGCCAAGGATCCCAACGATTCCGGTCCCGCCGGCTGCTGCAGTGCCGCGGTCACCGCCTGGTTGGTCTCCGGATGCGAGTCCAGGTAGTCGCCGGTTTGCTTGGCGACCGAGCCGATGGTCCTGGCCACTTCACTGGCCGCGCAGGGATCGGTCGCCCCGGTTGCCGAGGGTCCGGCCGGCATGACCAGCGCGGCCGCCGGCAACCCAACGGCGATCAAGGTGACGAACAACCCGCGCCGCGCAGCAGTACCTGTCCTGGCGAACGACCGCTTGCCAGCGTCGGATGCGGGCGCCGCGCCCGGCAGGCCACCACGTTCATGTGTCGACATCAGTTCCCCCGTCTAACCCGAGTTGCGGACTCCGAATGCCCGCACGGCCACGGACATCCTGCCACCTCCGGCGCGGGCGCCGTCAACACCGACGACCGGGGCCGGGGTTCGCCGCAGCATCGCAGTGCCGACATCGTTGCAGCTCAGCAACCAATAAGCCGACATAATTGATACGTGCCCTGCGGTAGGCTCGCGAGCACGCATTGCGAGAGAAATACCGGGAGAACAACATCCAGCAGTTCATGATGCGCCTGAGCCGCAACCTGCGCAGATTCCGGTGGTTGGTGTTCACAGGCTGGCTTCTCGCCTTGGTGCCGGCAGTTTATCTGGCCATGACGCAGTCGGGGAATCTCACCGGCGGCGGCTTCGAGGTAGCCGGATCGCAGTCGTTGCTGGTCCACGACGTCCTCGACGCTCAGTATCGCGACCAGGAAACGCCGTCGCTGGCGCTGGTGGCCACCCCCCGCCCGGATGCCAGCTTCTCCGACATCAACGACGCGGTCACCCGGCTGCGAAGCATCGCCGGCGAATTCCCCGGGGTAACGGAGGTGCCCAACCCCACGCAGCGGCCCCCGCAGCCCGACCGGCCATATGTGCTGTCGTTGCGGCTGGACGCCCGCAACGCCGGCACCAGCGACGTCGCTAAGAAGTTGCGCCAAAAAATCGGCGTGAAAGGCGACAAGCCCGGGCAAACGGCGGACGGCCGGGTGCGGCTGTATGTCATCGGGCAAGGTGCGCTCAGCGCCGCCGCGGCGGCCAACACCAAACACGACATCGCCGATGCCGAACGCTGGAACCTACCGATCATCCTGATCGTCCTGCTCGCCGTCTTCGGCTCGCTTGCCGCCGCCGCGATCCCCCTGGCCCTCGGTATCTGCACGGTCGTCGTCACCATGGGCCTGGTCTATCTGCTGTCGATGCACACCACCATGTCGGTCTTCGTGACCTCGACCGTGTCGATGTTCGGTATCGCGCTGGCCGTCGACTACTCCCTGTTCATCCTGATGCGCTTCCGCGAGGAACTACGTACCGGCCGTCGGCCGCAAGACGCCGTCGACGCCGCCATGGCCACCTCGGGGCTCGCGGTGGTGCTGTCCGGCATGACCGTGATCGCCTCACTCACCGGCATCTACTTGATCAACACCCCCGCACTGCGGTCGATGGCCACCGGGGCGATCCTCGCCGTCGCGGTGGCGATGCTGACGTCGGCCACGCTGACACCGGCGTTGCTGGCCTCCTTCGCCAGGGCGGCCGCCAAGCGATCGGCGCTGTTGCACTGGTCCCGGCGGCCGGAAAGCACGCAGTCCCGGTTCTGGGCTCGCTGGGTCGGGTGGGTGATGCACCGGCCCTGGATAACGGCGTTATCGGCATCGCTGGTGCTGCTGCTCATGGCGGCGCCGGCGACTCAGATGGTGCTGGGCAACAGCTTGCTGCGACAGTTCGACTCGTCGCACGAGATCCGGGCCGGGGTGTCGGCGGCCGCCCAGGCGCTCGGCCCGGGTGCGTTGGGCCCCGCTCAGGTGCTGGTCACGTTCCCCGACGGCGGCGCGTCCACCCCGGCACACAGCCAAACCATCGCGGCGATCCGTCAGCAGATGACACAGGCTCCCGATGTCGCGTCCGTGGCGCCGCCGAAATTCGCCGCCGACAACCGCAGTGCGCTGCTCAGTGCGGTGTTGTCGGTCGACCCCGAAGACATGGGCGCCCGGCACACCGTCGACTGGATGCGGACCCACCTGCCCCGAGCGGCCGACGGGGCCCGGATCGACGTCGGCGGACCGACTGCGCTGATCAAGGATTTCGACGACCGGGTGGCGGCGACCCAGCCGCTGGTGCTGGCGTTCGTGGCCCTGATCGCGTTCGTGATGCTGCTGGTCTCGGTGCACTCGGTGTTCCTGGCGCTCAAGGGCGTGCTGATGACGTTGCTATCGGTGGCCGCCGCGTACGGCAGTCTGGTCATGGTCTTCCAGTGGGGCTGGGCGGAGAAACTGGGCTTTCCCCACTTGAGTTCCATCGATAGCACCGTGCCGCCGCTGGTGCTGGCGATGACGTTCGGGTTGTCGATGGACTACGAGATCTTCCTGCTGACCCGGATCCGGGAGCGCTTCCTGCACACCGGCCAGACCCGGGACGCGGTCGCGTACGGGGTGAGCACCAGCGCGCGCACCATCACCAGCGCCGCGCTGATCATGATCGCGGTGTTCTGCGGATTCGCGTTCGCCGGCATGCCGCTGGTGGCCGAGATCGGCGTCGCCTGCGCGGTCGCCATCGCGGTAGACGCCACCATCGTGCGGCTGATCCTGGTACCGGCGCTGATGGCGATGTTCTCGCAGTGGAACTGGTGGCTGCCGCGGTGGCTGGCCCGCATGCTGCCGTCGGTCGACTTCGACCGGCCGCTACCCGAGGTCGACTTGGGCGACGTCGTGGTGATTCCCGACGACATCGCCGCCGCAATTGCCCCCAGCAGCGACCTGCGGATGCTGCTCAAGTCTGCGGCCAGGTTCAAACACCTTGCCCCCGAAGCGATTTGCGTCGCCGACCCGCTTGCCTTCACCGGCTGTGGACGCAGCGCCAAGGGACCCGAGCACGTTCCGGAACTGGTCCGGGACGGCGCCGACGTCGCCGTTTCCGCTACCGCTGCCTCGGCGGCGTCGGCCCCTGTGTCCGCCGCCTCCGCCAGGGCCGGCGGCCAGTCGGCGGCCAGCAAGGTCGGCCAGGCCTACCGCAACAGCCTCGCCCGGGCGATGTCGTGGGCCGAGCGTCCGGTTCATCCCGTCACCGTGTGGCGCGCGCGACTCGCGATCGCGCTCGACGCCCTGGAAACCGACGCCGCCGAGCGCGCCGCCGCGAAAAGCGGCACCGACCGGCCCCGGTTCGAGCGGCGCAGCCCCGTCGAGACCACCAACGTCCAGTTGCCCACCGGCGACCGGCTGCTGATCCCGACCGGGGCGGAAACGCTGCGACTCAAGGGCTACCTGATCATGAGCCGTAACAGCAGCCGCGATTATGCCGAATTTGCTGACATGGTCGAAGCAATGGAACCCGACACCGCGGCCGTGGTGCTGGCGGGAATGGACAGGTATTACTGTTGTCAGCCACTGGGTTCGCATTCGAGGCGGCAATGGATGGCCACCCAGCTGGTCCGCCGGCTCGCTGATCCGCACCCGTCTGATGTCGACGACGAGTGGCCCGACCCTGATGCCAGGGCAAACTGGGAGGAGGTCAGGCAACGCTGCCTGGCAGTGGCCGTAGCGATGTTGGAGGAGGCGAGGTGACGTTGGCCGCCGACCAGCGGAAACCGGTGCCCGCTCCGCCACCGCAACGGCCTGGGCGGGGATCCAGCGAACCCGGCACCGACCAGCCGGTGGAATTTTGGTCTACGGCCGCGATCCGCACCGCGCTGGAGAGCGGCGACATCGCCACCTGGAAGCGCATCGCCGCCGCGCTCAAGCGCGACCCGTACGGGCGCACCGCCCGTCAGGTCGAAGAGGTCCTTGGCGGAGTTCGGCCGTACGGCATCTCCAAGGCGCTGTCGGAGGTGCTGGACCGTGCCCGCATCCAACTGGAGGCCAACGAGCGTGCCGAGGTGGCCCGTCACGTAAAGCTGCTGATGGATCGATCGGGTCTGGGACAGCAGGAGTTCGCGTCGCGGATCGGTGTGCAGGTCGAGGACCTGACCTGCTACCTCGACGGCAGCGTCAGCCCGTCCGCCTCGCTGATGATTCGGATGCGACGGTTGTCGGACCGGTTCGTCCGGGTGCGCAACACGCGCGCGGCCGACACCAACTGAGGCCCGGCCTATCGGGAATTGATCGGCGTCACGTCGAGTACCAGCCAGTCATTACCGCGCTTGGTCAGCGTTACCCGGACCGCCGGCGCCGCCTGACTCGGGGGTTGACCGGGCGAGTTCTGGGTGACCCGCAGAATCACCGCCACGCTGGCGTCCGCGGGCCCGAGCGCCTCCACTCCAGCCGACAGCGTCGCGGCCTGCGCGGTGACCTTGCGCTGCACCAGGTCGGCACTGGACTTGGCATATTGCTCCTTGAACGCTTGCACCCGGTCCGGGACCATCATCGCCGCGGCCCGGTCCACGGAGGCGTTCGGCGCAGTCGGCGAGAACGACGCCACCGCCTCGGCCATCCCGGTGGCGACCTGTACCACCGTTCGGGAGTCGCGATTGAACTCGCGATCCGGCGTGGTCCAGTGGGTATATCCGGTCAGCACCGAGGCCACCAGTGCGGCCGTGCACAAGAACACCACGGCCAGGCGCAGCCCCGGCGCGTCGTCGTCGGTGCCTACGGTGACGGCATCACGGCGAAACAGCCAGAAATTGACCGCCACACCCTCGGCGATCAGCAGCACCAACACCGAGCACGCCGAAATCCACCACCACGGCCAGCCGAGCACGAATCCGATCACCAGTAGCGCCATGGCGGCCACCAGCGGCGCCACGACGTCGAATACGGCCAGCCGCCACGCGTTTCTCATCGGGATCTCATCGGGTTCGTCATCGGATCGACTCCAGCCCGGAGATCATCAGCTTGCCGTCCACCTCGGAGACGTCGATCCGCAGATTCCAGTGCACCGTCTGGGGCTTGGCACCGGCGTTCTCGGCGACCGACGTCGCCACCAACAGCACCGAGTCGGTCCGGGTGGCAAAGGGCGGCAATTTGGTGGTCACCACCGGCCGGGCGCTGCCGGGCTGGGTATCCAGGTCGTGGTGCACCGTTTCGATCGCCACCGCCTCGATCCGGCCGCTGCTGCGCGTCTGCAACTTCTCCACCACCTGCCGATAGGGCTGCACGGCGGCGTCGAAATCGGTGTTGAGCTGTCCGACCGTTCCGTCGTGCAGCCGCTGCAGGCTGGAGTCGACGTTGCCGGCGTTCATGTTGATCAGCACATCGGTCCACTCGGCGGCCGCGCGCATGACCCGACTCAGATACCCGCGCTCGGCGACCTCGTCACGATGTGACGACCAGATGAGGACGCCGAGCACGACCGCGGCCACCGACAGCACACCGAGAACGGTCGAGGCGATGCCGTAGTTGGAGAACATCGCGGCCCGCGCCGACTCCGGTTCGTCGGGCTCCGGAGTCGCATCGCCGGAGTCGTCGGCCTCATAGACATCAGCATCCTCGTCGGGCATGGCCCGATCGTCGCACCCGATAAGGGGTGGAAGGATGGCGGGGTGACAGTAGAGGCCATCCGCTCCGGTATCGACCTGAGCTACGTCGACGCCGATGCCCGCCCGCAAGACGACCTGTTCGGCCATGTCAACGGCCGCTGGCTCAAGGAACACCGGATACCGGCGGACCGGGCGATCGACGGCGCCTTCCGGCAGCTGTTCGACCGCGCCGAAGAGCAGGTACGCGACCTGATCGTCGAAGCCAGCCAAGCCTGTGCACAAGGCGCCGTGACCGGCGGCGACGAGCAGCGCATCGGCGACCTGTACGCCAGCTTCATCGACGAGGACGCCGTCGAACGCCGCGGTCTGCAACCCCTGCACGAGGAGCTGGCCACCATCGACGGCGCCACCGACCGCGTCTCCTTGGCCGCCGTCATCGGCGCCCTGCAACGCACCGGCATGGGCGGTGGTATCGGATTCTATGTGGACACCGACTCCAAGGACTCCACCCGTTACCTGCTGCACTTCTCCCAGTCCGGCATCGGCCTGCCCGACGAGTCCTACTATCGCGACGAACGGCATGCCGCGGTGCTGGCCGCCTACCCCGGCCACATCGCGCGGATGTTCAGCTTGGTGTACGGCGACACCCCCGAGGACCGGGCCGCCCACGCCGATATCGCGGCCCGCATCGTGGCGCTGGAGAGCAAGGTGGCCGCCGCCCATTGGGACGTGGTCAAGCGCCGTGACGCCGAGCTCACCTACAACCTGCGCACCTTCGCCGACCTGCAGGTGGAGGGCGCCGGCTTCGACTGGGAGGGCTGGGTCACCGCGCTGGGCAGCACGCCACAGGCGCTCTCGGAATTGGTAGTGCGACAGCCCGATTATCTGCACGCGTTCGCGGCGCTGTGGAACAGCGAAGACCTCGACGACTGGAAGTATTGGGCGCGTTGGCGATTGATCCGCTCCCGGGCCCCCTGGCTGACCCGCGACCTGGTCGATCAGGACTTCGAGTTCTACGGCCGCAGGCTGACCGGCGCCGAGCAGATCCGGGAGCGCTGGAAGCGGGGCGTGGCCCTGGTGGAGACGCTGATCGGCGATGCAGTCGGAAAGCTTTATGTGCAAAGGCATTTCCCGCCGGGAGCCAAGGCCCGCATCGACGAGCTGGTGGCCAACTTGCAGGAGGCGTACCGGGTCAGCATCGGCGAGCTGGAGTGGATGACCCCGCAAACCCGGCAGCGGGCACTGGCCAAGCTGGGCAAGTTCACCGCCAAGGTCGGTTACCCGGTCAAGTGGAAGGACTACTCCACGCTGGTGATCGACCGAAACGACCTCTACGGCAACTTCCGGCGCGGTTACGCGGTCAACCACGACCGCGAGCTGGCCAAGCTCGGCGGACCGGTCGACCGCGACGAGTGGTTCATGACACCCCAGACGGTCAACGCCTACTACAACCCCGGGATGAACGAAATCGTCTTCCCGGCAGCCATTTTGCAACCGCCGTTCTTCGATGCCGAAGCCGACGACGCCGCCAACTACGGTGGCATCGGCGCGGTGATCGGGCACGAGATCGGACACGGCTTCGACGACCAGGGGGCCAAGTACGACGGCGACGGCAACCTGGTCGACTGGTGGACGGATGATGACCGCGCCGAATTCGCCACCCGCACAAAGGCGTTGATCGAGCAATACGAGACGTACACGCCACGGGATCTCGATGCCGGCCACCATGTGAACGGCGCGTTCACCGTCGGGGAGAACATCGGCGATCTGGGTGGGCTGTCCATCGCGCTGCTGGCCTACCAGCTGTCCCTGAACGGCGAGCCCGCTCCGGTCATCGACGGCCTTACCGGCGTGCAGCGGGTGTTCTTCGGGTGGGCTCAGGTGTGGTGCACCAAAGCGCGTGAGGCTGAGGCGATCCGGCGACTGGCCGTCGATCCGCATTCCCCGCCGGAATTCCGGTGCAACGGCGTGGTGCGCAACATCGACGCCTTCTACGAGGCTTTCGACGTCACCGAGGGCGATGCGCTATTCCTGGAACAGCAGAGCAGGGTCAGAATCTGGAGTTAAACGTCGATTCGCGATATTCCAGGCGCGCGTGGTGCGCCAGCGATTGCAGAAGCCTCACTGACGTATTGCGCGTCACCATCCCGTCTTTCTCTTGATTCGGCCAGACCTTCAGCCACCTCGGCCGCCCCTCTAAGCAAAATATGCGATACCAACGCCGCCATCAGTACGTAACCGAACCATAGCGGGTAATTCAATATGTATGCCAGCATGAAATAGGAGAACGTCAAGAACTTGATGACTACACTACTCGCCCTGGCCAGGCTGGATGCATAAATTGTGCGGCCGATGGAAGTTCTCATCGTCGACGAGGTGCCTTTCGCGGCCATGAATGCATCTGCTACTGAATGCCTGGCTATGACGATGAGCACGATGTAGAACGGAATCAAATGAAGGCCGAGAAAGAGCGTCCAGAGTGCGTACTCTGTTATTCGGTCACCGGCGATGTCGATCCTGGGTCCTAATGGGAATCGCTGCTCAATCTTCCGCCTTGCCTTCTGTATCGCCTCACTATCGCTCGGATCTCCGATGATGTAGCGCGCATAAGCGATGAGGCCGAGCTTGCGGTCACTGTGCTGCCGCAATGCCAAATACCCGTCGACGCCGTCCAGCGTCAGCGATATCGCCAACAGGATGATCGGGATCGCCGGATGCACTCGCAGAACTACCAGATAGAGAACAACGAAAAGGATGAGCAACCGCAGCACCGTCACCTGGTCCGCGGTCCTGATGAGGTGTGAGCGCGGTCGTGCCGAGTGACGAACTGGCGCTGCCCAAGTCGTTGACGCCGGTGTTGGAGCCGCAGATCTCGCACTCTCCATGGCTACTTCCCGAGTAGATCCACCAAAATTTTGGGTGCCCGAATACGAGTTACTGCATTCGAGCGCACCCCGACGCCACCATCCCGACGTCGCCACGCCAAGAGTGCCGAGCCGAGGTTGGGCAAGGATGCAACGATTGTGAAATCCCATGGCAGCGGCCTAACGAACCGAACCGGAACTGCTTGAGGCATGCGCCGGCCGGTGATTTGCGCTGCCTGGACGATTCGATGGGCTGCGGCCACCAGACGTGGTTAACCCGGCGGTACGAGTGGTGCCCCGGTTCGGCACGCCTCGATGCGCGCCGGCACATGTTTGTGCCACGGTGTGCCGGCATAGGGGTCACGCCACCGCGTCGAGGTCAGCGTGTTCGGGGCGACGCCCGGGGTGCGTAGCTGGCCGTCGTCGTCGGTGTAGTCCAGCCCAAAGCCGTTGGGCAGGGCGGCATGTCCGGGCAGCATCGTCTCGGTGATCTCGACGGTCGCCTCAGCGCTGCCGGCCGCGGTGGTGATGCGGGCTCGGCCGCCGTCGACCAGTTCGAGGACCTGGGCGTCTTCGACGCTGACCCGCAGCGCCCCGTCGGCGTCGCGCTTACGCCAGGACGGGTCGCGGAAGATGTCGTTGGCGGTGTAGGCGCGGCGCTCGCCCACCGACAGCACGATCGGCAACTCCGGCGTCGTCAAAGCCATCGAAGTGTGGGCCAATGACCTTATCTCGTCCAGCATTTCGGGGATTTCCAGGGCGATCTTGTGGTCGGCGTGGCTGATCAACGCGAAGTCGTCCGGGTAGTCGTGCGCGGTGAAGGTGACCCCGGATCGGCCGGATAGGATCGCGTCGAATAAGGCGTTGCCGTCAGCGTGCCCGGCGCGCCGGACGGCGTCGGGATAGGTCATCGCGGTTTTCTGGGCAAGCCCCCACAACGCCGCCGCCCCCGCCAGCCCGTCCGGTAGCGTGGGGCCGAGGGTTTCGTAGAGCACGTAGGGAAGCAGTTTGGCCACAGTCGGATTGGTCGCCACCGCGCTGAGAAACGCCTGGGTGTAGGCTTGGCGGCCTTGCTGCGCCGCCTCGCGCAGCGGCCGCAGATCCGCGTCGTCGACAACATCCAACGCGCGCACCAGCCGTGACCAGATTTCCGGTTCCGGCAACGTTCCCGGCAGCGGTTCCAGTATCGGGTGGCGCAGGTGCACCGCGTTGTGCGGGAACTCAAAGTTGAAAAAGGTCGCTTCGACCTTCTCGAACTGCGACGACGCCGGCAGCACGTAATGGGCCAGCCGCGCGGTTTCGGTCATCGCGACGTCGACGACCACCAGCAGTTCCAACGTTGCGAAGGCCTCCCTGCAGGCCGCCGAATCAGCAAGGGAATGAGCTGGATTGGCACTTTCGACGATCATGGCCCGGAAACGGTCCGGGTGGTCGGTCAGGATCTCTTCCGGCACGACATTGCCCGGAACCAGTCCGGCGATGATAGGGGCGCCGGTGACCGGCGTGCGTCCGGATATCGCGCTGAACAGTGGCGCGAACGACGAATGCAGATGCTGGCCACCCTTTTTCGCGAAGTTGCCGGTGAGGATCCACAGCATCTTGTTCAGGTACGAACACAGCGTGCTGTTGGGCGCCTGCTGGACGCCGAGGTCCTCGAACACCGAGACGCTGCCCGCGGTGCCGATCCGCCGGGCCGCCGCTCGCAACAATTTCTCGTCCACGCCGCAGCGTTGCGCGTAGTCGGCGACGGGAACCTCGCGCAGTACGGTGCGCACGGCGTCGGCGCCGTGCACGTGTTCGCTGAGAAATGTTTCGTCGCAAAGGTTTTCCTGAACCAGAACGGCCGCCAATGCCGCCATGCACCAGGCGTCGGCGCCGGGCCGCACCCGCAGATGAAAGTCGGCCATCTTGGCCGTGTCGGTGACGACGGGATCGATCACGATCATCGATCGGGCCGGGTCTTTGGCGATGTCGTTGAGCACCACTCGGGCTCGCGGGAAGCTCTGCGACATCCACGGATTCTTGCCGACGAACACCGATACCTCGGCGTGCTCGAATTCGCCGCGCGTGTGGCCGCCATATAGCTGCCAATCGATCCATGCTTCTCCGGTCTTTTCCTGCGCCAGGGCATTTGACCGGTAGCGCGCACCCAACGCCTTCAGGAATGCGCCGCTGTAGGCGCCGCCGAGATGGTTGCCCTGCCCGCCACCACCGTAATAGAAGATCTTGTCGCCGCCGTAGATATCACGGATCCGCTTGAACCCGTCGGCGATTTCGACAATGGCCGTGTCCCAGTCGATTTCCTCGTAGGTCCCGTCCGATCGGCGGCGCAGCGGCGAGCTCAGCCGGCCGCGGTGGTTCTGGTAGTGGTCCAGGCGCAACGCCTTGTTGCAGGTGTACCCGCGGGAGGCCGGATGCGCTTTGTCGCCGCGGATGCGGGCCAGTTTGCGGTCCGCTACCTGCACCACGATGCCGCAGTTGCACTCGCAGAGGATGCACGCAGTGGACTGCCAATCGGTGGTGGTCATTGCGGTTTCCCTTCCGGCAGCTCGGCCAGTAGCAGGTGGTGCAACTGGCGGTGAACCGACTCGAGCGGTGTCAGGTCACGCCGTACCCGGGCCAGCAGCAGCGCGCCTTCCAGCGCCGACACCGCCAGCATCGCCAATTCGTTTGCCCGGGCGGCCGAGATGCCGTCGCTGACAAAGCGCTGCGCGAGCAGCTCCGACCAGCGGTCGAACACCGTCGCCGCGTGCTCGATCACCGGCGCCATTCGCTCGCCGTCGGCGCCCTCGCCGGCTTCGACCGCCACCGCCGCGATGGGACAGCCCGCACGGAAGTCACTGGCGAGCAACTGCTCGCGGTACCAGCCGATCAGCGTGTCCAGCAGCTCGAGGCTGCCGCGGGGTTCGCCGATGATGGCCGCGACGTGCTCACCGGCGTAGTCGATGGCCTCGCACAGCAACTGGGTCCGCCCGCCCGGGAAGTAGTGGTAGGCCGACCCGCGCGGCGCCCCACTGTGCTGCAGCACATCGGAGATGGCGGTGGCGCGTGCGCCACGCTCCCGGATCAGCAGCGCGGCAGAGACGACCATGCGTTCGCGCGGACTTCGCATGGCTGCTCCTCGGGCCGGGACTGTCTATGTATGTTGATATACATAATGCGGCCGCGCAAGGGGCGGCCTGCCACGGGTTTGGCAGGGGCTCCCCGGCGATTGGACGCGCGAGTCTGCATCCAGTGCGTCCAGCCTGCACTCAGAGCGGCGCGGACTGCGATCTCGCCGCCCTGAGCGCAGAATGAAAACCTGACCCGGTTCGGGCAGCGCCAAACCCGCGTGAGCCGTTACCGATCCGCGGCCGGCCTGCCCGCGCAGCTCTTAGATCTGCCAGTCCTGAGCGCCGTCGTTCTTGTTGTAGGTCCCCACGGAGTTCTTCACGACTACCGGGTCCCCACTGCCGAAGTTGTCGTAGAACCACTTGGCGTTGGCGGGACTGAGGTTGATGCAGCCGTGGCTGACATTGCGCTTGCCCTGATCACCTACCGACCACGGCGCGCTGTGCACGAAGTTTCCGCTGTTGTCGATCCGGACGGCATCGGAAACGGTCACCTTGTAACCCTGCGGCGAATTGACCGGGACTCCATACGTGGAGGAATCCATCACCACCGTGGGCATCTTCTCAAGCACGTAATACGTGCCGTTCGGAGTCTGGTGGTTGCCGGCCGCCATCCCCATCGACATCGGGAAGCTCTGCTGCACCACGCCGTTGCGGGTGATCGTCATCTGGTGGGTGGCGTCGTCGGCGGTGGCCACCAACGAATCACCAGTACGGAAGCTCGACTTGGTGCCGGCCGCGTCGATATTCACCGCCGTGTTGGCCGGCCAGAACTGCAGCGGGCGCCACCGAACTTGGGTGGGACTCATCCAATAGAACTTGCCGGGCACCGGCGGGATCGACGAAATGTGGATGGCGCTTTCAGCCATCGGGCGGTCGGCGATGGGCACCTGGAAATTGATGATGATCGGTTTGGCCACCCCGACCATCGCGCCGTTGACGGGGTTGAACGTCGGCGGCCGGAATGGCGGATCGCCGACAAACGGCGTCGGATCCTGCCCAGCGACCGGGCCGGCGGCGGCAGGTATCGCCAGCGGGTCGGGCGGCGGTGCAAGCGGGTCGGGCGCCGGAGGCAGGGCCAGCGGGTCGGGTGCGGGAGCCCCCGGGTCGGCAGGCTGAGCCGGCGCGACCACTTCCGGGTCGCCGGGCACCTGATCCGGGTCCGCAAGTGCGGGGCCGGCGCCCAACAACAACACCGAAACCACCCCGGCCACGTTCACCGCGGCGAAGAGCCTTGCCCCCCTGCCCCCCTTGCGGGCCCTCGTCCAGCGCGACATATGTCATCCCTCCGGTCACGTCCTGGCCCCCAGTGTGGCATAGCGCAGCGGCTGTTTTCCGGTCCCGCAGCCGCCCGGCACCACCCCAGCTACTCGGTTCACGCCGTTGACCTGCAGCCTTATTGAAGGGTGTGAAGTTTCACGGGGCCGCCTCATCCGCAGCCTCGAAGACGCGCCGAGCCGCCGTCATCCCCACCAACGCGACGCCCATCAAGATCGCCGATGCGGTGAGCATTAGCGCCACATTCCGCTCGTACAACAGTCCACCGGCCAGCGAGCCGGCCATGATGCCCAGCTGAAACGCCGTCACATACAGCCCGGATGCCCCGTCGGGGTCGTCGGACCCGCTGCGCATCGCCGCCGATTGCAGCATCGGCGACACCGCGGTGGCAGCCGCTCCCCACAGCACGATCGCCCCGGTTCCGACGACCAGTGTCGTCACCGGCGCGCGGCCACCGCCGAACGCCAGCCCCGTCAGCACGACGAACGCGACGGTCAGGCCCGCGACACAGACAATCATCGCGCCCTTGGGCCGGCGGTCCAGCGGGCGCGCCATCAGAGCCACCGCGATCACACCGGCGATCCCATAGGCGGCCAGCAGCCAGGCCTGATTCGGCCCGTGCACGCCGACGACTTGCCGGATGACCACCACGATGTAGGTGTACGAGACGAAATGGCCGGTGACGCCGATCATGGTGATCAGGCTCACGATGATCAGCGCGCGATTGCGGTGGTGGCGCGATCGCGGACCGACGTGCCGCAACTGGTCGGCGCTGAGTACGAGTTCGGGCAACAGCAGCCGGGCCGCCACAGTGACCGCGGCAGCCGCCACGGTGACGCACACCGCCGCCAGCCGCCAGCCCCACATCAGACTCAACGCGGCCGTCAGTGGACTGCCCACCACCAGCGCCAGGCTGGTTCCGATGTAGATCGACGTGGTGGCGCGTCCGGCGTGGCTGGGGGGCACCAGCCGGGTGGCGATCGGTGCGATGACCGACCACAGCAAGCCGTGGGTGACCGCACACAGCACCCGCCCGCCGGCCAACACCGCGAAGTTCGGCGCCAGCGCCGAGATCAGCTGCGAAACGGTCAGGCAGACGAGGGCGACCACCAGGGTCCGCCGCCGCGGCCAATGCGCCGTCCAGCGCACCAGCGGAACCGTCGTCAGCGCCGCGACCAGGGCATACCACGACAGCAGCGTTCCCACCAGGACGACACTGATGTTCAGGTTTCGCGCGATCGCCGACAGGGCGCCCACCGGCAGGATCTCGGCGGTGACATACACGAAGGCCGCCGCGGCCAACACAGCCAACTGCGCGGCGACCCGCGGTGTCCAGGGTCCGCCGGCAGGGGCAACGGTTCGGGTCTCGGCAGTCATGGCGGTGACATCTATCGGCATTCAGTGGCCGCGCATCGCCCGCGCACCGCGGTAGTGCGTCGTGACGATCACGCTGCACTCACCGTACGCACCGCCGCCGCGCCTTCACACGAATTGCGGGTCAACACGCCCGTGCGCGGACGCGCGCTCAGGAACGAACGAGTCGAGCGATGGCTGCGGAGGCTTCGGCGAGCTTGCTGTCGGCTTCGGTGCCACCCTCAGCAACGGCACGGGTGACGCAGTGGTTCAGGTGTTCGTCGAGCAGATTCAGCGCCACCGATCTCAGCGCACTGTTGACGGCGCTGATCTGGGTGAGCACGTCGATGCAGTACTTGTCCTCTTCGATCATGCGCGCGATTCCGCGCACCTGACCCTCGATGCGCCGCAGCCGTTTGGCGTAATTGTCCTTCTGCTGCGAATAGCCGTAGTCGGTTGTCATCATTCTCCCAACGATCGGACGCCCCAGCTCTGCGGAAATCTCCGATCGGGCTGCCGTAAATCCTAGATGCTACCTCATACCCTAGCGGGGTATCAGGTAGGGTGCCACGAGCATACTTGGACGATGCCCGAAGCCGACATCAAGCCCCGCAGTCGTGACGTCACCGACGGCCTGGAGAAGGCCGCTGCCCGCGGCATGTTACGGGCAGTAGGCATGGGGGACGAAGACTTCGCCAAGCCGCAGATCGGGGTGGCATCGTCGTGGAACGAGATCACGCCGTGCAACCTTTCGCTGGACCGGTTGGCCAAGGCGGTCAAGGAAGGGGTGTTCGCCGCGGGCGGCTATCCCCTTGAGTTCGGGACGATCTCGGTGTCCGACGGCATTTCGATGGGACACGAGGGGATGCACTTCTCGCTGGTGTCGCGCGAGGTGATCGCCGACAGCGTCGAGACCGTGATGCAGGCCGAGCGGCTGGACGGCTCGGTGCTGCTGGCCGGGTGCGACAAGTCGCTACCCGGAATGCTGATGGCCGCCGCCCGCCTGGACCTGGCGGCGGTGTTCCTGTATGCGGGCTCGATTCTGCCCGGGTTGGCCAAGCTCTCCGACGGCAGCGAGCGCGAGGTCACCATCATCGACGCCTTCGAGGCGGTCGGCGCGTGCGCGCGCGGACTGATGAGCCGGGAGGACGTCGACGCCATCGAGCGGGCGATCTGCCCCGGCGAGGGAGCCTGCGGCGGCATGTACACCGCCAACACCATGGCCAGCGCCGCTGAAGCGCTGGGCATGTCGTTGCCGGGCAGCGCGGCGCCGCCGGCCACCGACCGTCGCCGCGACGGGTTCGCACGCCGCAGCGGGCAGGCCGTCGTCGAACTACTGCGCCGCGGCATCACCGCCCGCGACATCCTCACCAGAGAAGCCTTCGAGAACGCGATTGCCGTGGTGATGGCGTTCGGCGGCTCGACCAACGCCGTGCTGCACCTGCTGGCCATCGCCCACGAAGCCGGCGTCGAGCTGGCGCTGGACGACTTCAACCGGATCGGCTCGAAAGTGCCGCATCTGGCCGATGTCAAGCCATTCGGCCGCCACGTGATGTCGCACGTCGACCACATTGGCGGGGTGCCGGTGGTCATGAAAGCACTGCTGGATGCCGGTCTGCTGCATGGCGATTGCCTGACGGTAACCGGTCAGACGGTGGCCGAGAACCTGGCCGCCGTCGCCCCGCCGGACCCGGACGGCAAAGTCCTGCGCGCGCTGAGCAACCCCATCCACCCGACCGGCGGGATTACCATTCTGCGCGGATCGCTGGCGCCGGAGGGTGCGGTGGTCAAGACCGCCGGTTTCGATTCCGAGGTATTCGAAGGTGTGGCAAGGGTTTTCGATGGTGAACGGGCCGCGCTGAACGCCCTCGAGGACGGCACCATCACCACGGGCGACGCGGTGGTGATCCGCTACGAAGGCCCCAAGGGTGGGCCCGGGATGCGAGAAATGCTCGCCATCACCGGAGCGATCAAGGGCGCGGGGCTGGGCAAAGACGTGCTGTTGCTGACCGACGGCCGGTTCTCGGGCGGTACCACCGGCCTGTGCGTCGGCCACATCGCGCCCGAAGCCGTCGACGCGGGGCCGATCGCCTTCCTGCGCGACGGCGACCGGATCCGGCTCGACGTCACCAGCCGCACCCTCGACGTGCTCACCGACCCCGACGAATTCGCGGCCCGGCAACAGGATTTCACTCCCCCACCCCCGCGCTACAAGACCGGCGTCCTGGCCAAGTACGTCAAGCTGGTCGGCTCCGCCGCCGGCGGCGCGGTCTGCGGGTAGCCACCCCCGTTCGAGCCACAACCCGGGTTCGCGGCGATAGCATCGGGCAATCCATCGCTTCGTGACTGCCGGGCGATGGTTTCGTGAGTACAGCGAGGTGCCCGATGACGTATGTCCTGGTCTCACCGGAAATCATGGCCTCGGTGGCGGCCGATGTGCACAATATCGGCGCGTCGCTGGCCAACGGGAATGCAGCAGCGGCCGCCACGACGACGAATGTGGCCAGCGCGGCGGCCGACGAGGTGTCGACCGCCATCGCGACGTTGTTTTCCCAGTACGCGAAGAACTACCAGGTAGTGGCCGGGCAGGCGGCGGCATTCCACGATCAGTTCACCAACACCCTGCTGGCGGGCGCGAATTCGTACGTTTCCGCCGAGGCCGCCACTGTGGCAGACGTCCTGCTGGGAGTCGTCAACGCGCCCACCCAGGCGCTGCTGGGCCGCCCGCTGATCGGCAACGGCGCCAACGGGACCACCGTCAACGGCGTGGGAACCCCAGGCGGACCCGGCGGGCTCCTGTACGGCAACGGCGGCAACGGCGGGGCGAGCACCAACCCGGGGGCAATCGGCGGCGCCGGTGGATCCGCCGGCCTGATCGGCAACGGCGGCATCGGCGGCCAAGGCGGACCCGGCGGGACGGGCGGCGCCGGCGGCGGCGCCGGGTTCCTGTTCGGCACGGGCGGCACGGGCGGCACCGGCGGCGCAGGTACCACCGGTTTGGCCGGTGCCACCGGCGGCGTGGGCGGCGACGGCGGGGCGGGTGGCACCGCGG
>NZ_MVIF01000052.1 GCF_002086675.1 Mycobacterium persicum
ACCACGATCTACACAATCGAATACGATGGCGCCGCCGACTTTCCCCGATACCCGATCAATTTCCTGGCCGACCTCAACGCCTTCATGGGCATCCAATCCCTACACGGCCAGTATGCGACTCTCACCCCCGAACAGCTTGCTACCGCCATTCCGTTGACCAACACGGTGGGCCCCACCTCGACCAGCTACTACATGATTCCCACCCCTAATTTGCCGCTGCTGGACCCGGTGCGGGCAATACCGTTCGTCGGGACGCCCATCGCGGATTTGGTCCAGCCGAACTTGAGGTATCTGATCAACTGGGGCTACGGCGACCCCGCCTATGGATGGTCGACCTCGCCGCCGAATGTGCCCACCCCGTTCGGAGTCCTGCCGCCGCTCAGCGCCACCACTTCCCTGCCAGGCTATTTGGCGATCGGAACCCAGCAGGGAATCAGCGCGTTCATGAACGACATCAGCGCCGGGATAGCGACCTTTCCCGACCTCCCGGCCGCGCTGCTGGCCGCTCCACTGGGCGCGGCCGGCTCACCGTCGCTGCTGTCCGGGCTGTCGCCGGCGGCGTTCTCCCCGACCGACTTCATCCACTTTCTGCAGTCAACGAACACGACGGTCACCAACTTCATCACCCGGACTGCTGCGACCACGTACGCGGCACTGCTTCCGACGGCCGACATCGCAAATGCGGTCTTCACCACGGTGCCGTCCTACAACGTCAACCTGTTCCTCAGCGGGATGGAACAGGCATTCACCGGTGACCCCGCCGGTGGGCTGGTCTACGCGTTCGGCGCTCCCATCGCGGCTGACATCGCGTTGGCCACCCTCTTAGCCGGCTTCCAGCTCAGGTCGTTCTTGGGGATAACCAGTCAGTTCGTTTAGTTGACGACGCTCAATGGGCCACCCTGTCCGCCCGCCAGGTCTCGCGATCCAGTGGATCCGTTGCAGGTCAACGGGTACGGACCTGAGGCGGTGCTGATCTAGTCACCGCGCTGAGCGGAGTCCGGGCGTAGCAATCGCATCTTTAACATGGACCCCAAGCCAAGTCGGTGCGCGATTTGCCCGCCTCTGAGCGACAAGCCAAGGCGCGCAACGGAATTGTCGCTCCCAGGTGGGAAAAAAAGAGACACCCCAAACCCGCGGAGATTGATGTGGCTGATGAGAAAGCCGCAGTTGGTCCTACAACTTGGGGCGCAAGGGCCGCTCGTCGACGTGCGGTTCGGCTAGTCAGCCGCCCGCTGGCCAGCCGGTCGAAACGTTCGCCGGTCTGCGGCATCGCGAAGCGAGGCACCGTCTCGAGGTCTGCTCGGAAACGCACAAAATGGCTATTCTGGCCGCTTTGGCTATACTGGTGACATGCCGACTCTGACCTACCGAAACCGCGCCGGGGAACTCGTCGACGTGCCGACCGTTGCCGCCACGCGCTTCAAGAACCAGTTCGGCGCGGTCCTCGAGAAGGCCATCGCCGACGGTGCGGTCGCGATCACCAAGCACAACACGCCGAAGGCGGTACTGGTGTCCTACGCTGAGTTCGAGATGCTGACCCGCGCGGCTACTCCCGCTCTGGACGAGTTGACCGAAGAGTTCGACCGCCTGCTGGAACGCATGCAGACGCCAAAATCCAAGGCCGCGATGGCCGCGGCCTTCGATGCCAGCCCGGAACAGCTGGGGCAGGTCGCGGTGAAGGCGGCTCGCGCGAAGCGGCGACGCTGACTGAGCCGGCTGTACGTCCTTGCCGGGGTCAACGGCGCGGGCAAGAGCTCCATCGGCGGCGCCATGTTCCGCGCTTCCGACGCCGACTACTACAACCCCGACGAGGCAGCGCGGAGGTTGATCGCGGCGAATCCGGGACTCGATCAGACCACGGCCAACGCGACGGCGTGGCGTCAGGGTAAGCGGCTGCTGGAACGGGCGATCAACGAACGCCTCGACCTCGCGTTCGAAACCACGCTCGGTGGAAGCACCATGCCCCGGCTGCTCGCCGAGGCGGCCTCACAAGGCATTGAGGTGCGAATCTGGTATGTCGGATTGGCCAGCCCGGAAGCCCACATCGAGCGAGTGCGGCGGCGAGTCGACGCGGGTGGCCATGGCATTCCCGAAGCCGACATCCGGCGTCGGTGGCGGCACAGCAGGTTGAATCTGGTGCAACTGCTGCCCGTGCTCACCGAAGTGCGCATATACGACAACTCGCAAGACGCCGACCCGGCCGAAGCCAAGGCTCCCCGCCCGATGCTCGTGCTGCACGTGGTGCGGGGAAAGATCGTGGGTCCACCGGATCTGTTGTCGACACCCGGGTGGGCCAAGCCGATTGTCGCCGCGGCAATTGAGCTGCACGGTTGACGCGGCGACAAGCGACGACCCAGCACCGTTATATCCACATCGGCTGCAAATCGCGGTAACCTCATTCTCAATACTGCCAGCAGCGCGCAAGTTGAGGAGACAACGCCTGTGACCGGCTCGAACGAGGAACCGGATGTAACGCGCGCCGACCGCTTCATCAAGACGGCGGTCGAAATTCTGGGTGAAACCGGCCGCACCGACTTCACCGTGCAAGAGGTCGTCGCGCGCTCCAAAACCTCGTTGCGGGCGTTTTACCAGCATTTCGGCAGCAAGGACGAACTACTGCTGGCCCTGTTCGACAGGACCATGGCGCAGACGGCACAGCTGTGGCGCACCGAAACCGCCGGGCTCGACAGCACCGCCGCCCTGAAGCTGGTCATCGACCGCATCAGCGCGCGACCGGAGTCCACCACCCAGGACAGCCTCAACCGGGCGCTGAGCCTCTACAACCAGTACCTGGCCGAGAACCGGCCCCGTGAATACGCGCGGGTGCTATCGCCCCTGCATCGACTGCTGCGCGATATCGTCGGGCAAGGCATCACCGAAGGAGTGTTCAACCCCGGACTCGACGTCGGGGCCGCGGCTGCCATCATCATGCAGACGGTGCTGGGTGCGCTCCGATTGCACTGGCTGGGAACCGAATTGAACGGAACGCCCATCGACGCCGGCCAACTGTACGAGTTCTGCAGCCGCGCCCTGGGCATTCGGGATGTCGACGATCAGCCGGTGTCCTCACTGGCCGAACTGTTCGCCCAGATCGGGATGCGCCCAGCCACCGCCCACGACGACGCCTTCGCGATGACGATGCCGGTCAGTCCGCAGGTGGTCAACACCTCCGGAGCGCTGCAGGGCGGCTTGATCGCCACGCTCGCCGACGTGGCCGGAGGACAGCTGGGCTTGGAGTATCTGCCGCCGGGCACCGCCATGACGACAGCCGACCTCTTCATCCGCTACCTGCGCCCCATCAGGCAGGGCTCCGCCCTCGCGGTACCGCAGGTGCTGCGGGCCGGCCGGCGATCCCTGGTCATGCAGGTCGACATCTTCGGGGACAGCGATAGCGAACTCGCGGCAACGGCAACGGTGAATTTCGCCGTCATCGACCGCAAAGACACCCCCGACAGCGGTTAGCGGAACCCTTGCGCGAGGTGGTAACGTCATTACCAGATGCTGAGAATCGAGACTTCTACAAGGAGATCGCCATGCCGTCTCGCGAGCTTCCCTTTCCGGTGTTCGACGCCGACAACCACATGTACGAGCCGCAGGAGGCGTTGACCAAGTTCCTGCCCGACAAGCGCAAGCACGTGATCGACTACGTGCAGATCCGCGGGCGCACCAAGATCGTGGTACGCGGCCATATCAGCGAATACATCCCCAACCCGACGTTCGAAGTGGTGGCCCGCCCGGGCGCCCAGGAGGAGTACTTCCGGCACGGCAGCGGAGGCAAGAGCTACCGCGAGGTGCTGGGTGAGCCGATGAAGGCGATCCCGGCCTTCCGGGAACCGGGCCCCCGGCTGGAAGTCATGGACGAGCTGGGTATCGACTACGCGCTGATGTTTCCCACCCTGGCCAGCCTGGTCGAGGAGCGAATGAAGGACGACCCGGAGATGACCCACGACGTCATCCACGCACTCAACCAGTGGATGTACGAGACCTGGTCGTTCAACTACCGGGACCGCATCTTCGCCACCCCGGTGATCACCCTGCCCATCGTGGATCGGGCGCTCGAAGAGCTGCAGTGGTGCCTGGAGCGTGGCGCTCGCACGGTGCTGGTCCGCCCGGCCCCGGTACCCGGCTACCGCGGCAGCCGCTCGTTCGGTTTCGAGGAGTTCGACCCGTTCTGGCAAGCCTGCATCCGGGCCGAGATCCCGGTTTCGATGCACGCGTCGGACAGCGGCTATTCGGAATTCATGAACGTGTGGGAACCCGGCGACGAGTTCCTGCCGTTCAAGCCGACCGCCTTCCGCAGCTTGGCGATGGGACATCGGCCGATCGAGGATGCCATGGGTGCGCTGGTCTGCCATGGCGCGCTGTCGCGCAATCCGGAGCTGCGGATCCTATCCATCGAAAACGGCGCGGACTGGGTGCCGCACCTGTTCAAAGGACTCAAGGGCGTCTACAAGAAGATGCCGAACGCATTCGGCGAAGACCCGATCGAGGCGTTCAAGCGGTGCGTCTACGTCAGCCCGTTCTGGGAGGACCGGTTCTCCGAAATCGTGAAGATGGTAGGCACCGACCGGGTGGTCTTCGGCTCCGACTGGCCGCACCCCGAAGGCCTGAAGGACCCGATTTCGTTCGTCGACGAACTTGCCGGTTTCGACCCCGAAGATGTCGCAAAGATCATGGGCGGCAACATGATCGAAGTGATGAAGGTTGAAGCACCGGCAACCAAGCCGGTCAGCGCGTAATCACCCGACCGCATCACCCGACCGCATCACGCGAAGTAGCCCAGTGCATCACACACTGGGCTACTTGGGGTTCGGGTCCGGGTACCCCGGCGAATCAGCCTTTCCCGACAATGGCGTCGCGTGCCCGGTCCAGCATTGCCGCGAACGGTCCGGCCATCAGGTTGGCGATTTGGGACTCCACCCCGGCGTGGGGTCTGGTGGGTGCGGTCGCCTCGGCCAGCTTGGCGGCGCGGCCCATCCGTTCGAGTTCGTCGCTGCTCAGTTCGTCTCCCAGCTTGGCGAACTCCTCGGTTTCTTCATGCTCGGCGTGGTCGACGACGGCATCGCGCAGCTTGGTGAGTTTGCTGGTGAACTCGGCGGTGTCGACGTCGAGCTTCTCCAGCTCGCTGAGCACGGTCTTGGCTTCGTGCTCTTCCTTCAGTCGCTGGGTGACTATCGTCTCTCCACCGGCAACCTTGCGCTTGACCCGCGGATGAACGATTTCCTCCTCGGCGGTTTCATGCACCGCCAACAAGCGACGCAGCTCGAGGAACGCTTCTTCTCGCTGTTTGCCCGAGCTGGACAACGTCTTTGCGAACAGCGATTTGATCTGCTCGTGCTGGTCGACGAGAAAGTCGATCACATCGGTCGGTGATTTCAGAGCGGCTTGCGCCATGGATGTCCTCCTCGCTCTCAATCGCTCTCAGTGCGCGTGGGCTGTTTGGTAATCGCGCGTGGTATCGGCTACCCGATCGGCAGAACCACAAACCCATACCGCAACGATCCGGACCACTGCGCCGAATCGGGCGGTTGTCAGGCCGGCAGTCTGGGTACCCGATAGACGTGCAGACGCGACGAGGACGGGCGCCTGGCGGTGGACACTCCCTGGAGCGCGACGCGTTGCCGATCGCCGATCTCGACCGAGACCAGCGCCGGGACTGGTTGAAGTCGTTGCCATTAGCCAGCATGCGCCGACCCGAAAGCTACGGCCAGATCGTCGAGCTTGCGTAGCGCATCACCCAACAGGAGGACGCGGTGAACCGGCCCGGCGAAAAGTTCGTCGCCAAGTCACCCGGGGCAGCCGATATCGACGCCGATATCGATGCAGCCGCAGCGGAATTGCTGGACGGCCACAGCAAAGAGATGACTGCGACCAAGCGGCTGAAGTGGATCACAGCAGCTGCGGCAGTTCACATTCCGGCCGTAAGCCACGCCGGGATCACGTTGATCACCCACCGCGGTGTCATCCGCTCGGTGGCGGCCAGCGACGTCGACTCCCTCATCATCGACAACATCGCGCAGCGTTATCTACAGGGCCCGTGCTTCGAAGTGCCCACGGAGCAACGAATCTGGCGGGTGAATGACGTCAACAGTGAGACCCGGTGGCCGGTGTTCACTCAGGAAGTGCTGTCACAGACCTCGGTCCGGTCGATGCTGTCGATCCAGTTGTTCGGGCACTCCGACGGCGGAGCGGTCCTGAATCTCTACGCCGAGCACCCGAATGCGTTCGACGAGCAAACCGAGGAGATTTCCTTGACATTCGCGGCACACGCGGCCATGGCCATCGAAACCGACCGCCGTACACGGGCGCGACGCGAACCACTGGTCGACCGTGACGTGATCGCGCAAGCGACCGGCGTGCTGATGGAACGCTTCAACATCGACGCGCCTGCGGCATTTGTGCTGCTGACTCAACTGTCCGCGAGGTATCGGCAGGTGCTGCCGGAGACCGCCGACCGGGTGCTCGAAACGAATGCCACCTGACTCGACCGAACTTTTGGTGCCGCGACCAGGTCGTGGGCATTGCTAATCTGATTGTTGGCCGTTGGCGAGATCCGTCGACGCGCCTGCCTTGTTGTTCGATCGGTCCGTAGGAGGGACAGCCACATGGCGCCCGACATGGACTGGGACAAGAAGGTCGGCACCCCGGAGGACGTTCGCCGGATCTTCGAGAACGTGCCCGCAATGCTGGTGGGGTTGCAGGGACCCGACCACCGCTTCGCCGCAGCCAACGCCGCGTATCGCACGCTCAGCCCGACATTTGTCGGCGTGGGACAGCTGGCGCGCGAGGTCTATCCCGAACTCGAGGCACAGCAGATTTACCACATGTTCGACCGGGTGTATCAAACCGGCGAGCCGCAGTCCGGATCCGAGTGGCGGCTGCAGGCCGACTTCGACGGTTCGGGAATCGAGGAGCGATTCTTCGACTTTGTCGTCACGCCGCGCCGCCGGGCTGACGGATCGATCGAGGGCGTGCAAATCCTCTTCGATGACGTCACAAGCCGGGTACGGGAACGGCTGGCCGCCGAAGCGCAGGTCGAGGAACTCTCCGAGCGGTACCGCCATGTCCGTGACTCGGCCATCGTGATGCAGCAGGCGCTGCTCGCTCCGTCGGTGCCCCTCGTTTCCGGCGCCGACCTCGCCGCGCAGTATCTCGTCGCCGCACGGGACACCGCGGCCGGTGGGGACTGGTTCGACACGGTGGCCCTGGGTGATCGGCTGGTGCTGATCGTCGGGGATGTGGTCGGCCATGGCGTGGAAGCCGCGGCGGTGATGTCACAGTTGCGCACGGCGCTGCGGATGCAGATCTGGGCGGGACACACCATCGTCGAAGCCCTGCAGGCGGTGGAGTCCTTCCACGATCAGGTGCCCGGCTCGACCTCGGCAACGATCTGTGTCGGCTCCCTCGACCTGGCCACCGGAGAATTCCAGTACTGCACCGCCGGGCACCCACCGCCGTTGCTGGTGACCGCCGATGCGAAGTCCCGCTACCTGGAGCCGTCGGGGGCGGGTCCGCTCGGCAGCGCAACGGGATTCCCGGTGCGTACCGAAATGCTCAACATCGACGATTCGGTCATGCTGTACACCGACGGTCTGGTCGAACGCCCGGGCAGGCCGCTGGGGGCCAGCACGGCAGAATTCGCCGAACTGGCGGCAACCATCGCCAACGGCGGCGGCTTCGTCATCGATGCGCCGGCCCGGCCCATCGACCGCCTGTGCTCGGAAACACTCGAATTGCTGCTGCGGTCCACCGGTTACAACGACGACGTCACACTGCTTGCGGCACAACGCCGGATCCCGGCGCCACCGCTGTACATGACGACCGACGCGACGATCCACGCCGCGCGCCAGATCCGCTCCCGACTCCGTGAATGGCTTGTGCAGATCGGTGCGGACTCCGCCGACATCTCCGATGTCGTGCACGCGATCTCCGAATTCGTCGAGAATGCGGTCGAACATGGTTACGGCACAGAGGTTCCCGATGGTCTCGTGATCGAGGCGACGCTGGACGGTCACGGCAAACTGCGGGCATCGGTGATCGACCGGGGCACGTGGAAGGATCACCGCGAAGGCGAAAAGGGCCGCGGGCGTGGACTCGCGATGGCCGCGGCCCTGGTCGGCGAATCGCACGTCAGGCACGACGCCGACGGGACCACGGCCACCATCACCCATCGGCTGTCCCGGCCGGCGCAGTTCGTCACCGACGCGGTGGTAAGCCGTACCGCCTTCCCGGCGGCGATCGACACGGAGTTCGTCTCGTTGGTCGCCGAGCCGGGCCGAATCGTGGTGCGCGGCGACGTCGACGCCAACGCAGCGACCACCCTGGACAGCCAGATCGCCGTCGAAAGCCGTTCGGGGCTGGCGTCTTTGACGATCGATCTCACTGCCGTCACGCACCTCGGATCAGCGGGTGTCGCCGCCCTGGTGGCCGCCCGGGACCGGGCACGTCAACAGGGCGGTGACTGCGTGCTGACGGCGCCGCCGGGCAGCCCGGCACACCACGTCTTGTCACTGGTCCGGATACCGGTGGTCAGCGGCGACGCCGAGAACGTCTTCGCCGAAGATTGACGCCGGCACTAACCTCCCACTACCGCAGCCGTTCTAAATCCGCGGTCACCGCGCCGAACACCTCGACGAGAACATTTGCCTGACGCGGGTTGACGTGTTTGGCGAACCAGCGTTCGACGCCCCGGGCATGAAGCTGCCACGCTGATTGCAGCTCACCAAGTCCTCGCGGGGTCAGCTGGACTAGCGTGGCCCGGCGATTGGCCGGATCCGGGTTACGCGCGACACGACCCGATCGTTCCAGGTTGTCAACGATCCGGGTGATCCCGCTGGCACTGTAGACCAGAGCGGCGGCCAGATCCTTCATGTATAGAGCCTGGCCGGGCGCGCGGGACAACTGCACCAGGGTGTCCAAGGTAAGCAGGCTCATGCCGCACTCGGCACGCAGCTCGGCATCGAGTGTGCGTTGCAACAACGCAGCCGAATGAATACACAGCTCCCAGGCTTGTTCCTGCTTGGGATCCAGCTCGCTGAGCCGAACACCCGCTCGCGAGTCACCGTCACTGGTTCTATTCACATGCGGATAGTAACAGAACTCACACTTGCCTTATCAATAGTTTACATGCGTACAATACCGCTATCAAATTTTGGCCGGGTTGTCATCTGGCCCAGGAGAGGAAGACATGGCGTACGTCATCACAGAACCTGACGCGTTCGGCACAGCCGCCGCCGCCTTGGCGACTGCCGGCTCGGCCGTGGCAGCACGAAATTCCGCAGCGGCTGCCGTGATCACCGCGGTGATCCCCGCAGCCGCCGATGAGGTATCGGCGCTGACCGCCCAGCGGTTCGGCATTCACGGTGAGCGCTACCAGCAGGTCAGTGCGCAAGCCTTGGCCATACACCAGGATTTCATGGCGGCCCTGCTGGCCAGCGGTCGTTCGTATGCGGCGGCCGAGGCGGCCAACGCGATGGCAGCGCACTGAAACCCGAGTACTGGCAATGGATTTCGGATCATTGCCGCCCGAAGTGAACTCGGGGCGGATGTACTGCGGTCTGGGCGCGGGACCGATGCTGGCCGCGGCGGCCGCATGGGACGAGTTGGCCGCCGAGCTGCACTCGGCGGCCGACGTGCACCGCTCGGCGGTGATAGGACTGACCACCAAATGGCAGGGTTGCGCGTCGACATCGATGGCGTCGGCGGCCGCACATAATGTGGCGTGGTTGAGCGCGACCGCTGCCCACGCCGAGCTCACGGCCACCCAAGCCAGGGCTGCGGTGTCGGCGTACGAGGCGGCGTTCGCGGCCACGGTGCCGCCGCCGGTGATCGCAGCCAACCGTGCGCTGCTGGCAGCGTTGACCGCGACGAACATCTTGGGCCAAAACGGTCCGGCGATCGCCGCCACTGAAGCGCATTACGGCGAGATGTGGGCCCAGGACGCAGCCACCATGTACGCCTATGCCGCCTCGTCGGATGCCGCGACGAGGCTGACTCCCTTCGCGCCGCCGCCGCGGACCACCGACACCGCCGCGCTGGTGTCCCACGCCGCCTCGGTCGGCCAGTCAGCCGGTGCGGAGACGCAGAAGATCGTGCACGCGGCCGTTGTGAGCTTGCAGACGCTGAATATCAGTTCCACCGTCGTCTCGGTGTTGTCACTGCTGTGCTTTGTGCCCGGTGCGCTACGGGACCTCACTATGCCCGCCGGCATGACCGTCGGGATGGTCCCCACCCAGGCAGCAGCCGACACAGTGAAAGTCGGCGGTACGGTATCGGCCGGGTTCGGCCAGGCGGCCAGGGTCGGCGGGCTATCGGTGCCGCGCATGCCCGCCAGTGCGACCGCGGCGACGATCCCCGTTCCGCAAGCACTGGCCGGCACCAGCGTCGACGCCCTGCCGGCTGTCGACTCGGTTGCACAACAGCCGGGTGTGGGAAGCGGGTTGGGCAGCCTGGTCGGCGGGATTCCCGGGAGTTCGAAATCCACGCAACAAGCCGGCAGCGCAGTTGTGCGAGACCTGTTGCGACTCAACGTCCTTCCGCAATCGCAGTACGTCGGATAGTGCCATGACGGGATTCTGGGCCCAGTTTCGCAGCTTCAGCCGACCAAGCCGCGTACTCATGATCAACCAATTCGGGGCCAGCATAGGCTTTTACATGCTGATGCCTTACTTGTCCAGCTATCTGGCCGGGACCCTTGGCCTGGCAGCGTGGGCTGTCGGCCTGGTGCTGGGTGTGCGCAACTTCAGCCAGCAGGGCATGTTTTTCGTGGGCGGTACGCTCGCCGATCGGCTCGGCTACAAACCGTTGATCGTGGCCGGTTGTCTGCTGCGTATTGGCGCATTCGGCTTGTTGGCGATCGCCCAGTCGCTATCGACGTTGTTGATTGCCGCAGCGGCAACGGGTTTCGCTGGTGCGCTGTTCAACCCGGCGCTGCGGGCTTATCTCGCCACCGAAGCCGACGACCGCCGAATCGAAGCATTCGCCACCTTGAACATGTTCAACCGAGCGGGCATCTTCCTCGGCCCGCTCATCGGTCTGGCCTTTGTGACATCGAACTTCCGGATGAGTGTCCTGGCGGCTACGGTGATCTTCGCCGTCCTTGCCCTCGCACAACTCCTGGCGTTACCGGGGCACCGGTCCGCAGATCCGGGTCCGGTCGCGCCGGCGAAGACATCGATCATCTCGGACTGGCGGGCGGTTGCGGGCAATAGATCGTTCTTGCGGTTCGCCGCCACCATGACCGGCTCCTATCTGCTGTCCTCCCAGATTTATCTGATGCTTCCCGCGCAGGCCTCAGTGGTGGCGCCACACTCCCAAGCACAATTGGTGGCAGCACTTTTCGGCACGTCAGGCCTGGTAGCGGTGGCCGGCCAGCTGCGCATCACCCGATGGTTTTCGGCACGATGGCGGCCGGGGCGCAGTGTGTACATCGGGGTGGCACTGATGGCGGCATCGTTTGCGCCGCTGGCCGCCATCCCCAACTCGCAGCGGTTAGGCACTCCAGCGGCCGTCGCGGCGTTGCTCGCCGCGGCGGCCCTGCTCGCCGTCGCCTCGGCAGCGGTGTTTCCCTTCGAGATGCACATCGTGGTGTCACTGTCCAGCGAGCGGTTGGTGGCGACCCACTATGGCTTCTACAACACCATCATCGGAGTCGGGATCCTGGCCGGCAATTTCGCGATCGGGGCGCTGCTGGGCACCGAACATCGGCTAGACAGCGACGAACTTGTATGGGCCGCACTGATTCTCGTCGGGCTAACCGCCGCGACGGGGCTTTACCGGCACGACGCCACGATCAACGCGCCCGGCCGTGCCGTACCTGATTGAACGGCACCCCGCGGTCTGCGGCGTATTCCCGCGGGAAGTTCAGCACCCGCTCACCGATGACGTTGCGCGCCATCTCGGTTGTTCCGCCGCCGATGGCGACGGACTGCCGCGCGAGGTAGCGCAGCCCGGCCTGCAGGCCCTCGCCGGGTTGCCCCACCACACCGGCGGCTCCGGCGATCGCCAGCGCGGTGTCCATCTCACACATCACCGTCTCGGCGTGGAAGAGCCTGATCAGCGTTCCACCGGCAGGCGGCAGCGTGCCGTCGCCGACGCTGCGGTAGACGTGCTCGATCAGCTGCTCGGCCACCGCGCGGTGCACCAACGCCCGGCCGGCCGTCTCCCGCACCCAATCACTGTCGGCCCGGCCGGCCTGCCGCGCGAGTTCGGCGTAGTCGACCGGTGTCGTGTGACCGCCCTCGCTGCCACCGCCGCTGGCGAACTCCGAGCCCATCCCGACCGCCCGGCGCTCGTGATAGAGCTGTCGTGAGGCCACGGCCCAGCCGTTGTTCACCTCGCCGACCACCGCATCCTCGCCGACGTCCACCCCGTCGAGGAATTCCTCGCAGAACTCCGACGAGCCGTTCACCTGGGTGATCCGGCGCAACGTGATTCCGGGGTGATCGATGGGCACCAGGAACATCGTCAGCCCCTCATGTTTGGGCACATCCCAGTCAGTGCGGGCCAGACACAGTCCGTAGTCGGCGGCGAACGCACTGGTGCTCCAGGTCTTGGCCCCGTCGATCACCCATCGATCACCGCGACGCTCGGCGCGGGTCAGGACGCCCGCCAGATCCGATCCGCCGCTGGGCTCCGAGAGCAGTTGCACCAGCACCTCGTCGCCGCGCAACGCCGCCCCGATGTGAGTCTTCTTCTGCTCCTCGCTGCCGGTGTCGAGCAGGGTGGCACAGCAGATGGTGAACGTCGGGGTGTTGAGGATCAACGGCATCTCGTAGCACCGGGATTCCTCGTCGAACGCCCGTTGGTATTCGTACGGCAGACCCTGGCCACCGTACTCGCGAGGGAAGCAGATCCCGGCGAATCCTCCTTCGTAGAGCCGCTTTTGCAGTTCTCGGGCCCGCTGCCAGGAGCGTTCGTCGTCGCGGGGCGCCGCGGGCGGTGAGATCGGGTCGACGGGTGGCATGTTGTCGGCCAGCCACGCTCGGGCCCGGGCGGCGAATTCCGCAACGGATTCGGTCGGCGTCATCGAGTCGCCTTCGCTTCGGCTTGCAGCTCGTACACCCGGCGATTGTGTTCCTCCGGCGTGCCGAACATGGCGCGGTACAACGTAACTCGCCTCAGGTACAGGTGCAGGTCATGCTCCCAGGTGATGCCGATACCGCCGTGCATCTGCACGCAACCCTGAACGATCTGTCCGGCCATTTCACCGACATAGGACTTCGCAACACTGGCCGCCCGGCCCGCTGCCGGCGAGCGCGCGCCAACCGCTTTCACCGCGGCGGCCGTGGTCGCGCGGCAGGCCTCCAGCCACAGCTTCATGTCGGCGAACTTGTGTTTGAGCGCTTGGTAGGACGCCAGCGGACGTCCGAACGTGTGTCGATCCAGCGCCCATTGCACGGTGAAGTCAAAGACCGTTTGCAGGATGCCGACCACCTCGGCGCACTGCAGTACCTGAGCGATCTGACTTTGCCGATCGATCAGCCCGGCGGTCTCGGCGGCGGTGCCGACCGTTGCCGCCTCGGCCACCACGACGCCGTCGAAATCCACCCTCGCGTAGTTCTTGACCAGGTCCAGCGACTGCTGCGGCGCAATCCGCACTCCGGGCGCATCCGCCGGCACCAGGAACTGGCGGACCTGATCACCGCACCGCGCGACCACCAGCAACAGCGCGCTCTGGGCACCGGCTTCCACCCGGTCTTTGGCGCCGTCGATGCGGTAGCCGGAGTCGACTGGTGTGGCCGTGGCCGCCGGATCCTGCGGTGACCAACCCCGGCCTGGTTCCGAGACCGCCCATGAGGCAACAACTTCGCCAGACATCAGGGACGCGATCACCCCGGCGTGCGCGTGCGACTCGGCGCAGTCGACCAACCCCGCCAGCACGGTGCTGACCGGATACAACGGGCCGGGCGCCACCGTCTTGCCCAGCTGCTCGGCGACCGTGGCCAGATCCTCGACACCGTTGCCCGAGACGCTGCCGCCGCCCAATTCCTCGGGAACCAGCAGCGCCGTCCAGCCCAGCTCAGCGGCCCGCTGCCACCACTGAGGGTCAAACGACACACCCGCCGCATGCAGCTCCCGGACATGGCGCAGCGAGGCTTCTTTTTGTAGAAATGCGTGGGTAGTGGAGGTAAAGAGTATGTTTTCGGGAGAGTCGACAGCGGTCATCATGCCGCCCGTACTCTCCTGGGCCGTCCTTCGCCGCCGCGAAGGACGTCGGTGGGAAAGCTCGGGTGGCTGATCATCCGCCTAATCGGTCCTCGCTGGAGCGGAGTTCGGTGGCGACTCTGATGTTAGCAATGGCCGATACCGTAAGAGATACCGGAGTTCAGTCGATAATGATGGCCACGGGCTGTAACCGCAATGGCTGACGCAACCGAACCGCACTCGGGGTCGGCGAACTCGCAACCCGAGGTGAGGGCGTGGGGCGCACAAGCCGATGCGACCGAAGAAGACGAGTACCGCGACGCCGAGTACGAGTACGTCGACTATGACGAGTTTGTCGCAGGCGACGAGGACGAGTCAGACGACGAGACCGACGAGGTCGCAGACCAGGACGCCGCGGCGGCCGAGCCCCGAGGCCGGTCCTGGCGGTGGTTGCGGGTCGTGCTGGCCGGACTCGCCAAGGCCGCCGCGGTGGTCATCATCTGCGGCTTCGCCGCGCTCAGCGGAATCATGGTATGGCAGCACCACCAGACCACGCAGCGTCACGAACGCGCCGAGGCGTTCGCCGACGGGGCCAAAAAGGGCATCGTCAATATGATTTCCCTCGATTTCCGGAAGGCCAAGGAAGACGTCCAGCGGGTGATCGACAGTTCCACGGGCGAGTTCAAGGACGAATTCCAGCAGCGGGCAGCCGATTTCACCAAGGTTGTCGAGCAGTCCAAAGTCGTGACGGAAGGAACGGTCACCGCCACAGCCGTCGAATCCATGGATGGGAACACCGCTTTGGTGCTCGTCTCGGCGACATCGCGGGTCACCAACGGCGGAAACGGCAAAGAGGAACCACGTGAGTGGAGGCTGAAGGTGACCGTGACCGAGGAGGACGGGCAGTACAAGATGTCGAAGGTTGAGTTCGTACCGTGACCGATCATATGCGTGACGTCGGCGGCGCCGAGAGCGAATTCGACGATTCAACGACCTCGGTGATTCCGGCGAGTGACGAGTGGGATGACCAAGCACCGGATGATGACTCCCCCGCACCGGCGCGTGGCTGGGCGCAGGGTTTGTGGCGCAGAAAGATCAATCTGAAACCGGTCCCGGTGATTCTGATCGTGCTCGTTCTGGTCTCCGGTGGCATCACCGCCTGGCTGTACGCCAAGCTTTACCGGCCCGACCAGCAGGTCGGCCCCAGCGTCGCGCGCGCCGCGGTCAGCGCGGCCTCCGATGGCACTGTCGCACTGCTGTCGTATTCGTCCGACACGCTCGACAAGGACATCGCCGCCGCCAGGTCACATCTCGGCGGGGATTTCCTGGACTACTACAACCAATTCACCCAGCAGTTCGTGGTTCCTGGGGCCAAGCAGAAAGCGCTGAAGACCACCGCCAAGGTGATGCGCGCCGCGGTGTCGGAGCTGCATCCGGGTTCGGCCGTCGTGCTGGTTTTCGTCGACCAGAGCACCACCACCAAGGACAACCCCGATCCGACCATCAAGCCCAGCAGCGTGCTGGTGAGCGTGACTCAGGTCGGCGGCAAGTGGCTGATCACCAAGTTCAACCCGGTCTAGGCCGCCGGTTCAGGTCGCGAAGGCGCGCCGCAGCGTCTGAGCATGCAGCGCCCGGCTCTCTTGGGAGACCACCCAATCGGTGACGACGGAGTCGAAGCCATGGAACGTGGCCGCGAAGACGTGCAGTTCGGTGTGGACGTACGCGTGCAGCAGACGGTTGGCGTAATCAATGGCCTCGTCGCGGCAGGGGTCGATCTCCGAGCAGCTGATGAATGTCGGCGGCAAGCCTTCCAGATTCGCCCGGTGCGCGGGAACATGCTGACCATTCGCCGTGGTGTGGCCCAGGTAATGGGCCCAGGCCCGGGACACCGCCTGACCGTTGAGACCGGGAGTGCGCTGAAACTCCCGCCGCGACGGCGTGGCGTCGGAATCGAGCATCGGCTGATGCAGAATCTGCACCAGGATCGGCGGGCCTTCCTTGTCGAACATGCGCTGAGCCAATCCGGCCACCAGTGCCGCACCGGCGTCGCGGCCCATCACCGCCAGCCGACGGGCATCGGCGTCCAGTTCGGCGCAGTTGTCGACCACATAACGCAGACTCGCCTCGACATCGTCGAGGGCCGCCGGGCACGGATGCTCCGGCGCCAGCCGGTAGTCGACCGACACCACCAGGCAGTCGGCCGCGCGAGCCAGCTCCACACAGTGCCCGTGGTCCGTATCGAGGTTGCCGGTGACGAATCCGCCGCCGTGGGCGTAGATCACCATCGGCACGGCTGACCCGCCGGCACCCCGATACAGCCGTAGGCCCAGCCGCCCACCGTCCGGACCGGCAATGTATCGCGATTCGATGCTCACCCCGCCGAGGCCCGCGGCTTCGGCCGCCGCGGCTCGCTCGGCTGCGACCCGGTCGGCTTGCTGCCGCTCGGCGCTCAACGTCTCGGCGCTGAATTCGACGATCCCCAGCGCCGCTGCGGTGTCTCGCAGCGCCGGGTCGATACGGCTAAGTCCTTGTGGCCGTGCGAGATTCGTTTGAGTCATGATCACTCGGCTTCCGGTTCAGCGTCCAAGGCAACGCCGGCTAACCGCTCTTCGGTCAGTGCCTTGACGGTCGCGGGCAGCCCATAGAGCGCGGCCGCGTTGCCGCGCATGATCCGCTCCCGCTGGTCGGGAGGGAACCGGTTGACCGCATACGCCGGAGAGTCGTAGCTCCAATGCGGGTAGTCCGTCGAGAACATCAGATTGTCGCCCAGGTCCATCATGTCCAGATATCGGCGAAACTCGACGGTGTCGGCGTCTTCGAGCGGCTGGGTGGTGAACCGGACGTGTTCGCGCACATACTCCGACGGGCGCCGGCGCACCTGCGGAAGATCGCCGCGGCGGGCCTGCCATATCCGGTCCATCCGCGACATCACCGGCATCGCCCAGGTGAAGCCACCCTCGATGAATACCACCCGCAGGTCCGGATGGCGATCGAACGCGCCGTCGAATACCAGGCTCATCAGATGCGATACGTACAGCAGCGGCCAGGAGGCGAAGAAATCATGCCAACGCGCGGGGTTGCCCACCGGGTACAGCGGGATCAACTCGAACGGCGTCTGACCCATCAGATGCGTGGCCACCGGCACTCCATGGCGCGCCGTGGCCTGGTAGAGGGGATCGAAAGCGGTCTGCCAAAAGGGATTCCACGAATCTGCGGGGTCATCAGGATCTGACACATATACCGGTGGCCGGCCCACCGCTCGATCTCACGGGCCGCCAGCTCGGGCGCCTGGGCGCGACGCTGATCGACCCCGCCACCGGGATAGCGGTCCACCCACGGCGTCTGGTCACGCATCGACAACCAGAAAGTGTCCAGCCGCCACATCAGCGGGGCGAGGATGTCGTATCCGCCGTCGGCGAACACGAACGTGAGGCCGGGGTGCCGGCCGAAGACGCCCTCGACGATGAGCGTGGCCAGGTGCACGAGGTAGTTCAGCGGCATGAAGGCCGCGTACCCGGGATAGGTGTGCGCGTGCCCGGCGAACGTCGGCGGATGATCGACGCCGTTGCCGCCGTTGATGTGCACCGCCACCGGGAGGCTGTGAGCGGCGGCGGCCTCCCAGATGGGCTCGAACATCGGCTTGCCGTACGGCTCGCGCGATTGCATCGGGACACCGACCTGAACCAGCTTGGGGTGACCGGCGAGTCGTTCGATCTCGGCGACGGCGCCCTTGGGGTCCTCCGGATTGACCCGGATCGTTCCTCGAGAGCGGTCGGAGTATCGGTTGGTGTGGTCGGGATCTAGCCACCGGTCGAGCAGCCAGTCGTTGACCGCTGCACAGATGCAGGTATTGAGCAGGTAGTCGGCGATGTTGCCCCGGGTCAGCGGATTGAGGATGGCGTAGTCGACACCGGCGTCGTCGTACAGCTGCCGGCTGACGGTGTCGGGATCCGAGCCGGGGTAATGCTTTCCATACAGGTCCGGCCGGTGGTCACCGCCGGGCGCCTGGCACCAGTGCTGTTCGACGTCGGGGATCAACCGCAGTCGATGGGCAGCGGCCGCCGAGCAGGCCACGGCACAACCGGGCGTCCTCGTGCGGACAGTAATTGCCGATGGCATACAGCGCACCGCCGACGTTGTAAACACCCACCCCGAACTTCCCGGCATCGACCAGCCTCATGGTGCCCGGCGGCAGCTCGTCGACGGTGTACACGGGTCGCCGTTGCAGCACTGGTGTACCCCGCCTTCTGCCCGGTACGGCACTCGCCACCACCGCCTGGCTTCGTTGCTATTTATACTATAATAGCGACATTCCGTATCAGGAGGAGCGCTAATGACGCTGCCTACACTCGACACCACCGGCCAGACCAGCCCCTATCCGTTCTTCGAGTACATGCGGCGCACCGACCCGGTGTGGCACGGCGCCCTCATGGACCACGAGCAGATGCCCGAAGAACTGCGGCCCGACGACGAATGGGTGTTGTTCGGCTACGACGGCGTGTTTCAAGCCTTTCGCGACGACCGCATCTTCACCTCGGCCAACTACGACAAGACCATCGGATTGGTCATGGGCCACACCATTTTGGCGATGGGCGGCAAAGAGCACCACGACCACCGCAGCCTGGTGGCCAAGGCCTTCCGGGCCACCGCGCTGGAACGCTGGGAACCGTCGGTCATCGGGCCGGTCTGCGACCGGCTGATCGACGAAATCAAGCATGACGGTCACGCCGATCTGGTGAAGGCCCTGACGTTCGAGTTTCCGACCCGGATCATCTCGACACTGCTGGGGCTGCCCCGGGAGGACCTCGACCTGTTCCGGCGGCTGTCACTCGACCTGATCTCGATCCCGACCGACATCATGGCCGGGTTGACCGCGGCGGCCGAGCTGCACGCCTACTTTCTCGACCAGGTCGAGCAGCGGCGCCGCAAACTCACCAACGACATCATTGGCGACCTGGTCGCCGCCGAGATCGACGGCGAAAAGCTCACCGACGAGGCGATCATCGCGTTCTTGCGCCTGCTGCTGCCGGCCGGGCTGGAGACCACCTACCGGTCCTCGGGAAACCTGTTGTACCTGCTTCTGACTCACCCCGAGCAGTTGGCGATGGTCCGCCAAGACCGCTCGTTGATACCCATCGCGATCGAAGAGGGCCTACGGGTGGAAACCCCATTGACCATGGTCATGCGGACCACCACCGAAGACGTCGAAATCGGCGGCAAGACCATTCCGGCCGATGCGCAGATCGACCTGTGCATGGGTTCGGCCAACCGCGACGAAACTCGCTGGACCGACCCCGACACGTTCGACATCCGGCGTCCGCGGCACGCACACATCGCCTTCGCGGGCGGCATCCACATGTGCCTGGGCATGCATCTGGCCAGGCTGGAGACTCGGGTGATGCTCAACAGCCTGCTCGACCGGATCACCGACCTGACTTTCGTCCCCGACGACGGCACCGGCGAGGAATCCAGGATCGTCGGGCTGACATTCCGGTCGCCCAACAAGCTTCCGGTCACGTTCACCCCCGCCGGATAACTGAAATCGTCTGCGGCATCACCGATTTCGATACCCGCTAAGCCTTCTTGGCGTTCTCCCGCTGGTCTCGGAGTTCTCTCAGTCGCTTGAGACGCATTAGCCGCTCGACCTGGCCGTAGGCGTCGATCGGGCTGTGCAGGGCCAGGCCGCCGTCGGCGTGTACCACCTGCCCGGTCACCCACGGCAGTTCGAGGACACCGACGATGGCCGCGGCCACATCGCTGACCTCGCCCAGGCGGCCCAGGGCCGTCCGCCTGGACAAGCCGTCCACCCAGCCGGGCCAGGCTTCCGGGTTGGGCAGCATCGGGGTTCGGGTGACGCCTGGTCCGACGGCGTTGACCCGGATGTCGTGGGCGCCCCACTCCACCGCGGCGACCTTCACCAGCATGTCCACCCCGGCCTTGGACACGCAGTAAGCGCCCATATCGCGGTCGGCGACGGTGCCGCTGATGCTGGAGACCGCGACGATTGAACCTCCCACTGCGGCATCGATCATGGCTTGCGCGGCGGCGCGGATGGTCAGCCAGGTGCCGGTGAGGTTGACCCCCAAGACGCGTTCCCATTCCGCGGGTGCTTGTTTCAGCAACAGACCGGATGATCCGACGCCGGCGGAGGTGACCACCCGGGTGGGCACCCCGTGCTCGCGCACGGTTTGTGCCATCGCGGCCGCCACCGCGTCGGGGTCGCTGACATCGCAGATGACGTCGGCATCGGACAAGTCCCACACGACGACGTCATGGCCCGCGTCGCGCAGCCGGGCGACGACTTCTCGTCCGATCCCGGAGGAGCCACCGGTTACCAGGGCAGTCGCCGCGTTCATACCGCGGGTCCGATCAACTCGACAAGGACGCCGTCCGGTGCGGTGACAACCGCCATCGGGACGGTCTTGGCTGCCGGAGCCGGCATGCTGATCCGCCGTACCCCCTCGGCGAAACCCAAAGCCGCCAGCGAGGACAACGTCGCGTCGACGTCGCGCTGCAACGACAGCAGGAAGAAGCCGTGCCGCGGCGCGCGCGGCATGGGTAGCGCCTCATCGGCACCGGACAACTCCACCAGTTCGACGATGCCGCAATCGGGCGTCTGCGGATCACCCAGGAAGATCGATCGCAGTTGATCGGTCTTGGCGCCGAACAATTCCGGCCAATTACCGGTGAAAGTATGGTCGAACAATTCGGTCAGCCCGAGACCGTCCCGCCAGAATCGCAGAGAACTTTCGACATTAGCGGTGCAGATCGCGGCGTGATGAACACCTAGCACGAAATTCAATGTTAGCTGGCCGTATTTCAGTCGTTGCGGCGGGACGGCGCCCGGAGCTCATTCGCAACGCCGGAGCCGCGCCTATGCGAGATTGGCCATGGTGCTTTCCCACAGCTCGCCGGCCAGGCGCGGGTCGTAGGCCGCGCGGTTAGCCTTGGCGATCTTGTGCCGGGAGTAGTACTCGCCTGACGTCCAATCGACGCCGGGGCGGCTGGACGCCAGCCAGACCAGTTGTTCGGCTCCCTGTTCCGGGGTGGCCGTGAATCGGGCAGATATCGGTACGTGGTGCTTCATGAAGGTCAGGACCCGCGATCCCGATGCATCGCCGAAGTTGGAATTCACATAGCCGGGATGAAACGTCGCGGCCGACAGTCCGCCGCCTTGGTAGCGGCGATGTAACTCCTTGGTGAACAACACAATTGCCAATTTGGTCAGCGCGTAGGCAACGCTGGGCCGATGGTGAGCCGTGTTCTCGAGGGTGGTAATGGTCACTCGGGGCAGCATTTTCTGCGACGAGCTAGTCGTATTGATGACCGTCGCGCGAGAATCGAGCAGCACCGTCAACAGCTGCGTGGTGAGCAGAAACGGCGCCAAATAGTTTACCTGGTAAGTCTTCTCGTAGCCGTCGGCGGTCAGCTGAGTTGCTCTGCTCATGCCGCCGGCATTGTTGGCCAACACGTCGATGCGTGGGTACTCCGAGCGGATCTTGTCCGCCAGGGCCCGCACCTGGGACAGGTCGGCGAAGTCGGCCACGAAGTAATCCGCACCCAACTCCGCGGCCACCGCGGCGGTCTTGGCTTCCGAGCGTCCGACCACGACGACGTGTTCGCCATTGCGACTGAGCCGCCGCGCCGCCGCCGCCCCGATGCCGTCGCTGGCGCCGGTGATGACAATCGTCTTGCCCGTCATATCGTCGCGTCCTCGTGCGTATTCCAACGAGAGTGTAGCCATACCGCGCCGAATGTCATTGACTTATGCCGAGACTTATGCCGGCCGGATCGTTTGTAGAGTACGGATCACTGAAGGGCCGCGATGCGCGCTATTTCCCGACGCGAGTTCGGGCGACTCGCCACGCATGTCGGTGTCGCCGGTGCGCTTGTTGGCTGTGGCGCGGCCCCCACACCGCGCCGCCCCGATCCGACGACCACCGCGAGCCCGGAGACCCGCGGCGGGCCAATCCGGCCCACCCAGCCCGATGTCGATCGGATCATCGGCGACCATGCCTTGACGCTGCTTGACCACCTGCGAGCCAAAGCCCCGGGGCGCGACTACGGCGTCGCGGTGGCGTTCGCGCACCCGAACCGCGATTTCAAGCCGTTCTACATGTACGGGACGGTCGGCGAGAACAACCCGCCCACCGAACGAACGATCTTCTCCATCGGATCGGTGACCAAAACTTTCACCGCCGCACTGTTCGCCACCGGGGTAGCGATGCGGCCGGACTGCTTCGACTGGGATGCCGGGCTGCGGCGCTACCTGAGCACCTATCTCGGCGACACCGGAGAGCTGAGTAAGACCATGCAACTGGTCACCCCGAGGATGCTCGCCCAGCACACGTCGGGCCTGGCGCACGATTCCACCGGCCCGGCCGACGGTGACGGCCTGTTCCGCACCAACCCCTCCGCGCCGCCGCCACGTCTGCTCGACGCGTGGCGGACCCACCGCGGCCCGCAACCTGGAAGCTGCTGGCAATACTCCAACCTCGGCTTCGTCACGTTAGGTTTCGCCGCCGTGTCGGCCTACCGGTGTGCGGGCATGGGTGGGTCGTATGCGGGTGTGCTGCGTGATCAGATCACCGGCCCACTAGCGATGCCCGACACCGGTACGACGGTGGCTGACGGCGCGCCGCTGGCGCGCGCCTACCCCAACGGCCGCGAGGTATCGCCAGCTGCCCCTTCGGATCTGAAGTCCTCAGCGGCCGATATGCACACCTGGCTGCTGGCGCATCTGGGCGCCGTCGGCGGGCCTGAGCAGCTGATGCAGGCGCTGGCTACCACGATCCGGCCCGAGCCGTTATCGGTCGAGTTGTGCGGCAAGCACACCCGGGGACCCACACAGATGGGCCTGGCGTGGCAGGTCGAAGCCGTTCCGCCCCAGATCATCTGGAAAGACGGCCTGACCTCTGCGGGCGGCTGTTCCTGCTGGATCGGGATCGTGCCCGCCCGGCCCGGCCAGCAGCCGATCGGAATCGCCATCCTGGTCAACGGCTTCTGGAACAAGGACAAGCCAGCTGTCCTGGCCGACAACCACGGCCCGGCGATCATCAAAGAAATCTTGGCGGCCGGGTAACCGAACCTCGGTCGCTAGGGCTGGTGCCGATCCGCTCCCCGCCGCGGCGGCGTCCCGGTCTACGGCCGTCCCCCGGCCCCACGAATCGTTGAGTGCGGCCGAAACCCGGCTTGCCGGCCTTTCCGTGACACCCCAGGGGCGAAACGGATTTGTCGCTATCTGCATGTATGCGCACTTGCGACCGGCCGTGCGGCTTCCGGTCGAGTTTCAGGTCGAAGCACCTAGAAATCAGCCGGACTGCGCCATCAGGAGACGTCGCGCTAATTACCGCCTACGCCAACGAGATCCGACCGCCAAGCGGCTGGCAGCATCGGCACTCGCGCGCTACCGCCACCGTCACCACCAGCGACGTTGGCCAGCCCGGCGGGGCTCACCTCAGCGCAGTGTTGAGTCGCGCCAGCAAACCCCATCATTCCGCGGCTACTATCTCCGGACACTACCGACGCCAACCGCGCCTGCCAGACCCCAGCACCACCTGACTCCGGCCGCAAAACCTCGACAGTCGCGGTCGCTGGCGCGGCCGCCGCACCCACCAAAGCAGGTGCCACCGGGGCCAGAGCCGCACCCATAGCCGGCACCGCAGCCAGGCCTCCCGTCGTCGTAGGGACCGCACCACCTGCAGTCGCCAGTACCCCCGCCAAGGGGCTTGCCACGGCCCCGACAGTGCCAAACAAATTCTCAATAATCCATTTAATTATTATGTCCAGGACGCCACCTATCGCATAAATCGCAAGACTGATGGCGTACAGAGTGTTCACTATGAACCTGAAAGCAACCGGTATAGACTCAATGATATAGATGACCTTTTCAATGAAATCGATAATGAAATCCAGCCCTAGTAAGAGGAGAATGATCCTCGCGGCCAGTCCCAGAACGTCCCAAAAGTCGGTAGACCAAGCCTTAAAAAGCGCAATATATAGATCTAATACAGCTGTTAGGAATTCAATCAATTCGTGCCATGGAAAGGGGGTGAGAGTCGCCTGGGCAACAACCGGAAGCACATTACCTGATTTGATGATGACGGGCGCCGGAACGGGTGACGGCACAGCCGCTAATACGCTAACAGATGCCATCTCATAGACACTCATGGTAGTCGCGGCCTGGATCCACATTCGCGCGTAATCGACTTCGTTGAGCGCGATCGGGATCGTGTTGACGCCAAAGAAATTTGTGGCGATCAACACTGCGTGAGTCGCGTGGTTGACAGTCAACTCGGCCAAAGTCGGCATCGCCACCACCGCACTGACATAGGCCGCCGCCGCGGCCTCGTGAGCTCCCGCAGCACGCGCACTATCGGCACTGACCTGCATTAGCCACGCCACATACGGCACGTACGCGCCCAGGCAACATTCCGCGCTCGGGCCCTGCCACGCCCCGGCCTGTACCGCACCCAAGATCTCGGTGAGTTCGCCAGCGAGCGTGGCATATTCAGCACTCAGAGTGGCCCATGACGACGCAGCCGCCGCCAGCGACGCGGGCCCGGGACCACCAGTCAGGAGCGCAGCATGCACCTCCGGCGGGGCAGCCATCCAGACAGCCGTAGTCACTTCACACCCACCAACGCCGAACCCGCCGCCGCACGGGACGTCCGCCTGGAATTATTCAACGCCCGCACCGCCGCACTCGTGGCCAACAAACTCTCCGGAATCACCATCACGGACGTCACCAACACCGCCTCCCAAATTACGGCAAAACAACATGCCAGGCGCTCGCCGCCCGGCAGGACTGCATTAGTAGAGCAATAGGTGGATCATGCGACAAGCTACAGCTGATCGGTTGTGACTATCAATTCATAGTAGATAGTTATTGATAAAAGCTGTACGCTTTATTAGCGTCCTGACATTGACATACCCTCGGTGGATTAGTCCCGCCTTGTCTTAGAGTCCTGCGCCCCGGAGGTTGGCGATCACCGCGCAGGTAAGCCGAGCGCAATGCCGTCGACCAAATCAGCGAAAGCGGTCCCCGACGATGGCGCGGTAGTGATGGGTACCTGGATAGTGCATGTTGTCGCGCTCGATGTCCATGATGTCGGCATGTTTGGTGATCGCCCAGAACGGCCGGTAGTCCGGCACCTCGACCCACGACACCGGAGCGCTGGCACGCAGGTGAGTCAGCGCGGTGTGCAGCCGCTGTTCATCGGTATAGGCCAGCGGGTCCGCCAAGAGCTTGGCGGCCTCGTCCACGGTCCGCACCGTCATTGCCGAAAGTCCTTCAATGCGGCTCGCATACAGTCCTGCGAGGCGCCGAGGAAGATCGGCAGCACCCGGTCGACCACGCCGTCGCACCGATCGCGCAGTGCGGCGGCGATGCCGTCGACCGGTCCGACAACCGCGAAGGCACGCAGCATCTCGTCGTCGATCAGAGTTCCCATGGTGTCCCACTCACCGTTCAGGGAAAGGCGGCGCAGTTCGGTGTGCAGGTCTCCCCAGCCGTGCACGTCGAGAACCCTGCGGTAGGCGGGCGTGGACCCGTAGAAGGCGATCCGCTTGCGCAGGGCCGCGACCGCCGTCTCCAGCTCCGCGTCGTTCTCGCCCGTCGCGATCATCACTTCGGCGGACACCTGGAAGTCGCCCCGATCCCGGCCGGAGCGCGCCAGACCGCGAAGCAGCCCCGGCAAGGTCACCTCGTCGAGGTAGCGCCGGGAGACCATGGGGTGTCCGAGGTGGCCGTCGGCGACTTCGCCGCACATCTCGGTCATTGCGTCGCCCACGGCGGCGAGGAAGATTTTCGGTGCCGGATACGGCTGGGGCTCGGGCGTGAACATGGGGGTCATGATCTTGTGGGTGTAGAACTCGCCCTCGAAACGGAGCTTGCCGCCGTCGTGCCAAGCGGACCAGATCGCGTGAAGCGCGGCAACGAATTCCCGCATCCGGCGTGCTGGGTGGCTCCAGGGCATGCTGAATCGCTTCTCGATGTGGGCCTGGATTTGGGTGCCCAGCCCGAGGACGAACCGTCCCTGGGAATAGCCCTGCAGATCCCAACCCAGGTTGGCTACGGTCATCGGATTGCGCGCAAAGGCCACCGCGATGTTGGTGCCGAGTTCGATTCGCGATGTGTGTTCGGCGGCGAGCAGCAGCGGCAGAAACGGATCGTGACTGGTCTCGGCTGTCCAGCCGCCGTCATATCCGTTTCGCTCCAACGCATCGGCCGCCTCGACGACCCGGGTGAGCTGGTTGGGAATGCTGCCGTCAACCTTGAGGCGGGGCGCGCTACCCATTAGAGCGACTTTACAGTAAGCAATCCTGTATGTAGGACGGACGCATGACCAAAGCCGAGGATTGGCAGCAGACGCTCGCGGACCTCGACCGTCGCCGCCGGCAGGCACGGGCGATGGGCGGGCCGGAGCGACTCGACAAACATCGCGGTATGGGCAAACTCGACGCTCGCGCCCGGGTCGAGCGGCTCCTCGACCCGGGCACCTTCCGTGAACTCGGCACTATCGTCGGCGGCGAGGTCGCGGCCGACGCGATCGTCACCGGCTGGGGGCGGATCAACGGCGCCCCGGTGATGGTGGGCGCCGAGGACTTCACGACGCTGGCCGGAACCATCGCTCCCGGCAGCAATTCCAAGCGCTACCGCATCGCGGAGCTGGCGTTGCGCGACAAGATACCGCTGGCGATGCTGCTCGAAGGCGCCGGGTTTCGCCCCACCGGTACCCATTACGGACGTAGCCCGACCGACCTGCTGGCCCAGGCACGGTGCTCGGGCCGGGTTCCGACGGTGGCCGCGGTGCTGGGCGCCTCGGCCGGACACGGCGCCCTCGTCGCCCCGATCTGTGATTTCACCGTCATGAGCCGCCAGGGTGCGATCTTCACCGCCGGCCCGCCGGTGGTCAAAGAGTCTACGGGCGAAGACATTTCGAAAGAAGCGTTGGGCGGTCCGGACGTCGCGTTGGCCAGCGGCGTCATCCACAATGTCGCCGACGACGACGCGGCCGCGCTGGATACCATTCGCCGCTATCTGTCCTATTTTCCGTCGAGCGCGTGGTCGTATCCGCCGTCGCTGCCGGCCATTTCGGCATCCGGGCCGCGGTCCACGCCGGAGTTGCTGGAGATCGTCTCGCGCGACAACCGCCGCGTCTACGACATGCGCTCGGTGCTCGATGTCGTCTTCGACTCGCCCGACTGGCTAGAAGTACAACCGCATTTCGGCAGGGCGATGATCTGCGCGCTCGCCCACCTCGGGGGGCATCCGGTCGCGGTCGTCGCCAACCAGCCGCGGGTACTGGCCGGGTCCATCGACGCCGACGCCGCTGACAAGGCCGCACACTTCATCATGGTGGCCGACTCCTTTCACCTGCCAATCGTCTTCCTGGCCGACAACCCCGGCATGCTGCCGGGCAGCCGGTCCGAACGTGCCGGCGTATTGCGCAGCGGGGCAAGGATGTTCGCCGCGCAGACTACGGCCACCACGCTGAAGCTCCATCTGACGTTGCGTAAGGCCTACGGCTTCGGCTCCATGGTGATGGGACTGATCAGCTTCGACGGCCAGGTGGCGACGTTCGCCTATCCGGGCGCGACGATGGGCGCTATGGGTGCTGCCGCGCTCAGCCGCGCCTCACACGCCGACCAGCAGCTGTCCGCCAAGTTGCGAAACGCGGAGCTGCAGGCGTCATTTCGGTCGGCCGAGCATATGGGCTTCGACGAACTCATCGATCCTCACGAAACCCGGGACGCGTTGCTGGCCGCGCTAGACCGCGGCATCCACGCCCGGCAGGCCGCCGCGGAACCGGTGATGCGCACGCTCATCATGCCGTGACGTCGTCTTGCTGAACGTCCGTCGCACCGAACGTGAACCCACTGCGACGACACGCCGATGCCCACCGCAGCCTGTTCACGCTCGGCGTGAGGACGCCTTGGCAGCGGGCGGCGCGTGGATCTGCTTGCCCAGCCCAAGAACGTGTTCGGCGATCATGTTGCGGAACACTTCCAATGTGCCGCCGTAGATTCCGACCAACGGCGCGAAGCGGTAGCAGTATTCGGCGCCACCGTCATCGGCCGCGCCGTCGGCCCCGAACGGCAGGGCCGATGCCGCCCCGAGCAGATCCATCAGATCCGGGGAGATGTCACGCATCGTTTGCGCGATGGCCACCCGCCCGAAGATGCCCGGCGCCGACAGCGCTGCCTCCACCCGCGCGACACCGCGGCCCAATCGATATGCCACCGACCCATCGTCGAGCAGGCGGCGCCCGCCGGGACCGGGCTTGGTCACCTGCGCCGCGACCCGGTCGACCGCTTCGGCCATGACACCGGCCTGATGCATCATGATCGAGGTGTCCCGCAACCCGTCAGGTGCCGGCGCGACCGCGCCGTGCTCGACGTCGAGCGGCTCCCGCAGGACCGTCCAGCCCCCGTTCACCTCGCCCAGCCGATACTTGTCATCGACGCGCACGTCACTGTAGTAGACGATGTTCGTCCGGTCGCCATCCACCGTGCGGATGCCCCGGATCTCGATGCCCGGCGAGTCCAGCGGCACCAGAAACATGGTCAGGCTCTTGTGCTTTCGGGCGTGCGGGTCGGTGTTGGTGATCAGAAAGGCGTATTGGCAGTTATGCGCGCCGGTGGTGAACATCTTCGAACCGTTGATCACCCAGCTGTCGCCGTCGCGCACCGCGCGGGTCTTGCAGGTGGCGACGTCGGATCCGCCTTCGGGCTCGGTGTAGCCCAGGCACATCCGGACATGGCCGCAGAAGACGCCGGGCAATACTTCCTCGACGAGTTCGGGCGAGCCGAACTTCGTTACGGACCGAGCGACCATAGCGGTCGTTCCCCACGTCACCCATGGCACCCGGGCGCGGCGCTTCTCCAGCTCCCAGATGCGCCGACGCACTCTGCTGAATCCGCCTTCGGCTTCCGTCTTCCACTCCGCTGCCAAATACCCCGCGGCGCCGAACTTCAGGTGCAGACCCTCATGGAAGTTGTCACCGGTCTCACGGTCGTGACGGCGGACCTCGTCGGTCACGTGCTCGGCCAGGAACCGGCGGGCCTCGTCGCGGAATGCCTGGTCCTCGGCGGAAAGTTCAACCAGGGAAAAATCCATCGCCTCGCTCCTGTTCCTAGACGCACGCGGCCCGGGAAGCGGTTTCGCGGGCGGCCACGATCTCGGCGACTCGCCGGGCGCAGGCACCCGGATCACCGCCGGCCAGGGGCCATCCGCGGGCCCGCACCAGATAGGCGGTGGCGGCGGCCTCGGTCGAAACCCCGAGGCCTCCCTGGATGTGCACGGCCAGGGTGGCGGCCTTGGCAGCCTCCTCGGCCATGAACAGAAACGCTGCCGGCGCCAGTTCCGGTCGTTCATGAGGTTCGTTGTCCAGAAACCAGGCGGCACGCCGAACCAGGTTGCGTCCGCTGTGCGCGGTGATGGCCATGTTCGCCAGCGGGTGCGAAATGCCTTGCAGCGTAGCGATGGGCACGCCCAGTGTGTAACGGGTCTTGGCGAACTCCGCCGCGATCGTCATCGTCTCCTCGACCAGGCCGACCAGCGCCGCGGCCATCAGCAGTCGCCATTCGTCCAGGGCCCGTTGGTAATTCGTCACCGCTTCGGACCCGTGGGCCACGACCGTCGGGGAGTCAGCGGATGCCGGATCAATCCAGGCCATCGGCAGCCGGCCGATGTTGTCCACCTTCGCCGGCCGCGTGCCGAACGTCAGGCTCAGGATACGGTCGCCGTCGGCGACGACGACGCGGCCGGCAATCGACCCGGCGGGAATCAGCCGCCGGCCCGATCCACCGTCGATCCGCGGGTCGAGCGCCGCGAGCTGTTCTCCGGTGGCCAGGGCGGCGGTTTCGGCATCCAGCATCCCGAGGCGTGCCAGGAGCCGTGTCGCGCAGACATGGTCGATCCACGGGACGGGCGCCAGTGAGCGGCCGATCTCCTCGGCCACCAGGGTGAGGTCGACCAGCGTCGCGCCGTCGCCGGCGGCGGACTCGGGCAGCGCCATCGTCGTGGCTCCCATCCCGCACAACCGCTCCCACAGGCTCTTGTCGAAACCGGATGGCTCTGCGGCACGGACCGTTTCGATCGAGCAGTGGGTCTTGAAGAACTGCCTGTACGCCGACTGCAACGCGATATGGTCCTCGGACAAGCTGTAGTCCAGCCTGCGCAATTCGAAACGGTCCATCGTCAGCGCTCCTCACCGAAGAAGAACTCTTGGGCGTTGTTGTAGAGGTAGTTCTGCAGGACGCCGGACGGCAGGTCCAGGGCCCGCGCCTCGGGTATGACCCTGCGCATCGGCAACACCGGCCAGTCCGAAGCGAAGATCACCTTGTTCTGGCCACGCGTCCGCATGTAATGCAGCAGAGCTTCCGGCAACCGCTTGGGCGACCATGCCGAGGTCATCAGCCGCAGGTTGGCGTACTTGAGCAGCAGCCGGATCGCCACGTCCCACCATGGATCGGCGCCGTGGATCATGCACAGCCGCAGCTCCGGAAACCGCACGCACACCCGGTCGAGATGCATCGGATGCTGTACTTCGCCGGGGATCGGCGGCCCGGGAATGCCGGTGTTGACGCACAGCGGAAGGTCGAGTTCGGCGCACTTGGCGTAGAGCGGATAGTAGACGGCGTCGCTGGGCGGGTATTGCCCTTCTCCCCAAAAGCTGGGCCCGACAACGGCATACGCTACGGGCAGGTCGCCAGCAAGAGCGCTCAATTCACGCAACGGCTTGACCGGACGCAGCAGGTTGACTCCACCCATGGCCAGCGCGAACCGGTCCGGCTCGGCTTCGACGAACGCGCGCGCGGTGACCGACGGGTTGGCCAGCGAATCCATCAGGATCGCTTTGTGCACCCCTTGTTCGTCCATCTCGGCGAGCAGCGCGGACAGCTCGACCGGTTCGAACATCGACTCGGGGCCCTTGAAGTAGTCGTCGCGAACCTTGAGCATCCAGGTCGGCTGGGATCGCGCCTCACCGAAGTGGACGTTCACCAGGCAGTCGATCGCTTTGTGCGTCATGGTGCCGGAACCCGCCGCGTCACTTGCTCTCTGGCCCACCGATAATTCGGCTTGCCGTTGCCCAGACGCTGGATGTGCTCGACGACGATGAACGCCTTCGGGGCCTTGAAATGCGCCAGCTGCGAGGTGCAGAAGGCGTACAGCGCCGGTTCACCGACGGGGGCATCCGGGCGTAACACGACCAGCGCGACCACTTCCTGTCCCCAGCGCTCGCTGGGCCGTCCTAGCACCAGAGCGTCGGCAACGCCGGGATGTGCGCGCAGCACGTCCTCGACCTCTTCGACGAACACTTTCTCGCCACCGGTGTTCACCACCAGCGAGTCGCGGCCGAATAACCGGATGGTTCCGTCCTTCTCGAGGCAAGCCCGGTCGCCCGGTATCACCACACGCTGGCCCGCGATCTCGGGAAAAGTACGTTGGGTGGCTTCGGCGTCGTCGAAGTATCCCAGTGGGATCCGGCCGATTCTGGCCGCCCAGCCGATCTCGGGCTCACCGGGCCGCAGGAATCGGCTGCGGTCCGCGGAGACGACGGTTGCGCCGATTCTGGGTTCGAAGGTTTCGCTGGCGGTGCCGTCGCGGCTGTACCCGAATGCCATGTTGCCGGTCTCCGACGAGCCGTAGCCCTCGATGATGGTGGCCTGCGGCAGCAACTCCATCAGTGCCCGTTTGTATTTCGCGTTGGTGGCCGCCCCACCCGTGCCCATCGAGTGCACCGACGACAGGTGGTAGGTGCGGTTCCGCAGTTCGTCGACCAGCGGTGCGGCGTATGCGTCGCCAACCATGGTGATCATGCCCACCTGTTCGCGCTCGGCGGTAGCCCAGACCGACCGCGCGTCGAGCCGGTTGCGGTCGTCGTACATGACGACGGTGAGGCCGTGCAGAAGAGCCGCGAACGCGGTCCACATCCCGGCCGCATGCATGAGCGGTGAAACAGCGAACCATGGCGGCCCGCCTACGCGCGCCAGCTGATGGATCTCTTCGACGCCCGCGTGGTCGGCGCCGACCATCGACGTCACGTAGATATCGCTTTGGCGCCACAGCACTCCCTTGGGGCGTCCTGTCGTTCCACCGGTGCACATCATGATCAGATCATCCGGCGAACCCGCAACCGTGCGGTCAGCGGCACAGGTTGCCAGCGCGTCGTCGAGCGAAACCGCGCCCGGCAGTTCGGCAGCGCCGCTCGCGTCGTCGATGGATATGAGTAGCTCGGTGTCGTGGGGCGGCAACACTTCGGCGAATCGGGCACCGAGCGAACGATGGTAGATGACAGCGCGCGGCTTGACATAGTCGAGCAGCTCAGCGATCTCACGCGGCGAGTAGTGGTGGTTCACATTGACCGGCACGACGCGCGCCTTGAGGCAGCCGATCACCATGTCGGGATACAGGTCGTTGTACATGATCAGGGCCACCCGGTCCTGACCGCATTCCCACCGCTGCAGCGTCTCGCGCGACTTGTGGACTCCGAAACCATTGCCGTGCAGGTAGTTTGCCAACCGGTTCGTTCGCGCCGCCGACTCGGCGAAGGTGCTGCGGCGCGGCCCGCACACCGTCATCTGGTGATCCGGAATGACCTCCGCGATGGCGTCCAGCACGGCGCCGATAGTCCATTGGGGCACGTTCTTTCCTAGGTCGCCGCAGACACCGTGACGCCGAGGAAGGCCAACGCGTTGTCGCGCATGATTTTTCGGGTGTCGGCTTCGCTGAACGCGGCAAGTTCCCCGGTGAACGACAGGGGCGACTCCAGACCTTCGCCGTGCGGCCAGTCCGAGCCGAACACAATGCGATCGACGCCGATTTTGTCGGCCAGCAACTCGAGATCTTCCTCGTAGTAGGGTGACACCCACACGTGCTCGCGCAACGTCTCGACGGGATCGTTGGGAAACGAGCGCGGATGCTGGTTAGCCAACTTCTTGAGCCGCTTGGCGAGCCGATGCACCCATTCCGAACCGTTCTCGATGCTGGCCACCCGGAGTGCGGGATGACGATCGAAAACACCGTGGACGATCAGCGAAGCCATGGTGTCATGGATGGCACGATCGTCGACGAGTATCTTGTCCAGCGGGTCCGGCGGTGCCGAGAACGGTTCGAAGGTTTCCTTTCCGCCCCACATTGCTGCGATTTTCAGATAGCCGCTGTCGCCCAGGTGGAAGGCCACCGGTACGCCGGCTTCGGCCAGCCGCGCCCACGCCGGGTCGTGCGAGCGGTGGCCCAGCGAGCGGTTCTTCGCAATACCGGGAACCGGCGCCGGACGCACATGCACCAGTCGTGCACCGCGTGCGAGCACGAAATCGATCTCTCTGACCGCTTCTTCGGGGTCGGCCAACGAGATCATCGGCGCGGCAAGGATGCGATGGTCCGGGCGGTCGAAACCCCAATCCTCGTCGAGCCACAGGTTGAAGGCATGCAGGGATGCCATCGTCGCCTCGATGTCACCCCGGAGCGCTTCCTCGACTCCGCAGCCGAAGGTCGGGAAAACCAGAATCGTTTCGATGCCTTGGCTTTCGAGCACGGCAACGCGTGCCTCCCGGTGCTGGTACTCCGGCCGCAGCCTCTCGACCCTCATCAGCGACGCCGAATCCACGCCCTCGGGAATCTCGCCGCGGAACAGCACGTCCAGGCAGCCCGGCACGATGATCGGGTCGAAGGTCGGATTGGGGATGAATCGGTTGACGCGGTCGCCGATGATGGCCTGGGTGTGGCGGCCGTCGCTGAACATCTGCACCCCACGCCGGCGGAACCGCTTGTCCAGATGGCGGGTGAACGCATCCAGCGGTTCGTAGTAGTGGTTGTCGACGTCGATCGCCAGGTAATTCAAGTGCCCCATGATCGTCCCTATTCCGATGTGAGCGACGGAAACCGCGGTTGCCGCTTCTGCAGGAAACTCACGATTCCTTCGACCACGTCTGGCCTCGGCATCGCCTCGCGCAGCCGAACTTCAGCGCGGGCGGTGGCTTCGATGAGATCGCCAGTGGCGTCGCCGTAGACTTGGCGCTTGATCACCGCCATCGACGCCGGCGAGCAGTTGCGGGCGATGTCCTCCGCATACTCGAGAGCGCGCTTCATCACATCCTCGGGCGCGACGACTTCCTTGACCAGGCCCAGCTCTGCGGCCTCCTCGGCAAAAAACGTTCGGCCGCTCAACAACAGGTCTAGTGCGACCGCCCAGCTTGTCAAGCGCGGAAGTATCCAGGAGATGCCGAACTCGGCGATCAGCCCGCGCCGGGCGAACACGGCCGCGAACTTCGCCCCGGCGGCGGCAAATCGAACGTCGCACATCAGCGCCTGCGTCAGACCGATGCCCGCGCAGGGACCGTTGATCGCGGCGATCACCGGCTTGCGAAGCGTCGTCACGAAATGGGGCGGGCGTTCACCGACCAAATCGGCCAGATCGGTCTGACGTGCCGTCGCCATGGTGACGCCGTATCCCGCCGCCGAATCCGGCGAGCCCAAATAGGCGCCGGCACAGAAGCCCCGGCCCCGGCCGGTCAGCACGATCACCCGGATCTCCGGATCCTGTTCGGCGCGGTCGAGCGCCGCATAGAACCCCGCGGCAATGTCGGGACCCCAGGCGTTGAGCCGATCGGGACGGTTGAAGGTGAGAATCGCCACCCCGCCGGGGGTTGCGTCGTAGAGCACCGCATCGTCGGCATCGCTGCTCATCGGTGTCTCCTCGGCCCCACCGCGGCGCAAGGGTTAGCCATCGATGAGCCCCATCCGACGGTAGGCAGCCGTGATTTGAGACTTGGCCTCGACCGGCAATTCGGCCTGGGGCGGCCGGGAATGCGGATAGGACCCGATCGGCAGACCCAGCACCGACGCCGCGTATTTGAACGCACCGCCCCAGTGGGTGAAGTAGTCGGGTCTGCCCGGATAGCAGGTCCACCACGAACCGAGGTCCACGTCTAACTGGTCCAGACCCGAATCACGTCCATAGTCCATCGCCTCGATGAGCTTGTCCCCCAACACCAAATCCCAGTATTCGGACAATAGCCGCCGCTGCGGCGTCTCCATCAGATAGCCGGCCGTGCCCAGCTGTGCCGGACAGACGATTCCGGCGCGCAGCCATCCGGCGCGGTAGATCGTCTTGTCGCATTCCCAGAGGACCAGTCCGGGGGCGAGTTCGTGGAGCAGCCGACTGGCCTGCGGGCGGAAGGCGCCCTCTTTGGTAGCGCATACCGCGGGCACCTCGTGGTAGATGCGCGCACTCTCGGCCGGCGTCAACACATAACCTGAAGACGGCGAATTGAACATGCCCAGCGCGATGTCGGTATGTGCGGCGACGTATTTGAAGAATCTCAACACGCCTTCGCCACCGTGCGTTTCCATCATCGGCGTCTGGATATAGGCGATGTCGGCACCCGCCGCGTGGGCGTGCAGCGTCAGCTCCAGGCAGTCCTTGGCCGTCATCGCCGATGTGCAGGCCTGTATGACGACATCGGGATTGCATCGACGCCCTTCTTCGATGGCGACCTCGAGCAAGCGTTTCCGCTCCTCGATGGTCAGTGACCAGAATTCCCCGATTCCGCTGGTGCACCACAGCATCGGATGTCCGAGATCACCGACGCAATAGCGCACCAGAGTCCGATAGGCATCCCAGTCGATGTCGTCCCCGTCGTGCCCGCAGAACGGCGTATACAGCGAGTCGCCGATGCCCCGCAACGCGCCCCGCGCCCAGGCACGCGCCTCACCGGCGGTCGCCACGCTGCCTCAGCCCGGTCATGCTCGCCCCGCCCAGCCGCTTATACCAAAAAGCCTACGATAGGCATTACAGTAGCAGACGTAGAGGTGCCCGGAGCAGTGCCGGCCAGCCTGAGCGGCGGCACCACCAGCACCGCCTACGCAACACCGATCTTCGATGGAGGTAGCCGCGTAGTGGCAAAGCAGGCAACCGCCGACAAACGTCAGCGGCGCGAGCGCGGGTCCATCAATCCAGACGACATCATCACCGGCGCATTCGAACTGGCAGAGCAGGTGTCCATCGACAACCTGAGCATGCCGCTGCTCGGCAAACACCTCGGAGTAGGCGTCACCAGCATCTACTGGTACTTCCGGAAGAAGGACGATCTGCTCAACGCGATGACCGATCGCGCCTTGAGCAAGTACGTCTTTGCCACCCCGTACGTGGAGGCCGACGACTGGCGTGAGACCTTGCGCAATCATGCCCGGCTGATGCGGAAGACCTTCATGGGCAACCCGATACTGTGCGATCTGATCCTCATCCGGTCGGCGCTCAGTCCCAGGGCCGCCAGGCTTGGCGCCCAGGAGATGGAGCGGGCCATCGCGAATCTGGTGCAGGCAGGGCTGTCTCCCGAGGACGCCTTCGACACGTACGCCGCGGTCTCGCTTCACGTGCGCGGGTCGGTGGTGCTGCATCGACTCAACGAGAGGCACCAGTCCGCCGACAGCGGGCCACGCGCCCTCGAAGACGCCATGGAGATCGACCCGCAAACCACACCGTTGATCGCCCGGGTCACCGGGAAGGGACACCGCATCGCGACCCCTGATGAGGCCAACTTCGAATACGGCCTCAACTGCATCCTCGATCACGCCGGCCGGTTGATCGAGGAACGGGCGAAAGCAGCCAAACCGTCTTCAGCGCAACGCAAACCGACCAAGTCGTCCGTGCCGAGGAAACGGACCAGGACCGGTGACGGCTAAGAAACCCGCATCCACAGTTTGCAGTTTCTGGTCTCGAAAGCCGCGACCGTTGCCGGGATCGTCACATACATCGGACCCATCGAGGTATTCGAGTTCACAATGTCCTCGGCGCTGGCCGCGGGTGTGCTGTGCATCAACCACGAGCAGGTTGAGAGCTCGGACACCCGGCCGAACACCAGGATAAGCGGATTCGACGGTCCCTCGGTGCGGTAAGTACCTGGGGCGATGTCAGTCCCCACCTGAAAAACTCCGTCGCCGGGGATCTGGTCGCCTGGTTCGGCACCGGCCGGGGACGCGAGCGATATCGCGGCCACGCAGGCAACCAGCGCGGCTGACGCTCGGGATGCATGACGCATTTCGTCCTCTTCAATCTGGCTCGGCCTAGCGGCAGCCTATACCCCCGCCAGCACCCGATAGCGTCGAATGGCTCGGCCTAATCGCCGTAGCCTCGGCCTAGCCGCGATGCGCCGGGTGCTCCGTTTCTGCCACCACCCCACGCGCAATCAGATGCTCGATCAACGGAATTGCGCTGGCGGCGAGATGGTCGGCCATGGCGGCGCGGGCCAGCTTGTCGTCGCGCTTCGCCAGTGCGGACAGTATCCGCCGATGATGCTTGATCGCCCGGGCCGGCCAATGCTCGATGCTGGGAAACACCGATTCGGGTGCGTAACGGGTGATCTGAGACATCAATTGCGCCAGCTTCGGCGAGCCGGCCGCAATATTGATGGCTCGGTGAAACTCATGGTTGAGCTGGACCGTCCGCTCGTCGTCGGCGGCGGCGTAAGCTTCCTCGAGCTGTGCCTGGATCCGCCTGAGGTCACGCAGCTGCTGGTCGCTGATGCTGATCGCGGCCCTCGCCGCCAGCTCGCCGCCCACGTGCGCCTGCACGTTGGCGACGTCGGCGAGGTCGCGTTTGGTCACCGGCAACACCACAAACCCCCGCCGTGGCTGCTGGGCAACCAATCCTTCGGCGCGTAACGCGAACAACGCCTCACGCACCGGTGTCACGCTGATTCCCAATTCCGCGGCCAGCTGATCGAGGCGAATGTAGTTGCCCGCGGCGTAGCTGCCGTCGTAAATCCTCTTGCGGACAAAGTTCGCCACATCGTCGGAAAGCTGGGGTCGCGCAGCGAAATCGGGGACAGTCATGCCGTCAGATCCGATACTCGTCGAGCAGCCGCTTGCTGATGATGGACTTCTGTATTTCGCTGGTACCCTCGCCGATCAGCAGGAACGGCGCATCGCGCATCAGC
>NZ_MVIF01000053.1 GCF_002086675.1 Mycobacterium persicum
CTTCCGAACAGTATTCGCTGGCAAGGTATTTCGCCATTCCAGCGGCGACGTCGTTGCGTTCGCCCGAGTCTTTCAGCCGCGCCGCGTTGACCATCATCAGGTGTGCCGCTTCGACCTTGGTCGCCATCTCGGCCAGCTGGAATGCGATGGCCTGGTGCTCGGCGATCGGCTTCCCGAAGGTGTGGCGCTGCTGCGCGTATCGCACCGCCAGCTCGAAGGCTCGAATGGCGACACCACAGGCGCGCGCCGCAACGTTCACCCGGCCGACTTCGATGCCGTCCATCATCTGGAAGAAGCCCTGCCCCGCGATGCCGCCGAGGATGTCGTCGGCGGGTGCCCGATAACCGTCGAAGATGAGTTCGGTGGTATCGATGCCCTTGTAGCCCAGCTTGTCGATCTTCCCGGGGATCACCAAGCCCGGAGCCACTTCACCGAAACCCGTTGGCTTTTCGACGAGGAACGCGGTCAGGTTGCGGTGCGGCTTGGCTTCGCCTTCGTCGGTGCGCACCAGCACCGCCACCAGCGTCGAACTGGCGCCGTTGGTCAGCCACATCTTCTGGCCATCGATGACGTAGTCGCCACCGGGATCGCGGCGGGCCCGGGTGCGAATCGCGGCGACGTCGGAGCCCAGTTCCGGCTCCGACATCGAGAACGCGCCGCGACACTCGCCGGTGGCCATGCGTGGCAGGAAGCGCTGCTGCTGCTCGTCGGTGCCATGCTGGCGCAGCATGTAAGCCACGATGAAGTGGGTGTTGAGCACACCGGAGACACTCATCCAGCCCCGGGCCAGCTCTTCGACACACAACGCGTAAGTCAGCAACGACTCCCCCAGCCCGCCGTATTCTTCGGCGATCATCAGACCGAACAAGCCCATGGCGCGCATCTGGTCGACGATTGCCTGCGGATAGGTGTCGGCGCGCTCCAGTTCCGGCGCGTTGGGGATGATCTCTTCGTCGACGAATTTCCGTACGGCGCTGATGATTTCGGTTTGCAACTCGGTCAGCCCGAGGGTCTGGGCAAGTCTAGTCATGCGCCGTTGTTCCTATCGTCTGAGCGCTCGACAATCGCGCGATATCGGCGGCCGTCAGTCCGAGGCGCTCGGTGAGCACCGCCGTGGTGTCCTGCCCTAGTGCCGGTGCAGACGCGCTGGCCGGGTGGGCGCCGTCGAACGCGGCCGGCAGGCCCGGAGCCAGATATTCACCGACCCCCAGCTGATGCAGCACGGAAAACAAGGGATTGGCAGTCACTTTCGAGCTCGCAGCCACCTGCGCGAAGCTGCGGTAGCGTTCGAAGAGCACGGTGGTACCCGACAGTTCCGCAGTGATCTCGTCGCCGGTGTGGTCGCCGAACCAGGTCGCGAAGAGGCCCGTGAGGACGTCGCGGTAGCGGTACCGGTCGCCTTCGGCGGCGAAGTCCACACCCAGCGCCTCGGCCAGCGCCGACACCGCCCCCCCGGTGCCGGTCACGTCGACCAGATCGCGAAAGTGCCGTCCGGTCAACGTGACAACCATGAATCCGACTCCGTCGCGGCTGGTGAAGTCCTGGCCGTACTGGCCGTAGACGGCATTGCCCAGGCGCTGCCGTTGCGTCCCATTGACCTGCGGCTCGGTCAACAGCCCCAGGTTTCCCGCCGTCGCCAGCGCAACGTCTTCCAGCGCCAGACTGACCCGAGCCCCCATCCCGGTCTGGTCGCGGCGGCGCACCGCGGCGACGACGGCGAGCGCGGCATACAGACCGCAACAGACGTCCCAGGCCGGCAGCACGTGGTTGATCGGGCCGGCATGGCCGACCGGACCGGTGACCAGTGGGAAGCCGGCGGCCGCGTTGACGGTGTAGTCGACAGCGGTTGACCCGTCGCTTCGCCCGAGCAGCTGGAGGTGGATGACGTCGGAACGCCGGGCGGCCAGCAGCTGGTGGCTGAGCCAGGCAAAGCCAGCGTTGGTCACGACGATGCCGTCGCCCTCGATGACCAACCGCTGCACCAGCTGTTGTCCTTGCGCCGAGCGCAGATCCACGGTCACCGAACGCTTTCCCTTGTTCAGACCCGTCCAGTAGATCGACGTTCCGGACGCAGCCAGCGGCCAGCGCTGCACGTCGGCAGCGCCGCCGATCGGATCGACACGGATCACCTGTGCACCAAGCTGACTGAGCGTCATGCCGCACAGCGGTGCGGCCACGAAGCTGGAAACCTCGACGATACTGATGCCGCTCAACGGCAACGCGGGACCTTGCATGTCTATGCGACCCGTTCAAAGACGGCGGCCAACCCCTGACCCCCGCCGATGCACATGGTTTGCAGGCCGTAGCGCGCCTGGCGGCGTTCCAGTTCACGCGCCAGGGTGGCCAGCATCCTGCCGCCGGTCGCGCCGACGGGATGACCCAACGAGATGCCGGAGCCGTGCACGTTGGTGCGTTCCCGGTCGGCGGCACCGAAGTTCCATTCCCGCATCACCGCGAGCGCCTGGGCGGCGAACGCTTCGTTGAGTTCGATGAGGTCGATGTCGGCCAGCCGCAGGCCCGCCTTGGCCAGCGCGGCCTCGGTCGCGGGCACCGGACCGATGCCCATGATGTCGGGCGCCACCCCCGCCAGCCCCCAGGAAACCAACCGGACCAACGGCCGCAAGCCGTACTCGGCGGCTTTGGCCGGCGTGGTGACCACGCACATCGATGCCGCATCGTTTTGGCCGCTGGCGTTGCCCGCCGTCACCGTTGCCTCTGGATCCTGTTTCAGCAGAACGGGTTTGAGCTTCCCTAACGATTCGAGTGTGGTGTCGGCGCGGGGATGCTCGTCGGTGTCGATCAGCTGATCGCCATGGCGGCCGGGTACCACGACGGGAATGATTTCGGCGGCCAGGATGCCGTCCTGTTGCGCGGTGACCGCACGCCGATGCGACGTCACCGCCAGTTCGTCTTGCTCCAGCCGCGAAATGCCGTACCGGCGGCGCAGATTCTCGGCGGTCTCCAGCATCCCGCCCGGCACCGGATAATGCCGGCCTCCGGCCGTGGTGCGGCCGCGGGCCAGCCCGTCGTGCACCCGGATACCACCGCGGGCGCCGCCCCAGCGCATATCGGTGGAATAGAACGCGACATTGCTCATGCTTTCGCAGCCGCCGGCGATGACGAGGTCGGTGTCGCCATGGCTCACCTGCAGGCAGGCGAGGATCACAGCCTGCAGGCCCGAACCGCAGCGGCGGTCGACCTGCATACCGGGAACCGTGACCGGCAGCCCGGCATCCAATGCGACCACCCGGCCGATGGCCGGTGCCTCACTGCTGGGATAGCAGTGCCCCAGGATCACCTCCTGCACCTCATCGGGCGGCAGACCGGTCCACTCGAGCAGTCCCTTGAGCACGGCGACGCCGAGTTCAACGGCGCTGAGCGACTTAAACATTCCGCCGTAGCGGCCGATCGGCGTGCGGACCGGCTCACAGATGACAGCGTCAGTCATATGAACCGCCCGCCCGTGACATCGAGCACCGTTCCGGTCATGTACGAGGACAGGTCAGAGGCCAAAAACAAGGCGACGCTGGCGACTTCGCTGGGCTCACCCGCTCTGCCCATCGGAACCTCGGCCAATTTCTGGTCCCAAATGCGTTGCGGCATTGCTTCCGTCATCGCCGAGCGAATCAATCCGGGGGCGATGGCGTTGACTCGAACACCCACGTGGGCAAGCTCTTTGGCGGCGGCCTTGGTCATCCCGATGATCCCGGCTTTAGCCGCGGAGTAGTTGGTCTGGCCCACCATCCCGACCTTGCCCGACACCGAGGACATGTTCACGATCGCGCCCCGCTTGTTTTCGCGCATGATGGCCGCCGCCAGCCGGGTGCCGTTCCAGGTGCCTTTCAGATGTACGCTGATGACCTGGTCGAACTGCTCCTCGGTCATGTTGCGCATGGTCGCGTCTCGGGTGATGCCGGCGTTGTTGACCATGACGTCGAGACCGCCGAAAAACTCGACGGCCCTGCGGATGAGCGTTTCGACCTCGTCGGCTTTGGTCACGTCGCACCGCACAGCCGCGGCTACTGCATCGCCGCCCAGCTTCTGTGCCGCGGCCTCGGTCGCTTCGAGATTGACATCACCGAGCACGACGCGCGCGCCCTCGGCGACGAATCGCTCGGCAATGGCCAAGCCCAGTCCTTGGGCTCCGCCGGTGACCACCGCGGTCTGACCGTTCAGCAATGACATCAACAATTCCTCACTGTCCTGCCCGCAGTCGGGCGCCCACCATTCAAATATAATATTTCATATATGATGGGCCGATGCCCGTGACAGTCAGCGACGAGGACTTTCGGCAGATCCTCGCCCAGACCCGTCACTTCGTCCGCACCGCCGTGATTCCGCGTGAGCAGGAAATCCTGGACAACGACCGGGTGCCGGACGACCTGCGTGAGCATGCCAAGAGGATGGGATTGTTCGGCTACGCGATTCCACAAGAGTGGGGCGGGCTTGGCCTCGACCTGCCGCAGGACGTCGAACTCGCCATGGAATTGGGCTACACCTCGCTGGCGTTGCGGTCGATGTTCGGCACCAACAACGGCATTGCCGGGCAGGTACTGGTCGGCTTCGGCACCGACCAGCAGAAAGCCCGCTGGCTGGGACCGATGGCCTCCGGCGACGTCGTCGCCTCTTTCGCACTGACCGAACCCGGCGCCGGGTCGAATCCGGCCGGATTGCGTACCAAAGCCGTTCGGGACCACGGCAATTGGGTGATCTCGGGGCAGAAGCGCTTCATCACCAATGCACCGGTCGCCGGTTTGTTCGTGGTTTTCGCGCGGACCAGGCCGGCCGACGAGCGGAGCGCCGGCATCGCGGTCTTCCTGGTTCCCGCGGACGCGGCAGGAGTTGAAGTCGGTGTCAAGGACGCCAAGATGGGCCAGGAAGGGGCGTGGACAGCCGACGTCAACTTCAACGACGTCCGGGTCGACGCCGAGGCGCTGATCGGCGGCAGTGAGGACATCGGCTATCGAGCTGCCCTGACATCGTTGGCACGCGGCCGGGTGCATATTGCCGCGATCGCGGTCGGCACGGCTCAACGGGCACTCGACGAATCCGTGGCCTATGCCACCACGGCGACGCAGGGTGGCACGCCGATCGGGAACTTTCAGTTGGTGCAGGCGATGCTGGCCGATCAGCAGACCGGCGTGCTGGCCGGACGCGCGCTGGTTCGCGATGCCGCTCGGCTATGGGTGTCGGGAGCGGACCGCCGCATCGCGCCGTCGGCGGCGAAGCTCTACTGCACCGAAATGGCTGGAAAGGTGGCCGATCTCGCGGTGCAGATTCATGGTGGCAGTGGCTACATGCGCGGCGTCCCGGTGGAACGCATCTACCGCGATGTTCGGCTGCTGCGATTGTACGAGGGCACCAGTGAGATTCAGCGGCTGATCGTCGGGTCGAACCTGGTGCGAGCGGCGCAGCGCTGAACTCGGCGCCACACGGCGTCAGCCAGATCGCGGATCGGAAGATCGCCCCGCTGGCGGTAGCCCAACGACTGGGCGGCAGCATCTGCTATCCCCTCGACACGCCGCGCAGTTGGGCTTGCGGCAAAGCCGCGTCACTCAACCGTCGTCAGAGCGGCTCTCGCATGCCACGGAAGACCCTAGCGCGGCGAAAACCAGTGCGCCGCCTGCGCCCAACAGAATCGCCTGTGTGCTGAGGTTTCCGCGCCGGCCCTCATCAAATCCCGCGATCGCGTCGACAGTGTCGATCGCCGCGCCCGCCGCCGCGACCGCCCGAACCGCACCGGGCGGGGCCGCGAGCAACGCCACCGCCAGGGCGAGTTCTCGGGCCCCGAAAAGCCTTGTCAGGAAGCGATTTGCGGTCCCGGGGTCAATGCCGAAGAGGCGCGCCGTCAGGTCCGGGGCGAGCCAGCTGCCGAGACCGACGGCAGCGCGGGATGCGCCAAGCGCAATACGTGCAGTGGAATAAGTCGCCATTTCATGAACATAGATCATGCCCATTCAGATGAGACGCGTGCCGGCCAGGACGCCACGGATCGCCAGACAACCCGGAGCAGCATCCACAGCTCGTTGTCGTCGTCACCGCGGGCGGCCTACCGGCAAAAAGCAAATCCCGGTGCGGGCAATCCGAACGGCCGCTGGCATTCCCAGCCAGCAATTGCGCCAACAGGTTTCACGGTGTGTAGCCGCTGCGGCGTCACCTCGCGGCATAGCGGGGAATCGCCGGTCTGCCTGCTGCAGCTCCCACCCTGGGGTCAGCGATTGTCGACCAACACACCAATCGCGAGGGTGCGGGCGGAGGGACTCGAACCCTCAAGCTCTCTCGAGCAATGGCACCTAAAACCATCGCGTATGCCAATTCCGCCACGCCCGCAGCGTTGCCGATCGTACCGCCCGGCTCGCCAGGCGAGTCGGTCAGTGGTCTCTCCTCGCTTGGGTTCAGCACACCGAAAGGAGCCCGCGAGCGCGATCCGTGGAGTTGTTCGCGGACTGATCGACAGCGACGGGTGCCGGCTAGTCGCCAACATTCACCGAGGGCGCAGCACTCGTTCACCGGGGCACTCGACGACTTGGGTCCCCTGGACACGGCCGAGCCCATTACATCATCGCCGTATACCGCGGAACGTTTATTTCCCTGGCTCGCGCGTCTCGACGAGTTCGACGGACCCCAGTTATGACGCGTCGTCGCGGTACCGTCTAAGTGTGTCGACTACGCATCGTCGCAGGCCCGCGCTGATCGCCCTGGCGATCGTCGCCGCGTGCGGGTGTCTGGCCTTGGGCTGGTGGCAGTGGACCAGATTCCAGTCGGTGTCCGGCACCTTCCAGAACCTGGGATACGCCTTGCAGTGGCCGATGTTCGCCTGGTTCTGCATCTACGCGTACCGCAAGTTCGTTCGCTATGAAGAGGTGCCGCCGGAGCCGCCAAACGCCATGACCGAGATACCACCCGGACTGTTGCCCGAACGGCCCACGCCCGCGCCACAGCCCTCCGACGATCCTGCCCTACAGGAGTACAACGCATACTTGGCCGAACTCGCGAAGCACGATGCCGACAGGCAGAACAGGAACAGCGCATGACGACGCCTGAGACACCCGAAACGCAGCGGAACACTATCTTTCCGGCGGAAAAGATCCGTACCGCGCTGCTTGGCTATCGCGTGATGGCGTGGACGACGGGTATCTGGCTCATCGCCCTCTGTTATGAACTGATCTCCCACCTGGTCTTCCACCACGAGATTCGCTGGATCGAGATCGTGCACGGTTGGGTTTACTTCGTCTACGTGTTGGCCGCCTTCAATCTCGCCGTGAAAGTTCGCTGGCCGATCGGCAAGACAGTCGGTGTCCTGCTCGCCGGCACCATCCCGCTACTGGGCATCATCGTCGAACATTTTCAAACCAGGGACGTCAAGGCGCGCTACAACCTCTAGAGGGCGGCACTGTCTAGGCGAGGGCTCGCAACTCCGGCAGTAGCAGCCTCAGCGCGCGGCCGCGATGCGACATCGCATCCTTCTCCTCAGGGCTCAGTTGCGCCGCGGTCAGCTGATAGCCGTCGGGAATGAAGACGGGGTCGTAGCCGAACCCGCCGGCACCGCGTGGCTCCCGCGCGATCGTGCCGGGCCACTGGCCACGCACCACGACTTCGCCGGACGCCGAGACCAATGCGCAGGCCGAGACGAATGCCGCACCGCGCCGTCCGTCGGGCACATCGCGCAACTGGGCCAACAGCAGGGCGGTGTTGGCCGCGTCGTCGCCGTGATTGCCGGACCACCGGGCCGACAGCACCCCGGGCATGCCGTTGAGTGCCGCCACCTCTAAACCGGAGTCGTCAGCGACGCTGGCCATACCGGTCGCGGCGAACGCGTCGCGCGCCTTGGCCAGCGCGTTATCTTCGAATGTCGCACCGGTTTCGGGTGTCTCGTCGAATGACGCGACGTCATTGAGCGACACCAATGTCACCCCCGACAATCCGCCACCGTCGAGCACCCTGCGCAGTTCGGCCAGCTTTTTGGGGTTGCGGCTGGCAACCAACAGCTTGGTCACCAATCAATCCGAAACACAGTCATCAGGCCCCGGGCCTACGCGCGACTTTCCAGGTTGATTGCTGGACTTTCGGGGTTCAGCGCTGGTCGTGGCGCTATTTCCCTGACATAGCGGACTTCGCATTCTTCACAACCCCAAATCAATTTGTGCAGGTAACAGCCCACACAAAACCCCAGCGTCGCCTCCAACCACGTCAGGACAAAACAGACCGCGACAACAGCCGCCAGCGCCAGGGGCGACGCGCCGAACAGGCGCATGGCAAGACACGTCGCCGCTAAACTGCCACCGAGTAACCATGCAAACCGTTTCGGCCGCGTTGGTTTCCACACCGGTCGAATTCCCATTGTCAACGCGGTGCCCAGAACGCCAGTGGGGCTGAATGGAGTTAATCCGGTAGCCGCCGCAGCCAACATATCAAAAAGCACGAGCGGACCAATAATAATCACCGGATCGGTTTCCGGACGCATCAGCAATAATGCGATCGTGATTGCGGAGATAATATTTAGCAGACCCGCTCTCGCACGGGTTGCGGTTTCGTTGATGCGCGGTTCCGCATGTGCATGCGTCATCTGTCCCACTGCCCACCACGGGTGGTTGAGAAAGGCATGTTCAAGTGGGACTTGCCGACTGGCCATCAATTAATCCTAAAACAATTGATTTTGGCAAAACTCAATTGGACGTGGAGAAGCCTATCATAACTGTATTGTGCGCGCCTCTAGCCAGCCGCATTGAGTCGACGACAATGGCAAACGCTACGGCCGACCAATCCGGGCGGTGCCGCACTGCCGGGTGATCAGCAGCAAAGACATAGTCTCGAGGCTTGAGTGTTCCGATTGGTGATTACCTGGGTCAGCTTCCGAACGCTTTCGGCGGTGGCGGTCCTTCGGGCAGGACACCTGGATACGGCAGCGCCAACGCCTCCCGCTGAGCGGTGAATAATTTGTCGCACGCGCCCAGCGCCATGTCGAGCAGCTTGTCCAGCGTCGACCGCGGGAACGTCGCGCCCTCGCCGGTGCCCTGGATCTCCACCAGGGTCCCGGTGTCGGTGGCGACGACATTCATGTCGACCTCGGCTCGGGAATCTTCCTCGTACGGCAAGTCGACCCGGATCCGGCCGTCGACCACCCCCACACTGATCGCGGCGATGGCGCACGACAACGGCCGGGGATCAGACAGTTTGCCGGCCGCCGCCAGGTAGGTCACGGCGTCGGCCAGCGCCACATAGGCACCCGTGATGGCCGCCGTGCGGGTACCCCCGTCGGCTTGCAGCACGTCGCAGTCGACCGCAATGGTGTTCTCCCCCAAGGCCGCCAAGTCGATGCCCGCCCGCAGCGACCGACCGACCAGGCGACTGATCTCCTGGGTGCGGCCACCGACTCGCCCCTTGACCGATTCGCGATCCGAGCGCGTATGAGTGGCCGACGGCAGCATTGCGTACTCGGCGGTGAGCCATCCCACGCCAGATCCCTTGCGCCAGCGCGGAACCCCCTCGGTGACGCTGGCGGTACACAGGACCTTGGTGCGACCGAATTCAATCAGCACCGAGCCTGCGGGATTTTCGGTGAACCCGCGGGTGATGACCACCGGACGAAGCTCGTCGTCGAGGCGGCCGTCTTCTCGTTTGGACACGACGCCAACCCTAGCGGGCACCCCACACCCATCGAATGTGCGTCCACGGCGGCGACTGTGCGTCCACGGCTTTGAATGTGCGCTCAGGTGAACCCAAACACCGGTCAGGCCGCCACGTGTACACCCTCGAGGGTCGGGCGGCTCGGCGGCCAGCAGACCGGCACATGCGATGCGTTTTCGTCGAGGGAATCGCCCTCGCGAATGTCGATAGCACGCCGGGTATTGCTGTCGAGGCCTCCTCGATGACGTCCGGATCGGCCTGCTTGATGAGCGTGCGGATCCGCGCGAGCGTGTTGCCCCGCCAGTCGGCCAGCTCGGCTATCCGCGTGTCGATGTTCTGCGTCGCGTCGCTCATGGGTTCAGTTCACCTGTTGAATGCGGATCAGATTGCCGGCGGGATCACGCAGCGCGCAGTCGCGAACTCCGTACGGCTGATCCGTCGGCTCCTGAATCACCTCGCCTTGGCCGTCGTGCAGGCAGGTCTGCAGCCGCTCAAACGTGGCATCGAGATCTTTGGTTGCCAGGAGCAGGGTGCCGTAGCTGCCTTTGGCCATCATCTCGGCAATGGTGCGACGCTCCTCGTCGGTGATGCCGGGGGTGGCATTCGGCGGGTACAAGACGATGGAGGTGTCGGGCTGATGGGGAGGACCGAGCGTGATCCAGCGCATCTTGCCCTTGCCGACGTCGAGGCGGACCTCGAAGCCGAGAATCTCGCGGTAGAAGGCCAGCGATTCCTGCGGGTCCTCGTGCGGAAGGAAGCTCGAGTGAATGGTGATGTCCATGACGCTCACGCTAGGTGCAGCTCGGTAACCGAGGCTTCTCGATTCCTGATCGGTCGGGTCACCTGCTTCTGCAGGCACGCCGGGATGCCCTTCGCGGCGCCTGCCGTCCGCTCTCGATAAAGGCTGGGCGGCATGGCGACCAGCTCGCTAAAGCGAGTGCTGAAAGTGCCCAGCGATGAGAAACCGACGGTGAAGCACACCTCGGTGACGCTAAGGTCGCCGCGACGCAAGAGCGCCATCGCGCGCTCGATGCGCCGCGTCATGAGATACGAATACGGCGATTCGCCATAGGCGAGCTTGAACTGACGGCTGAAGTGCCCGGTGGATATATTCACGCTCCGGGCGAGCGCCTCGACGTTCAGCGGCTGTGCATACTCCCGGTCGATCCTGTCCCGAGCGCGCCGCAACAGCTTGAGGTCTCGTAAGCGCTGAGCCTCTGCCGGTGTGCTCATTTGCGCCGAACTACCGCCTTCGCCAGCAAGCTTCAGGCCCGCCGGACTTCGAAAGTCTCGCCGCATACCACCGCGTGTACGGGCCCGTCGAACTCGGCCTTGGCCTCAGTGATGACGTCCTCGCGCGATGTCCATGGCGGAATGTGGGTCAGCAGGAGCTCGCGGACGCCGGCCCGCCTCGCGGCCCTTCCGGCTTCGGTGCCGGACAGATGTAGGTCCGGCGGACGGTCCGGTGAGTGTGTCCAGGAGGCCTCGCACAGAAAGACGTCGACACCGCGAGCCAGCTCGACGAGCTGGTCACAGATGCCGGTGTCGCCGCTGTAGGCAAATGAGGCGCCGGTGGAATCGGTGAACCGCATGCCGTAGGACTCGGTCGGGTGGGCAACGACCCGGGGCACCACGGTAACCGCGCCGAACGTCACCGGCTCGCCGTCCACCCAGTGGCGGACGTCGAAGATGTCCGAGCAATCGTCGATCTCGCCGCCGTAGGGCGACGACGCTGCCCCCAGGCGGGACCAGGTGTCGCTCGGGCCGTATAACAACGCCTTGCCCTTGGGAGGCGTGGGGTGATAACGGCGCCATACGAATAAGCCCGGCATATCCAGACAGTGGTCCGCGTGCAAATGCGACAACAGCACATGCACCGACCCGGGATCCAAGTGTCGTTGCAGAGCTCCGAGCACACCGCCACCGAAGTCGATGACCATCGGCGGGGTGTCCGGAGCCCGGAGCAGATAACCCGACGCGGCCGAATCCGGACCCACGACGCTGCCGGAGCATCCGAGCACGGTTATTCGCACGGACACTACTGTGCCATGCCCATTACCGCGATGAGAAAAACATTGCCGCAATAGGTGAGCAGAATCTCGCGTGACGCTATTTGACAGGCGGATGATGAACGGCTGCCACTCCGGTAATCGCCGGCCCGAGGAATCGCGCCGCGAGCCGGGTGAACGCTTCCGGGTCGCCGGTGGCTTCGAACACCCGGGTAGCCGGCGGCGCATCGTGCGGGCGCAGCAGGTCGGTCTGGGTCAGCACCCGGAGAACTTCTTTGGCGGTCTCCTCGGCGCTCGAGACCAGCGTGACGTGGTCTCCCATCGCCAGTTGAATGAGCCCGGACAGCAGCGGGTAGTGCGTACAACCGAGCACCAGAGTGTCCACCCCGGCACGCTGCAACGGCTCCAAGTAACCCTCCGCCAGCCCCAACACCTGACGGCCGCTGGTGACCCCGCGCTCGACGAAATCCACGAACCGCGGACAGGCCACCGCGGTGATCTCGGCGGCGCGCGCGGCGGCGAACGCGTCTTGGTAGGCGTGGGAGGTGATGGTCGCGCGAGTGCCGATCACCCCGATGCGACCGTTGCGGGTGGCGGCAACGGCGCGGCGTACGGCCGGCAGGATCACCTCGACGACGGGCACGTCGTAGCGCTCCCGCGCGTCTCGCAGGCAGGCCGCGGACGCCGAGTTGCAGGCGATCACCAAAACCTTGACACCCCGGTCGACCAAGTCGTCGCCGATGGCCAACGCGTGTGCGCGGATCTCCGGGATGGTCAGTGGACCGTAGGGGCCGTTGCCGGTATCACCGACGTAGATGATGTCCTCGTCGGGCAGTTGGTCGATGATGGCCCGCGCGACGGTCAGTCCGCCGACGCCGGAGTCGAAGACTCCGACGGGCGCCAACGGCGAGCTCATGTCTTCGGACGCAACTGGCGGTTGCCGGCCTTCTTCAGTGCGCGGGCTTTACGCTCCGGCGCCGATAAGAGATATGCGGCCACCACCCCGGCAAGCGCACCGCACAGATGGCCCTGCCATGACACCCCGCCGCACATGCCCAGCCGCGGAAGGGCTCCCAGCAAGACGCCACCGTAGAAGAACAAGACCACCAAACCGATGACGATGTCCCACACCTTACGCACGAAAAGGCCGAACACCAGCAGAAAGGTCAACCAGCCGAAGATCAGCCCGGACGCTCCGATGTGGTCGGTCGGACCGCAGCTGCTGCCCACATTTCCGATGAGCCAGGTGCCGAAGCCGCCCAGAATCCACACGATCACCGTCGCCCAGACGAACCGCGACAATCCGGCCAGCGTCATCAGGAATCCCAACACCAGTAAAGGAATGGTGTTGGCCATCAGGTGTGCCCAGTTGGCATGCAGCAGCGGCGCGAAAACGATGCCCCACAACCCGTCGGTTTTCAGCGGGCGGATGCCGTTGACGTCCAGCGAATGCCGCGTCAACTGGTCGATCAGCTCAACGAGATACAGCAGCGCGACGAAGGTGAGGATGGTCGCCCCGCCGACGATCCAGCGCGGGCGCTTTTCCGGCTGCTTCGCGGGTGTGCGCGGATTCCCGGTCATTGGCGCCGCTCCTCCTCGTCGTTTCACTCCGCATCGTCGCCGGCGCGGGTCATGCCCACAGCTGCCCTTCCAGAGCGTTCTCGGCATCAGCAAGGCTACCGACATAGGCGCCGGTCGACAGATACTTCCACCCCGCATCGGCAACCACCAAGGCTATGTCGGCGCGGTTACCCGACTGGACGACATTGGCCGCGATTCCCAGTGCGGCGTGCAGCACCGCGCCCGTCGAGATACCCGCGAAGATGCCCTCGGCCGCGGCCAGTTCACGGGTACGGCGCACCGCGTCGTACGCGCCCACCGAATATCGCGCGGTCAGCACCTCAGGGTCATACAGTTCGGGGACAAAGCCCTCATCGATGTTGCGCAGCGCGTACACCCCCTCGCCGTAACGTGGCTCGGCCGCCACGATCTCGACACCGGGAACCCGCTCGCGCAGAAACTGGCCGGTACCCATCAGCGTGCCGGCGGTGCCCAGGCCGGCGACGAAATGGGTGATCTCGGGCAGGTCGGCCAGCAACTCGGGACCGGTGCCGCAGTAGTGCGCGTCCGCGTTGGCCGGATTGCCGTACTGGTAGAGCATCACCCACGACGGGTTGGCGGCGGCAAGCTCCTTGGCGGTGGCCACCGCTGTGTTGGATCCGCCCTCGGCCGGCGAAAAAATGATTCTCGCGCCATAGAGTTCCAGCAGCTGACGCCGTTCCAGCGAGGTGTTCTCGGGCATCACGCATATCAGCCGGTAGCCCTTCAACCGCGCGGCCATCGCCAGCGAGATACCGGTGTTGCCGCTGGTGGGCTCGATGATGGTGGCGCCGGGCGACAACCGCCCGTCCAGTTCGGCCTGTTCGATCATCCGCAGCGCCGGCCGGTCTTTGATCGATCCGGTCGGATTGCGGTCTTCGAGCTTGGCCCACAACCGCACGTGGGTTGCGTCGGCCTCGTCTGCCCAGCGCGGGGACAGCTGCTTCAGACCCACCAGCGGGGTGTTGCCCAGTGCCTGTAGCAGCGAGTCGTATCGCGCCATGCGCTCCGCTTACCCGCCCGCCACGGCGGGCAGGATGGTGACCGAGTCGCCGTCGGACAGCACCGTGTCCAGACCACCGGAGAACCGCACGTCCTCGTCGTTCACGTAGACGTTCACAAAGCGGTGCAGCTTGCCATTATCGATCAGCCGCTCGGAGATGCCCGAGTAGTTGGCCTCGAGGTCGTCGATGACCGCGCCGAGCGTGTCGCCGTTCGCGGAGACGCGCTTCTGGCCACCGGTGTGGGGTCGCAGGACGGTCGGGATGGACACGGTGACGCTCATGCAGGCCTTCCTCGCACTTTGAGCACTTTTCCGGGACTTTGCGGGAACTCTGACAGATATTCAATACTGCTCGACGATATGGACAGGCTCTTCGGTGACGGCACCGGCGACGATGCGATAACTGCGTAGCTCACAACGCTCGGCATCACGGGTAGACACCAGCACATAATGCGCCTCCGGTTCCGCGGCCAGGCTGACGTCCGTGCGGCTTGGGTATGCCTCGGTCGCCGTATGCGAGTGATAGATGACGACCGGCACTTCGTTCGCGCTTTCCATGGATCGCCACACCTGGAGTTGCTCGCCGGAATCGAAACGGTAAAACGTCGGCGAGCGCTCCACGTTGGTCATCGGGATATGGCGCTGGGGACGGTCGGAACCCTCCGGCCCCGCCAGCACCCCACAGGCTTCGTCAGGGTGATCGCGGCGGGCATGGGCGAACATCGCATCGACCAGGTCGGCACGAATCACCAGCACCTCAGCCGTTCCTTTCCGTACGTGTTCCGAATGCTCCCGGCAACATGGCGCGGTAGCTCGGTATTCCGGCCACCGGCGCGGCGGCGATGACACCAGCCACTACCGCTCGGGCCAGGCAATCGCCGGCGGCCGCTCCCACCGCGCTGACCAACGCCGTTTCCGGCGAAAGAGCGGCCGGTATGCCGGGGTCCGGCGGCACCTCGACCGCACCGGTGGCCAGCGCGAAGACGGTATCGCCGTCCAGTGGCGTGTGGGCCGGCCGGATCGAGCGGGCCAGCCCGTCGTGAGCCGCGATCGCGACGCGCCCACACGCGGCCGGACTCAGCGCCGCGTCCGTCGCGACCACCGCGATGGTGGTGTTCATGGGGCTGGACTCCGTCGGTAGCCGCGCCAGCGCGTCGAGCTGCTCGGCGGGTGGTTTGGTCAGCTCGAATTCGTCGATCAGCTCCGCCATCCACGGCAGGCCGGTCGCCGGATCGACGACGTTGCCCACCGAGTTCACCACGACGACCGCGCCGACGGTCACGCCGGACGGCAGCGTGGTCGACGCTGTGCCGACGCCGCCCTTGAGCAGGCCGGCGCGCGCGCCCACGCCGGCGCCTACGGCCCCGACGGCAACATCGGCCTCAGCGGCTTCGCAAGCCAGGTACCCGAAGTCAGCCGAGGGCCGGCAAATCCAGCCTCCGACCGGCAGGTCGAAGATCACCGCGGCCGGAACGATGGGCACCACCCCGGCGCCGCCCATACCGACAGCGACACCGCGGTGATGTTCCTCGAGCCAGCGCATGACACCGTCGGCGGCGGCCAGGCCATAGGCGCTGCCGCCGGCGAGCAGTACCGCGTCCACGAAGCGGACACTATTGACCGGATCCAACAGGTCGGTCTCGCGGGTTCCGGGCGCACCTCCGCGGCAGTCGACCGCACCGACCGTTCCGGGTGGCGGCAGCACAACAGTGACGCCACAAGCCCAGCCGGCGCCGAGGGACGCGTCGGGGTCGAGCCGCTGGTAGTGGCCGACGCGGATGCCGCCGACGTCGGTGATGGCGTTCATCCGGCTGCCGTCGCGATCATCCGGCGGGTTTACCCATCAGCACCAGGACGAGGTACTCCTGCAGAACCGTCAGCCATTGGTAGACGTCGTAATGCGCCGCCATGGGATGGTCGGCCGGCAGCCGCTCGGGCCCTTGCGGGCCGACGTTGAGCAGTACTCCAAGAGTCAGCCGCAAGTCGTTGACGGCAGCAACCCAGGCGTTGGCATCGGACTCAGTCAACTCGAACCGACCGCCGTTTTCCGGGACCGTCTGCAGCAACTGCTGTGCGGCACCGCGTTTGGCGTCGATGATCGCCGGCTCATGCAGACTGCGAAGGGCGGCGTTGAGCGTCTCGGAGGCATCGAGGGTCATCGGGTCGCCGGGATCCAGCTTGTAGAAATCCGGCAGCAGCCGACGCAGCGTCGGGTCACCCGGACGGTCGGAGTGCCCGGTCTTTATGCCGGTAATCTCTTCGAGTTCGTCTGTCGGAGTGGTCGATTCGCGTTCGTCGAACAGCCCGACCATCGCGCCGACCAGATTCTTGAGCAGGGCTGCCTCGTGGGGAGCCAAGGCGGACCGAAAACGAGGGCCGTTGCGGGTTTCGACGCGCTTCCATTTGCGCACGCTGGATCCGGATACCCTCGAAGCTCACCGGTCCTGCTGCATCGTCGCCCATAATCCGGCGGCGTGCAGTTTGGACACATCGACCTCCATGGCTTCCCGGCTGCCGGCCGAGACCACTGCCTTTCCCTCGTTGTGCACCTGCAGCATCAGCGTGGTGGCATGCGGCTCGCTGTAGCCGAACAACTTTTGGAACACGTACGTCACATAGCTCATCAAGTTGACCGGGTCGTCCCAGACGATGGTCACCCACGGACTGGCCGTCACATCGACCGGCGCGGACTCGCGTTGCCCGGTCGATCCGGGCTTGGCGGGCGCTGATGCAGCAACCATAGCCATAGGATAGCGAGCCACTGCGGTGGATACCGAGACCCCGACGCGAACCGATACGGTTGCGGGGTGAATGACTCGGTCCCCGCTGGGCTCCTGACCGACAAGTACGAGCTGACCATGCTGGCGGCCGCGCTGCGCGACGGCACAGCCAATCGCCGGACCACGTGGGAGGTGTTCGCCCGCCGGCTTCCCGCGGGCCGCCGGTACGGGGTGGTGGCCGGAACCGGTCGACTGCTGGAGCTGTTGCCGCAGTTCAGGTTCGACGACGAGGCGTGCGAGTTACTGGCCCACTTCCTCGACCCTGAGACCCTGGGTTACCTCCGGGATTTTCGCTTCTGCGGCGATATCGACGGCTACCCGGAAGGCGAACTGTACTTCCCCGGTTCCCCGGTGCTCTCGGTGCACGGCAGTTTCGCCGAATGCGTGCTGCTGGAAACGCTGGTGCTGTCGATCTTCAACCACGACACGGCGATCGCGTCCGCGGCGGCGCGGATGGTCAGCGCCGCCGGCGGCCGCCCGTTGGTCGAAATGGGCACCCGCCGGACACATGAGCGCGCCGCGGTCGCCGCCGCCCGGGCCGCTTATCTCGCGGGCTTCGCCGGCTCGTCCAATCTGGAAGCCCGGCGACGCTACGGGATACCCACCGAAGGCACCGCGGCCCACGCGTTCACGATGCTTTATGCGCACCGGGACAGTCCCTCGGCTACGTCAGAGTTGGCCGCGTTCCGCGCCCAGGTCGAGGCGCTGGGCCCGGACACGACGCTGCTCGTCGACACCTACGACGTGACGACCGGTATCGCCAACGCTGTCGCTGCCGCCGGTACCGGGCTCGGCGCGGTCCGCATCGACTCCGGCGAGTTGGGCGTGCTGGCCCGCCAAGCCCGCGAGCAGCTCGACCAACTCGGCGCCAACAAGACCCGCATCATGGTGTCCGGCGATCTCGACGAGTTCGCCATCGCGGCGCTGCGCGCGGAGCCGGTTGATAGTTACGGCGTCGGGACGTCGCTGGTCACCGGCTCGGGTGCGCCGACCGCGAACATGGTCTACAAACTGGTCGAGGTCGACGGCATGCCCGTGCAAAAACGCAGCAGCCACAAGGAATCCCGAGGCGGCCGCAAAGAAGCGCTGCGGCTGTCGAAGCCCACGGGCACCATCACCGAGGAAATCGTGCATCCGGCGGGGCGCCCTCCGACCACCACCGAGCCGCACCGAGTGTTGACCACCCCGCTGGTTCGCGGCGGAGATGTGGTAGCCGATACGGGTAGCGCTGCGCTGGCGTCGGCCCGCAAGCTCGTCGCGTCGGGGTTGCACAGCCTGCCCTGGGAGGGACTGAAATTGGCGCCCGGCGACCCGGCCATCCCGACCCAGACGATCACGCCCTGAGATCCGATTCGACAAGGGAGTAACCACGCCTGAGGTGTCTGTTCCCGAGTTGCTGGCCGTCGCCGTGGCAGCCCTGGGCGGCAGCGAACGCCGCGGCCAGCTGGAGATGGCCAATGCCGTGGCACAGGCTTTCGCGACCGGCCAGCACCTCGTCGTCCAGGCCGGCACCGGCACCGGTAAGTCCCTGGCATACCTGATTCCGGCGATTGTCCGTGCGGTCGGCGACGACGAGCCCGTCGTGGTGTCGACCGCAACGATCGCCCTGCAGCGGCAACTCGTCGATCGCGACCTACCCCGGCTCGCCGATGCGCTCACGGCTTCCCTGCCCCGCCGGCCGCAATTCGCATTGCTCAAAGGGCGAGGAAACTATCTGTGCCTCAACAAGGTTCACAACGGCGGCGCGGACGTCGACGCGGCCGGCGAGCCGCAGGAGGAACTCTTCAACCCCATGGCCGTGACCGCGCTGGGCCGTAACGTGCAACGGCTCACCGAATGGGCGACCACAACCGGCACCGGAGACCGCGACGACCTCAAACCCGGCGTGGCCGATCGGTCGTGGTCGCAGGTCAGCGTCTCCGCGCGGGAATGCCTCGGCGTGGCCCGCTGCCCGTATGGCTCCGAGTGCTTCTCCGAACGGGCACGCGCCCGGGCGGGTTCCGCCGATATCGTCGTCACCAATCATGCGTTGCTGGCCGTCGACGCCGTTGCTGAATCCTCGGTGCTGCCCGAACACCGGCTCTTGGTGGTCGACGAGGCGCACGAGCTGGCCGACCGGGTGACCTCGGTGGCCACCGCGGAGCTGACGTCGGCAACCCTCGGTGTGGCCGCGCGGCGGATCGCCCGGCTGGTCGCCCCGGAGGTGCTGGAGCGGTTGGAAGCGGCGTCGGCGACCTTCGCCTCGACGATCCACGACGCGCCACCCGGGCGCATCGATTACCTCGACGACGAGTTGGCGACATACCTGACGGCGCTACGGGACGCGGCCGGTGCAGCCCGCTCGGCGATCGACAGCACCAGCGACGCGAAGGCGGCGTCAGCCCGCGCCGAAGCCGCGGCGGCCCTGACCGAGATTTCCAATACCGCGTCGCGGATACTGACGTCCTTCGCACCGGCGATCCCCGACCGCACCGACGTGGTCTGGCTCGACCATGAGGAGAACCGCGGTTCGCCCCGCAGCGTGCTGCGGGTGGCTCCGCTGTCGGTCGCCAATCTGCTGGCCACTGCCATATTCGCCCGTTCGACGACGGTGCTGACCTCGGCGACGCTGGCAATCGGTGGGACCTTCGACGCGATGGCGGCGTCCTGGGGCCTGACGTCAGACAGATCCTCGGACAAGCCTTCGGACACACCGTGGCGCGGGCTGGACGTGGGATCGCCCTTCCACCATGCGAAGTCGGGAATCCTCTACGTGGCGGCCCATCTTCCGCCGCCCGGCCGGGACGGGACCGGGTCGGTCGAGCAGCTGACCGAAATCGCCGAACTCGTCGCCGCAGCCGGCGGGCGGACCCTTGGCCTGTTCTCCTCGATGCGCGCGGCGCGCGCCGCCGCCGAAGCCATGCGCGAACGGCTTTCCACACCGGTGTTGTGCCAGGGCGACGACAGCACCTCCGCGCTGGTCGAGCAGTTCACCGCCGACGCCGCCACCTCGCTGTTCGGCACCCTGTCGTTGTGGCAGGGCGTCGATGTACCCGGACCGTCGCTGTCGTTGGTCCTGATCGACCGCATCCCGTTTCCACGTCCGGACGACCCACTGCTGAGCGCCCGCCAGCGGGCAGTGGCGGCTCGCGGCGGCAACGGTTTCATGACGGTCGCCGCCAATCATGCGGCGCTGCTGCTGGCGCAGGGCGCGGGTCGGCTGTTGCGCGGGGTCAGCGACCGTGGGGTGGTGGCGGTGCTGGATTCGCGAATGGCGACCGCCCGCTACGGGGACTACCTGCGAGCCTCGCTGCCCCCGTTCTGGCAGCCCACCAACCCAGCCCAGGTCCGCGCGGCGCTGCAGCGACTGTCGGCCGCCGGCTGATCAGCCCCCGGCCAGGGTCACCAGCCCCAGCTCGTTGCCGGCGGCCAGCATCGGATGGCGAGGCAGCACTCGCACGGTGTAGCCGACGGCCCCCGCCAGCGGCAGCGGGGTTGTCGTCGAGAAGATGTGGCTCACACCGTCGGTACCGGTATGCGACATTTCGACGGTGCTCGGGTCCAGCAGCACATCGCCGGGGTCGACCCTGCCCAGCACTGCTTGGACGGTCACCTCGTCCGGTTGCAGGCCGGCCAGTTGCACGATGGCGGTCAAGGTCAGCTTCGAGCCGAGCAGCGGAGTATCAGGCAGCCCGGCGCTGTCCACGTCGGTGATCTCGATCCGCGGCCACGCCGCCTCGGCGCGCCGCCGGTAGGCGGCCAGCTCACGGGCCCCGGCGAACTCGGTGCCGTCACCCGCAACACCGATGGTCCTACGCCACGATTGCGCCGCCGGAGCGTAGTAGTGCTGGACGTAGTCGCGCACCATGCGTGAAGCCAGCACTTTCGGTCCCAGGGTCTGCAGGGTGTGCCGCACCATCTCCATCCATCGCGGCGGCACGCCGCGTTCGTCACGCTCGTAAAACTTCGGCGCCACCGCCTGCTCCAACAGGTTGTAGAGCCCATTGGACTCCAGGTCATCGCGTCGTTCCGGATCTGCCACGCCGTCGGCAGACGGTATCTCCCAGCCGTTTTCGCCGTCGTACCATTCGTCCCACCAGCCGTCGCGGACGGATAGATTCAGCCCCCCGTTGAGCGCGCTCTTCATCCCGGATGTTCCGCACGCTTCCAACGGCCGCAACGGGTTGTTCAGCCACACGTCGCAGCCCCAGTACAACAACCGGGCCATCGACATGTCGTAGTTGGGCAAGAAGGCGATGCGGTGGCGCACCTGCGGCCGGTCGGCGAACCGCACCACCTGCTGGATCAGCGCCTTTCCCCCGTCGTCGGCCGGATGCGACTTGCCTGCCACGATCAGCTGTATCGGCCGTTCGGGGTCCAACAGCAGCTTCTCGAGTCGATCCGGATCACGCAGCATCAGGGTCAGCCGCTTGTACGTCGGAACCCGGCGGGCAAACCCGATGGTCAACACGTTCGGATCGAAGGCCGTTGCGATCCAGCCCAATTCGGCTTCGGAGGCACCGCGTTCCAGCCATGATTGCCGCAGCCGCGCCCGCACGTCCTCCACCAGCAACGAGCGCAGCTGTGACCGGATCCACCACAGGTGGCCGGCATCCACCTGCTGTAACCGCAGCCAGACGGCGGGCTCTGCGAACGAGTCCGAACCGGCCAGTTCGCGGCCCAGCTCCAGCCATTGCGGCGCGGCCCAGCTGCGGGCGTGCACCCCGTTGGTGATCGACCCGATCGGGACTTCGTCGTGGTCGAATCCGGGCCACAGTTCGTTGAACATGGCCCGGCTGACCCTGCCGTGCAGCAGCGAGACACCGTTGGCCCGTTGCGCCAGCCGCAGCCCCATGTGGGCCATGTTGAACTTGGTGGGATCGTCCTCGGCGCCCAGTGCCAGGATGCGCTCGGTCGGCACGCCCGGCAGCAGCCCCGGCTCGCCATCGCCGAAGTAGCGCCGCACCATGTCCACCGGGAACCGGTCGATACCGGCGGGTACCGGAGTGTGCGTGGTGAACACCGTGCTGGACCGCACCACCGTCAGCGCGGTATCGAAGTCCAATCCCGAGTCGGTGATGAGTTCCCGGATGCGTTCGGCTCCCAGGAATCCGGCGTGGCCCTCGTTCATGTGGAATACCTCGGGGGCCGGCAATCCCTGGATGGCGGTGAACGCGCGAATCGCCCTTATCCCACCGATACCGGCCAAGATCTCCTGCTTGATCCGGTGTTCTTGGTCACCCCCGTAGAGGCGGTCGGTCACGCCGCGCAGCTCGTGCTCGTTTTCCGGAATATCGGAATCCAGCAGCAGCAGCGGCACCCGGCCCACCTGGGCAACCCAGATCCGGGCGCGCAGCTGCCCGGAATCCGGCACCGCCAGCTCGACCAGCACCGGATCACCGTTGGCGTCGGTAAGCAGGCGCAACGGCAGCCCATGCGGGTCCAGCGACGGATAGGTCTCCTGTTGCCAGCCGTCGGCGGTCAGCGACTGCCGAAAATATCCGGAGCGGTAGTACAGACCGACCGCGATCAGCGGCAGCCCCAGATCGGACGCGGCCTTGAGATGGTCGCCGGCCAGAATCCCAAGGCCGCCAGAGTAATTGGGCAGCACTTCGGCGATGCCGAACTCCATCGAGAAGTACCCGATGCTGGTGGGCAGGCTAGGCCCCGGTGCCCCGGGGACACCCGCCAGCTCGCGCTGCTGGTACCACAGTGGGCGGCTCAGGTAGTCGGCCAAGTCGGCCGCCTGCTCGTCGAGCCGGCGCAGGAATTCTTCGTCGAGCGCCAACTCGTCCAGGCGTGCCGGTTTGACCGCACCCAGCACCGCCACCGGGTCGTGGCAGCTAGCCCACAGTGCCGGGTCGATGCTCGCGAACAAGTCCTGGGTGGCCTTTTCCCAGGACCACCGCAGGTTGGTCGACAGCTGGTCCAGCGCGGCAAGACGGTCGGGCAGATGAGCACGGACGGTAAACCGGCGGAGGGCTTTCACGCGTCTTTACCTTACTGAGGATTCCGTTGGAAGCGGGCTACTCGGCGACAGGTCGGGCCCCGCCGGTGTGGCCGGACACTAGGGTGGGTATGGGGCGCTAAGACGAGCAGACAACGACACACGAAGGACACCCCGGTGACACCGCTGTTGCTCGTCCCCGGGGTGACGAGCCCAGGAACGGTCCGCAGGGCCAAGGGGGACGAGGTCGGGTTTCCCGCCTGCATGGGCGAGCCGCGAACAGAACGGAGTGATTGGTGCCCGGTCGTGTCGAGATCGATAACGTCCAGCCCGTCGTCTCATGTGGCGCCTACCCCGCCAAGGCGGTGGTGGGCGAGGTGGTGCCGGTCAGCGCCTCGGTATGGCGCGAGGGCCACGAAGCAGTGGCCGCGACCCTGGTCGTGCGCTACCTCGGCACGCGTTATCCGCTGGTCAGTGACGTACGCAGGGTCTCGGCGGTGCGAGCGCTGGAATCCGATGCGACCGCCAGGCCCGCCGAGCAGCAGCGCGTCAAACCACTGTTGTTCCCGATGACGATGGGCCAGGAGCCCTACGTCTTCCACGGCCAGTTCACCCCCGACAGCGCCGGATTGTGGACCTTCCGCGTCGACGGTTGGGGTGACCCGGTACACACCTGGCGTCATAGCCTGGTCGCCAAACTCGACGCAGGCCAAGGCGAAAAAGAATTGTCCAACGATTTGCTGATCGGCGCCGCGCTGCTCGAGCGCGCCGCCACCGGGGTGCCGCGCGCGCAACGCTGGCCGCTGATGGAGGCCGCTGCGGCGTTGCGGAATCCCGGTGACCCGGTGACCCGCTCCGCGCTGGCCCTGTCCCCGGAAATCGAAGATCTGCTCAAGGCTTATCCACTGCGGGATCTGGTTACCCGCGGCGACCAGTTCGGCGTCTGGGTCGACCGCCCGGTGGCCCGCTTCGGGGCGTGGTACGAGATGTTCCCGCGGTCCACCGGAGGTTGGGACGACGACGGCAAACCGGTACACGGCACCTTTGCCACCGCGGCGGCCGAACTGCCGCGCATCGCGCGGATGGGGTTCGACGTGGTGTACCTGCCGCCGATCCATCCGATCGGCAAGGTGCACCGCAAGGGCCGCAACAACAACCCCACCGCGGCACCCGGTGACGTGGGATCTCCGTGGGCGATCGGCAGCGACGAGGGCGGTCACGACGCCATCCACCCGAGCCTGGGCACCATCGACGATTTCGACGACTTCGTTGCCGCGGCGCGCGACCTGGGCATGGAGGTGGCACTGGACCTCGCCCTGCAATGCGCACCGGACCATCCGTGGGCCCGTGAACACCGCAACTGGTTCACCCAACTGCCGGACGGCACCATTGCCTACGCGGAGAACCCGCCGAAGAAATATCAGGACATCTATCCACTCAACTTCGACAACGACCCCGCGGGGCTCTACGACGAAGTGCTGCGCGTAGTACGACATTGGATCGACCACGGCGTCAAGTTCTTTCGGGTCGACAACCCGCACACCAAGCCACCCGACTTCTGGTCGTGGCTGATCGGTCAGGTCAAGACCATCCACCCCGACGTGTTGTTCTTGTCCGAGGCATTCACTCCCCCGGCCCGCCAGTACGGGCTGGCCAAACTGGGCTTCACGCAGTCCTACAGTTACTTCACCTGGCGCACGTCCAAGTGGGAGCTCACCGAATTCGGTAACGAGATCGCCGAATTCGCCGATTTTCGAAGGCCCAACCTCTTCGTCAACACTCCCGACATCCTGCACGCGGTCCTACAACACAACGGCCCGGGCATGTTCGCCATCCGCGCGGTGCTGGCTGCCACCATGGGTCCGGCCTGGGGCGTGTACTCCGGTTACGAGCTGTTCGAGCACCGGGCGGTGCGGGAAGGCAGCGAGGAATACCTGGACTCGGAAAAATACGAGCTGCGTCCCCGTGACTTCGCGGGCGCGCTCGCCGAAGGCAGGTCACTGGAGCCATTCATCACGCAGCTCAACGCAATTCGACGACTGCATCCCGCGTTGCAGCAGTTACGCACCATTCATTTCCATCACGTCGACAACGAGGCGATGCTGGCCTATAGCAAGTTCGACCCGGCAACCGGCGACTGTGTCCTGGTGGTGCTCACGCTCAACGCCCTCGGACCCGAGGAAGCAACCCTGTGGCTGGACATGGCGGCGCTGGGTATGGAGCCCTACGAGCGGTTTTGGGTCCGCGACGAGATAACCGGCCAGGAATTCAATTGGGGGCAAGCAAATTATGTTCGCATCGACCCGGCGCAAGCAGTCGCCCACGTCATCAACATGCCACTCATTCCGGAGGAAGCCCGAGTCACACTGCTGCGCAGGAGGTGAGCGACGTGAGTAGATCCAAGAGCCGAACCGATCAACTGCCCGGGACACACTTGGCGCCTGACCCCGCCGAGCTGGCGCGCCTGGTGGCCGGCGCCCACCACAACCCGCACAGCATTCTGGGCGCCCACGAATACGGCGACCACACGGTTATCCGGGCATTTCGTCCACACGCGGTCAGCGTCGTCGCGCTCGTCGGCGACGACCAGTTGCCGATGCAGCACATCGACGCCGGGCTGTTCGCGGTGGCCCTGCCGTTCGTCAACTTGATCGATTACCGGTTGCAGGTCAGTTACGAGGGCGCTGACCCCTATACCGTCGCCGACGCTTACCGCTTTCTGCCCACCCTGGGTGAAGTCGACCTGCATCTGTTCGCCGAGGGCCGCCACGAGCGACTCTGGGAAGTCCTCGGCGCTCATCCCCGCTCGTTCACCACGGCCGACGGTGTCGTCGAGGGCGCGTCGTTCGCGGTGTGGGCCCCCAACGCCAAGGGCGTCAGCCTGATCGGTGATTTCAACGGCTGGACCGGAAACGACGCGCCGATGCGCGTGCTGGGTTCCTCGGGAGTGTGGGAGTTGTTCTGGCCAGGTTTCCCGGACGACGGCCTCTACAAGTTTCGGGTACACGGCGCCGACGGCGTCGTGACCGATCGGGCCGACCCGTTCGCGTTCGGCGCGGAGGTGCCGCCCCAGACGGCATCGCGGGTGACGGTGAGCGACTACACCTGGGCCGACGCCGACTGGATGACCCGGCGCGCCCAGCGCAACCCGGTGTTCGAGCCGATGAGCACCTACGAAGTCCACCTGGGCTCCTGGCGTCCCGGACTCAGCTACCGCCAGCTTGCCCGGGAGCTGACCGATTACGTGGTGGCACAAGGGTTTACCCATGTGGAACTGCTGCCCGTGGCCGAACACCCGTTCGCCGGATCATGGGGATACCAGGTCACGTCGTATTACGCGCCGACATCGCGCTTCGGCACCGCCGACGATTTCCGGGCGCTGGTCGACGCCCTTCACCAAGCGGGCATCGGCGTCATCGTGGACTGGGTGCCGGCCCACTTCCCCAAGGACGCGTGGGCGCTCGGACGGTTCGACGGCACTCCGCTCTACGAGCATTCCGACCCCAAACGTGGCGAGCAACTAGACTGGGGCACTTATGTTTTCGACTTCGGACGGCCGGAGGTACGGAACTTCCTGGTGGCCAACGCGTTGTTTTGGCTCCAGGAATTCCACATCGACGGCCTGCGGGTGGACGCGGTGGCATCAATGCTCTACCTGGATTACTCGCGTCCCGAGGGCGGCTGGACCCCCAATATCTACGGCGGGCGGGAGAACCTGGAGGCGGTGCAGTTCCTGCAGGAGATGAACGCCACCGCGCACCGGGTAGCACCGGGCATCGTCACCATCGCCGAGGAGTCGACGTCGTGGCCAGGGGTAACCAGACCGACAAGCCTTGGCGGCCTCGGCTTTTCGATGAAATGGAACATGGGCTGGATGCACGACACGCTTGACTACATCAGTCGAGACCCGGTCTATCGCAGCTTTCACCACCATGAGATGACGTTCTCGATGCTGTATGCGTTCAGTGAGAACTACGTGCTGCCACTCAGCCACGACGAGGTGGTGCACGGCAAGGGGACGCTGTGGGGCCGGATGCCGGGAAACAATCACATGAAGGCCGCCGGGCTGCGCAGCCTGCTCGCCTACCAGTGGGCACACCCGGGCAAACAACTGTTGTTCATGGGCCAGGAATTCGGCCAGCGCGCCGAGTGGTCCGAGCAACACGGTCTGGACTGGTTCCAACTCGACGAACAAGGCTTCTCGAACGGCATTTTGCGACTGGTGCGCGACATCAACGAGATCTACCGCGGCCACCCGGCGCTGTGGAGCCAAGACGCCATTCCGGCAGGCTATTCCTGGATCGACGCCAACGATTCGGCCAACAACGTGTTGAGCTTCCTGCGCTACGGCAGCGACGGCTCGGTGATGGCGTGCGTGTTCAATTTCGCCGGCGCCGAGCACAGCGGCTACCGGCTGGGTCTGCCTTCGGCCGGCCGGTGGCGGGAAGTCCTCAACACCGACGCGACCTCCTACAACGGATCCGGAATCGGCAACCTCGGGGGCGTCGACGCCACTGACGACCCGTGGCATGGCCGCCCCGCGTCAGCGGTGTTGGTACTGCCGCCCACGTCGGCGTTGTGGCTGGAGCCGGCTTAGCGGGAGCGGTCTCAATACAGGGCGTTGGCCAGATTGCGTCGGCCCGCGATGACCTCGGGGTCGGCGGGGTCGAACAGCTCGAATAGCTCGATCACCCTGGTGCGCACCCGGGTGCGCTCATCCCCTGATGTACGGCGCACCAGTGCGACCAGACGCTCGAACGCCCCGCTGACATCCTGATTGAGTATTTGCACGTCGGCGGCCGCAAACGCGGCCTCGATGTCATCCGGTGCCGCGTCGGCGACTCGGACGGCATCCGGTCGCTGTGCGGTTGCGCGAGTGAGGAAGTCGATCTGCCGGATCGCCGCCTTTGCTTCGGCATTGCCCGGCTCGGTATCCAGAATCGTCTGGTATGACTTCTTTGCGGAGTCGAAGTCGCCGGCCTCGAGTTGCGCACGGGCCTGCGCCACCGCAGGGTCGACTTCTGCGAACTCTCCCGAATCCGTTGGGCCCCTGAGCTTACCCGCAGTCGCCGACAGCAGCGAGTCCAGCCAGCGTCGTAGCTCACCGGCAGGCTGGGGGCCCTGGAAGCTCGAGATCGGCTGCGCCGCAGCCAAAGCCACCACGGTCGGCACCGCCTGGACGCCGAATATCTGAGCCACTCTGGGTGCAACGTCGACGTTGGCCGTCGCCAGCTGCCAGGTGCCCTGGTCGGTGGCGGCCAGGCCGGACAACGTGTCGAGCAGGTCGACGCACACGTCGCTGCGCGGCGACCACAGCAACACCACCACGGGCACCTCGTCGGAGCGGGCGATTACCTCGTCTTCGAAGTTGGTCTCACTGATCTCGACCACACCCGGCTGAGCAGACGGTGCCCGACCGGCGGCCCCGCCTGTTGCGGCGCTTTGTTGAGCTCGTTGCTTGAGGCCGGAAAGGTCGACCGCACCGGCCATGGCAGGCCCGATCGAAGGTCGGGGACGTGTCACGTCATCAAGTCTGTCACGCCGGGCCCGCCCGCCGTCCACCCGGTGGCGCCGAACGTCACATGTTGACGGAAATAGCCGCTGGAAACCCGGGGCAACAGCCGTGGGGAGCGGATATGACGAAAATCACATCAGCACCGGACGGGCCGATCCCAGCAACGTCGCACCACGGCTGCTGGCCCTAGCCGGCCCGCAAGATCAACGCGTCGCCCTGGCCTCCCGCGCCGCACAGGGCCGCAACCCCGTAACCCGAGCCGCGGCGGGCCAACTCGAGCGCCACGTGCAACGTGATGCGTGCTCCCGACATCCCGATGGGATGGCCGACGGCGATCGCTCCACCGTTGACATTGACCTTCTCGGGATCCACCCCCAGTTCCCTCGTCGAGGCCAGCGCGACCGCGGCGAATGCCTCGTTGATCTCGATGACATCGAGCTGGTCCGCCGCGATGCCCTCACGCTTGAGCGCCTTCTTGATCGCGTTGGCCGGCTGCGACTGCAGTGTCGAATCCGGGCCCGCCACGACTCCATGCGCACCGATCTCGACCAGCCACGAAAGTCCCAGCTCGCGGGCCTTTTCTTTGCTCATCACCACGACCGCGCAGGCGCCGTCGGAGATCTGCGACGCCGAGCCGGCGGTGATGGTGCCGTCCTTGCGAAACGCCGGCTTGAGGCCGGCCAAGGAATCGGCGGTCGTGTTGGCCCGGATGCCCTCGTCTTCGCTGAACTGCAGCGGATCACCTTTGCGCTGCGGAATGCTCACCGGCACCACTTCGTCGGCGAACACGCCGTCCTTCCATGCAGCGGCCGCTTTCTGGTGCGACTGAGCCGCGTACTCGTCCTGCTGCTGCCGGGTGAACTTGTCGACGTCGTTGCGTTGTTCGGTGAGCGCGCCCATCGGCTGGTCGGTGAACACGTCGTGCAGCCCGTCGTAGGCCATGTGGTCCAAGACGGTGACGTCGCCGTACTTGTAGCCGGCCCGGCTATCCATCAGCAGATGCGGCGCCTTCGTCATGGACTCCTGGCCCCCGGCAACCACCACGTCGAATTCTCCGGCCCGGATCAGCTGGTCAGCCAGCGCGATGGCGTCGATGCCCGACAAACACATCTTGTTGATGGTCAACGAGGGCACCTCCCAGCCGATACCCGCCGCGACCGCCGCCTGCCGTGCAGGCATCTGTCCTGCGCCCGCGGTGAGCACCTGGCCCATGATCACGTACTCGACCAGAGACGCCGGGTTTTCCACACCCGGGAAGGCCTTTTCCAAGGCGCCCCTGATGGCGATGGCGCCCAGGTCACTGGCGCTGAAATCCTTCAGCGATCCCATCAGCTTGCCGATCGGTGTCCGGGCTCCAGCAACGATCACCGACGTCGTCATGACTACCTCCTATGAGCATGGGAACGGCCGATCCAGCCAACCCGGAGAAGCAGATTCTTCTCCATGAGGTTACCGTTGTGTTATGACCACCGATCAAGTTGACGCCCGTCAGGTTGTGGCCACCTCACTGGTGACCGGGCTCGATCACGTCGGCATCGCCGTCGCCGACCTGGACGCGGCGATCGAGTGGTACCACGACCACCTCGGCATGATCCTCGTTCACGAGGAGGTCAACGACGACCAGGGGATCCGCGAGGCGATGCTTGCCGTCCCGGGCGAGCCACGGGCGGCGCAGATCCAATTGATGGCCCCGGTCGACGACTCATCGGTGATCGCAAAGTTTCTGGACAAGCGCGGGCCCGGCATCCAGCAGTTCGCTTGTCGGGTAGCTGATCTCGACGCCCTGAGCCAGCGGCTGCGCTCGCAGGGTGTCCGTCTCGTCTACGAGGCTCCCCGGCGTGGCACGGCGAATTCCCGAATCAACTTCATCCATCCCAAGGACGCTGGCGGCGTGCTGATCGAATTGGTCGAGCCGGCTCGCTAAGAGCCGCAGCTACGACCACTTTCGGGTTGGGCCACGAGTCCCCCGGCTGGCCCAGCAAGGGGTATGCCAGTGCCGCCGCTCCTCGATAGCTTCCGATCGATCAGCCGGCCACACCACCACATGTGAAGTCCCGGTACGGATTTCGTGATCACACCCGGGACATCGATAAGTCTTGACCGCTCGTGCCGCCGCGATCGCCCGGACTTCGTACAAGTAGCCATCCGGCCCGGTCTCGACCCGGCGCGGCATCGGCGATGGCGTGACCGGCCACTGCCGGTTTGGCGGTTTACGGCGCCGGGCCACCCCGCAAGTTTAGCCGTGACCCTCAGAACAGCCGGTACTCGTCGCTGTCCATGCCGCGCATCTGGTCGTAATCCAGTGTGAGGCAGCGGATGCCGCGGTCGGTGGCCAAGGTGCGGGCCTGCGGCTTGATATGTTGAGCGGCGAACACTCCCCTGACCGGCGCGAGCACGCTGTCGCGATTGAGCAACTCGAGATAACGGGTGAGCTGCTCGACTCCGTCGATCTCGCCCCGCCGCTTGATCTCCACCGCGACACAGCCCCCGCGCTCGTCGCGGCACAGCAGGTCGACCGGCCCGATCGCGGTCATGTACTCGCGACGGATCAGCGTGTACCCCTCACCCAGGATGTGAACGTGTTCGGCGAGCAACGCCTGCAGGTGGGCCTCCACGCCGTCCTTCACCAGTCCCGGGTCGGCGCCCAGCTCATGGCTCGAGTCGTGCTCGATCTCCTCGACGGTGATACGCAACTGTTCTCCGGATTTGTTGGTGACCACCCACACCGGCGATTCCGTGCCGGTCTCCTCGGTCAGCCAGCAGGGCGGACTCATCCAGTTCAACGGTTTGTAGGCGCGGTCGTCGGCGTGCACGCTGACCGACCCGTCGGCCTTGAACAACAGCAACCGGCGCGCGGAAGGCAGGTGCGCGGTAAGCCGGCCGACATAATCGACCGTGCATTGGGCAATGACGAGACGCATCGAAATTACCTTAGCCTCGGCCTGGCATTGGGTCACGGATTGGCCTGTGTGGATGCTGTTTTCGAAGATGCGACTTGTCCGGCCGGTGTCGCCGGGTTGGAGGGGTCCGTCCTGGATTGCGATGGTCGAGCGCCGTCGCGATCTCGCAGCTGGCGTTTTCGGGTTGCACTGCCGGCGAAACGCCTCTCCTGCAGGTCCGCAGCGAACCTCAGACAATTCGATCCTGACCTGCGGGACAAAAGAATTCAGTTAGAGCCGGTCCCACAACTTAGGCTGTTGCCACAATGTCGTCCCAGAAGGCCGTGGCGCAGCGCTTGGATCGGGTGCTTGATAAGGTGACCCGCTGGTACCGCTGGCCGTCAGAAACCCCTGCTTACGGGTCCCGGCTTCTCGGACGAGCATCGGAAAGCCAGCAACGTCAGCGGATACGTATCCAGGTGATGATGAGTGTCACCATTCTGGCCGCCCAATTGGTCGGGGTCACCATCGCGGCCCTGCTGCTGACGGTTGCCTTTCCGAAACCGAGCGTTATCTTCGACGCACCGCATTGGCTGTCCTTCGGGCTGGTCCCCACCTACAACGTGCTCGCTGTGGTGCTGGGCGCACTGTGGCTTACCCGGCAAACAACTCGCGCATTGCGATGGGCAATCGAGGAACGCAGACCCACCCCAGACGAGGCACGCGATATGTTCCGGATCCCGGCGCGGGTGTCGTTGGCGGTTCTTTTCGTATGGGGATTCGGGATGGCGTTGTGGACCACCCTCTACGGCATGGCCAACCCAGCGTTTATCCCGCGGTTCCTGTTTTCGATGAGCGTCGTCGGCGTTCTCGTGGCCACCAGCAGCTATTTGCTATCCGAATTTGCGCTGCGACCGGTGGCCGCCCGGGCGCTCGAAGTAGGACCAACGACGCGATCCCTGGTGTCAGGCATTATGGGTCGCACCATGGTGGTATGGCTGCTCTGTTCGGGCCTACCCAATACCGGTATTGCCCTCACCGCGCTGTTCGAGAATACGTTTTGGGAGCTCGAGAACGACGAATACATAATTTCAGTTCTGATCCTGTGGACGCCCGTTATGGTCTTCGGGTTCGTTCTGATGTGGATGCTTGCCTGGATGACAGCAGCACCAGTGGGCGTGGTGCGCGCGGCGCTCAAGCGCGTGGAGCAGGGCGACTTGGCTGGCGATCTGGTGGTGTTCGACGCCACCGAACTCGGCGAGCTGCAGCGTGGATTCAACGCGATGGTCCATGGCCTGCGCGAACGCGAGCGGGTGCGTGACCTCTTCGGCCGGCAGGTCGGCCGCGAGGTCGCCCTCGCCGCCGAACGCCAGCCGCCGAAACTTGGCGGTGAAGAGCGTCACGTCGCCGTGGTGTTCATCGATATCGTCGGCTCGACCAAGTTGGTGACTAGCCAGCCTCCCGCCGACGTCGTGCAGTTGCTGAATCGGTTTTTCGCAGTCGTCATCGACGAGATCGATCGCCATCGCGGCTTGGTCAACAAATTCCAGGGCGACGCGTCGCTTGCCATCTTCGGCGCCCCCAATCACCTTGACCGACCCGAAGACCAGGCGCTGGCCGCCGCACGGGCCATTGCCAAACGACTGGCCAAGGAAGTGCCCGAGTGCCCGGCGGGCATCGGCGTGGCATCCGGACAAGTGGTCGCCGGCAATGTCGGCGCCAACGAACGGTTCGAATACACGGTGATCGGCGAGCCGGTCAACCAGGCGGCCCGGCTTTGCGAACTGGCCAAATCACACCCGGGTCAATTGCTGGCTACCGCCGACACGGTGCGGGGCGCAACCGAACACGAGAGTTCCCTGTGGTCGCTGGGCGAGGTCGTGACACTTCGCGGGCACGACCAGCACACCCAGCTCGCGTCGCCGGTACAAGCCGGGTAACAAGACCGGACTGGAGCGACCCCAGCCGCCAACCGCCACTGCCGGCACTGCCGGATTTGTAGGCCGGATTCGGAGCTTCGAGATCGACGCCGCACCCGATCACCACATGAATCGCCGAGAACCGAAATGCCTACGGCCGCAGGTCGACACCTTGCCGGCGTCCGGACCGGCCCAAACCGACTCGGGGCCGCAGGTCAGCCACGCGAAAGATGCGAGATTAGACTGACGCCACAATGGTGGCCGAGGAAGGTATGGCGCAACGTTTGGGCCGGGTACTTGAGACGGTGACCCGTCAGAGCGGCCGGCTATCAGAGACCCCCGCCTACGGCTCCTGGCTGCTCGGCCGGGTATCGGAGGACCAACGGCGCCGGCGGATCCGCATCCAGGTCATCTTGACGGTGATGGTGGTGGCGGCAAACCTGATCGGGATAGCGGTCTCCATCCTGTTGGTCACGGTCGCGATTCCCGAGCCGAGTGTCTTTTCCGATGCCCCGTTATGGGTGTCGTTCGCCGTTGTGCCGGCCTACATCGTGGTCGCCTTGGCGCTCGGAGCGTATTGGATCACCCGACGAACGGTGATCGCGCTGCGCTGGGCAATCGAGGAACGCCCACCAACGCACGCCGACGAGCGCAACACCTTCCTGACTCCCTGGCGGGTCGCCATCGTCGACCTGATCCTCTGGGGAGTCGGCGCGGCGCTGCTGACGACGCTTTACGGCATGGCCAACACCGTATTCATCCCCCGCTTCCTCTTCGCGGTGACCATTTGCGGCCTCCTGGTCGCTACCGGGAGCTACCTGCTCACCGAGTTCGCATTGCGTCCGGTCGCAGCCCAGGCCCTCGAGGCGGGACCGCCGCCCCGACGACTGGCCTCGGGAATCATGGGGCGAACCATGATGGTCTGGCTGCTGGGATCGGGTGTTCCCATCGTCGGCATTGCCCTGATCGCGATCTTCCAGATCGAGATGCGGAATCTCACGCCGACCCAGTTCGCGGTCGGTGTGCTCATCGTGTCGATGGCAACATTGGTCTTCGGGTTTGTCCTGATGTGGATCTTGGCCTGGCTCACGGCGACACCGGTACGCGTGGTCCGCGCGGCACTGCAGCGCGTGGAACGAGGGGATCTCCGAGGCGACCTGGTGGTGTTCGACGGAACCGAGCTCGGTGAGCTGCAGCGTGGTTTCAACGCGATGGTCGACGGCTTGCGGGAGCGCGAGCGGGTGCGCGATCTGTTCGGCCGCCATGTCGGACGTGAGGTCGCGCTTGCCGCCGAGCGGGAGCGGCCGAAACTGGGCGGGGAGGAACGCCATGTCGCAGTGGTGTTCCTTGACATCATCGGCTCGACCAAGTTGGTGACCAGCCAACCCCCGGCCGAGGTCGTGCAGTTGCTCAACCGCTTCTTCGCAATCGTGGTCGAAGAGGTCGATCGCCATTGCGGACTGGTCAACAAGTTCGAGGGCGACGCCTCGCTGGCCATCTTCGGTGCCCCCAACTATCTCGACCGACCCGAAGACCAGGCGTTGGCCTGCGCGCGGACCATGGCTGAGCGGCTGGCCGAGGAAATGCGGGAGTGCCAGGCAGGCATCGGGGTGGCGTCCGGACAGGTGGTGGCCGGCAACGTGGGCTCCAAGGAGCGGTTCGAATACACCGTGATCGGCGAACCGGTGAACGAAGCCGCCCGACTGTGCGAACGCGCGAAATCACGCCCGGGCAAGTTACTGGCTTCGGCGCAAACCGTCGAGGCAGCGAGCGAAAGTGAGCGTGCCCATTGGACGTTGGGCAGGCACGTGAAGCTTCGTGGGCACAAGCAGCCGACTCGACTGGCATCGCCCGTGGAGCCGGCCAAGCCGGGGAAGTGAGCTCCGGCCACTCGCCCGGCCCGACTGTGCCCACTACGATGTCGCTTTCCCGCCAGCCATGTCGGTGATCAGGTGTAATTGTCGAACTGTGCACGACGATTTCGAACGTTGCTACCGAGCGGTCCAGGCTAAGGACGCCCGGTTCGACGGCTGGTTCGTGATCGCGGTCTTGACGACCCGGATCTACTGCCGGCCCAGTTGCCCGGTACGGCCGCCGTTCGCGCGCAATGTGCGGTTCCTGCCGACCGCGGCGGCGGCCCAACAGGAGGGCTTCCGGGCCTGCAAACGGTGCCGTCCTGACGCGTCTCCCGGTTCCCCGGAATGGAACATCCGCGGTGATGTGGTGGCCCGGGCAATGCGGCTGATCGGTGACGGCACGGTGGACCGCGAAGGCGTCACTGGACTGTCCGCACGTCTCGGTTACACCACCCGTCAGCTGCAGCGCCTGCTGCGGGCGGAGGTGGGCGCCGGCCCGCTGGCACTGGCCCGCGCACAACGGATGCAGACGGCCCGGGTGCTGATCGAGACCACCGATCTGCCGTTCAGTGAGGTGGCTTTTGCGGCCGGGTTTTCCAGCATCCGGCAATTCAACGACACTGTGCGCCTGGTCTGCGACAGCACGCCGACGGCGCTGCGCAAGCGTGCTGCCAGCCGGATGGGATCCGCCGAATCCGGGACCACTGTGCACCAGGGTGGCCCAGGTGCGATTTCCCTGCGCCTGCCGGTCCGCACACCATTCGCGTACGAGGGCGTCTTCGGTCATCTGGCCGCCGGCGCGGTCCCCGGCTGCGAAGAGGTCCGCGATGGCGCCTACCGACGCACGCTGCGCCTTTCCTTGGGCAGCGGCCTGGTCACCCTCACACCGGCACCCGATCATGTTCGCTGTCTGCTGGTGCTCGACGACTTCCGCGACCTCGCGGCCGCCACCGCACGGTGCCGTCGACTGCTGGACCTTGACGCCGATCCCGAGGCGGTGGTCGAGGCACTCAGCGGTGACCCGGCGTTGGCCCCAGCGGTCGCCAAAGCACCCGGACAGCGGATTCCGCGTACCGTCGATGAGGCTGAACTCGCCGTGCGGGCGGTGCTGGCTCAACAGGTTTCGACCAACGCCGCGCGGACCCACGCGGGCCGACTCGTGGCCGCCTACGGGCAACCGGTGCACGATGCAGCGGGCGCCCTGACCCACACCTTCCCGTCGGTGGAGCAGTTGTCGCAGATCGACCCCGTCCATCTGGCCGTCCCCAGGGCGCGTCGACGCACCCTCAGCGCGCTCGTCTGCGGCCTTGCTGACGGGAGGATCAGCCTGGACGCCGGTTGCGACTGGACGGAAGCGCGCAACCAGTTGCTGGCCGTGCCGGGCGTTGGCCCGTGGACGGCCGAGGTCGTCGCGATGCGCGGCCTGGGTGACCCGGACGCATTTCCTGTCGGTGACCTCGGTGTTCGGTTGGCTGCCAGGCAACTGGGCCTGCCCGAACAAGGGCGCGCTCTTTCCGAGCGAAGCGCCCGGTGGCGGCCCTGGCGGTCGTATGCCACACAGCATTTATGGACCACACTCGAGCACCCGGTAAACCGTTGGCCACTAAAACCTCCCAAGGAAGTCGCATGATTCATTACCGCACCATCCACAGTCCGATCGGACCGTTGACCTTGGCCGGGCGCGGCGCCGTATTGACCAACCTGCGGATGGTCGATCAAACCCATGAGCCGAACCGATCCGGTTGGTCACCGAATCAATGTGCCTTTCCAGCCGCGGTCGAACAGCTTGACGCCTATTTTGCCGGTGGCCTCCGCGATTTCGATGTCGACCTGGACCTGCGTGGCACAGAATTCCAGCAGCGGGTATGGAAGGCATTGCTGACGATTCCCTACGGGGAAACTCGATCCTATGGAGAAATCGCGCAACAGATCGGTGCCCCGGGCGCGGCCCGTGCCGTCGGCTTAGCCAACGGCCGGAATCCCATCGCCATCATCGTCCCGTGCCATCGGGTCATCGGGGCCACCGGAAAGCTCACCGGGTACGGGGGCGGGCTTGACCGAAAGCAAACATTGCTCGAGTTGGAGAAGAAACGTGTGTCGGTCAATTTGAGTTTGTTCGACTGACACGAATCTCGTGAATGCAAAAACACCCCCGAGACCGGGGGTGTTTTTGTATGTTCGGCGGTGTCCTACTTTTCCACCCGAGAAGGGCAGTATCATCGGCGCTGACAGGCTTAGCTTCCGGGTTCGGGATG